>NZ_JANFNY010000017.1:0-54159 GCF_024437745.1 Roseomonas sp. GC11 | reverse complement strand
GCCCCGGCGCGGGGGGGGGGGGGGGGGGGGGGGGGGGGGGGGGGGGGGGGGGGCGGCCCCCCCCCCCCCCCCCCCCCCCGGGCCCGGCCAGGGCGGGTGCGCGGGCTGCGCCCCGGCCCTGGCCGGCAACCGGAAGAATTATTCGGCGCAGCGCATGCGGACGACGCCGTTGGTGTCGATCAGCACGGCGCCCTGGCTCATCATGTTGTTGACGAAGTAGGCCGCGCGGTCGCCGTGCCAGGAGATGTCGGTCGCCACTTCCTGCGCCACGGCATGGCCGACCGAGGTCTTATGGTAGAAGTAGCAGAAGCGGGTGGAGCCGCTCAGCGTCAGGCCCGAATGCGGCATCCAGGTCGCGCCCAGCCAGCGCTTCATCTGGACGCCCTTCCAGGGCAGTTCGCTGTCGCCGATGTACTGGGTGTTGGCGAATTCCTCGATCTGCAGCAGGTTGCTCCACTGCTTCCAGCCGACGACGGCGTAGCGGTTGCCGTCATCCGGCACATCGGCGGCGCCCAGCATCTCGAAGGCCAGCAGCACCTTGGCCTTGGTCAGGCCGTCGCTGTCGGTGGTGCCGGTGGCGGTGCCGGTCGCTTCCTGCGTCGCGGTGTCGAGGGCGGCGATGATCAGCTCATCGGTCTTGCGGCCCAGCGCATAGGCGCCGGCGCTGGCGACGACCTGGCGCTCGTCGATATTGACCTTCAGCTCGTCCAGGCGGTCGATCCACTCACCCGCGTAGTAGTCCTGCAGGAAGCATTCGACGTTGGAGTGGGAGAGGTTCATCACCGGCACGGAGCCGTTGCGCGCCTTGGCGGCGGCGGTGCCGCGGCCGACGATGGGGAAGTTGGTCGAGGCGCCGCGCACGCCGGTCTTGCTGCGCACCGTCGGGCGCAGCTTGGAGCCCTGGCGCTGGTAGGACTCGTGCACCTCGGACTCGAACTGCTTCACGAAGACCTGGTCGATGGAAGCGGACATGCCGTATTCCTTCAGGAAGGGCGTGAATGGAGAGGGTGGTGGCCCGCCGCGCGCGGTTCCCCGTCTGGGCCGCGGCGCGGGCTGTTCCGTGGCGCCCATGCGGGGTTACGCCACGGCGAAAGGGGATGCCGGCCGGCAGCGCCGGCCGGCCCTGACAGAAAAAAGAAGAGGGGGCACGGGGGAGAATTCATTCTCCCCCGTTCACTTCCTTCCTTTCCCTGACTGAGATCTTTCAGCCGTTCCGGCCGAAGAGCCGCTGGAAACCATCGGTGACGCGCTTGACGTATTCCGGCTCGCGGGTGCGCCAGTAGCGCGGGTCGCGCATCATCTTGCGCAGTGCCTGCTCATCGATGCCGTCCGGCGCGTCGGCCTTGCCGGCGAGGCTGGGCTCGGCCTTGCCCATCATGCGGTGCAGGGCGAGCACGCCTTCCGCCGTGGTGGCCAGCGCCTCGAAGACCGGCCTGGCGAGATTGGCGCGCCCCCAGGCGGCGATCTGCGGCGCGAGGCGCTGATAGGCCTCCGGCCCGCCGAATTCCTGTTCCAGCTTCGCGCGCTGCTTCTGCGCCTCGTAATCGGCGGCGGCCTCGGCGATCAGCGGCAGCAGCCGCTCGGCCGCGAGGTCGTAGACAAGCTGCACCTGGGAGCAGGTGAAGCCCGCATCATGCAGGCGCTTGTTCACCTCCGGGTCCGGGCCACAGAGTTCGTGCCTGGGCTGCACGTCATAGCCATCCGGCGAGTCGGGCACGCCGAGGGCGCGGCGGAAGCGGGCCTGCTCCTCCGCCGGCGAGTCGGGGCCGGGGGCGACGAAGCGCTGGGACAGGCGCTTCTCCAGTTCGCGGTAGGACTTCAGCAGGGCGTCCACGCGCAGCGTATTGGTCGCCGGGTCCCAGAACTTCTCTGGTACATTCCCTGGCACATTCCCTGGCACATCCTCCGGGCGGGCGGCGCCGGAAGCGGCGTCCGGCGCGGTGTCCAGCAGGTTCTCAGCCATGCGGCTGTCACTCCTTCGCGGGGGTCAGGATGCCGGCCGGCGCGGCGAGCGTGCGGGCCAGGTATCGGGTGGCGGCGGCGAGATCGACCTGCGCCACCGCCGGCGCCCCGAGCGCCGCGACCGCCTGCAGGAAGAGCAGGGTGTTCGCGGCGTCCGAGCGGCCCTGAACGCGGGCCAGCGGCGAGTCGTAGGTCAGGCGGACCTCGCGGCCATCGAGCAGCAGCGGCGGCACCTCGCCGCGGCGGCGCAGGATGGCGAGGCAGCGGGCGAGCAGCGGGGTCAGCAGCTCGGCCTGCAGGCGGCCATAGGTGGCGCCGAGCAGACGCGCGGTTTCGGCGCTGCGTTCCAGCACCTCGGTCGCGGTCATGGCGGCGTTGCGCGGCGGGCCCAGCCGGTCGGCCAGCAGGGCGGAGCGGATGCGCGCCCGCAGGTCGTCCAGCACCAGCTGCGAGATGTCGAAATTGCCCGGCGCCGCGAGCGGGGTCAGCCCCGCCGAGCCGGGCGCCTTCGGGATGATGGCCCCCGGCACGAGGCGGATGGTGGCCGGGTTCAGCACCCCGTCATCCTCCGCCTGCCAGATGCCGGTGGCGGCGATGGAGGCGTTCTTCAACACCAGCTCCACCACCTTGTTGGCGGTGCGGATGTCGGGCAGCGCCTTCATCACGGGGCCGCGGCCATAGGCCTCGCCCGGCGCCTTCATCCAGCGGAAGGCGATGAAGGGGCTGTCGAGGAAGCGCCCCTCGGCGAGCGGCAGGGCACGCCCATCCTGCTCCAGCACGGCGAGGTAGCCGCAGCCGGCGCGCTCGGGCCAGACGGCTTCCACCACGCGGTGGCGGCGCGGCTCCTGGCCCTCCTCCGCCTCGGCCAGCAGGCCGGGCGGCAGCACGGCGCGCGGATAGCGCACGGCGATCGCCGCCGCATCCATCCGCACGCTGCGGTAGACGGTGTCGAGCCGGCCGGAGGCACCCTCCTCCAGCACCGCCTCGCGCAGCGGCACGGCGGTGAAGCGCAGCGCGGAGAGGCCGCCGGGCGGCGCCTCCTCCACCAGCAGCACGCCGGTGCCGGCGACCACGAGGTCCAGGAAGGCCTGGTGCATCTCGACGGCGAAGTTGGAGCGGTCGAGATGCCCTTGCAGGGTCTCGACCGCCTGCTCCAGCGCGGCGGCGGCGGCGGCGGCCTGCGGCCCCTCGGCCAGTTCGCGCGAGGGGGCGAGGCCGAACCAGCGCGACCAGGGCGGCGTCAGCTCGGCCAGCAGGCTGGCGGCGAGCTGCTCGGCCGCGTCGGGGGCGGTGGCGTCATAGAGCATGGCGCCGCCACTGCCCGGCGTCTCGGCCAGGACGTGGTCGTAGCATTCCTGCCAGACGCTTTCCCAGGGCCGGCGCCGGGTGAGCGCGGCCTGGTAGCGCGGCAGGAGGGTTTCGGGGGTGAGGCTCATGCACTCATTCCCCGAGCAGGGTCTTGCGGGTGCCGGCCAGCCTGGCCGGCACGGGGTCCAGCACACCGCGCGCGGAGGTCGCGATGGTGCCGGCCAGCCCGCGGCGGGCGCGCTCCTGGCTGTCCACGCGGGCGGTCTCGGCGACGGCCTCCGGGCTGGCGGTGGTGCTGGCAGAGGGGGTAGCGGCCGGCGGGGTCGTGACGACCACCGGCTTCGGGGCGCGGAACAGGCCACCCATGCGCGTGCGGGCTCCTCTGCGGTGCGGCGGGAAGCGGAAGCGACCCCCCAAAAAGCCGCGCGGCCCGCCGGAGTGTCCGGCGGGCCGCGCGCAGTCTGCGGGGGATCGGGAGGATGCCGCCGGGCGCAATTCGCCCGGTGACAGGGGTTTTCTTACGCCCTCAGCGGGGCGGAGTCAATGACTTTTTTCCTATCGTCCGCCATTTTCTCCAACTTCCGGTAGAAACCATGCGGCGTCAGCGCCACAGGCGCCCCGGCCCCGAGCAGGGAACGGCAGATGGACACGCAGGAGAGAGGAATCATATCCGGCAGCCAGGAGCAGACCGGCGGCCCGGGATCGAAAGGCCCAAGCACCGTCAGCCCGGCCCGGCGGTAGAAACCCGGCAGGTCGAAGCCCGGCACGAGATCCGGCCGCGCCACCAGCAGCCGGCCGGAAAGCGGCTCCACCACCGTCCATCCGCGCTCATCCTCGATGGCGGCGAAGCAGTGGCGGAAACCGGGGCGGAGCAGCCGCATCCACAGCCGGTCCGCCCGCCCGCCAAAGCCGATCCAGACGCGCTGCGCCCCCTCGGCCAGGAGATGGCGGGGGGCGATTCGCAGGCCGCGGGAGGGGGAGGATGGGGGAGGAGGATCGCCCCGTGGCGGGGCTGCCTCCTCCGGCGCGGGTTCATTCCCCTGGGGGGTCAGGCCGCTCACGGCGCGGCGCGCCCCGGCCAGGGCAGCACCACCGATTCCTCCGGCGCCCGCAGGGCCGGGCCATCGACGATGCCCTTCACCCGCAGCGGCCAGTCGAGGCGGGAGAGCGCCTCGGTCCAGATGCGCCAGTCATTCTTCTCGGCCGCCGCGCGCGGGTCCGGCGCCTGCCCCCGCTCGCCCCAGAGGCGCAGGATGCGGGCATGGACGAGGTCGATTCGCCGCTGGCGATACAGGCGGTCCAGGCACTTCAGCACGTCATCGGGCTCACAGGGGCGCTGGGCGCGGCCGGCGCCGGCCACGACGCGCGCGCCCTCACGCCGGGCGATCAGGGCGGACATGGTCCAGAACCAGGCCTCCTCGGCGCTGGCGAAGGGCTCCGCCTTGGCGAGGGAGGCCAGGACCGGGGCGCCGTGGGTGCGGGGGGCTGCTGACATCGGGGATCTCCTCGCCAGAGAGTTGATTACCCCTTAATCCTTACGACTTCGTTTATAGGCGTCAACACCTATGTGTGATGATCTTCCTATTGTGTTCGGACGAGGAACCTAGGATGATCCACCCATGCGTCATGATGACATCTGGCGGGCCGTGGATGCCCTGGCGGCGGAGCACGGCCTCTCTCCCTCGGGGCTTGCCCGCAAGGCCGGGCTCGACCCCACGGCGTTCAACCCGTCCAAGCGCATTGGCGCCGATGGACGGGCACGCTGGCCCTCCACCGAGTCGGTGGCCAAGATCCTGGCCGCCACCGGCACGGATATGGACAGCTTCGCCGCGCTGGTCACCGGCGCGGCCTCCGCCCTGAACAGCGGCCCGCGCACCCTGCCGGGCCGGCGCATCCCGCTCATCGGCCTTGCCCAGGCCGGCGGGGATGGCTATTTCGGCGATGGCGGCTACCCCGTCGGCGGCGCCTGGGATGAGATCTCCACCCCCGAACTCTCCGACCCCAACGCCTATGCGCTGGAAATCTCCGGCGAGAGCATGGAACCCGTGTTCCGGGACGGGGATATCATCATCGTCTCCCCCAACGCCCCGGTGCGGCGGGGGGACCGCGTGGTGGTCCGCACCCTCAAAGGTGAGGTGATGGCCAAGGAACTGCTCCGCCAGTCCGCCCGGCGCATCGAACTCGCCAGCCTCAACCCGGCCCACCCGAATTACAGCTTCGACCTCAGCGAGATCGCCTGGATCCATCGCATTCTGTGGGCCAGCCAGTAAGGGCAGATAAAGAGGTTCTTTTTGAAAGAAGAATTTTTCTTTCAGTTGGCGTTCCGCCTCAGGCCTGAAGCGGGACGCCAAACTGAAAAAGTCTTTTTGCTTCTTTTTCTTCAGAAAAAGAAGATTCTTAAATCTTAAATTCACTCAGTTGCGCCAGCAGGGCCTCCGGGTCCGCACCAGCGGGCAGAACCAGGAAGCGGCCATCGCCCAGCGCATGCCCGGCGAGGCCGGTATCCTCGTAGAGCCGCAGCATCTCCGGCCCCACCTGGTGGAAGGCGTGGCCCACGCCGTTGCGCTCGCACAGGTCGCGGAAGCGCCAGAGCACGGCCAGCCGCCCCGCCTCATCCCCTGCCGGGTCGCCCAGCCCCACCCAGACATCGGCGAGCTTGAGGAAGGCAAAGCCCGCACCCGACTCGGCGAAGAGCGCGCCATCCGCCTGGGGCGGCACGCGGGCGCCGAGGGCGGCGAGCCGCGCCTGCGCCGCCATGTCATAGGCGGCGGGGCGGATGCGCGCCGGGCGCAGCAGCCGCAGCGCCGCCACCACCAGCAGCACGCCGGACAGGCCGACGGCGAAGCGCAGCGTGTGCGGCGTCTCGGGCCGGAAGGGCACGGCCCACCAGGGCTCATCCGCCACCGGCTCGCGCCAGCCGATTCGCGCCAGGGTCAGCGCCGCGCCCAGGCTGATCGCCAGCGGCAGCAGGGTGGAGGCGGAGAGCGGCTCCCCCGTCACCCGGGCATGGCGGTAGAAGGCGGTGCGGATGCAGGCCAGCAGCCCGGCCAGGGCCAGGAAGCCGCCGGAGATGAACCAGGGCTCGCCGCGCAGCAGCGCCACCAGGCCGCCCAGGAGCAGCAGCACGATGCCGCCGACCCAGGCGAGGCGCAGCCGCCGCAGCATGCCATAGGCCGCCACCAGCAGCAGCGAGCCGATCAGCGAGGCGGCGAAATGGCTGGCCAGCGCCGCCCATTCCCCGGCCCAGAGGGCGAGGCGCGAGCCGCGCGCCGGCAGCGCGCCGATGAACAGCAGCGCCGCGCCGGCCAGCCCGGAGAGGCCGGCCAGGGCCGGGCCCTCCAGCGAATCCGTCACCCGCGTCTCGGGGCCGATGCGCGTCAGCAGGTGGCGGCGCTGGTTGATCTCAAAGCCGGCGAAGAGCGCCCCGGCCAGGAAGAGCGGGATGATGTAGTAGTAGAAGCGGAACAGCAGCAGCGCGCTGATCACCTGCGGCGCCGGGATATAGGGCTGCAGGCCCACCAGGATGGCGGTGTCGAAGACGCCCAGCCCGCCCGGCACATTGGCCGCCAGCCCGGCCGAATAGGCGGCGAGGTAGAGGCCGACGAAGCCGAGGAAGCCCAGCCCCTCCGCCGGCGGCAGCAGGGCGTAGAAGATCATCGCCGTCACCGCCACATCCACCGCGGCCAGCACGGTCTGCGCGCAGGCCATGCGGAAGCCCGGCAGGTCGATGCGGTGGCCGAAGGCGGTGAAATGCGGCAGGAAGCGCGACAGCAGCAGATAGCCCGTCACCACCCCGACCAGGACGAGGCCGAGCAGGCGCATCAGCCAGGCCGGCGTATGGGTGCCGGCCCAGGGCACCACCTGCGGCTCCAGGATCAGCACCACCCCGCCCAGCGCCATGGCCCCCAGCCCGAAGGTCAGGCTGGTGAAGGCGATGACCTTGGCGATCTCCCCCGGTGAGAGGCCCCAGGCGGCATAGAAGCGGTAGCGCACCGCGGCCCCGGAGACGGCGGCGACGCCGATATTGTGCGCCAGGGTGTAGGAGCAGAAGGCCGCCAGCGAGGTCCGCAGATAGCTGACCGGCCGCCCGGCATAGACCGAGCCGAGCCGGTCATAGATGGTCAGCACGGCATAGGCCAGCACGGTCCAGCCCGCCGCCACCCAGAGGGCGCGGGCGGGCATGGCCTCCAGCGCCACGCGGATCTCGGCGAGGGAAAGGTGGCGGAACTCCCGCTGTACCACGAAGACGGCGCCGGCCAGCAGCAGCAGGCCGAACACCGTCGGCGCGTGCCGCCGGAGGACGGCCCAGACGCCCGGCCGCCGGAACGCGGCGAGCAGGCGGGTCACGCCGCCGGGCTCTCCGGCGCCGCGGCGGGGGTGGCGTCAGCCAGGGGGCGGGCCAGGGCTTCCTCGACCAGGCGGATCGTCTCCGGCACGCCATAGGCGGCGGCGAGGCTGCCGAAGCGCGGCCCCTGATCGGCCCCCACCAGCACCTGATACAGCGCGTTGAACCAGCCGCGCGCCACGCCGGGGGAGCCGTCCTTCATCACCTGGATGAAGGGCTCGCGCCGGCCGGCGTCATAGACATCGACCTGGATGCGCTCGGCCTGCGGCAGGCCGGGCGGCAGCGCCTCGATTTCGTCCCTGTGTGCGCGCAGCAGGTCCACCAGCGCCTGGAAGCAGGGACGCTCCTCCGCCGTTGGCGCGCGGGGCGTGAGGCCGGGCAGCACGAAGTCCCGCGCATAGGCCACGGCGTATTCCACCAGCTGGCCGAGCAGCGGCTGCGTCTCGGGCGTGGCGCCGGGGGCGTAGTTGCGGACGAATTTCCACAGCCGCTCCGGCGTGTCCGCCGCCGCCACGGTGGCGAGGTTGAGCAGCATGCCGAAGGTCAGCGGCGGCTGCGGCGAGTTGGTGAGCGCCCCGCCATAAATGTGCCAGGCCGGTTGCGCCGCCATCTGCCATTCCAGCGGCTGCGGATCGGCGGCCTTCACGCCCCCCTCCTGGCCAGCGGCCACTCCAGCATCCACTGGGGAAGCCACCGTTGCCTGGAGGCGCAGCAGGGTTTCGCGCGACTGGAGGAAATCGTCGGTGGCGCGCGGGATGACGTCGAAATGCAGCCGCTTCGCCCGCCCGGGCTGCTGGTACATGAAGTAGGAGAGGCTCTCCGGCGGGGCGTAGCGCAGCCATTCCTCGATGGTCAGGCCATTGCCCTTGGACTTGCTGATCTTCTGGCCCTGGGCGTCGAGGAACAGCTCATAGGTCAGGCTGACCGGCGGCTCCGCCCCCAGCACACGGCAGATCTGGGAGGAGAGCTTGACGCTGTCGATCAGGTCCTTGCCGGACATCTCGTAATCGACGCCGAGGGCGAACCAGCGCATCGCCCAGTCCGCCTTCCACTGCGCCTTCACATGGCCGCCGGTGACGGGGCTCTCGAAGCGCTCCCCCGTCTCCGGGTCGCGCCAGACGACGCTGCCGGAGTGCGGGCGCAGCTCCTCCATCGGCACCTGCATCACCACGCCGGTCCTGGGGTGCACCGGCAGGAAGGGCGAATAGGTGGCGCGGCGGTCGGGGCCGAGGGTGGGCAGGATCACCTGCCGCACCTCCTCATGGCATTCCAGCATGCGCAGCAGGGCGGCGTCGAAGCGGCCGGAGCGGTAGTAGTCGGTGGCCGAGGCGAATTCGTATTCGAAGCCGAAGGCGTCGAGGAAGGCGCGCAGCCGGGCATTGTTGTGGTGCCCGAAGCTCTCATGCGTGCCGAAGGGGTCGGGGATGGCGGTCAGCGACTTGCCCAGATGCGGGCGCAGCAGCTCGCCATTCGGGATATTGTCCGGGATCTTGCGCAGCCCGTCCATGTCGTCCGAGAAGGCGAGCAGCCGGGCCGGCAGGCCGGTCAGGCGCTCGAAGGCGCGGCGCACCCAGGTGGTGCGGGCCACCTCGCCGAAGGTGCCGATATGCGGCAGGCCCGAGGGGCCGTAGCCCGTCTCGAACAGCGCCGCCGGTTTCCCCGCCGCGGCGATGCGATCGGCGACCTTGGCGGCTTCCTCGAAGGGCCAGGCCTTGACGGAACGGAGAGAGGGATCGGCGCTCATGCCCCGCCCCATGCCAGCGCGGGGGCACGCGGTCAACGCACTGTCATGCGGGTCTGCCTTCCCTTCCTTGCGGTGCCATCATATTCGCCGGGCATCTTCGCCAGGGTCTTTTGGCCTCTTTTGGAAAAACCGGGGGTGCTCCTGGCCTTGTTCGCCTTTTGCCCCTAGGGTTCCGGCGTGTCCCGCGCCCAAGGGCCCGCCAGCGCCCTCCCCCCCCGCCTGCTGCTGCCCGCCGCCCCGGCGCTGGTGACGCCCGCCCCCGGCCGCGCCACGCTGCTGACGCCGGATGGCGAGCTCTTCACCCCCCGCCCGGCGGAACTGCCCGCCCTGCTGCGGGAGATGGGGCCGCCCATCCTCGTCCACGCCCCCGCCACGGCGAAGCGCGTCAACCTGCCCGCCCTGCCCGGCGCCTGGGACCTGCTGGAACTCTTCGCCTTCTGCCTGCCGGCGCAGCCGGTGCCGCCGACGCCGCGCGGCCTCGCCCTGGCGCTCGACATGGCGCCGCCGGCGGATGACGAGGCCGCCGCCGCCCTGCTGCCCGAGATCGCCACCGAGCTGCTGCGCCGCCTCGCCCGCGCCCGCAACGCGCCACTCAACCGCGAGGCCGCCGCCCTCGCCGCCCGCATGGCCCAGGCGGCGGACTGGCCGTGGACGGAATCGGTGCTGGCCGCGCTCGGCCAGCCCTCCGCCCGGCCGAGCCAGGACGCGCTGAAGGTCTGGCGCACCCTGCCGGACTGGGAGGAGAAGGCCCCGCCCCCGCCCCCCGCCAGCCTGCCCGTCACCCCCGCCGAGGCGCGGGCGCGGCTGGCCGAGATCCTCGGCGAGGGGGCGGAGCAGCGGCCCTCCCAGGCGGATTTCGCCTCCGCCGCCTCGCTCGCCTTCGCCCCGCGCGACAATCCCGGCGAGCCGCGCCTGGTGCTGGCCGAGGCCGGCACCGGCACGGGCAAGACGCTGGGCTATGTGGCGCCGGCCAGCCTCTGGGCGGAGCGCAACGGCGCCCCCGTCTGGATCGCCACCTACACCCGCAACCTGCAGCGCCAGCTCGACCAGGAGCTGGCCCGCCTCTACCCGGAGCCGGAGGAGCGGCGGAAGCGCGTCGTCATCCGCAAGGGGCGGGAGAACTATCTCTGCCTGTTGAACTATGACGAGGCGGTGACGGGCGCCATGGCCGGGCGGCTGGTGGCGCTCGGGCTGGTGGCGCGCTGGGCGCTGGCGACGCGGGATGGCGACCTGCTGGGCGGCGATTTCCCCGGCTGGCTGATGGAACTCTTCCCCGCCGGCGCCATCGCCCTGCTGGCCGACCGGCGCGGCGAATGCATCCATTCCGCCTGTCCGCACTGGAAGCGCTGCTATGTCGAGCATTCCATCCGCCGCGCGGCGGGGGCGCATCTGGTGGTGGCCAACCACGCGCTGGTGATGGTGCAGGCCGCCCTCGGCGGCGGCGAGGACGGGCCGGCGCTGCGCTATGTCTTCGATGAGGGGCACCACCTCTTCGATGCCGCCGATGGCGCCTTCTCCGCCGAGCTCTCGGGCGCCGAGATGGCGGAGCTGCGCCGCTGGCTGCTCGGCAATGAGGGCGGCCGGGGCCGCGCCCGCGGCCTGCGCCGGCGGCTGGAGGAAACCCTGGCCAGCCATCCCGCCCTCGCGCCCCCGCTGGACCTGATCGAGCACGCCGCCCGCGCCCTGCCCTCCCCCGGCTGGTGGGACCGCTGGGCCGCCCTGCCGGAGCAGGAGGCGGAGCGCGCGGAAGACCAGGACGAACCGCCCGAGGACCCGCGCGGCCCCGCCCTCCCCGCGCCGGGCATCCCGCGCCCCCGCCCTTTCCAGGACAGCGTGCCGGCCGAGGATTTCCTGCGCGCCATCCGCGCCCAGGTGCTGGCCCGCACCGCCGAGGCGGACCCGCTCTACGACGCCGAATGCGACCTCCACCCGCTGCTCGACGAGGTGACGCCCGCCGCCGTGGCGCTGGAAGTGGCGCTGGAGCGGCTGCGCGACCCGCTGAAATACCTCGGCAAGCTCATCACCGACCTGCTGGAGGACCCGGAGCAGGAGCTGGAGACCGGCACCCGCATCCGCCTGGAAACCGCCAGCCGCAGCATCGAGCGCCGCGCGCTGATCCCGCTGGCCGCCTGGATCGCCATGCTGCGCCGCCTGCACGAGGCGCCGCCCGAGCCGGGCCAGCGCCCCACCTATGTGGATTGGTGCGCCCTCACCCGGCGCGAGGGGCGCGATAGCGATGCCGGGCTGCACCGCCACTGGCTCGACCCTACCCTGCCCTTCGCCACCCAGGTGGCGGCGCCGGCGCATGGCGTGCTGATCGCCTCCGCCACGCTGCGCGACGCCGCCCGGCGCGACCCGGAAGCCGCCTGGATCGAGGCCGAGCAGCGCACCGGCGTGCAGCATCTGCCCATCCCGGCGGTGCGCGCCGCCGTGCCCTCCCCCTTCGACTATGCCGCCAATACCCGCGCCTTCATCATCGAGGACATGAACCGCGACAGCCCCGGCCAGGTGGCGGCGGCCATGCAGCAGCTCTTCGTGGCCGCGGGCGGCGGCGCGCTCGGCCTCTTCACCGCCATCCGCCGGCTGCGCGATGTCCATGCCCGCATCGCCCCCGCCCTGGCCGAGGCCGGGCTGCCACTCTACGCCCAGCATGTGGATGCCATGGACAGCGCCACGCTGGTGGACATCTTCCGCGCCGAGGAAGATTCCTGCCTGCTCGGCACCGATGCGCTGCGCGACGGGGTGGATGTGCCGGGCCGCGCCCTGCGCCTGCTGGTCTTTGACCGCGTGCCCTGGCCGCGCCCCTCCATCCTGCACCGCGAGCGGCGAATCCACCTCTCCGGCGGGCGGCCCTCGGGCTATGACGACGCCATCGCCCGGCACCGGCTGCGCCAGGCCTTCGGCCGGCTGATCCGCCGCGCCGATGACCGCGGCGTCTTCGTCCTGCTCGACCCGCGCACTCCCTCCCGCCTGCTGGCCGGACTGCCGGAGGGCGTCACCCCGCGCCGCCTGGGCCTCGCCGAGGCGGTGCGCGAGACAACCGCCTTCCTGGCGGAACGTTGAACCGCGCACGCCAACGCGATACGCGTTGCGCAGGAAGGAAGACCCGATGCCGCATGCCAAGATCCGCTTCTCGCCACAGGAGGCGCTGATCTGCGCCATGGTCCTGATGTCCGCCGCCGACCGCACCATGTCGGATGCGGAGCTGGCCATGATGTCGCGCCTGGTGCAGGAACTGCCCGTCTTCTCGGATTTCCACCCGCAGGAGATCGAGGCCGTCACCGAGACCTGCCTGCGCCTGCTGGAGCAGACGGACGGGCTGGACCGCGCCTGTGAGCTGATCCGCGACGCCCTGCCGCCCCGCCTGCGCGAGACCGCCTATCTGCTGGCCTGCGAGGTCGCCGCCGCCGATGGCGACGCCACCCAGGAGGAACTGCGCTTCCTCCAGGATTTCCGCATCAACATGGATATCGACCGCCTGATCGCCGGCGCCATCGAGCGCGCGGCCAAGGCGCGCTACCAGATCGTCTGAGCATCGTGCCTGTTGATGAGAGGGGCTTTGCCCCTCTCATACCTGCAAGGCAGTGCCTTGCAGCCACCAAAGGCCTGAGGCCTTTGGAAACCCATTTGCTGAAACACTGAAGGCGGGTGCAGGGGACCCTGTCCCCTGCTGGGGGTTGAGGGGGCAAGGCCCCCTCATTCTACCGTGGCCCGGAGCGCCACCACCAAAAAGGAAGACAACATGGACCCGCGCCCGACCCTGGAAGCCCCCGATGACGATCCCTGGCTGTGGCTGGAGGAGATCGAGGGCAGCCGGGCCCTGGCCTGGGTGGCGGAGCAGAATGCCCGCACCCTCGCCGCGCTGGAGGATGACCAGATGGCCGCCGATGCCGCCGGGCTGAAGGCGGCGCTGGACCGGCCGGGCAAGCTGCCCTTCATCAGCCGGCGCGGCGGTCTGGTCTATAATCTCTGGCAGGACGAGGCCCATCCGCGCGGCCTCTGGCGCCGCACCAGCCTCGCTTCCTTCCGCCAGGAGGCCCCGGACCGAGAGGTGCTCTGGGAGGTGCTGCTGGACCTCGATGCCCTGGCCCGCGAGGAGGGCGAGGACTGGGTCTGGGCCGGCTCCGCCCTGCTGCCCAAGGCGCTGGACCGCGCGCTGATCCGCCTCTCGCGCGGCGGTGGCGATGCGGTGGTGGTCCGCGAATTCGACCTCACCGCCCGGCGCTTCCTGCCCGAGGGCTTCACCCTGCCCGAGGCCAAGGGCGGCGCCGAATGGCTGGACCGCGACACCCTCCTGCTCAGCACCGCCCTGGGCGAGGGCAATGCCACCACCTCCGGCTATGCCCGCCGGGTGCGGCTCTGGCGCCGGGGCGAATCGCCGCTCGCCGCCCCGGTGATCTTCGAGGTGCCGGAGGCCAGCATGGCCGCCTGGGGCAGCGTGGACCGCGAGGCGGGGCAGGAAACCCTGGTCTTCATCGAGCGCACCGGCTTCTTCGACGCCACGGTGTGGATCGGCGACCGCACGGGGCCCCAGACCAAAATCCCCCTGCCGAGCGACGCGCATTATATGTGGCAGCGCGGCTTCCTCGCCGTGAAGCCGCGCACGCCCTGGGTGGTGGGCGGCACGACCTATGCCACGGATACGCTGCTCGGCCTCACCTTGGCCGATCTGCTGGCCGGGCGGGTGGCACCGCAGATCCTCTTCACCCCGGCGCCGCGCCGGGCGCTCCAGGGCTTCTTCTGGTGCGACGGGCGGCTGGTGCTGAGCATCCTCGACAACCTCGCCCCCGTCTTCGAGATCCTCACCCCCGGCGCGGGGCCGTGGCAGCGGGCCGAGATCCCGGACCTGCCGCGCATCGGCGTGGTCAGCCTCTGGCCGCTCGACGCCGATGAGGAGGAGTCGGATGGCAGCCTGCTGGTGATGGCGCAGGACCCGGTGACGCCGCCGCAACTGCTGCTGGCCGATGCCAAGGCCCCCGCCACCCCGGCGCTGCTGAAGGCCTCCACCCCCAGCTTCGTGGCGGAGGGGCTGGTCGTCACCCGGCATGAGGCCGTCTCGACGGATGGGGAGCGCATTCCCTATGTCCAGATCGGCCCGCGCGGGGAGGCCAGCGGACGGGCACCAGGGCGGGCGGCGGTGCATCTCTCGGCCTATGGCGGCTTCCAGGTCTCGCGCCTGCCCTCCTATTCGGCGGTGACGGGGCGGCTCTGGCTGGAGAAGGGCGGCACGGCGGTGATCGGCCAGATCCGCGGCGGCGGCGAATTCGGCACCGCCTGGCACGAGGCCGGCCGCCGCGCCCTGAAGCGCCAGAGCCATGATGATTTCGCCGCCATCGCGGCCGATCTCGTCGCACGCGGCGTCACCGTGCCGGAGCGCATCGCGGCCGAGGGCGGCTCGAATGGCGGGCTGCTGATCGCCAATATGCTGACGCGCTATCCGGAGCGCTTCGGCGCGCTGTTCTGCACCATCCCGCTCATCGACATGCGGCGCTACACTAGGCTGCTGGCGGGGGCGAGCTGGATCGCCGAATATGGCGACCCGGACATCCCGGAGGAATGGGACTTCATCCGCGCCTTCTCCGCCTATCACGCGGCGGAGCCGGGGCGGCGCTACCCGCCCATCCTGCTGGCGACGACGCGGCGGGATGACCGCGTCCACCCCGGCCATGCCCGCAAAATGGCCGCCAAGCTCCAGGCCATGGGCTATGATGCCCATTTCTATGAGCCCGAGGCGGGCGGCCATGGCTATGGCAAGGACAATGGCGAGGTGGCCCGCTTCGCCGCCCTCGGCGCGGGCTTCCTGCGCCGTGCTCTTGAGAGGGGCTTCGCCCCTCTCTGCACCTGCGCGGCAGTGCCGCGCAGCCACCAAAGGCCTGAGGCCTTTGGGAACCCATTTGTTTAAATTCTAAACGGATGGCGGGTGCAGGGGACCCCGTCCCCTGTCCAGGGGAAAGAAGGGGGGAGTTTGAGGGGGCAAAGCCCCCTCAACGGCCGTAACCTTCAGAGCGGCTTGAGGTTGGTGGCGGCGGCCTTGCCGCGCTCCATGGCCACGTCGTAGCTGATCTTCTGGTTCTCGTTCAGGCCCTGCAGCCCGGCCTTCTGCACGGCGGTGATGTGGACGAAAACGTCCTTGCCACCATCCTGCGGGACAATGAAGCCGAAACCCTTGGTCGCGTTGAACCACTTCACGGTGCCGATCGCCATGCGACGCACTCCTTGTTCGCGCGGCGGTGGCACAAGCGCCTCCGCCTGTTGACCCAGCCGGAATCCCGGGACGGCTTGTGGGCGACCGGGTCTCCGGAGGCACGGCAAGGCGAGCGGAAGCGGTTGGCCCCGGTAGTGGGGCAGATCGTTAATGCGGTGTCAATTTAAACCAGAGGAACCGGTCACGCTTTCGCAATAAAATCCCACAACGCGAAAAGGGGCGGCCCTGGCGGGCCGCCCCCTTCCTCAAGTCTCTTTCTGAAGCCTGGGCGTGAACCCTGATCCCGAAGGATCAGAAGTCCATGTCGCCGCCCATGCCGCCCATGCCACCCGGAGCGGCCGGAGCCTTCTTCTCGGGGCGCTCGGCGATCATCGCCTCGGTGGTGATCAGCAGGGACGAGACGGAGGCCGCGTCCTGCAGAGCCGTGCGGACGACCTTGGTCGGGTCGATGATGCCGGCCTCGACCAGGTTCTTGTAGGCGTCGGCCTGGGCGTCGTAGCCGTACTCGTAGGTGTCGTCGCGCAGGACTTCACCGGCGATCACGGCGCCGTCCTTGCCGGCGTTCTCGGCGATCTGCTTCAGCGGCACCTGGATGGCGCGGCGGACGATCTCGACGCCGACCTTCTCGTCGTTGTTGGCGACGGCCACGTCGGAGAGCTTCAGGCTGGCGCGCAGCAGGGCCACGCCACCACCCGGAACGATGCCTTCCTCGACGGCGGCGCGGGTCGCGTGCAGGGCGTCGTCGACGCGGTCCTTGCGCTCCTTCACCTCGACCTCGGTGGAGCCACCGACGCGGATGACGGCGACGCCACCGGCCAGCTTCGCCAGGCGCTCCTGCAGCTTCTCACGGTCGTAGTCCGAGGAGGTCTCCTCGATCTGCGCCTTGATCTGCTCGACGCGGCCCTGGATGTCTTCCTTGGAGCCGGCGCCGTCGACGATCGTGGTGTTCTCCTTCTCGATGCGGATGGTCTTGGCCTGGCCAAGCATCTGCAGCGTGACGGTCTCGAGCTTGATGCCGAGATCCTCGGAGATCACCTGGCCGCCGGTCAGGATGGCGATGTCTTCCAGCATCGCCTTGCGGCGGTCGCCGAAGCCAGGAGCCTTGACGGCGGCGATCTTCAGGCCACCGCGCAGCTTGTTGACGACCAGGGTGGCCAGGGCCTCACCCTCGACATCCTCGGCCACGATCACCAGCGGGCGGCCGGACTGCACGACGCTCTCCAGCAGCGGCAGCATCGGCTGCAGCTGGGACAGCTTCTTCTCGTGGATCAGGATGTAGGGGTTGTCGAGCTCGGCGATCATCTTCTCCGCATTCGTGATGAAATACGGGGAGACATAGCCGCGGTCGAACTGCATGCCCTCGACGACGTCGAGCTCGGTCTGGATGCCCTTGGCTTCCTCAACCGTGATCACGCCCTCGTTGCCGACCTTCTCCATCGCCTCGGCGATCATGCGGCCGATCTCGGCCTCGCCATTGGCGGAGAGGGTGCCGACCTGGGCCACCTCGGCGGAGGTGGTGATCTTGCGGGTCTTGGCCTGCAGCTCCGCGACGATCACGGCCACGGCCTTGTCGACGCCGCGCTTCAGATCCATCGGGTTCATGCCGGCGGCCACGGCCTTGGCGCCCTCGCGGACGATGGCCTGGGCCAGCACGGTCGCGGTGGTGGTGCCGTCACCGGCCAGGTCGTTCTGCTTCGAGGCCACTTCGCGCACCATCTGGGCGCCCATGTTCTCGAACTTGTCGGCCAGCTCGATTTCCTTGGCGACGGTCACGCCGTCCTTCGTGATGCGCGGGGCACCGAAGGACTTGTCGATGACGACGTTGCGGCCCTTCGGGCCCAGCGTCACCTTCACGGCGTCGGCCAGGATGTCCACGCCGCGCAGCATGCGCTCACGGGCGTTGGCGCCGAACTTCACGTCCTTAGCAGCCATGGTTCTCTACCTCGTCTGATCTGTTGGAAAGAATGGGGTCCGCGCGCCGAAATCAGGCGGCGATCACGCCCATCAGGTCGGATTCCTTCATGATCAGCAGCTCTTCGCCGCTGATCTTGACCTCGGTGCCGGACCACTTGCCGAACAGAACGCGGTCACCAACCTTCACGTCGAGGGCGACGAGGTCACCCTTCTCGTTCCGGGCGCCGGAACCGACGGCGACGATCTCGCCTTCCATCGGCTTCTCCTTGGCGGTGTCGGGGATGATGATGCCACCCGCGGTCTTTTCCTCGGCGGTCAGCCGGCGGACGACGACGCGGTCATGCAGGGGACGAAACTTCATGGCCCTCTCCTGACGCCCTTCAATGGCGCATTCAGCGACGGTTGCCTCGGCCGGCGGGCAAGCCTGTTAGCACTCACCCCCGGCGAGTGCTGACGATCTAGGAAACTCTGCGAGTGCCGTCAAGCGCCAAGCAGCACTCCCGCGCAATGAGTGCCAAGGCACTGTTTTGAAGTCATTTTTCTTGCAATTTCGCAAGGGGCTCATGGCATGCTGGTCCTCCCGGCCCGGGGGTGGACCAGAACGGAGACCCATGCCGATGCTGCTACGGGATATCGAGGCCATTGTCCGGCTGCCCGATTGGCACCTGACCACGGCGGAAATCCTCTACCACCTGCCCGATCATCCGGGCCTGTTGCAGAGTTTCGTCTGGCAGAAGCTGGACCGCGCCCCGAAATTTCCGGAGCTGCACCGTTTCCTGGCTTTCTGGCAGAAGGAGATCGAGGGCCCGCTGCACAGCGTGCGGGTGGCTTCGGCTGCCCTGACCCAGCCGGCCGAGTTCCGTTATGCCCAGGGCATTTTCACCCTTCACTGAAGGCGGGGTCCGGGGTGGCCCTGCCACCCCGGCGGGGTCCAGGGGCAGCGCCCCTGGCCTTTGTCTGTCACAGCACCGCGAGCAGAAACGCGAGCGTCCCCACCGAGATGATGGTGGAGAGCAGCACGGTGGCCCCTGAGCGGTCCGCCCCCGCCGCGTAGCGCCGGGCCATGAAGAAGGCATTGGCCCCGGTGGGCATGGCGGCGGCGAGCACGGCGACGGCGGTGGGCAGTTGCGGCAGGCCGATGGCCCAGGCCACCAGCCAGACCAGGGCGGGCATCAGCAGCAGCTTCAGCGCCGTGCAGAGCAGGGCGGAGGGCCAGTCCCGCCGCGCGTCGAAGGCCAGCAGGCTGGCGCCCAGGCAGAACAGCGCCACCGGCGGCCCGGCCATGCCGGTGGTCTCCAGGAAGCGCCGCAGCACGGAGGGCACTTCCAGCCCCGACTGGTAGATGACGAACCCCGCCAGCACCGCCATCACGATCGGGTTCTTCAGCACCGAGAGGAAGGTGGATTTGGCGATGGCGCCGATCGGCGCGCGGGCATTGTGGGCGATCTCCCCCACCACCGTGCCGAGCGGCAGCAGGATGAGCGAGTGCAGCCCGATGATGGCCAGCAGCTGCGACAGCCCCGCCTGCCCATAGGCGGCGATGACCAGCGGGATGCCGATCATCCCGGTATTGCCGAAGGCGGCGTTGAGGGCGAAGGTTCCCCCCTCCCCCAGCTTCATCCGCAGCGCGACGCGCGAGAGCAGCAGCGCCAGGGCATAGGCGGTGAGGCAGCCGGTGAAGAAGGCGAAGGCGGTGGGCCCGCCATTGGGGTGCGGCGAGGTGGCGCCGTTGATCAGCAGGCAGGGCATGGCGAGGCGGAAGACGAAATCCGTCATCCCGCGCAGCGCCTCCTCGGAAATCCATTTCTGGCGGGCGGAGATGTAGCCGATGCCGATCAGCAGGAAGATCGGCGCCACGACATTCAGCAGCGTGTGCAT
This sequence comes from Roseomonas sp. GC11, assembly GCF_024437745.1. Classification (GTDB taxonomy): domain Bacteria; phylum Pseudomonadota; class Alphaproteobacteria; order Acetobacterales; family Acetobacteraceae; genus Pseudoroseomonas. The sequence continues at coordinate 34,803 of NZ_JANFNY010000017.1, read as the reverse complement.
CAGGGTGCCTTCACGGGCGGCGGCGCGGGCCAGGGCCGGGAAGCCCGGAGGGGCGCCGCCGCCCTGCCCTTCACGGCCGCAGCAGGCCGTCGATGAAGCCGGGCAGCCAGGGCTGCCGGGCGCGCGTGCTGCGCGCGGCGTGGATGATGGCGCGCACGGCATCCACCGTCTCGTGGAAGTCGTTGTTCACCAGGACATGGTCGAAATCGTCCCAGTGGCTGATCTCGTCGCGGGCGGCACTCATACGGCGGGCAATCTCTTCAGCGGAATCCTGCCCGCGGCCATGCAAGCGCCGTTCCAGCTCCACGAGGCTCGGCGGCAGCAGGAAGACGCTGACGACATCGGCCGGCAGCGCCTGGCGCAGCAGCCGGTGGCCCTGCCAGTCGATGTCGAACATCACATCCCGCCCGGCGGCCAGCGCCTGCTCCACCGGCGCGCGCGGCGTGCCGTAGCGGCGGCCGAAGACATGGGCGCTCTCCAGCATCTCGCCGGCGGCCTCCATCGCCTCGAACTGCTCCAGGCTGCGGAAGAAGTAATGCACCCCCTCCTGCTCCCCCGGGCGCGGCGCGCGGGTGGTGGCGCTGACGGAGAGGCGAAGCTCCGCCTCGCGCTCCAGCAGGGCGCGGCTGACGGAGGATTTCCCGGCCCCCGAGGGCGCCGAGAGGACAAGGCAGATGCCGCGTCGGGAGATCCGGTTCATTCGATGTTCGCCGCCTGCTCGCGCAGCCGCTCGATGGCGGCCTTGAGGTCGAGGGAATGGCGCGTCAGCGCCAGGGAGGCCGATTTGGCGCCCAGCGTATTGGCCTCGCGCCCGAATTCCTGGGTGAGGAATTCCAGCCGCCGGCCCACCGCCTCGCCGCTGGCCAGCAGGGCGCGCGCCGCCTCCAGATGCGCGCCGAGCCGGTCCAGCTCCTCCCGCACATCGGATTTCTGGGCCAGCAGCGCCACCTCGGCGGCCAGCCTTTCCTCCGGCACGCGGCTCTCGCCCTCCAGCAGTTCGGCCAGGGCGGCGGTCAGGCGGGCGCGGTGGGCGGCGGGCTGGCGCGCCGCCTCGGCCAGCGCGGCCGCGCGCAGCGCCGCGATCTCGTCCAGCAGCGCGCCCAGGATGGCGTCCAGCTTCTCCCCCTCGGACTGGCGGGAGGCGGCGAGCGACTCGAGCGCCCCGGCATAGGCGGCGGCGAGCGCGGCCTGCTGCGCGGCCTCCTCGGCCTCCGCCTGCTCGGGCGTCGCGGCGGCGGTGGCGGGGCGCAGCACGCCGGGCAGGGCCAGCACCGACTCGGCGCGCGGCGGCGGGCAGCCCGGAATCCGCGCCGCCACCGAGAGCACCAGGGCCAGCGCCTGCTCCAGCGCCGCCGGGTCGGGGGCGAGGCGCGGCGCCCGCTCCTCCCGCTTCAGCGTCAGCGTGGCGGAGATGTTGCCGCGCCGGAAGCGGGCGGTGGTCGCCTCGCGCAGCGGCGCCTCCAGCCGGTCCATCCCGGCGGGCAGGCGCAGCCGCACATCCAGGCCGCGCCCGTTGACGCTGCGCAGTTCCCACACGTAACCCGTGCCATCCGGCAGGGTGCCCGCGGCGCGGGCAAATCCGGTCATCGAAGAGAGGGCCATGCGGCGCCTTCTCTGCCCCTCGGCCACAGGATGCAAGGCATGGCGAACATTCCCTGGCGACGCATCGCCATCACCGGCGCCTCCTCCGGCCTGGGGCGGGCCCTGGCGCTGGCCTGCGCCACGCCGGGGGCGGTGCTGCACCTGGCGGGGCGCGACGCGGCGCGGCTCGCCGGCAGTGTCGAGGCCTGCCGCGCCCAGGGCGCCACGGTGGCCGGGACGGTGCTGGATGTGCGCGACGCCGCCGCCTGCGCCGCCTGGATCAGCGGGATGGAGGGGCTGGACCTGCTGCTGGCCAATGCCGGCATCTCCGGCGGCACCGGCGGCCAGTCCGAGCCGGCGGCCCAGGTGCGCGCCATCTTCGAGACCAATGTGCAGGGGGTGCTCAACACCGCCCTGCCGGCCCTGGAAACAATGGCCCTCCAGCCGGCGGGGGCGGATGGGGTGCGCGGGCGCGTCGGCGTGGTGGCCTCGGTGGCGGCCTTCGTCGCCGCCCCCGGCGCCGCCGCCTATTGCGCCAGCAAGGCCGCCATCCAGCGCTGGGCCGAGGCCACCGATGCCACGGAACGCGCCCGCGGCCTGCGCCTGCATGCCATCTGCCCGGGCTATATCCGCACGCCGATGACGGCGGTGAACGAATTCCCCATGCCCTTCATGATGGAACCGGAAGAAGCCGCCAGGAGGACGGTGGAGGGTCTCAAAAAGGGCAGGACGCGCATCGCCTATCCCTGGCCGACCTACGCCATGGCCCGCATCGCCGGGGCCCTCCCCCTCGGGCTGCGCGCCTGGGCGGCAAGCCGCCTGCCCGCCAAGCCGCGACAGGGAAGCTGAAGAAAAGCCAGGGGGCTTCGCCCCCTGGACCCCCACCAGGAACCTGAGGTTCCTGGACCTCCCGGCAGAAAACACTCGGCCTATATACCCTACCCCCCCTATGCTATAGGCATGACGCACACGATTCACGGGAAACAGAAGCTCCTCGCCCGCACCCGCCGCCTGCGCGGGCAGATCGAGGCCGTCGAGCGCGCGCTGGAAGCGGAGGAGGGCTGTGACAAGGTGATGCACCTCCTCGCCGCCGCCCGCGGCGCCCTCGCCGGGCTGATGGGCGAGGTCGTCGAGGACCACATCCGCCACCACCTCGTGGACCCCGAACGCCACCCCGGCGCCCTCGACGAAAACGCCACCGAGGAACTCCTCGACGTCATCCGCAGCTATCTGAAGTGAGGGACAGGCCATGACCGGCTTCGCCGACCTGCTGCGGGAAGGCAGCGCCCATGCCTGGCTCTTCATCCCCTCCGCCATCCTGCTCGGCGCGCTGCACGGGCTGGAGCCAGGGCACTCCAAGACCATGATGGCCGCCTTCATCATCGCCATCCGCGGCAGCATCGGGCAGGCCGTGCTGCTCGGCCTCGCGGCGGCCTTCTCCCACACGCTGGTGGTCTGGGTCGTCGCCCTGCTCGGCCTGCACTATGCCGGGCGCTTCGACGCCGCCACGGCCGAGCCCTATTTCCAGCTCGCCTCCGGCCTCATCGTCATCGGCGTGGCGCTGTGGATGCTCCGGCGCATCCGCCAGGACCAGGACCAGCGGGACCCTCACCATCACCACGCCGCCTACCACCACATCCCCACGCCGGAGGGCGAACTCACCCTGGAGATCTTCGAGGACGGCGTCCCCCCGCGCTGGCGCCTGCACACGCGCCGCCCGCCCCAGGGCATCACGCTGGAGACCCTGCGCCCGGATGGCACGCGGCAGGGCTTCACCTTCACCGCGCGCGGCGCCTTCCTCGAATCGCGCGAGGAAATCCCGGAGCCCCACGCCTTCACCGCCCTGCTGCGCCTGGCCCCCGGCGAGGCCCCGCACCGCCTCGCCTTCGCCGAAGACGATCACCACCACGGCGAGGAGCACGGGGCCGGCGACGCCCATGCCCGCGCCCATGCCGCCGAGATCGAGCGCCGCTTCGCCGGCCGCGCGGTGACAACGCCACAGATCGCCCTCTTCGGCCTGACCGGCGGGCTGATCCCCTGCCCCGCCGCCATCACCGTGCTGCTGCTCTGCCTGCAACTGCGCGAATTCGCCCTGGGCGCCACGCTGGTGACGGGCTTTTCCATCGGCCTCGCGGCGGTGATGGTCACGGTCGGCGTGGCCGCGGCGGTGGGCGTGCGGCAGGCCGGGCGCCACTGGTCCGGCCTTTTCGACCGCGTGGCCGCCCGCGCCCCCTATGCCTCGGCCGCGCTCATCCTGCTGGTTGGCCTCTACATGGGCTGGAGCGGCTGGGCCGCCCTCGCCTGACACACCCGCAAAGAAATCCCGGCACCGGCACCGCCGGCGGTTCCAGGGGGGGTGGTTTTGCTGGCATATCCCGGCTTTCGCTCCCCACCGGAGGCGCGGCTTGGCCGACCCTGAGAAACTCCCCCCCGCCCCGCTCGCCGGGGAAGCCGCCCTCGCGGCGGAAGGCCCCGCCGCGCCGGACCTGCTCTCCCGCGAGTCGCTGCGCAGCGGCGCGGTGGACCGCATGGTGCGCGAGCGCGCCGACCTGCCCCTGCTGACCGAAGCCGAGCGCGCCGCCTCCCTCCGCCACACCCTGGCGACGCGGCCCGAAGGGGCGGCGCATGTCTGGCTCTTCGGCTATGGCTCGCTGATCTGGAACCCCACCATCCTCTATGCCGAGAGCCGGCGCGCCCGCATCGAGGGCTGGCGGCGGCATTTCTGCCTCTCCACCCCGGTCGGGCGCGGCTCGCCGGAGAATCCCGGCCTCGTCCTGGCGCTGGATGCGGGCGGCAGTTGCGAGGGCGTCGCCTTCCGCCTGCCGGATGAGGCGCTGGTGGAGGAACTCTCCCTGATCTGGCAGCGGGAGATGCTGACCGGCGCCTATATCCCGCGCTGGATGCCCCTGCTCGGCGAGGATGGCCAGGTCTTCGGCCACGGCATCGCCTTCGTCATCAACACCGCCGCCCCGCAATATGCCGACCTGCCGGAGCCGGAGGTGGTCCGCCGCCTCGCCACCGCGCGCGGCGAACTCGGCAGCGCGGCGGAATACCTGTTCAACACACGCGAGGGGCTGCGCCAGCTCCACATCACGGACCCGCTGATCGAGCATCTGGCCCAGGCCGTGCAGACCGCGCAGGAGCGCTAGCCTCCTGGGAGGGCTCCGCCCTCCCAGACCCAGCTTGCTCTGTCCCTGGGAGGGCTCCGCCCTCCCAGACCCTCCGGCCGGGGTGGCACGGCCACCCCGGACCCCGCGTTCAGTAAAGCTCCAACGAATGTGGGGGTCCGGGGGAACTCAGTTCCCCCGGCGCTTTACTCACTTCGGCTCCGCTGCCGCTCGATGGCGCGCCAGCGGGCAACGTTGCGGTTATGCTCCTCCAGCGTGCGGGCGAAGGCGTGCCCCCCGCTGCCATCCGCCACGAAATAGAGATCCTCGGTGGCGGCGGGCTGGAGCACGGCGCGCAGCGCCTCCACCCCCGGGCTGGCGATCGGCCCCGGCGGCAGCCCGCGGTTGCGGTAGGTGTTGAAGGGGTGGTCGCGGTCCAGGTCCGCCCGCGTCAGGGGGCGGTCCAGCGTGCCGCCCTCCGCCGCCGCATAGGCCACCGTCGGGTCCGACTGCAGCGGCATGCCGCGCCGCAGCCGGTTGAGGAACACCCCGGCGACGCGGGCACGCTCCTCCCTCACCCCCGTCTCGCGCTCGACGATCGAGGCCAGCACCAGCGCATCGCGCGCCGAGGCGAGGGGCAGGCCCTCCGCCCGCTCCTTCCACAGCCGCTCCAGCGTCTCGCGCATCGCCACCCCGGCGCGGCGCACCAGCGCGGCGCGGCTGTCACCCCATTGATAGGCATAGGTCTCGGGCAGCAGCTCGCCCTCGCCGAAGGCCGGGGTGTCGCCCGCCATCCCCTCCGCCTGGGTGATCAGCGCGGCCATCTGCCGGGCGGTCAGCCCCTCGGGCAGGGTGAGGCGGCGCTGCACCGGGCGGGCGCTGCGCAGCACCTCCAGCACCTCGCGCAGCGAGGCCCCGGCCGGGAAGAGATATTCGCCCGCGCGCAGCGGCCCCTCCCCGCGCGTCAGCCAGACGGCGGCGGGGAACAGCCAGGGCTCCCGCAGGGCGCCGCGTTCGGCCAGGGTCCGGGCGATGGTGTCGGTGCCGCCGCGCTCGACCACGATGGCGGCCGGCTGGGGCAAGGGGCCGGGGGAGAGATAGTGCTCCCGCGCCCACCAGGCGCCGCCGCCACCGGCCAGCAGGACCAGGGCACAGGCCGCCAGGAGAAATCTGCGCATCAATCCGCCTTTGTCAGTGCCGGGCGAAGGCCGGGGAGCCTTGCCCTCCACGGCGGGAGAGATGGGAGGGCACGGGGGGCCTCGCAGCCCCCCGGCCAGTCACGCTTCCGCAGGCGCTGCCGCGAAGGGGCCTCAGGGCGCCTTGCGGAACAGGATGGAGGCGTTGGTGCCACCGAAGCCGAAGCTGTTGGACAGCGCGACCTCGATCCTGCGGGGCTGGGCTTCCAGCGCCACGCGGTCCACCACGCTCTCCTTCGAGGGCTTGTGCAGGTTCAGCGTCGGCGGCGCCACCTGGTCGCGCAGCGCCAGGATGGAGAAGATGCCCTCGACCGCGCCCGCCGCGCCGAGCAGATGCCCGGTGGCCGACTTGGTGGAGGACATGGCGAGGCCCTTCGCCGCATCGCCGAACATGCGCTCGACCGCTTCCAGCTCCAGGTCGTCCCCCATCGGCGTCGAGGTGCCGTGGGCATTGACGTACTGGATCTGGTCCGGCGTGAGCCCGGCACTCCTCAGCGCCGCCTTCATCGCCCGGTAGGCGCCATCATGGCCCTCCGCCGGGGCGGTGATGTGGTAGGCGTCGCCGGACATGCCGTAGCCGATCACCTCGCCATAGATCTTGGCGCCGCGCTTCTTCGCGTGCTCGTACTCCTCGAGCACCATGACGCCCGCGCCCTCGCCCATGACGAAGCCGTCCCGGTCGGCATCCCAGGGGCGGGAGCCGGCGGTGGGGGTGTCGTTGAAGCCGGTGGACAGGGCGCGGGCGGCACAGAAGCCGGCCATGCCGATGTCGCAGATCGCCGCCTCGGCCCCGCCGGCCACCATCACATCGGCATCGCCGAGCGCGATGAGGCGCGCCGCGTCGCCCAGCGCGTGGACGCCGGTGGCGCAGGCCGTGACCACGGCGTGGTTCGGGCCCTTGAAGCCGTATTTGATCGAGACATGGCCGGAGGCCAGGTTGATCAGGGCGGAGGGAATGAAGAAGGGCGAGAGCCGCCGCGCCTTGCCCTGGGCCACGAGCTGGGCATTCTCGGCGATGGTCGGCAGGCCGCCGATGCCGGAGCCGATCATCACGCCGGTGGCGTTCTTCTCGTCCTCCGACTCGGGCACCCAGCCGGAGTCCTCGACCGCTTCCGTCGCCGCCACGAGGGCGAACTGGATGAAGCGGTCCATCTTTTTCTGGTCCTTGACCGGGATCCACTCGTTGAATTCGAGCTTCCCCTCGGCCTTGGAACCGGCCGGGACCTCACCGGCGATCCGCGCCGGCAGGTCCTTGGCATCGAACAGGCTGATCGGGCCAATGCCGCTCTCGCCCGCCAGCATCCGCTGCCACACATTCGCGACGCCGACGCCAAGCGGGCAGGCAATGCCCATCCCGGTGACGACGACGCGGCGCGGCGTCGTCAGAGAACCGAACACGCGTTATCTCCCCAAGGGCGTACGCAAAGGTGGCGCGGAGGGAAGGCCTTCAGGCGGCCTTCTGCGCCTCGATGTAGTCGATCGCGTCCTTGACGGTCGTGATCTTCTCGGCCGCATCGTCCGGGATCTCGACGCCAAAGGCCTCTTCGAAGGCCATCACCAGCTCGACCGTGTCGAGGCTGTCGGCGCCCAGGTCGTCGATGAAGGAGGCGGTGTCGGTCACCTTGGCCTCCTCGACGCCGAGGTGCTCGACAACGATCTTCTTCACCTTCTCGGCGGTATCGCTCATCGCCCGAGTCTCTCCTGCTTGCAGACGCTTGCCGGCTGCCCTGCCGGGGACGATCCCCGGCCTCAGACCGCGCGGCATTAACATGGAAGCCGGCCGGGGAACAGATTTCCCGCGGGAACTGATACCCGAGGAAAACGGATTCCCGGCCCGCCCGTTTCAGGGCATCGCCATCCCGCCATTGACGTGGAGGGTGGTGCCCGTCACCCAGCTGGCCTCGTCAGCGGCCAGATAGGCCACCGCCGCGGCAATGTCATCGGCCTCGCCCATCCGGCCGAGCGGAATCCGCTCCATCAGCCGTTCCTTCTGCTGCGCGTTCAGCGCATCGGTCATCGGCGTGCGGATGAAGCCCGGCGCCACCACGTTCACCGTGATGCCGCGGCTGGCCAGTTCCTGGGCCAGCGACTTGCTCATGCCGATCAGCCCGGCCTTGGCGGCGGAATAATTCGCCTGCCCCGGATTGCCGGTCACGCCGACGATCGAGGCGATGGAGATGATGCGCCCCGCGCGGCGCTTCATCATGCCGCGCATGGCGGCGCGGGCGAGGCGGAAGGGGGCGGCCAGATCGACCTCCAGCACATCCGCCCAGTCCTTGTCCGACATCCGCATGGCCAGGCCATCGCGGGTGAAGCCGGCATTGTTGACCAGGATGTCCAGCCGGCCCAGCCCGGCCTCCACCTGCTCCACCAGGGCGGCGGGGGCGGCGGGGTCGGAGAGGTTGGCGGGGGCGACGAGGACGCCCTCCCCCAGCTCGGCCGCCAGCTCGGCCAGCACCGATTCGCGCGTGCCGGAGAGGGCGACCTTCGCCCCCTGGCGGTGCAGCGTGCGGGCGATGGCGGCGCCAATGCCGCCCGTGGCGCCCGTCACCAGCGCCACCTTGCCATCCAGTCGGAACATCGCGCGGGCTCTCCTCAGAGCGTCTTCAGGAAGGCCTCGATCTCGGCGGGGGAGCCCACCGACATCGCCTGGGCCTCAGGGGCGAGGCGCTTCATCAGCCCGCTCAGCACCTTGCCGGCGCCGATCTCGATGAAGCGGTCGCAGCCGAGCCCGGTCATGGTGGCCACGCATTCACGCCAGCGCACCGTGCCCGTTACCTGGCGGACGAGCAGGTCGCGGATCTCGGCCGGGTCGGTCGCCTTGGCGGCGGTCACATTGGCCACCACCGGCACCAGCGGCGCGCGCAGCTCCACCGCGGCCAGGGCCTCGGCCATGGCATCGGCGGCGGGCGCCATCAGCGAGCAGTGGAAGGGGGCGGAGACCGGCAGCAGCATGGCGCGCTTGATGCCCTCGGCCTTGGCCAGGGCCACCGCGCGCTCCACCGCGCCGCGATGGCCGGAGATCACCACCTGCCCGCCGCCATTGTCATTGGCGGCCTCGACCACCTCGCGCGCGCCCTCGGGGGCAGTAGCGGCGCGGGCGCAGATTTCCTGCGCCTGGGCCATCTCGGCGCCGAGCAGCGCGGCCATGGCGCCGAGGCCGGCGGGCACCGCCTTCTGCATCGCCTCGCCGCGCAGCCGCAGCAGCCGCGCCGCGGTCGCGATGTCGAGGCTGCCCGCCGCCGCCAGGGCGCTGTATTCGCCCAGGCTGTGGCCGGCCACCAGGGCGACGCGCGCCTTCAGGTCCAGCCCGCCTTCCTTCTCCAGCACGCGCAGCACGGCGAGGCTCATGGCCATCAGCGCGGGCTGGGTGTTGGCGGTCAGCGTCAGCTCCTCGGCCGGCCCCTCGAAGATGAGGCGGGAGAGGTTCTGCTTCAGCGTCTCGTCGACCGCCTCGAACACCTCGCGGGCGGGGGCGAAGGCCTCGGCCAGCTCGCGGCCCATGCCGACGGCCTGGCTACCCTGGCCGGGGAAGACGAAGGCGATCGACATGCTGTGACGGCTTTCCTCAGGATGGTCCCCGGTCCAGGGCGCCGCCAGGGCGGACCCTTCCGGGAATATTCGGTGTCTGAGGGTGGGCGGGGTAACGGGGAGGAAACACCCTGTCAACGCCAGCGCGCCATCCGGGGCGAATCGGGCGCGAATCCGGGCCGGGCTGTGGCCTTTCTGCTTGCTGCGGGGCGGGAAATATGGTTCTAGCGCGGCTCCCCTGCCGGGCGCGTGAGGCATCACGCCCGGCTATGCCCGTTTGCGCCCTCCGGCATGGGCCGGAGCGGACCCGGGCTGAGACAGCCACAGGGAGATCCCATGCCGCTGTACGAGACCGTGCTGATCGCACGTAACGACCTGACGCAGGCGCAGGTCGAAGCCATCGCCGACCAGGTCGCCAGCGTCGTCACCGAAGCCGGTGGCGAGGTGAAGAAGCGCGAATACTGGGGCCTGCGTGGCCTGGCCTACCGCATCAAGAAGAACCGCAAGGGGCACTACATGCTCCTCGGTCTCGACTGCGCGGCGGCCGCGGAGCAGGAAGTGGCCCGCCAGCTCGGCCTCAACGAGGACGTGCTGCGCCACATGACGATCCGCATCGAGGCGATCGACGACGCCCCCTCCGCCATCCTCGCCAAGCGCGGTGACGACCGCGAGCGTGACCGCGGCTTCCGCGGCCCGCGCCCGGCCGCCGGCCGCTTCTCCTCGGGCCGCCGCGAGCGGAACGACGACCGTGAGGAATATCGCGCCCGCTCGCGCGACGAAGCCGACGTGAACGGCGGCGAGGAGTAATCGATCATGTCCGACACCACCGAGCTGAACATCGCCGCCCGCCGCCCCGCCGTGGGCGCCCGCCGGCCGTTCTACCGCCGCCGCAAGTCCTGCCCCTTCTCCGGCCCGAACGCGCCGAAGATCGACTACAAGGACGTGCGCCTGCTGTCGCGCTTCCTGAGCGAGCGCGGCAAGATCGTCCCCTCCCGGATCACCGCCGTGTCGGGGAAGAAGCAGCGCGAGCTGGCCAACGCCATCAAGCGCGCCCGCTTCCTGGCCCTGCTGCCCTACGTCATCAACGACTGACGGCAGCGGACGGGACCAGGACCTGACCGCAGGACCGGCACCTTGGCAACGGGCAGCCCCCCGACTGGCCTGACCGACGATCCCCGCCTCCTGGCGGGGGCGGCGGGCGGGCTCGTCTCCGCCATCGCCGCGCTGGCCGCCTTCCGCGGCCTGCCCGGCGGCATGGGGCTGTTCTGGCTGTCGCCGCTGCCGCTGTTCCTCGCCGGGCTCGGCTTCGGCCAGCTCGCCCTCGGCATCGCCACCGCCACCGGTGCGCTGGCGATCCTCGCCACCGCCGGCGGGCTGCCGCTGCTGTTCTGGCTCGCCCTCTATGGCGGGCCGGCGCTGCTGCTGGTGACCACCGCGCTGCGTCCCCAGGAAGGCTCCGCCCCGGCGGGTCCGTCCATGGGGCAGTCCCTGGGACAGGCCGGGGGGCAGCGCCTGGGGCTCGGCCTGCCGCTGGCGCTGCTCGGCCTCTGGCCGGCCGGCCTGCTGCTGCTGGTGGCGCTCGCCGCCGGCGATGGCGGGCTGGAGGGCGCGCTGCGCGAGGCGGTGGAAACCGGCATGGCCCGCATGGGCGCCACCGCCTCCGAGGCGGTGGTGCAGCAGATCATGCGGCTGCAGGCCATGGCGCTGTCCCTCTGGACGGCGCTGGTGCTGGTGGCGAACGCCGCCGGCGCGCAGGGCTTCCTGCTGCGCCGCGGCCTCGCCCTGGCGCCCTCCCCGGCCTGGCGCGCCGCCCGGCTGCCCGTCTGGTACCCGGCCCTGCCGGGCATCGCCGGGCTGCTCTGGGCGCTCGCCGATGCGGGGGGGGACCTGCTGCCGATGTCGCTCTGCCTCGTCCTCGGCGTGCCGCTGGTGCTCCAGGGGCTGGCGGCCATGCACACCCGCCTCGCCGGGTTCAGCGGGCGCCTGCCGCTGCTGATCCTGCTCTACGTCCTGATTCTCGTCTTCAGCCTGCCGGGCGCCCTGATCCTCGTGGCGCTCGGCCTCCTCGAACAGTACGGGCGCCGCAACCCGCCCGCCAACATGTGAGATCGGGGTTACACCGATGATCGAAGTCATCCTGATGCAGCGGGTCGACAAGCTCGGCCAGATGGGCGAGCTGGTGAAGGTCCGCCCGGGCTATGCCCGCAACTTCCTCCTCCCCAAGGGCAAGGCCATCCGCGCCAACAAGGAGAACCTCGCCCGCTTCGAGCGTGAGCGCGCCCAGCTTGAGGCCCTCAACCTCAAGCGCCGCGAGGAGGCCGAGCGCGTGGCCGAGCGGATGGACGGCCTGACCGTCGTCATCATCCGCCAGGCCGGCGAGTCGGGCGGCCTCTACGGCTCCGTCTCCAGCCGCGACATCGCCGACGCCGTCAAGGACGCCGGCCTGACCGTGGCCCGCAGCCAGGTGCTGCTGGAGCAGCCGATCAAGACCCTGGGCATCACCCAGGTGAAGGTCGAGCTGCATCCGGAAGTCCTGCTGCCGGTCGCCGTCAACGTCGCCCGCTCGGTCGAGGAAGCCGAGAAGCAGGCCCGCGGCGAGGACCTCCGCGCCGAGCAGCAGGCCGAGGAAGAGAGCCTGGAGGCCGAACTGGCCGCCGAGCTCTCCGAACTGGGCGCCGCCACGGAAGAGTGATCCCGCGCCCCTCCCCAGGGGCCAGGAGCACAGACCGGAAGAAACCTCTCCCCCACCCGGGGAGAGGTTTTTTTTCAGGCTGCCGCTTTTCTGTCAGGCTGCCGCCGTCTGGTGGAGAGGCGGGGCGCCAGGGCTGCGACCGGGCGCGGGTGGGGCGGGAGCGAACAGGCCCACGGGCCGCGCCGCCACCGCGGCGATGCCCCGCCATCGCTTCGCCACCAAAATTTCATGGAGAAGTCGTAAACTCTCTCCCATCCGCTTGAATGGACAGTAACCCAGACCCATCCCAGGCTTCATCGGCTGTGGAGAAGGAAAGGTCCGGACAATGCTGTTCGACCGCGTTCTGTCCCGCATGATCCGTTGCGGGACCCTGACGGTTCGCTATCCCGATGGCACCTGCCGCGTCTATCGTGGCACCGACGGCCCCTCCGCCGGGATGAATATCCGCACCCGCCGCGCCGAATGGCGGTTGCTCACCAACCCCGCCCTGGCCCTTGGCGAGGGCTATATGGACGGGGAGATCACCCCGCTCGACGGCTCCCTCTACGAGATGATGGACGTGCTGGTGCTGAACCTGATGGCCCATGGCCACCCGGCCGAGGCGCTGATGGAAAAGCTGCGCTGGCTGCGCCGCCATCTGGACCAGCTGAACCCCGCCAGCCGCGCCCGCCGCAACGTGGCGCACCACTACGACCTCAATGGCCGGCTCTATGCCCTCTTCCTCGACCGGGACCGGCAATATTCCTGCGCCTATTTCCCCACCGGGCAGGAAACCCTGGAGGAAGCCCAGGAGGCCAAGAAGCGCCACATCGCCGCCAAGCTGAAGCTCGACCAGCCGGACCTCACCGTGCTGGACATCGGCTGCGGCTGGGGCGGCATGGCGCTGTACCTGGCGCGGGAATATGGCGCCCGCGTCACCGGCATCACCCTCTCCACCGAGCAGCTTCAGCTGGCCCGCGCGCGGGCGGAGGAAGCGGGCCTTGCCGACCGCGTCCGCTTCGAGCTGATGGATTACCGCGACTGGCGGCAGCCGGTGGACCGCGTCGTCTCCGTCGGCATGTTCGAGCATGTGGGGATCGACCATTACCGCGGCTTCTTCCGCACCCTGCGCGGCGCGCTGAAGGAGGATGGCGTGGCCCTCATCCACGCCATCGGCCGCAGCGACGGGCCGGGCAGCACCAACCCCTGGATCGCCCGCTACATCTTCCCCGGCGGCTATTCCCCGGCCCTCTCGGAGGTGCTGCCGGCGGTGGAGAAATCCGGCCTCTGGGCCACCGATATCGAAATCCTGCGGCTGCACTATGCCCAGACCCTCGCCCACTGGCGCCGCCGCTTCGCCGCCAACCGCGACGCCATCCAGAGCCTCTACGATGAGCGCTTCTGCCGGATGTTCGAGTTCTATCTGGCCGGCTCGGAACTCGCCTTCCGCCGCATGGGGCATATGAACTGGCAGCTGCAGCTGACGCGCCGGGTCGATACCCTGCCCCTCGCCCGCGACTACATGATCCAGGCCGAGGCCAGGGGGCTTTGCCCCCTGGACCCCCACCAAGACGCTGAGGTTCTTGGATCTCCCGTCAGTTTGAAGCGTCCTGACTGATGGCGGGGTTCGGGGTGGCCCCGCCACCCCGGCGGGGGTCAGGGGGCGGAGCCCCCTGTTTCCCTCTCGCATCATCCCCGTTATCCACAGGGCGAGCCTCGCCTGCCGGGGCGGGTCCGGTCTAGATTAGGCGCATGAACAGCGTTCCCCCGCCCGGTGAAGGGCTGCTTGGCCTGTCGCAGCGCCTCCCCCCCTCCAATTCCCAGGCGGAACAGGCGTTGCTGGGCGCCCTGCTGGCCAACAACAAGGCCTATGAGCGCGTCTCCGAGTTCCTCGCGCCCGAGCATTTCGCCGACCCGGTGCATGGCCGCATCTTCGCCGCCATCCAGCGCCGCATCGAGGCCGGGCAGCTGGCCGATGCCGTCACCCTGCGCGCCGAGTTCGAGCATTCCGGCCTGCTCGATGATGTCGGCGGCTCCGCCTATCTGGCGCGACTGCTCTCGGCCATGGTCGGCATCATCAATGCCGGCGAATACGGCAAGGTCATCCATGACTGCTGGCTGCGCCGCCAGCTGATCGACCTCGGCGAGACGGTGGTGAACCGCGCCTTCGGCGCCGAGGAGGGGCTGGAAGCGCGCGAGCAGCTGGAAGCGGCCGAGCAGGCGCTGTTCGACCTCGCCAAGGATGGCGGCTCGGAGGGTGGCTTCGTCACCTTCAACCGCGCCCTGACCGATGCGGTGAGCCTGGCCGAGAAGGCCTTCACCAGCGGCGGCGGCGTCTCCGGCCTGCCTTCCGGCCTGCGCGACCTCGATGCCAAGACCGGCGGCCTGCACCCCTCGGACCTGGTGATCCTCGCCGGCCGCCCCGGCATGGGCAAGACGGCGCTGGCCACCAAGATCGCCTTCGGCGCCGCCAAATCCCTGCTGCGCGCGGCGGAGGATGAGCACGGCCCCGGCGCCGTGCCGCGGGGCGGCTGCGCCCTCTTCTCCCTCGAAATGAGCGCGGACCAGCTCGCCACCCGCCTCCTCTCCGAGGAAAGCCGCATCTCGGGCGACCGCATCCGCCGCGGCGAGATCCAGCAGCGCGATTTCGACCGCTTCGTCGAGGTCAGCCGCGACCTCGCCCGCCTGCCGCTCTTCATCGACGACACGCCGGCCATCACCATCTCCGCCATGCGCACGCGCTGCCGCCGCCTCAAGCGCACGCGCGGGCTGGACCTGATCGTGGTCGACTACCTCCAGCTGATGCGCCCCGCCGCCGGCTCCCGCCCCGAGAACCGCGTGCAGGAAATCAGCCAGATCACCCAGGGGCTGAAGGCCATCGCCAAGGAACTGGCGGTGCCGGTCATCGCCCTGTCCCAGCTCTCCCGCCAGGTGGAGAACCGCGAGGACAAGCGCCCGCAGCTGGCCGACCTGCGTGAATCCGGCTCGATCGAGCAGGATGCCGATATGGTGATGTTCGTCTACCGCGACGATTATTACCTGAAGATGCAGGAGCCGAAGCAGACCAACTTCGACAACCTGGAGAAGTTCGAGGCCGCCCACACCTCCTGGCGCGACCGCATGGAGAAGGCCTACAACCGGGCCGACCTGATCGTGGCCAAGCAGCGCCACGGCCCCACCGGCACCATCCCGCTCTTCTTCGAGGCGGAGTTCACCCGCTTCGGCGACCTGGACATCACGCACGGGGACCAGCATGGCGGCAGCGACTACTGAGGCGGACAGCATGGACACTCTCCGCCCGCTGGCGGCCTTCGAGGGCGAGCTGGTCATCGATCTCGGCGCCATCGTGGCCAATTGGCGCGACCTCTCCGCCCGCCACGCCAGCGGCCCGGTGGCCGGGGTGGTGAAGGCGGATGGCTATGGCCTCGGCGCCGCCCCGGTGGCGCGCGCCCTGGCGGAAGCCGGCTGCCGCCACTTCTTCGTCGCCCAGTTCGCCGAGGGTCTGGCCCTGCGCGAGGCGCTCGGCCACGGCCCGATGGTGGGCGTGCTCGGCGGCTTCCCGCCCAATGCCGATGGGGGCGCTGATGGGGGCGCCGGCCTCACCCCCGTGCTGAACAGCCCGGAGGACATCGCCGAGGCGCGCGCCGCCGGCCGCACCGGTGCCATCCTGCATGTGGATACCGGCATGGAGCGGCTGGGGCTGAACGCCGCGCAGCTGGGCGCCGTGGCCGGCGACCTCGCGGCGCTGGGCCTGCGCTATGTCATGACGCATCTGGCCTGCGCCGATGAGCCCGCCCACCCGCTGAACGTGGTGCAGGCGGCGCGCTTCGCCGCCGCGCGGGCGGCGCTGCCCGGCCTGCCCGGCAGCTTCGCCAATTCCGCCGGGCTGTTCCTGGGCGAGGCCTGGGCCTCCGACCTCGCCCGCCCCGGCTGCGCCCTCTACGGCATCAACCCGACGCCGGGCCGGCCCAACCCGATGCGGCAGGTGATGCGCCTCACCCTGCCCATCCTCCAGGTGCGGCAGGTGCCGGCGGGCACCAGCGTCGGCTATGGCGCGACCTGGACGGCGGCGCGGCCCAGCCGCATCGCCACCATCGCCGCGGGCTATGCCGATGGCTATCTCCGCGCCCTCTCGGGCAAGGGCATCGGCGTGCTGCACGGGGTGGCGGTACCGCTGGCCGGGCGCGTCTCGATGGACCTCATCACCCTCGACATCACCGATGCGCCGGAAGCCCGACCGGGGGACCGGGTGGAGCTGGTCGGCCCGGCGCAGACGCCGGACCAGGTGGCGGCGCTGGCCGGCACGATCGGCTATGAGATCCTCACCTCCCTCGGCGCCCGCTACCGGCGGCGCTACCTCCCGGCATGAAGCGGTAGCCGCGACTTGACCCTGATCCTCTCCTTCCTGGCGGCCATCGGGCGCGGCGCGCTGGGCGCCTGCCGCGCCCTCGGCGCCGTCGCCCTCTTCGCGCTGGCGGGCGTCTCGCATGTGGTGCGGCCGCCCTTCTACCCGCGCCTCGTGCTGCGCGCCTTCCTGGAGATCGGCTATTTCTCCCTGCCGGTCGTCTCCCTCACCGCCGTCTTCACCGGCATGGTGCTGGCGCTGCAATCCTATTCCGGCTTCTCCCGCTTCGGGGCGGAAAGCGCGATCGCCAATGTCGTCGTGCTCTCCATCACGCGCGAGCTGGGCCCGGTGCTGGCGGGGCTGATGGTGGCCGGGCGCATCGGCGCCGCCTTCGCCGCCGAGATCGGCACCATGCGCGTCACCGACCAGATCGACGCGCTCACCACCCTCTCCACCAACCCGATGAAGTATCTGGTGGCGCCGCGCCTGCTGGCGGGCACAATCGCCATGCCGCTGCTGGTGGTGGTGGCCGATATCCTGGGCGTGATGGGCGGCTGGCTGGTGGGCACCACGCAGCTCAACTTCACCTCCATCACCTACCTCACCTCCACGCTGAACTTCGTCCAGCCGGAGGATGTCCTCTCCGGGCTGGTGAAGGCGGCGGTGTTCGGCTTCGTCATCACGCTGATGGGCTGCTACCACGGCTATAACAGCCGTGGCGGCGCGCAGGGCGTGGGGGCGGCGACCACCAGCGCCGTCGTCGCCTCCTCCATCCTCATCCTCGCACTCGACTATGTGCTGACCGCGATGTTCTTCGGCTGATGAGCACCCCCCCCAAGATCCGCCTGCGCGGCCTGACCAAGCGCTTCGGCGCCAAGACGGTGCTGGATGGCGTGGACCTCGACATCCAGGCCGGCCAGGGCATGGTCATCCTGGGCGGCTCGGGCTCCGGCAAGTCTGTGACGATCAAGTGCATCCTCGGGCTGATCCAGCCCGATGCCGGCAGCATCGAGATCGACGGCCGCGACATCCTGCGCATGAAGCGGCGCGAGCGCGAGGCGCTGAACGACCGCATCGGCATGCTGTTCCAGAATGGCGCGCTGTTCGACAGCCTGCCGGTCTGGGAAAATGTCTGCTTCAAGCTGCTGGCGCAGAAGCGCATCACCCGCGCCCGCGCCCGCGACCACGCGGCGGAGGTGCTGGCCCAGGTCGGCCTCGCCCCCAGCGTCGGCGACCTCTCGCCCAGCGAGCTCTCGGGCGGCATGCAGAAGCGCGTGGGCCTGGCCCGCGCCATCGCCGCGCGGCCGGAGATCATCTTCTTCGACGAGCCGACCACCGGCCTCGACCCCATCATGGGCGCGGTGATCGACGGGCTGATCGTCGACTGCGTGAAGACGCTCGGCGCCACCGCCGTCTCCATCACGCATGACATGGCCAGCGCGCGGCGCATCGGCGAGACGGCGGCCATGCTGCACAAGGGCCGCATGGTCTGGACCGGCCCCGCCGCCACCCTGGGCCACAGCGGCAACCCCATGGTGGACCAGTTCGCCAATGGCGAGCGCGAAGGGCCGATCACCATGGAACTGCGGAAGTAACCAGGGGGCTCCGCCCCCTGACCCCCGCCGGGGGGACAGGGTCCCCCCGGACCCCGCCATCAGAAAGCGCCAACGGATCGCGGGGTCCGGGGTGGCCGCGCCACCCCGGCGGGTGGGTCTGGGAGGGCGGAGCCCTCCCAGAGAGCCACTCGCCTTTGTTCCCTTTTCGTCCCATATAAGCCGCATGGCCAAATCCACCGCCCGCTTTGTCTGCCAGAACTGCGGCGCCGTCGCGCCGCGCTGGCAGGGCCGCTGCGACACCTGCGGCGAATGGAACACCATCGTCGAGGAGCAGCCGGAGGCCCCGCGCGCCCCCGGCCCCGCCGGCAAGTCGGCGGGCGGGCGCAGGCTGGAATTCGTCGCCCTGAAGGGCCGCGCCGCGCCACCGCCGCGCACTGTCAGCGGCATGGCGGAGCTGGACCGGGTGCTGGGCGGCGGCTTCGTCCCCGGCAGCGTCATCCTGGTGGGCGGCGATCCGGGCATCGGCAAATCCACCATCCTGCTCCAGGCGGCGGCGCGCATCGCCAATGCCGGGCGGCGCGTCCTCTATATCTCGGGCGAGGAGGCGATCGACCAGGTGCGCCTGCGCGCGCTGCGCCTCGGCCTGCAGGACAGCCCGCTCGGCCTCGCCGCCACCACCAGCCTGCGCGACATCGCGGCCAGCCTGGAGGAGGAGAAGGAGGCCACCCTCGTCATCATCGACTCCATCCAGACGGTCTGGCTGGACAGCCTGGACTCCGCCCCCGGCACGGTCAGCCAGGTGCGCGCCTGCGCCGCCGAGCTGACGCGGCTGGCCAAGACGCGCAACTTCGCCGTGGTGCTGGTGGGGCATGTGACGAAGGAAGGCACGCTGGCCGGCCCGCGCGTGCTGGAGCACATGGTGGACGCCACCCTCTATTTCGAAGGCGACCGCGGCCACCAGTTCCGCATCCTGCGCGCGGTGAAGAACCGCTTCGGCGCCACCGACGAGATCGGCGTCTTCGAGATGACGGATCGCGGGCTGGTGGAGGTGGCCAACCCCTCCGCCCTCTTCCTGGCCGAGCGGCGTGGCAATATTTCTGGCAGCGCCGTCTTCGCGGGGATGGAAGGCACAAGGCCCGTCCTGGTCGAGATCCAGGTGCTGCTCTCGCCCTCCGCCTCCGGCGGCTCGCCCCGGCGGCAGGTGGTGGGGTGGGATTCCGGGCGGCTGGCCATGCTGATGGCCGTGCTGGAAAGCCGCTGCCGCGTCAGCCTCGGGCAGAATGACGTCTATCTGAACATCGCCGGCGGGCTGCGCGTCAGCGAGCCGGCGGCGGACCTCGCCGTGGGGGGGGGGCTCGTCTCCGCCGCCACGGACCGGCCGACAGACCCGGATATGGTCTTTTTCGGGGAGATCGGCCTCTCGGGCGAGGTGCGGCAGGTGTCGCAGACCGATACCCGCCTGCGCGAGGCCGCCAAGCTGGGCTTCGCCGCCGCCATGCTGCCGCGCCGCGTGGCGCGCGGCGGGCGCGCCGCCACGGCCCATGACGGGCTGCGCCTGTCCGAGATCGGGCACCTGGCGGATCTGGTGGCGCCACTGGCGGCCTCGGCGGCCAAGGGCGCGGAGAAGAGTCCTAAGAAAGAGTGAGGGGAAGAGGTTCTTTTTTGGAAAAAAGAACCAAAAAACTTTTGTCCGCGGGCGTTGCGCCGGGATGAGCCGCGGGGGCAACCCCTTGCGCGCAGCGCAGAGGCACCACGGCGTGACTCCTCCGGCCCTCTTGGTTATAGGCTGCACTCGATGACCTGGGTGGACGGCATTGTCCTCGCGGTGGTCGCCCTCTCGGCGCTCATCGCCTTCTTCCGCGGGCTGGTCCGGGAGGTGCTGGGCGTCGGCGCCTGGGCCGGCGCGGCCATCTTCGCCATCTACATGCTGCCCGGCACATCACAGCTGGCGGCGGCCTATGTGCAGCCGCCCTGGCTGGCCGAGATCGCGGCCGGCGCGGGCGGCTTCCTGCTGGCACTCATCGTGCTGAAGCTGCTCATCGGCTGGTTCGCGGGGCTGGTGCGGGCTTCGGTCCTCGGGGGTCTGGACCGCGCGCTGGGCATGGTCTTCGGCCTCGCCCGGGGTGCTTTCCTGGTTGTGCTCGCTTATATCGTGGGCGGGTTGTTCCTGCCCACGGTGGAACGCTGGCCCGAGCCGGTGCGTGAGGCCCGCACCCTGCCCCTGGTGGCGGACGCGGCTTCGCTGCTTGTCTCCCAGCTTCCGCCGGAGTATCGCCCGCGACTTCCAGACCTGCCGCAGCGCAGCATGCCCAGCATGGACGAGCTGTTGCGGCCCCCGGCCCGAGGCCGGTAACGAGGATGCCGATGCAGCCCCTGCCCTCCACCCAACCCTGGGACGACGAAGACGGCTTCCATGAGGAATGCGGCGTCTTCGGCGTCTGGAACGCGACCGACGCGGCGGCGCTCACCGCGCTCGGCCTGCATGCCCTGCAGCATCGCGGGCAGGAGGCATCCGGCATCGTCACCCTCGCCGAGAAGGGCGCCTTCCACGCCCATCGCGGCCTCGGCCTGGTGGGTGATATCTTCGGCGACGCCAAGGTGATGGCCAGCCTCAAGGGGCGCTGCGCCGTCGGCCACAACCGCTACGCCACCACGGGCGAGACGGCGCTGCGCAACGTCCAGCCGCTTTTCGCCGATTTCGAGTTCGGCGGCCTCGCCGTCGCCCACAATGGCAACCTGACCAACGCCGCCGTGCTGAAGCGCGCCCTGGTCCGCCGCGGCTGCCTCTTCCAGAGCACGACCGACTCGGAAGTCTTCGTCCACCTCATCGCCATCAGCCTCTACGCCAATGTCGTGGACCGGCTGATCGACGCGCTGAAGCAGGTGCAGGGCGCCTATTCCCTCATCGCCCTGCATGATGGCGCGCTGATCGGCGCGCGCGACCCGATGGGCGTGCGCCCGCTGGTGCTCGGCCGCCTCGGCGCCGGCGAGGGCGGCGCCTATGTCCTGGCCAGCGAGACCTGCGCCCTCGACATCGTCGGCGCCGAGTTCATCCGCGATATCGAGCCGGGCGAGCTGGTCATCATCAACAATGACGGCCTGCGCAGCATCAAGCCCTTCGGCCGCACGCAGAGCCGCTTCTGCATCTTCGAATACATCTATTTCGCCCGGCCCGACTCGGTGGTGGAGGGCACGCCCGTCTATGCCACCCGCAAGCGCATCGGCAGCGAGCTGGCGCGCGAGAGCCATGTGGAGGCCGATGTCGTCGTGCCCGTGCCGGATTCCGGCGTGCCGGCGGCCATGGGCTATGCCAGCGAGGCCGGCATTCCCTTCGAGCTCGGCATCATCCGCAACCACTATGTCGGCCGCACCTTCATCGAGCCGACGGACCAGATCCGCCACCTCGGCGTGAAGCTGAAGCACAGCGCCAACCGCCCGATGATCGAGGGCAAGCGCGTCGTGCTGGTGGATGACTCCATCGTGCGCGGCACCACCTCCAAGAAGATCGTCGAGATGGTGCGCCAGGCCGGGGCGAAGGAAGTGCATATGCGCATCTCCTCCCCCCCCACGACGCATTCCTGCTTCTACGGCATCGACACGCCGGAGCGGGAGAAGCTGCTGGCCGCCAACCACGATGTCGAGGAAATGGCCCGCATCATCGGCGCCGACAGCCTCGCCTTCATCTCGCTGGACGGCATGTACCGCGCCCTCGGCCGCCCGGGCCGCGATGCCGCCAACCCCGGCTATTGCGACGCCTGCTTCACCGGCGACTACGCCATTCCGCTGACCGACTTCGAAGGGCAGCCGGAGCGCGTCCCCACCCTGCTGGTCGCCAACAGCAAATGAGCGCCGCCGCCGACAGCACCCGGCCGGCCAGCTCTCCCCTGGCTGGCCCTCTGGCTGCTCCCCTGGCCGGCCAGGTGGCGCTCGTCACCGGCGCCAGCCGGGGCATCGGCGCCGCCACCGCGCGGGAACTCGCCCGCCTCGGCGCCCATTGCGTGCTGGTCGCCCGCACCCAGGGCGGGCTCGAGGAAACCGATGACGCCATCCGCGCCGCCGGCGGCTCCGCCACCCTGCTCCCCTTCAACCTGGTGAAGGACGCCGAGAAGATCGACATGATCGGCCCCTCCCTGGTGGAGCGCTTCGGCCGGCTGGACATCCTCGTCCACAATGCCGGGGCGCTGGGGGCGCTGACGCCGGTGGCCCACATCACCCCGCGCGACTGGGCGGATGTGCTGGGCACCAACCTCACCGCCGCCTGGCGGCTGATCCGCACCTGCGACCCGCCGCTGCGCGCGGCGCCGGCCGGGCGGGCCGTCTTCGTCACCACCGGGCGGGTGCAGCGGCCCAAGGCCTTCTGGGGCGCCTATGGCGCCTCCAAGGCCGGGATGGAGCACCTCGTCCAGACCTGGGCGCAGGAGGTGGAGCACACCCCGCTGCGGGTGAACCTCTTCGACCCCGGCGTGGTCGCCACCAAGATGCGCGCCCAGGCCATGCCGGGCGAGAACCCGGACAGCATCGCCCAGCCGGCCGATGTCGCCCCCGCCCTCGCCGCCCTCTGCCTGCCCTCTGAGGCGCGGCAGGGCGAAACGGTGCTCTTCGGCGCCTGAAAGGCCACCGGCCCGCGCGTCATGAGAGGGGCTTCGCCCCTCTCAAACCTGCAAGGCAGTGCCTTGCAGCCACCAAAGGCCTGAGGCCTTTGGAAACCCATCTGAAGGCAGGTGCAGGGGATACTATCCCCTGCCAAGGGAAAGAATGGGGGGAGTTTGAGGGGGCAAAGCCCCCCTCAAGCCCCGCCTCTTGACTTCGGGCCGGCGCTGGGGCGAGATGTCGGCCATGTCCGCGACCATCATTATCAAGCGCATTACCAAGACGACCGCTCCGGCGGGGCGTCCTCTGGTGCGTGCGCGGTGATCGCCACGGAATAACCCACCAGAAGGCCCCGCCGGAGCAAGCGGGGCCCAAGCCGGACAGGACCGGCCCCGTCTCCCCGGCACCACCGGACAGAGACACCATGAACGTCCTGAACTCCCCCGCCGACCTCGCACAGCCGCCCTATCAGAGCGTGGCCGCCAACCCTGTCGTCGCCATCGTCGGCGCCACCGGCGCCGTCGGCGTGGACATGCTGCGCTCCCTGGAGGAGCGCGACTTCCCCCTGGCCTCGCTGAAGCTGCTCGCCTCCCCTCGCTCCGCCGGCAAGACCATGTCCTTCCGCGGCCAGGAGCTGGTGGTCGAGGCACTGGATGAAAACAGCTTCGAGGGTGTGGACCTCGCCCTGTTCTCCGCCGGCTCCGGCGTGTCGAAGCGCTATGCGGCGGCGGCGGTGAAGGCCGGCGCGGTGGTGGTGGACAATTCCTCCGCCTTCCGCATGGACCCGGACGTGCCGCTGGTGGTGCCCGAGGTGAATGGCGCCGAGATCGCCCGGCATCGCGGCATCATCGCCAACCCCAACTGCGTCGCCATCATCGCCACCGTGCCGCTCTGGCCGCTGCACCAGGCGATCGGCATCCGCCGCGTCACCGCCGCCACCTATCAGGCCGCCTCCGGCGCCGGTGCCGCCGCGATGGAGGAGCTGCGCGCCTCCACCGAGGCCTATCTGAAGGGCGAGGCCTTCACGCCGACGGTGCTGCCGCACCCCTATGCCTTCAACCTGTTCAGCCACAATGCCGAGGTGGACCCCGAGTCGGGCTACAATGGCGAGGAGCTGAAGGTCATCGCCGAGACGCGGCGCATCATGGCCGCGCCGGCGCTGCCGCTCGGCATCACCTGCATCCGCGTGCCCATCCTGCGCGCCCATGCCATCGCGCTGAATGTCGAGTTCAACCGCCCCGTGGCGCCGGAGGAGGTGAAGGCCCTGCTGGCGGCGGCGCCGGGCGTGCGCATCGTCGATGACCGGGCGAAGAACCACTTCCCGATGCCCTCCGAGGCCTCGGGCCAGGGCGATGTCCTCGCCGGCCGCTTCCGCGCCGACCTGGGCGACCCCACGGGCCACTCCGTCGCCTTCTTCGTCGCCGGCGACCAGCTGCTGAAGGGCGCGGCCCTCAATGCCGTGCAGATCGCGGAGAAGCTGATCGGCCGCTGAGGCCGTTCAGGGCTGCACCTCCGCCCGGTGCTTCAGCGCGTCATTCAGCGCCTCGGCACCCTGGCGGAGGTCAGTGAACAGCCCCGCCCCCAGCAGCCCCGGCAGCAGGCCGCGGCAATGCAGCGCCTGATGCAGGACGCAGCCGGCGCGGCGGGGCTCCAGCCGGAAGATGTGTTCCACGCGGAACAGGCCGCACCACAGCGCGCCCGTCCAGCGCAGCAGGCGGCCCGGCTCGGCCGCCAGCACATGGGCGCGGACCATCAGGCGCCGCCGCCCCGGCGCCCGGATGCGCAGCCTCAGCCATGCCCCAGGCACCGCCTCCCCCGCAATCTCCAGGAGGAAGGGGCTCCACTCCGGGTAGCGGCTGAACTCCACCAGGACTCGCCAGACATCCTCCGGCGGCGCGGCAATGGCGATCTCGGTGGCGATGCTGCGGATTTCCTGAATTCCTCTCAGCATTCAAATTCTTCTTTTTCTGAAGAAAAAGAAGCTTTTTTTCAGGCTGCCGCCGTCTCCCGGCACAGCGGGACGCGAAACTGAAAAAAGTTTTTTGGTTCTTTTTTTCAAAAAAGAACATTAACCTTCATACAAATCATCAAAAAACCGCCGCTCCAGCGCCACCGCGCGCCCGAAGAGCGCGGCACAGGCGGCTTCCTCGGCCGGGCCGACGCGGTCCAGCTCGGCGCGCAGCCAGCCGACGAAGCCACGGAAATCATCATTGTCGTGCAGGGTGATCCACTCGGCATGGATGAAGCGCTCGGGCAACGGGCCCTGGTGGCGCTCGGCCCAGCTCAGATAGAGCCATTCCGCCACCGCCAGCACGGCCAGTGCCTGGGCATAGGAACGGCTCTCGGCGGCCTCGCGCATCAGCGCCTGGAAGGCGCGGGTGGTCGCGGTCAGGGCGGGGGCGCGGCGCTCCGCCTCCGGCACGCCGAGTTCGTCGAAGGCGCGCTGGAAATAGGTGTTCTCGTCGCTGGTGATCATGGCCAGGAAGCGGGAGAGCCGCAGCCGCGCCGCGAAACTGTCCGCGCTGGCGATGGCCGCGCCCAGCAGCGCCACGAAACGGTCGATGAACTGGTAGTCCTGCACGAGATAGGCGCGCAGCACCTCCGGCGCGACGCGCCCGGCGCAAAGCTCCGCCACGAAGCGGTGGGTGATGGCGGCATCCCAGTCGGCCGCGTGGGCGGCGCGCAGGCGGTCGGACAGGCTCATGGCGGGCATTCTCCCTGGGCTTCGCCCGCCCTGTAGCAGAGCCGCGAGAAGGGGTCGCCCCCGCTGGCGAAACTGCCTAAAGACAGCCCGTCCGTTTGCGTCGAGAGGATGCCGCATGACCAGCTTCGATCTCATCCTGCGCGGGGGAACCTGCGTGCTGCCCTGGGGCGAGGCGGTGGCGGATGTCGGCGTGAAGGCCGGCCGCATCGCCGCGATCGGCGATCTCGGCGGCGCCAGCGCGCCGCAGGTGGTGGACTGCGCCGGGCTGCACGTGCTGCCCGGGCTGATCGACCCCCATGTCCATCTGCGCGACCCCGGCGACCCGGCGGTGGAAACCATCCCCACCGGCACCAGGGCCGCGATCCTGGGCGGCATCACCGCGGTGTTCGACATGCCGAACACCACCCCCTCCATCACCAGCCAGCCGGCGCTGGAGGAGAAGCGGGCCTATATCCAGGGCAAGTCCTGGTGCGACATCGGCTTCTATGTCGGCGCGGCCAAGTCCAACATCGCCGATCTGGCGGCGCTGGAACTGAACCGCGATGTCTGCGCCATCAAGGTCTTCGCCGGTTCCTCGACCGGCGACCTGCTGGTGGAGGACGATGCCAGCCTGGAGCGCGTCATGCGCTCCGGCCGCCGCCGCATCGCCTACCACTCGGAGGATGAATACCGCCTCCAGGCGCGCAAGCCGCTCTATGCCGCCGGCGGCCCGCACAGGCTGCACGCGGAGTGGCGCGATGTGGAATGCGCCCTGCTCGGCACCCGCCGGCTGATGGCGCTGGCGCGGGAGACGGGCCGCCCGGCCCATATCCTGCACGTCTCCACCGCCGAGGAACTGGCCTATCTGAAGGATTTCCGCGACGTCGCCACGGTCGAGGTGCTGGTCAACCACCTGAGCCAGACGGATGAGGCCTATGACCGCCTGGGCGGCTACGCGGTGATGAACCCGCCCATCCGCGATGCCCGCCACATGGAAGCGGCCTGGGCGGCGGTGCGGGACGGCACGGTGGACTGCATCGGCTCCGACCACGCGCCGCACAGCCGCGCGGCGAAGGAACGCCCCTGGCCCGCCACCGCCGCCGGCCTGACCGGCGTGCAGACCCTGGTGCCGCTGATGCTCGACCATGTGAATGCCGGGCGCCTCTCGCTCGGCCGCCTGGTGGACCTGATGGCCGCCGGCCCCGCGCGGGTCTATGGCGCCGTCGGCAAGGGTCGCCTCGCCGCCGGCTATGACGCGGATTTCACCGTGGTCGACCTGAAGAAGAGCCGCACCATCGAGGAAAGCTGGATCGCCTCCCCCTGCGGCTGGACGCCCTTCGCCGGGCAGCGCGTCACCGGCTGGCCGGTGATGACGATCCTGCGCGGCCATGTCGCCATGCGCGAGGACGAGGTGCAGGGCGCGCCCCAGGGCCGGCCCGTGCTCTTTCACTGAGGGGTTCGTATGCTGAGGGGGCCTTGCCCCCTCAGACACCCCTGCCTTTCCAGAATGGGTTTCCAAAGGCCTCAGGCCTTTGGCGGGGAGTGTTTGAGAGGGGCAAAGCCCCTCTCAAGGCGCGGGCCTTAACGCCGGGCGCGGCTGCCGCTATGGTCCCGCGCGCTTGTCACAGCCTTCAGGGACCGGACCTTGCCGGATATTTTCGACGAAGTGCAGGAAGACCTGCGGGCCGAGAAAGCCCAGCGGCTGGCCCTGCGATATGGCGGGCTGGCCTTTGGCGCGGCCCTGCTGGTCCTGGCCGGGCTGGGCGGCTGGCAGGGCTGGCGCTGGTATCAGCAGCGCGAGGCCCTGCAGGCGGCCACCGCCTTCCTGGAGCAGCACCGCGCCACCGAGGCCCAGGGCGCCGACCTGAAGGTGGCGGGCGCGCAGTTTGCCGCCCAGGCGGCCAGCGGGCCGGAAGGCTACCGCATCCTCGCCACGCTGCGCGCCGCCGCGCTGAAGGCCGAGACGGGGGAGCGTGACGCCGCCCTGGCCCTCTGGGCCGGCCTCGCCGCCGATGCGCAGGCACCGCAGCTCTACCGCGACCTGGCCAGCCTGATGTGGGTGCTGCACGGCATCGACACGCAGGCGCCGGCGCAGCTTTCCGCCCGCCTTGAGCCGCTGACGCGGCCGGGCAATGCCTGGCGGGCCTCGGCGCGGGAGCTTCAGGCCCTGCTCGCCCTGCGCCAGGGCGACAAGGCGGCGGCCAAGCGCGAACTCGACGCGCTGGCCCAGGATGTCACCGCGCCGCGGGGCCTGCGCGACCGCGCCGGCCGGCTGGCCGCAGGATTGGGGGTCTGATGCAGGGCATGAACTGGACACGGCGCACGGTGCTGCTCGGCTCGGCCGGCCTCTTGGCCGGTTGCGACTGGTTCGGCGAGAGCAAGGACCGCCTGCCGGGCGTCCGCCGCCCCGTCCTGGCGGCACAGCGCCCGCTGGAGGCCGATGCGGCGCTGGCCGCCCAGCCCTTCACCCTGCCCGCCCCCGTGGCGCGAGCGGAGTGGCCGCAGCCGGGCTCCGGCCCCGCCCATGCCACCGGGCAGGCCGCCCTCGGCCCGCGCCTCGCCGAGATCTGGCGCAGCTCCGCCGGCACCGGCAGCAGCTACCGCCGCCGCCTGACCACCGGGCCGGTCATCGCCCAGGGCATGGTCTTCGCCGCCGATGCCTATGGCGAGGTCTCGGCCTTCGACCTCGCCACCGGCGCGCGCCGCTGGCGCTTCGACACCCGGCCGGAGAAGGATGATGTCGGCGCCGTCGGCGCGGGCTGCGCCTTCGCCGATGGCACGCTCTATGTCGCCACCGGCCTCGCCGAGCTGCTGGCGCTCGACCCTGCCAATGGCAAGCCGCGCTGGCGCATCGGCCTGCCGGCGCCGACGCGCGGCGCCCCCACCGTGGCCGAGGGCCGCGTCTTCGTGCCGACGCTGGAAAACCAGCTGCTCGTCTTCTCCGCCGCCGATGGCAAGCGCCTCTGGGCCTACCGCGCGCAGCAGGCCGTGGCCATGCCGCTCGGCCTGCCCGGCCCGGCGGTGGCGGAGGGCTTCGTCGTCGCCGGCTTCCCCTCGGGCGAGCTGGTCGCGCTGCGCCCCGAGGATGGCCGCGTGCAGTGGACCGAGAGCCTGGCCGGCCGCAGCCGCGGCGGCGTGGGCGATATCCCCGGCGTGCGCGGCCTGCCCGTCATCCATGAGGGGCGGGTCTATGCCATGGGCATGGGCGGCACCTCCATGGCGGTCGACCTGCGCTCCGGGCGGCGGCTGTGGGAAGTGGAGATCGGCGGGACGGAAAGCCCCGTCGTCGCCGGGAACTGGCTCTTCCTCATCGGCGGCAACGGCACCCTGCTGGCCATGGAGCGCGAGAGCGGGCGGATCCGCTGGATCAACGACCTCAACGCCCCGCCCGAAGGGAAGGAGCGGAAGAAGGACGAGAACGCCACCTTCGGCACGCCGCTGCTCGCCGGGGGGCGCCTCATCCTTCCCTCCAGCAAGGAAGAGGCGCTGCTGATCGACGCCGGCACCGGCGCCATCGGCGGCAGGCTGCGGCTGCCGGGGGCGGTCTCCCTGCCGGGGGCCATCGCGCAGGACACCCTCGTGCTGCTCACGGATGACGGGGCGGTGGTCGCTTATAAGTGAGAGGGGGGGGGGGGGCCCCCCCCCCCCCCCCCCCGCCGGGGCGGCAAGGGCCGCCCCGGACCCCGCCTTCCGTGACTCTCCGCGCCGGAGCCGACGCGCCATGACACAACCCGCCCCGCCGCGCGGGGCCACCGCCCGCCTGGCACACGCGCTGATGCTGGGCGGCAGCGCCCTGCTGCTGGCCACCGCCCTGCTCACCACCGCCAGCGTGCTGCGCCGCTGGCTCGGCGGGCAGCCCATACCGGGGGATTTCGAACTGGTGCAGATGGGCTCCGGCCTCGCCGTCTTCGGCTTCCTCGCCTGGGGCACGCTGATGCGCGCCAATATCCTGGTGGACAGCTTCACCACCTGGCTGCCCGCCCGCCTGCGCGACGGGCTGGACGCCTTCTGGAACCTCGCCTGGGGCGCCACCGCCCTGCTGCTCGGCTGGCGCATGGCCGCCGGCGCCCTCGACGCGCTGCGCAGCGACACCCGCAGCATGGTGCTCTCCCTGCCGCTCTGGTGGGCCATCGCCCTCGGCGCCCTCGCCTTCGCCGCCACCGCCCTCGCCGCCCTGCTCTGGGCGCGCCGCCTGCTCGCCGGGGAGAACCGCGCGTGAGTGAGGAATTCCTGATGGCCGGCGCCGGCTTCGGCGCCATGCTGCTGCTCATCACCCTGCGCGCGCCGGTGGGCTTCGCCATGCTGCTCGCCGGCGCCCTCGGCTACCAGCACATCCTCGGCTGGGAGGTGCTGGCCAACTACCTCAAGGCCACGCCCTACCACCTCTTCGCCAACTATACCCTCTCCGTCATCCCGCTCTTCATCCTGATGGGCGCCATCGCCGAGCGCGGCGGCCTGGCGCGGGATCTCTTCACGGCGGCCCAGGCGCTGTTCGGCCAGCGGCGCGGCGGGCTGGCCATCGGCGTCATCACCGCCTGCGCCGCCTTCGGCGCCGTCTGCGGCTCCTCCGTCGCCACCACCGCCACCTTCGGCCGCGCCGCCCTGCCGGAACTGCGCCGCTACAACTACGAGATGGGCCTCGCCACCGGCACCATCGCCGTGGGCGGCACCCTCGGCATCCTCATCCCGCCCAGCGTCATCCTCGTCGTCTATGCCATCAGCACGGAACAGAACATCGCCAAGCTGTTCATGGCGGCGCTGGTGCCGGGGCTGCTCGCCACCTTCTCCTACATCATCGCCGTGCTGATCCAGGCGCGGCTCAACCCGGCCGCCATGCCGCCCGCGCCGCCCCTCTCGGCGGCGGAGAAGCGCGCCGCCTTCCTCAACGTCATCCCCGTGCTGCTCATCGCCGTCACCGTGGTGGGGGGGATCTATGGCGGCGTCTTCACCCCGACCGAGAGCGCGGCCATCGGCGTCGTCGCCACCCTGGCCGTGGCCCTGCTGCGCCGCAGCCTGGGCCGGGCGGAGCTGATGGACGCGCTGCGCGGCACCGCCGAGACCACGGCGATGATCTTCGCCATCCTGCTCGGCGCCGAGGTGTTCAACGCCTTCCTCGCCCTGACCCAGGCGCCCGACCTGCTGGCCGAGTGGATCACCGCGCAGGACCTGCCGGCCTATGGCGTGCTGGCGCTGCTGCTCGTCAGCTACATCATCCTCGGCGCGGTGATGGACGAGCTGGCGATGATCCTGCTCACCCTGCCCGTCTTCTTCCCGGTGGTGACGGCGCTGGATTTCGGCCTCTCCCCGGAGGAGACGGCCCTCTGGTTCGGCATCCTCGTGCTGGTGGTGGTGGGCATCGGGCTGACGGCGCCCCCCATCGGGCTCAATGTCTTCGTCATCGCCGCCCTGGCGAAGGACGTGCCGATGGCCCGCATCTACCGCGGCGTCCTCCCCTACCTGGCGATGGATGTGCTGCGCCTGCTGCTCTGCGTTGCGTGCCCCGCGCTTTCTCTCGCCGTGGTTCGCTGGCTGACATGATCCCGCGCGGCGCGCGGGATTGACCGCCGCGCGCCGCCCGGCGACGGTCGCGCCCAAAGAGAGACAGGACGAGACCCCACCATGTTCCTTCCGGTCAACGACCTCCTGGTGCATTGCGTCGTGGAGGGGCCGGCCGAGGCGCCGCCCCTGTTGCTGCTGCACTCCATCGGCACCACGCTGCATGTGTGGGACCCGCAGGTGGCGGCCCTCACCCGCCGCTACCGCGTCATCCGCCCCGACCTGCGCGGCCACGGGCTGACCAGCGTCACCCCCGGCGAATACAGCATGGAGATGCTGGCGCGCGATGCGCTGGCGCTGCTCGACGCCCTCGGCATCGCGCGGGCCCATATCGGCGGCGCCTCGCTCGGCGCCTGTGTCGCGCTGCGCATGGCGGCGCTGGCGCCGGAGCGCGCCGCCTCGCTCATCCTTATCGGTGGCGCGCTGGAATACCCAGATGCGGCCACCTGGCAGGAACGCATCGGCGCCGTGCTGCGCGAGGGCACCGGCGTGCTGGCCGATGCGGTGATGCCGCGCTGGGTGGCCCATCCCGAGGCGCCGGAGGGGCTCGGCCTGCGCGCCATGCTGCTGCGCACCGACCGCGTGGGCTATGCCGGCGCCGCCGCCGCGCTGCGCGACCTCACCCCGGCCGACATGCCGGCCCGGCTGCCCCAGCCCGCCCTGCTGCTCCAGGGCGAGACCGACCCGGCCGCCCCCCTGGCCGCCACCCAGGCCCTGCAGGCGCGCTTCGCCGCGGCCACCCTGCGGGTCCTGCCGGGGGTGCAGCATATCGTCAACCACGAGGCCGCGGCCGCGGTGTCGGAGGCGATGCTCGCCCATCTCGACGGCCAGGCCCGCCGGGCCGCCGATCTCCCGCCCGCCGATCTGCTGGAGGCCGGGCTGGAGGTGCGCAGGGCCGTGCTGGGCGCCGCCCATGTCGCCCGCGCCAGCGCCGCCGCCACCGCCTTCGACCAGCCCTTCCAGGACTACATCACCCGCAATGTCTGGGGGCAGATCTGGACGCGCCCCGGCCTGCCGCGCCATACCCGCAGCCTGCTGACCCTGGCGATGATGGCCGCCCTCGCCCGGCACGAGGAATTCGTGCTGCACGTCAGGGCCACCCGCCAGACCGGCGTGACACCGGAGGAGCTTTCGGAGGTTCTGCTCCAGGTCGGCGCCTATGCCGGCGTGCCGGTGGCCAACCACGCGCTGAAACTGGCCAGGCAGACCTACGCCCAGATGCGGGAGGAGGCGGCGGCGGGCGCCTGAACGCCCCCCGCCCCGCCCTTCCAGGAGGAATACCGCCCATGCTTTCCGTCAACCCCGCCGACGGCGCCGTGCTCTCCGTCCTCTATGGCACCGACGCCATGCGCGCCCTGGTGGGCGAGCGCGCCTTCCTCGCCCGCATGCTGGAGGTGGAAGCGGCGCTGGCCCGCGCCCAGGCGAAGCTCGGCATCATCCCCGCCGAGGCCGCCACCGCCATCACCGAGGCGGCGCAGGTGGAAAAGCTCGACCTGCCGGCGCTCGCCCGCGCCACCCGCAACACCGGCTACCCGGTGGTCGGGCTGGTGAAGCAGCTCTCCGCCCTGGCCGGGGCCGAGGCCGGGCGCTGGACCCATTGGGGCGCCACCACCCAGGACATCATCGACACCGCCATCGTCCTCCAGCTGCGCGACGCCTTCGCCCTGCTGGATGCCGACCTCGCCCGGCTGAACGCCGCCCTCGGCGCCCGCGCGCGCGAGCACCGCGGCACGGTGATGGCCGGGCGCACCCATCTCCAGCACGCCCTGCCGCTGACCTTCGGCTATAAATGCGCCATCTGGCTCTCGCCGCTGATCACCATGCGCGAGCGCATCGCCCAGCTGCTGCCGCGCCTGCTGAAGGTGCAGTTCGGCGGCGCGGCCGGCACCCTCGCCTCGCTCGGCGACCAGGGTCTGGCGGTGGCTGAGGGGCTGGGGGCCGAACTCGGCCTCGCCGTGCCGGACGCGCCCTGGCACGTCGCGCGCGATGGCATGGCGGAGGCCGTCTGCGTCCTCGGCCTGCTGACCGGCGCGCTGTCGAAATTCGCCACCGACATCATGCTGCTGATGCAGACCGAGGTGGCCGAGGTCTTCGAGCCCCACGCGCCGGGGCGCGGCGGCTCCTCCACCATGCCGCAGAAGCGCAACCCCATCGCCTGCGAATACGTCCTCGCCCAGGCGCGCGGGGTGCACGCCCTGGTGCCGCAGATGCTGGCCGCCATGGCGGTGGACCAGGAGCGCGGCACCGGCCCCTGGCAGGCCGAGCCGCTCGCCCTGCCCCAGGCCTTCACCCTGGCCCATGGCGCGCTGGACCAGGCCCGCTTCATCGCCGAGGGCATGACGGTGGATGCCGCCCGCATGCGCCGCAACCTCGACTCCACCGGCGGGCTGATCGTGGCGGAGGCGGTGATGATGGGCCTCGCCCCGCATCTCGGCCGCAACGCGGCGCATGACGCCGTGCACCACGCCTGCGACACCGCCCTGGCCGAAGGCATCTCCCTGGCCGAGGCGCTGGGGCGGGAGGAGAAAGTCACCGCCGCCATCAGCGCCGCGGACATCGCCCGCCTGACCGACCCGGCGCATTACCTGGGCAGCACACAGGCCTTCATCGACCGCGTGCTGGCGCGGCTCTGAGAAGAAGAGCCGTCCTCCCCAGACGGGATTTTAACCTGGGGAGGGCTCCGCCCTCCCCAGACGGGATTTTTAACCTGGGGAGGGCTCCGCCCTCCCCAGACCCCTCGGCCGGGGTGGCACGGCCACCCCGGACCCCGCGTTCAGTGCGCGCAACCGGCCTCCCTCAGGCCGCCCGCACCGCCGCCAGGAAGACCTCGGCCCGCTGGTGCAGCGCCGCGGTCTCGCCAGAGAGGCTGCCGGCAGCGGCGCGCAGAGCCTCGATCCCACCGCCCATCGCCGCCAGCCGGGCCCGGGTGCCAGCGGCCTGGGCACTGGCCTCCTGCGCGCGGGCGGCAGCCTGGGTGACAGCGGCGGCAATGCCCCGCGTCGCCTCCGCCTGCCGCTCCGTCGCCTCCGCCACCTGGGCGGCGATGCCGTCCAGCTGCTGGATCGCACCGGCGATCCCCTCCATCGCCCCCACCGCCGCCTGGCCGCCGGACTGCATGGCGGCCAGCTGGGCACCAATCTGCTCGGTGGCGCGGGCGGTCTGCGCCGCCAGGGCCTTCACCTCCCCGGCCACCACGGCGAAGCCGCGCCCCGCCTCCCCCGCCCGCGCCGCCTCGATGGTGGCATTCAGGGCGAGGAGATTGGTCTGCCGGGCGATGCCCTCGATCAGCCCGAGCACCGGCGCCACCGCGGCGGCGGCGGCGGCCAGGGCGCGCACCTGCCGCTCCGCCGCGCGCGCCATGCCGGCGGCGCTGGCGGCCGCGCCGGCGCTGGCCCCCACATCGCGCGATACCTCGGCCACCGCTGCCGCCAGCGCCCCGGCGGTTTCCGCCACGGCGGCGATATGCCCGCTGGCCTCCTGGCTGGCGGCCTCCGCCGCCGCCGCCGCGCCGGCCCCCTCGCCGGCGGCGGCGGCGATCACCGTGCTGCTGTCATCCAGCGCCCCGGCAGCCTGCGCCACGCCGCGCAGACCACCGGCCAGATCCCCCTCGAAACCGGCCAGCAACCCCTCCAGCGCCCCGGCGCGGGCGGCACGGGCGGCCTGGGTGGCGGCCACCTCCCCCCCCAGCACGCGGGCGCGGCGGGCCTCGGCGCGCAGGTGGCGCAACGCCGCGGCCATGGCGCCGATCTCATCCTGCCGCGATGCGGCGCGCCGGCCCTCCCCGCCATCCGCGTCGCCGGGCAGCGGCGTGTCCAGCGCACCGCCAGCCAGCCGGCCCACCGCCTGCGTCAACTGCCGCAACGGCCGCGCGACGCGCAGCGACAGCAACAGCGCGCCGCCCGCCACCGCCAGCACGGTCAGCAGCAGGGCGCCGCCGGCCAGGGCCAGCCGCCGCCGCGCCGCCGCCGCCTGCGCCCCGGCCTGGGC
>NZ_JANFNY010000179.1 GCF_024437745.1 Roseomonas sp. GC11 | reverse complement strand
CCCGGAAGGCGCCCGCCGCGGCGGCGGGGCGGCGCTGGCCGCGCTGGCGGAACCGGCGGCGGCGGGTGGCGTGGGGGGCTCGGGCGGGTCCAGCAGATCCACCACCACCCGGTTGCCGAGCACGAAATGCCGCGCCCGGCTGCCCGGCGCCAGCCGCAGCCGCAGCCCGCCCGGCATCGGCTCCACCGCCAGGATATTGCGCGGCGGGCGCACCGCCGCGGCCTCGAAGGCGAGTTGCCCGGCGGCGCCGAAGACCAGCTCCACCGCCTCCCCCTTCTGCACCAGCGAATAGCCGGGGGCCTGGGGCCAGTCGAAGACCAGGCGGCTGAAGCCGGGGTGCAGGCCGGTGCGCACCGTCACCCGCTGCGGCGCCGGGCGGCCAGGGGTGGGGCCAGGGGCGGGGGTGGAGGGGGTGGCGGGAGAGACAGCAGGCGAGACAGGCGGCGCGGCGGGCGCCCCCTGCCCCAGCGCCTGCCCCAGCGCCGCCCCCGGCCCGAGGCCGAGCCACAGCGCCAGCAGCCAGCCCGGAGAGCCGCCCGCCCGCATCACCCCGCCCCCCGCATGGCCACCCCCCGCATGACCACCCTCAGTCGAACAGCGCGTCGATGGCGGACTGGCTGATCGCGGCCCCCGGCAGCTGCGGGCCGTTCAGCAGCCCGTCCACGCGCGGGGCATTGGCCGCCGGCGGCGGCTGCACCTCCGCCGCCAGGCTGGCCTTGGCCCGGCCGATGCGCGTCTCGATCGTCTGCAGGGCGCTCACCACCTTGGCGATGCGCTGGCCGGTGATGTCCTGGAAGGCGCAGGCCTCGTAGATGCGCGTGGTGGCGGCGGTCAGCCCCTCCGCCACCTCGGGCGCGGCCTTCGGCGCCAGCAGCTCCAGCTTCTCGCAGGCATCGAGGATTTCATGCGTCGCCTGCGCCGTGTGCTGGACGATGGCGGCCAGCTCGTCGGTCGCGGTGGGGATGGCGCGCTCATCCAGCCCCTCGGCGCGCAGGGCGATGACCTCGGCCCGCGCGGTGGCGATGACGCGGCTGAGCTCCTCGAGCTCCTGCAGCAGCGTCGTGGCGGTGGCCGCCAGATTGCCGCGCAGGCCGGCGATCACGTCGTCAGGGTCAGCCATGCACCATCACCTTCTCGATCTTGTCGCGCAGCGTCTCGGCATTGAAGGGCTTGACGATGTAGTTGGAGACGCCGGCCTGCTTGGCGGCCACCACGTTCTCCGTCTTGCTCTCGGCGGTGACCATGATGAAGGGCAGGTGCTTCAGCCGGGCATCGGCGCGCACCTCCTTCAGCAGGTCGAGCCCGGTCATCGGCTGCATGTTCCAGTCGCTGATCACCAGGCCGTAATTGCCGCTGCGCAGCTTGGCCAGCGCCTCGTGTCCGTCCGCCGCCTCGTCGGCGTCGTGGAAGTCGATCTGCTTGAGCAGGTTGCGGATGATGCGTGTCATCGTCTTGTAGTCGTCCACGACCAGGACTTTGACGTTGCGGTCGAGGGTCATCGTGGCGGTTTCTCCTGGGCAGGAAGTGGGCGGAAAGGGCGGGGCTAGAGCCCGGGCCGGGCGGCGCGCATGCGCGCCAGCTCGGCGGTCAGCGCGCGGACGCGCTCGGGCTCCATGGCGCCGAAGACGGGGGCGGCCTTCTGCTCGCGCATGCGGTTGACGATCTGCGCCAGCAGCGGCAGCTCCAGCTCGTTGAACACCGCCGCCGCCTCGCGCGGGCGCATCGTCTCGTAGAGGCGGGCGAGGCTGGTCCAATGCGCCTCGTCGCGCTGGCGGGTCTGGCGCTCGCTCTCCTCCAGGCGGGCCTGGAGGCCGGCCAGGGCGTCGAGCTGCGCCTGCAGGCGCTGCTCCCCGGCGGCCACCACGGCCTCGCGCATGGCGATGCGGCGCTCGCGCTCATCCAGCACCTCGCGCCGGGCGCGCAGGGCCTGGGCCATGGCATCCTCGGCCGAGGGGGCGGGGGTGGGCGCGGTGGTGGAAACGGGCGGCACCACCGGCGCCGGGCGGGCGGGGGTGGCGGCGGGAATGGGGCGGCCGGTGGCCTCGGGCTGGGATTGGGCGAGGCGCAGCGGCGCGCCGG
>NZ_JANFNY010000178.1 GCF_024437745.1 Roseomonas sp. GC11 | reverse complement strand
GCCGCGGCGGGCGTGGCGCAGCCGGGGGGCGGCCTCGCCCCGCCGGTGCGCTGGGGCGGCGGCGGCGTCCTGGGTGGCGCCCCCGCCCTGCTGCCCGCCGCCGCGCCATCCGGTTTCTGGCAACTCGGCCTTGCCGGGCGCGGCTGAGCCCCCGCCCCCCGAAGGGACACCGCCCGGCCAGGCCGAAGGGCAGGCCGGAGGGCAGGCCCTGGGGGCGCTGACGCTGCCCAATGCCATCACCCTGGCGCGGCTTTTCGCCGTGCCGGCCACGCTCTGGCTGATCCTGCACGGGCGGCTGGACATCGCCTTCTTCGTCTTCGCCGGGGCCGGCCTCTCGGATGCGCTGGATGGCTGGCTGGCGCGGCGGATGGGCAGCCAGTCCAGCCTCGGCGCCCTGCTCGACCCGCTGGCGGACAAGGCCCTGCTGGTCTGCACCTATCTCGGCCTCGCCTGGGCCGGGGTGCTGCCGGACTGGCTGGCGCTGCTCGTCGTCTTCCGGGACGTGCTGATCCTGGGCGGGGTGGCGCTGCTGGCCTTCACCGGGGCGCCGCCGCGCATCCAGCCGCTGCGCATCTCCAAGGCCAATACCGTGGCGCAGATCCTGCTGGCGGCGCTGGCGCTGCTGCTGGCGGGCTTCGGGCTGCGCGCGCCGCTGCTGATGGACGGGCTGGTGGTGCTGGCCACCGGCACCACCCTCGCCTCCGGCCTCGCCTATCTGCTGCCGCGCCTCGCGGGGGAGGGGCGATGAGCCGCCCGCCCGAAGCGCGCCTGCCCGGCGCCTCCGAGGCCCGCCTGCCCGAGGGCCGCACCCTCTCCGCCACACCGCCACCGCCGCGGCTGCCGCCCCCCCCTCCCCCCCCCCTCTCGCCCCCGGCCCCGCCCGCCACGCCGCGCGGGCCGCGCACCGCCACGCGGGCGCAGCGCCTGGCCCTGGCGCTCGGGCTGCTGGCGGCGGGGCTGTTCCTGCTCTGGCTGTTCTCGGCCATCCTGACGCCCTTCGTCCTGGCCGGCTGCGTCGCCTATTTCCTCGACCCGCTGGCCACGCGGCTCTCGCGCATCGGCATCCCGCGCGGGCTGGCCTCGCTGGTGCTGGTCACCGCGCTGATGGCGCTCGCCCTCATCGCCCTGCTGCTGCTCTACCCGCTGATCATCGCCCAGGTCGGCACCCTGCTGGCCCGGCTGCCAAGCTATGCCGCCGGCATCGCCAGCGCCGTGCAGGAAGCCCTGGCCGCGCTGGAGGAGCGCTTCGGGCCGGAGGTCTTCGACACCCGCCTGCGCGACCTCGCGGTCAGCCAGATCGGCGCCATCCTCTCCTATCTCGGCACGGCGGCGACGCGGCTGATCGGCGGCGGCTACGCGCTGTTCTCCGTCTTCACCCTGGTGGTGGTGACGCCCGTCGTCGCCTTCTACCTGCTGCGCGACTGGCCGCGCATCATGATGCGGCTGGAAAGCTGGCTGCCGCGCCGCTCCGCCACCGTGCTGCGCCAGCTGGCGAAGGACACGGACCGCGTGCTCTCCGCCTGGCTGCGCGGGCAATTGCTCTGCTGCGCCCTGCTCGCCGCCTATTACGCCATGGGGCTCTCCGCCGTCGGGCTGGAGCTGGGGCTGATGGTGGGCATCGCCTCCGGGCTGCTCTCCTTCATCCCCTATGTCGGCTCGATGACGGGGCTGGCCACGGCGCTGCTGCTGGCCATCGGCCAGTTCGGCACCTGGAACGGCGTCGGCATGGTGCTGGCCGTCTTCGTCACCGGGCAGGTGGTGGAGGGCTACATCATCTATCCGCGCCTGCTGGGGGACCGGGTGGAACTGCACGCCGTCTGGGTCATCTTCGCCCTCTTCGCCGGCGGCGTGGCCTTCGGCTTCCTCGGCGTGCTGCTGGCGGTGCCGATGGCGGCGGCGCTCGGCGTGCTGGCGCGCTACTGGCTGCGGCGCTACCTGGAAAGCCCGCTCTACCTCGACCCGCCCCGCACCGGCCTGTAAGAGACGGTTGGACGATGCGTGCCGCGCGTGGCCTTGAGGGGGCTTTGCCCCCTCAACCCCCAGCAGGGGACGGGGTCCCCTGCACCCGCCATCAGAAAGGGTTTCCAAAGGCCTCAGGCCTTTGGTGGGGAGAGTTTGAGAGGGGCGAAGCCCC
>NZ_JANFNY010000177.1 GCF_024437745.1 Roseomonas sp. GC11 | reverse complement strand
AAGGCCACGCGGCCGTAGTCAAGGACAACGCCCAGGCGGTCCGGATCCGGCGCCAGGACCACGTCACCGGGCCGAGCGAAAGCTGGCGGTAGACGCGGAAAGCCGGCCGTGTCGGCGATGCTGGCCAGGGAGGGAGCGGGCCGCCAGGCAGGCCGCCGGCCGGTGACGGCCTCCACCGCCGCCAGCGCGAAGCGGCCACAGTTCCAACTGGCGCCGTCGAAGGGGCGGCTTTCTGCCGCCGCCAGCAGGGCTGCCAGCCGGACCAGCCAATCGGGGCGGCGTGGCATTATACCAGCCGCCCTGAGCGGCCACCTGTCAGGGTGGATTTCCGGGTTCACTGCGCCATTCTCCAGCGGCTACAGCAAGATGCTTGGCCAATCGTCGCGCATGGGACGACAGCAAGTCGAACCGCCGCACGACGATCACCAACCGCCGCTCGGCCCATGGATCCTCCAGGGAGACGAAGGCGAGCGCACCCGCTTCACCCCACCGCCGCGCCATCACCTCCGGCACCACGGCGATGCCCGCACCAAGCGCAACCATGCGGCAGACGGCGTCCAGCCCGCGCACGCGAACACGCGTCCGTATGCGCCCGCCCGCCCGCGCTGCGTGCCCGTCGAGGTGCCCACCCAGCGCGACATCGCCGGAAAGGCCGACGAACTCGCTCCCCAGCGCCTCCGCGAAGCCGATCCGCACGCGGCCGGCCAGAGGATGACCGCGCGGCGCGACCAGCACCAGGCGGTCAGTCCGGAAGGGCGTGACCTCCAGGCCCGACAGGTCCGCGTGGTCGGCCGCAATCCCGATCTCGGCCCCCTCCTCCGCGACCACGCGCGCCACCTCAGGGCTGGAGCGCTCATCCAGTTCCAGGTCGACATTCGGGTTCGCGCTCAGGAAGGCCGCCAGAATTTCGGGCAGGTGCACAGCCGCGGCGGCGGTGTTGGCAGCCAGGCGGACATGCCCCTTCAGCCCGCGGGTGTATTCGCCCAGTTCGCCGCGCATCCGCTCCACCTGCGCTGTCACCAGCCGCGCATGGCGCAGCAATGCTCGGCCCGCGGGCGTCGGCTCCACGCCGCGCCGGCCGCGCTCCAGCAGCGGGACCCCGGCCTGCTCCTCCATGCCCCGGATGCGCGCGCTGGCCGATGCCAGGGCAAGGCCGGATCGCTGGGCACCAGCCGTGATGCTCCCCGCCTCCGCGACATGGAGGAAGAGGCGGAGGTCGGTCAGGTCGAAGTGCATCAGCGGCGTCCTGCCTCTGTTTCAGACTAAGGCACATTACGCCACTCCCGCATTGTGGCAGAGGGGCATGGGTCGCAACATCCCGACCATGATGGATCTCCTGCCCTACGCCGCACTCCTCACCGGCACCTTCCTGTTCGCAGGACTCGTGAAGGGCGTGATCGGGCTCGGCCTGCCGACGGTCGCCATGGGGCTGCTCGGCCTTGCCATGCTGCCCGTCGAAGCTGCCGCGCTGCTTCTCGTCCCTTCGCTTGTGACGAACCTATGGCAACTCCTCGCCGGCCCACGCTTCGGCGATCTCCTGCGCCGCCTCTGGCCCATGATGCTGGGCGTCGTCGCGGGCACCGTTACCGGGTCGGGGGTGATCGCCGGGACTGCCACGGGCGCCGCCACAGCATTCCTCGGCGCCGCGCTGGCCTTCTACGGCCTCGTCGGGATCGCAAAGTTCAGGCTGCGCGTGCCGCCTGCCGCGGAACCCTGGGCGGGGCCTCTCGTCGGCACGGTCACGGGGCTGGTCACGGGCGCGACGGGCGTGTTCGTCATCCCTGCCGTGCCCTACCTCGGCTCGCTCGGACTGGAGCGTGACGACCTCGTGCAGGCGCTCGGCCTGTCCTTCACCGTCTCCACCCTCGCGCTTGCCGGTGGCCTTGCGCTGCATGGCGCGCTGCCGCTCGCCGCCTCGGCCGCCTCCCTGCTGGCGGTCCTGCCCGCTCTCGCGGGCATGGCGTTCGGCAACTGGCTCCGGGCACGAGTGAGGCCCGAGACCTTCCGGCTCTGCTTCTTCGTCGGCCTGCTGGTGCTCGGGGGCGAACTCATCTGGCGGGGGCTGGCGCCATAGCCACCG
This sequence comes from Roseomonas sp. GC11, assembly GCF_024437745.1. Taxonomy (GTDB): domain Bacteria; phylum Pseudomonadota; class Alphaproteobacteria; order Acetobacterales; family Acetobacteraceae; genus Pseudoroseomonas. The sequence goes on along the minus strand of NZ_JANFNY010000177.1, from coordinate 153 downwards.
ACCTGGCCGCCCGCTGCGGGCCGGCTGTTGCTGCTGCGCGGCGTAGCGTTTGCCGTGCAGCGGCCCGAGATCAGCTCTCAGTTGGGCGCCGTGGCATCAGCTGGCTGGCAGGCTGATCTGCGCGTCCACCAGGGCGGGGACGAACTCAAAGAA
>NZ_JANFNY010000176.1 GCF_024437745.1 Roseomonas sp. GC11 | reverse complement strand
CTCAGTTGGGCGCCGTGGCATCAGCTGGCTGGCAGGCTGATCTGCGCGTCCACCAGGGCGGGGACGAACTCAAAGAAGCGATCGCCGGGATATTCAGCCTGCTGATCGGCATCGGTGTAGCGCCGCACCTCGGCGCGCTCCAGATCGATGAAGCGGCTCTCGCAGTTGATGCTGACGCTGGACTCCGCCCCATCCACCACCCGCATCGTGTCCATATGGCCGGCCCACAGAGGAAAAGGATCGGCGACGAAGGCCCCCTGATCGTTGAGCAGGGCGCCCCACACTTCCGCGCGGCGCAGGCGATAGCTCTGCTCCGCCAGGGCGATGTCCACCACCGCCTGCGGCACCGGCGAGAGGGAGAGGGTCAGGCTGACCGCACGGATTTCGGTGGTCTCCTCGATCTCGCCGATGGCGCCCAGCGCACCGGCGCCCTCCCAGATCTCGCCAGCCCATGCGATCTGGCCGAGCCCCGTCCACAGCCGCATCGGGCCGGAGGCGAAGTCGAGCAGGACCAGGGTGACCGGGCAGACCACCGGAGCGGTGGCCGCAGCGGCGGCCTGCCGCGACAGGCGCGGCGTGGGCACCACGCCCTCCGGAGGCAGGGTTTCCGACATGCCGACACTCCGATTTACCGATATGTCAGCATATCGGGATGCCGACATATCGGGACGCTGGGTTACAACGCTTCTTCGAGGGAGAGGGTGTAGCTGCTGAAGCGGCCCGGGCTGGTGGGGTTGGCGCCCTCATCATCCGAGACCAGCCGCATGGCGACCGTGGGCTGGCTGAGCACCAGCGGCTCGGCCAGGGCCGCGGCTGCGCGCAGCGGCGGGGCGATGGGGATGCTGGCCGTGCCGGCCGCCGTGGCCGTCACCGCCTGGGTGGCGATGTAGAGGCGCCCCGCCAGCCCGATATAATCGCCGGCGCCGACGGCGATCTGGGACGGATACCAGCCCGCCGTCTCGATCGACAGCGCGCCACGCGCCGCGCCGGCCGCCAGCGCCGGGTTGCCCGAGCCCACCACCAGCCCCGTGCCATCGGTGAAAATGGTGGCGTCCGAGAAACTGTAGGGCCCGCTTGGAACATCGCCCTGGGCACGCGGATCCCCGCTGCGGTATTCGCGCCGCCAGTCATAGAGCCGCACCGTGTTGACCGAGCCGGCCAGCGCCGCCAGCAGCCCGTCCATCACCCCGGCCCGCTGGCGGTTCAGCGGATCGAAGGTCAGCTCCGCCACCCAGCGCGCCCCTTCCCGCCGCAGCACCTGCGTGGCGCGGGTGATGGGCGAGGCAAAGCGCAGCGTGTTGTGCTGCAGGTAGAAGCTCATGCGCGACGGGCGCAGCGTCTCCGGCCAGGGGTATTCCGTCATCCCTTCACCGTCCGATAGGCCGTGCCGCCACGGCGGATGGCGTCCAGCGTCATCAGCGAGGATTGCCGGGCAATCTGGTTGGCCAGCAGCCGCAGCCGCGCCTCGACGCCAGCATCGGCGCCGCGTGCATCGATGCTGATGCTCTGCTGGATGGTGGGGCCGCCCGGCGCGGTGCTATTGGGCAGCACGGTGCCGGAATTGCCGGGCACGAACCATTCGGGCCCGCGCTCGCCGACGATATAGGGCTGCCCGGCCGTCACCGGCCCGCCCTCGGCGCGGAACAGGCCGGAGAGCCAGGAGCCCGCGGAGGAAAAAATATCGCCGAAGGAGAAGCCCTTCACCGCCGCAGAAACGCTCTCCGTCAGCGGCTCGGTGATGGTCTTGCGGGCGATGATGCGGGCGATGTCGGAGAGAATGCCCTGCATCACCTTCGAGAGCTTCTCGCCTTTGACAATGGCATCCTCGAAGGCGCTGGAAAAGGTCAGGCCCAGTTCGCGCACGGTTTCATGGGCCTTGCCGCTCTCCTCGCCGAGCGCCTTGGCCCCCTCCCCCGCCTTGGCATAGCCCTCATCCAGCTTCTGCAGCGCGCGATCGATGGTCTCGACGGGAATGGGGCTGCCGATGGCCTGCGCCTTCTCGACCAGCTCCAGCAGGCGCTCGACGCCGCGCAGATAGCGCTGCTCGGCGGTTTCATTGGCCTCGATGAGCCTCTCGCGCTCAGCCAGGATCTTGTTCGTCTCGCGCGCCTGCTCGCGGATGGCCTGCTCGGCATCCGTGTTGCTCTGCCGGGCGCGCGCGATGCGCGGCTCTAAGGCCTGTTAGAGCTTGAATGCTGTTCCCATGTTCTGGGCATGGTGGAGAGCAGCGACAATCAGGTTTTCACG
>NZ_JANFNY010000175.1 GCF_024437745.1 Roseomonas sp. GC11 | reverse complement strand
GCGCCTGCTGCACGAAGCCGATGCGCCGCCCGCGCAGCGCGGCCTGCCCCGCTGCGTCCAGCGCCACGCCATCCGGCGGCGATGCAGGCGCTGGAGGCCATGGCCGCCAGCCGTGCCGCCCCGGCCTCCTCAGCCCCGGCCTCCTCCGCCCCGGCTTCCTCGGCCCAGCAGGTGCCCACGGCTCTGGTGCCCACGGCCCCGGTCGCCGGCCCGCCACCCGCCACCGTGCCGGCCTCCCCCTCCGCCCTGGCCACCCAGCCGCCGGCCCGGCCCGGCCCGATGCCCGCCCCAGTGGCGGCAGCCCCCGTGCCAGCCCCCCTGCCAACTCCAGTGCCAGCCCCACTGCCCGCGCCCGTTGCCGCAGTGCCCCAGCCGGTGCCGTCCCAGCCCGTGCCGGCCCCGCCTGTTCTGCCCCAGGCCATGCCGTCCCGGGCCGTGCCGCTGCCTTTCGGCCGCGCCATCGCCGCCGCCGCGCTGCGCCGGGGTGATGCCCTGCTGCTGGCCTTCGACGACAGCCGCCCGCCCGACATCGCCGCGCTGCGCCGCCTCTCCCCGCTGCTGGCCGGGGTGGAGGCGGTGGAAGTGCCGGGCGCCGCCGTGCTGCGCCTGCCGCTCGCCCCCGGCGCCCCCACCCCCGCCCTGCGCCGCGAGGGGGAAGGCGGGTGGGTGCTCCTCCCCGCCGCCGCCGCCAGCCCCGCCGCCGCCCTGCCGCTGGACCAGGAGGAGGGCGAGGCCCCCCGCCTGCTCTTCCGCGCCGAGGCGCCGGGCCGCGTCATCGCCGTGCCGGACCCGCAGCGCCGGGAAGGCCAGGCTGGCCCCCAGGGCCTGCTGCTGCTCGGCCTGCTGCCCGCCCCGGCGCGCGGCGTGCCGGTGGCGCGCGACTTCCCGCCCTTCGACCTGCTGGCCACCGGCCAGGGCGTGGCGGTGGCGGTGCGCGACCCCTCCACCGTGCTGCGCGCGGTGCGCGAGGGCTTCGCCATCCCCCTCGCCACCAGCGGCCCGCTGGCGATCGGCCCCGTCTCCGCCGGCCATCTGGCCGCCACCGCCGCCGCCATCCCCCGGCTGCTCGCCCTGCCGGAGCAGCCGCCCGCCGCCCTGCTGGAGCAGCGCCGCGCCACCCTCGCCGCGCTGATCGCCGCCGCGCCGCAGGAGCGCGGCGGGCTGCGCCTCGATCTCGCGCAGATCCTCCTCGCCCTTGGCCTCGGGGCGGAGGCCCAGGCGCTGGTGCAGCTCACCCTGGAGGAGGATCCGCGCCTCGCCGGCGAGCCGCGCGCCCTGCTGCTCGGCGCCGCCGCCGCCCTGCTGGCCGGGCGGGTGGAGGAGGCGCTGGCGCCGCTCGACGATCCGCGCCTGCCCGCCACGGGCGAGCCGCGCCTGTGGCGCGCCCTGGCCCGGCTGGAGGCCGCCGGGGAGGAGGCGCCCGAGCCCGCCGTGCTGGCCGACCTCGACCGGCTGGCGCCGCTGCTGCTGCGCTACCCGCCGACGCTGCGCGACCGCCTCCTGCCGCGCGCCGCCCGCGCCCTGGTGGAGGGCGGCGCCCTGCGCGACGCCGCCGCCCTGCTGGAGGAGGCCGGGCAGGCGGGGGCGCCCGTGACGCCGCCCTATGCCTTCGCCCGCGCCCGGCTGGCCGAGGCGCGCGGCGACCTCCCCATCGCCCTCGCCAGCTATGAGAAACTGGCCGAGGGGCGGGACCGTGACATCCGCGACCGCGCGCGTGGCCGCATCGCCGAGGCCGGGCTGGCCAGCGGCCGGCTGGAGCCGGGCGCCGCCGCCGCCATGCTGGAGGCCGCCATTCCCGCCTGGCGCGGCGATGGCCGCGAACTCGCCCGCCGCCTGCGCGCCGCTGAGCTCTATCATCAGGCGGGCCAGCATGAGAGCGCCCTGGCCCTGCTGGAGGAGACGGCCCAGCTTTTCCCCGACGCGGCGGAGCAGGTGGCGGCGCGCACGGGGGAGGCGCTGCTCGGCGTGCTGGCGGACCCGCAGACGCCGGTGCTGGAGGCCGCCCAGACCTTCGCCCAGCGCGAGGCCGAGCTGCCCCCCGGCCCGGCGCTGGAGGCGGCGGCGCAGCGCATCGCCGAGGGGCTGGCGACGCTCGACCTCTACGAGCCGGCGGCGGATGTGCTGCGCCGCGCCGCCGCCCACAGCGCGCGCCCGGCGCCGCTGCGCCTGCGCCAGGCGGAATTGCAGGTGGCCGATGGCGCGGGGGCCGCGGCGCTGGAGACGCTGCGCGCTCTGCCTGGCGGAAGGGATCGTGCTGCGCCTCTCGGCGCCCCGTAACGGCAGGCTTTGATCCCATGGAT
>NZ_JANFNY010000174.1:1292-2572 GCF_024437745.1 Roseomonas sp. GC11 | reverse complement strand
GGCCTTGATCAGCTTGCTAGCTTGCGCCTGGTGGCTGGCTTGCGCGACCACGCCTTGGCGAGGTCTTCGACGGCCTTTGCATGCTCATCGAGATCGATTGTGTTGGGATCAAAAGGCGCCCCGACCCATTGGACCATCTCGGTATGGCTCTCGTGCTTCGGGTCGCCGATCGCCGCGAGGAACTCGGCGTAGCCCCAAGGTCCGCCGACATCCTCGGGCGGGCAGCGCCCGGTGGCGTCGATCAGGAACGGGTATATGAGGCCGGGCATGGAATCGGTGATACGCTCGACCTTGACGGTGTGTTCCCAGCCGTCGCCGAAGTCGTAGAGGTACTTCAGCGTCTTCGCGCCGGTGTCCTCGAGGACGTCGAGGAGACGCGTTTTGCGCGCATCGAGCGGGCCGTCTCCCCAGTCCGGGTCGGGCACGCCCCAGCCCACGTCGCGGGCTCGGATCTCGTAGAGATGGCTGTTGGTCCAGCCCATGGCGGCCTGGAGCACCAGGTGCAGGCGATCGAGCCGGATGGTCAGTGGCACCTCGACGCGGCGCACCACTGCGGGCTTGACGTCATTGAGGGTGATCTTGAGCCGGGCGATGCTGGTGCTGGTCATGCGGCCGCCTTTCCCTCCCTTGCCTGGGCCCAGTTCCAGGGCAGCAGCTCGTGCAGCCGCGAGGCGGGGTGGTCGGCGATGCGGGCCAGGACATCAGCCAGCCAGGTGCGCGGATCGACGTCGTTCAGCTTGGCGGTGTGGATGAGTGAGACCATCGCCGCGGCCCGGTCGCCGCCGCGGTCGCTACCCGCGAACAGCCACGATTTTCTTCCGAGGGCGATACCACGCAGCGCCCGCTCGGCCGCGTTGTTCGTCAGGCAGATCCGGCCGTCGCCGAGGAACCGGGCGAAGGCCGACCAGCGCGTCAGCATGTAGTCCATCGCCTTGGCAACCGGGTTGTGACGGGACAGCTTGCCGCGGTTCTCGCGCATCCAGGCCTCGAGTTCGGTGACCAGCGACGCGAGATGCTGCTGGCGAACGGCCAGGCGCTCTGCGGCAGGCAGGCCGTTGATGGCGCGCTCGGCATCAAAGATGGCGTCGATCCGCCGCACCGCCTCGATGGCGAGCGGCGCCCGCGACAACGCGGCCAGTTCGAATAGTTTGCGCCTGCCATGCGCCCAACACGCGGCCTCAGTGATCGGCCCCGGTTGTCGGTCGGCCTCGTAGAGCGCGTTGTATCCGGCATAGGCATCCGCCTGCAGGATGCCGGCATAGCCGGCCAGGTGCCGGTTT
>NZ_JANFNY010000174.1:0-1195 GCF_024437745.1 Roseomonas sp. GC11 | reverse complement strand
CGGGGGTGCCCCGCCGCCAAAGGGCCGGTCGTCGCGGACATAGGTCCAGACCCGGCCGGTGATTGTCTTGCCCCGGGCCAGCACCGGGACGGTGGTGTCGTCGCCATGCAGTCGCTCGGCAGCGAGGACATGGCCGTCGATGAGCGTCATAAGCGGGGCGAGGTTGGCAGTGCAGGCGCCGACCCAGTCGGCGATGGTGGAGACGCTGAGCTCGATGCCCTGAAAGGCATAGGCCTCGCTCTGGCGGTTCAGCGGCAGGTGCTGGCCGAACTTGGCCTCCAGGATCATGGCCAGCAGGTTCGGCCCTGCCCGGCCGCGGGCGATGGGGTGGAAGGGTGCCGGCGGCTGGGTGATGGTCTCGCAGGAGCGGCAGGAGAACCGCTCGCGGACGGTCTGGATGACCTTCCACCTGATGGGCTCGACCTCAAGCGTCTCCGTCACGTCCTCGCCCAGCTTGGACAGCTTGCCACCGCAGCAGGGGCAGGCGGTCGGGCCCGGGATGACGACCCGCTCGCGCGGCAGGTGGGCCGGCAGGGGCGCCCGCACTGGCTGGCCGCGGGGCGGGCAGTCCGGGCGGCGGGTGCGGCCCTCCTTGCCGGCGGCCTTCTCCGCCTTGGTGGCGTCCTCGCTGGCGGCCGCCACCAGTTCGCCGAGCTCGAGCTCCAGCTGGTCGATCAGCTTGCGGCCGCGCTCGGAGGAGGCGCCGTACTTATCCCGCTTCAGCCGGGCGATGAGCAGCTTGAGATGCGCCACCATCGCCTCGGCGCCGGAGGCGCGTGCCTCGGCCTCGCGCCGCGCCAGCTGCTCGGCCGCAAGTGCGGCACGCAGTGCGGCGATATCGTCGGGCAGGTTGTCCGGCGCGGCTGTCACGCCGGCGATGGAATCACATCTGCCCTACGGTGAGTAGCGCCGATCTGCCCATGCGGCGCATTATCCTGCCAGCTCAGGCCGCCAAGTTCGTTGCGGATTCCTCCAATCGATTCCGTCGAGCATGTAAGCCAGTTGCGAACCCGAGATCTGCAGGCAGCCGTCGGCCGGCGAGGGCCAGATGAAGCGCCCTCTCTCCAACCTTTTGGTGTAAAGGGACATGCCAATCCCGTCGTGCCAGATGATCTTGACCATGTCCGCACGACGGCCACGGAAGACGTAGAGATCACCGCAATGCGGGTCACGGCCCAGCGCCTGCTGCACCTGC
>NZ_JANFNY010000173.1 GCF_024437745.1 Roseomonas sp. GC11 | reverse complement strand
GAAGACCGCCCGATCATTCCTCGGCATCCTCTGCCTCGCAGCCACCGCAGACTGGATCAAGCTCTAACAGGCCTTAACCTTTTCTCTTCTCCCAAAGATCCCGCGCCGCCGCATCGCAGCGTTCCGGCGCCATGCCGCGCGCCGCCAGGGCGAGGGCCAGGGTGCCGGTGATGGTGGCTTCCGCCGCGGGGTCGTGGCGCGTGCCGTGCCAGATGTCTTCCAGGGGGATATCGCCCGGCTTTGTGTCGGCGAGGGCGGGGAAGTGGAGCATGTCCTCCCCCCCGTCCGCGAGCAGATGGGCGGCGGCGGGCTTGGCCGGGTTGCGTTCCGCCTCGCCGCCGCCGCCCTTCACCACCAGCAGGCGGGGCCGGCCCAGCAGCCGCGCCACGCCGAGATGCAGCGCGATATAGGGCGGGTGGAAGACGCCATCGACGCCCGCCGGGGCATCGGCCGGGTTGAGCAGGCGGGCCACCGTGTTGAGCGGCGAGCGCAGGCCGAGCAGGGCGCGCAGCCCTACCAGCCGGTCCAGTTCCGCGCTCATGGCGCGCAGCGGCAGGTAGGCGAAGCCGGTTTCGGCCAGCTGGGCCAGTGCCTCCGCGCGGCCGCGCGCCGGGCGGAGGCCGAGGCGGGCAAGAGCCTCGATGACGGGCATGCCGCTGGTGAAGGCATTGGTGCCGTGCATCAGCACGCGGTGCCCGCCGCGCGCCAGGGCCAGTGCCGCCAGCAGGAACCAGGGTGTGCCGCGTGTCCGCCCGGCGCCGTAGGAGGGCCAGTCCAGATCCACGCCGGGATGGCCGGGGGGGAGGGGTCCGGCGCCCACCGCTTCCCGCGCGGCCTCGACCAGCCCGGCGATTTCCTCCACCGCCTCGCCGCGATAGCGCAGCAGCATGAGGAAGGCGCCGATCTGCTCCGGCTCCGCCGCGCCGCGCAGCACCATGCGCAGGGCTTCCCGCGCTTCCTCCCGCGTCAGGGCGCGGGAGCGGCCGGGGCCGCGCCCCAGGGTGCGGACATAGGGGGCGAAGGGGTGTTCCGGCTCGCCGCCCTCGGTCTCCGTGGCCGGGAGCGGCGCGGGGTCACGCGGCATCGGCCAGGGCCCCGGCGGTGGGCAGGCGGCGGGCGGCGGCGGTGACGGCACCGATCAGCAGCAGCACCGGCCCTTCGGGCGCGGCGGCGGCCAGTGTCCCGGCGATGCCGCCCAGCGTGCCGGGCCAGGAAAGCTGGCCGGGCAGGGAGGCATTCTCCACCGCCAGCACCGGGGTGGCGGCGGGCATGCCGGCGGCGGTGAGGCGTTCCACCAGCCGGGGCAGGGTGCGCAGCCCCATATAGACGGCCAGGGTGCCGCCGGCGCGGGCCAGGGCCTGCCAGTCCTGGTCCGGCAGGCGGTCCTCCTGCCCGTGGGCGGTGATGAGGTGCAGGCTGCGCGCCACGCCGCGCTGCGTCAGCGGCACGCCCAGCGCCGCCGCCGCCGCCAGCGAGGCGGTGATGCCCGGCACCACCCCGGCCTCCAGCCCGGCCTCGCGCAGGGCTTCCAGCTCCTCGCCGCCGCGGCCGAAGATGAAGGGGTCGCCCCCCTTCAGCCGGACGACGCGCAGCCCCTCCCGCGCGCAGCGGATGAGAAGCTCGTTGATCGCCGCCTGGGTCATGCTGTGGCGGCCGCAGCGCTTGCCGACATCGACGCGCCGGGCGTCGCGCCGCGCCAGTTCCAGCACGGCGGGGCTGGCCAGTTTGTCGTAGAGCACCACATCGGCGCGTTGCAGGGCGCGCAGGCCCTTCAGCGTCAGCAGGCCCGGGTCGCCCGGCCCGGCGCCGACCAGCAGCGCCTGGCCCGGCGGCACCGGCAGGCCGGTGCTGGCGGCCTGCTCCAGCAGGGCGCGCATCTGCTGCTCCGCCCCGGCGCGGTCGCCGGCCAGCACGGCCTCGGCCACGGGGCCATCCAGCACGGCGTCCCAGAAGCGGCGGCGCAGGGCGCGGCCTTCCAGCCGGGCGCTGGCCTCGGCGCGCCAGTCGCGGCAGAAATCGGCCAGGGCGCCATAGCCGGGGGGGATGGCGGTTTCCACCCGCCCGCGCAGGTCGCGCGCCAGGGCCGGGGCGGCGCCCGCCGTCCCGAGGGCGATGGTCAGCGCGCCGCGTTCCACCAAGGCGGGGGTGACGAAGTCACAGAGCGGGCGGCGGTCCACCGCATTGACCAGCACGCCGCGCGCCCGCGCCTCGGCCACCACGGCGGCGGCCTCTTCCTCGGATTCCAGGGCGACGTAGCAGAGGCGCACCCCTTCCAGATCGGCGGCGGCGAAGGGGCGGCGGTGCAGGGTGAGGGCGCCTTCCGCCGCCAGGGCGTTCATTTCTTCTTCTGGCGCCGGGTCCACCGCGTGGAGATCCGCCCCGGTGCGGCCGAGCAGGCGGCATTTGGCCGCCGCCATCTCGCCGCCGCCCACCACCAGCACGCGATGGCCGGCGAGGTCGAGGAAGACCGGAAACAGCGTGTGCGACGCCTCAGGCAGCGGCCGCGGAGTGGGCATCGCGCAGGATCTCCTTCAGTTCGGGGATGCAGGAACCGCAATTGGTGCCGGCGCGCAAGGCCGCGCCGATCGCCGCCACATCGGCCAGGCCCTGGCCCAGGATGGCGGCGCGCAGCGTGGCGAGGCCCACCGAGAAGCAGGCGCAGACCACCGGTTCCGCCGGGGCGGCGGCGGCACCCTGCCCGGCCAGCAGGGCGAGGCGCGCGCCGGGCGCCACCGGCTGGGCGAGCAGGCCGGCCAGGGCCTCCCG
>NZ_JANFNY010000172.1 GCF_024437745.1 Roseomonas sp. GC11 | reverse complement strand
GCGGCGGGGTGGCCACCGCCGGGGCGGGGGCCGCCCCTGGCGGGCGGCGGAACAGGATGGCGTGGTGCGGCGCCGCGCGGCCGGCGCCCGGTTCCGCGCCGTGCTCCGTGTCGCGGGCGGCGCTCAATACACCATCTCCTCGGCCTTGCCGCCCTCAGCCAGGCGGATCTCGCCCTGCTGCGCCAGCTCCTTGGCCAGGGCGACCATGGCCATCTGCGCCTCCTCCACATCGCGCAGCCGGGTGGGGCCGAGGGCGGCGATATCGTCGCGCAGCATGCGGCCCGCGCGCTCGGACATGCTCTTGTAGAACTGGTCGCGCAGCGTCTCGGAGGCGCCCTTCAGCGCGATGGCCAGCCGGTCCTTCTCCACCGCGCGCAGCAGCACCTGCATGCCCTGCGCGTCGAGCCGCCGGAGATCCTCGAAGGTGAACATCAGCGAGCGGATGCGCGCGGCGGAATCCGCCGCCATCTCCTCCAGCGCGCCCATGATGCGCGCCTCCGCCCCGCGGTCGAGGTTGTTCATGATCTCCGCCATGACCTCATGCGTGTCGCGGCGGGCGGAGCGCGCGAGGTTCGACATGAACTCCGCCTTCAGCGTGCGCTCGACGCCCTCCAGCGCCTCCGCCTGCGGGCTTTCCATCCGCAGCATGCGCATGACGACCTCCATGGCGAAGCCATCGGGCAGCAGCGCCAGCACGCGCGCCGCGTGGTCGGGCTTCACCTTGGTCAGCACCACGGCGACGGTCTGCGGGTATTCGTTCTTCAGGTAGTTGGCGAGCACGGCCTCGTTCACATTGCCGAGCTTCTCCCACATGGTGCGCCCGGCGGGGCCGCGCAGTTCCTCCATGATCTGGGTGACCCGCTCGCGCGGGAGGGAGCGCAGCAGCAGCCGCTCCGTCGTCTCCCAGCTGCCGATCAGCGCGCCGGCCTGGCCGATCTCCTCGGCGAATTCGCGGCACAGCGCCTCCACCGCCTCCGCCGGCACGGCGCCGAGCTGCGCCATGGCGGCGGAGACATCGCGCACCTCGTCATCATGCATGCGGCCGAGGATGCGGCCGGCGCGCTCCTCGCCCAGCGCCAGCATCAGCGTCGCCGCCTTCTGCGGGCCGCTCAGGCCGCTGGCGCGGCGGGCCGCGCGCGTCGTCGTCATGCTCATGCCTTGGCCTCATCGGGGGAGAGCCAGCGCCGCACCACGGCCAGCGTCTCCTCGGGGTATTTCTCGACCAGATCGGCCAGGCTGTTGATGCTGGAGACGCGGATCTGGCCGCTCACCATCGCCAGGTCGATCATCGCCTGGTCCTCCTCCGGCAGGGCGCCGGCCGCGAGGCCCGCGGCCCCGGCGCCCTCCGGTGCCGGCAGCGCGCCCGCGCTGGCCCCGGCCATGCCGGGGGCCGCCAGCGCCGCCTCCGCCCCCGCCAGCAGCCCGGCCGGCGGGCGCGGCGCCATGCCCGCCACCAGCCGCTTCGCCACCGGCCGCCCCACCAGCAGCACCGCCAGCAGCGCGACGATGGCGTAGATGCCGCTCTCCAGCAGCCGTGCCGTCAGCGTGGGCGTCAGCGCCGGCAGGCCGAGCGGGCCGCGCGCCACCTCGCCATCGCTGCCCGCCCCCGGATCGACGAAGCGCATCGAGGCCACTTCCAGCCGGTCCCCCCGCGCCTCGCTGAAGCCGATGGCGCCGCGCACCAGCGCGGTGATGCGCTCCATCTCCTGCGCCGTGCGCTCGCGGAAGCGCGGCGGCGCGCCATTCTCCCCCGCCTCCCACACGCCATCGACCAGCACGGCCACCGAGACGCGCCGCACCACCGGCTGCTCGCGCAGCGTGTTGCGCGTGGTGCGGCCGATCTCGAAATTCGTCGTCTCCTCCTGCCGCGCCTCCTGGCTCTGCGGCCCGCCATTCTGCTGGGCCGGCGGCGCGCCGGGCAGCTGGTTGGCGACGCTGACATTCTGCGCCTCGCCGTTGCGGCTGCTCTCATTGGTGGAGGACTGGCTGCGCGCCACCTGGTTCTCGGGGTCGAAGCGCTCCTCGGTGGTCTGGACGCGGTCGTGGTCCATCTCCAGCGTGGCTTCGGCGCGCACGCGGCCGGGGCCGAGGATGCGCTCCAGCATCTCCTCGATGCTGCGCGCCATGCGCAGCTCCTGGCCGCGCCGCAGCTCCTCCTGGGTCTGCACGAGGCCGGTGGCGCCGGCCTGCCCGGCGCGCGAGAGCAATTCACCCCGGTTGTCCACCACGGCGATGTTCTGCGGCTTCAGCCCCGGCACGGCGGCGGCGACGAGGTGCAGCACCGCCTGCACCCCCTCGCGGTCCAGCCGGCTGATGCCGCGCATCTGCAGCACCACGCTGGCCTGCGCCTCGCCCCGCTCGCGCGAGAAAGGCTCGCGCCGCGGCAGCACGAGGTGGACGCGCGCGGCGGAGACACCCTCCAGGCCGCGGATGCTGCGCGCCAGCTCGCCCTCCAGCGCGCGCAGGCGGTTGATGTCCTGCTGGAAGGGCGTCGTCGTCAGGCCGCTCTGGCGGTCGAAAATCTCGTAGCCGACACTGCCGCCGGAGGGCATGCCCTCCCGCGCCAGGGAGAGGCGCAGGCGCGGGATCTGCTCCTCGGGCACCAGGATCTCGGTGCCGCTGCGGCCCAGGCTGTAGGGCACGCGCGCCCGCTCCAGCGCGGCGACGATCTGCGCCGCGTCGCGCTGGTCGAGATCGCCATAGAGCAGCCCCATCGGCGTGCTGGCGGTGCGGAAGGTGAGGAAGCCGATCAGCCCCAGGGTGAGCAGCGCGGTGAGGCCGAGCGCCGCCAGCCGCGCCGGGCCGAAGGCGCGCAGCGAATCGAGCACGCGGCCGAGGCCGCCGGC
>NZ_JANFNY010000171.1 GCF_024437745.1 Roseomonas sp. GC11 | reverse complement strand
GTGAAAACCTGATTGTCGCTGCTCTCCACCATGCCCAGAACATGGGAACAGCATTCAAGCTCTAACAGGCCTTAGAAAAAGAGGTTCTTTTTTGGAAAAAAGAAACAAAAAACTTTTTCCGGTTCAGCGTCCCACCCTGCCGGCAAACCACGGCAACCCGGCAAAAGAGCCCCACCGTGCCGGGAGACAGCGGCAGCCTGAAAAAACTAACAGAAATGGGCGCCGCGGGCTTCGACGGGGAGCATGTAGAGCGATTGGCTGGCGGTCATGAACAGGATGTTCCGCCGCGTGCCGCCGAAGCAGACATTGCTGCAAATCTCCGGCAGGCGGATCTGCCCGATGCGCTGGCCGTCAGGGGCAAAGATATGCACCCCGTCATAGCCCTCCCCCACCCAGCCGGCGGAGGACCAGACATTGCCCTCCGTATCGCAGCGGATGCCGTCGGCGAGGCCCGATTTTCCGTCCAGCGTCATGTCGGCGAAAGTGCGGGGGTTGCGCAGCGTGGCACCCTCCACGTCATAGGCCCAGATGATGTTGCGCGCCTCGGCGTAATGGCTGCTGCCCGTGTCGGCCACGTAGAGAATTTTGTAGTCGGGGCTGAAGCAGAGGCCATTGGGCTTGAAGGGCTGGTCCGCCACCTTGGTCACGGCGCCGCTCTGGCCGTCGATGCGGTAGACGGCCTCCTTGATGAAGGGGCGGGGGCTGCCCGTCTCGTGGCGCTGGCCCTCATAGTCCATCAGCGCGCCATAGCCGGGGTCGGTGAACCAGATGCTGCCATCGCCAGGGTGCACCACAACGTCGTTCGGGGCGTTGAATGCGCCATCCGGCCCGCGCGCGGCCAGCACGGTGATGCGCCCGTCCGGCTCATGGCGCGCCACGTCGCGGTGCAGGTGGCGCATGGAGATCTGGCGCCCCTCGCGGTCGAAGGTATTGCCGTTGGTGAAGCCCGACGGGCTGCGGAAGCGGCGGGAGACGTGCAGTTCCTCCTCCGTCAGGCGCAGGCATTCGTCATTCGGGATGTCGGACCAGATGAGGAAGCGGCCAGTGGCGTGCCAGGCCGGCCCCTCGGCCCAGCCAAGGCCGGTATGGACGCGGCGGATGGCGGCATTGCCGAGCTTCGCCCTGAAGCGCTTCGGGTCCAGCACCAGAACGTCGGGGTCGGGGTAGCGCAGCGGCGGCGCGCCGGGGCCATAGTCGCGCTGCGCGGCGGCGGGGGTGGCGCCGGCGAGCAGACCGCTGGCAAGCATCCCGCCCAGGACGGCCCGCCGCGGCGGGGTGGCGATCTGGAACATTGTTGTCCTCCCAAAGCAGCCGGATTCGCGCCGGCCTTGGGCGGAACTATAAGCGGGGCGCCGATTCGCGCCGCATCGCCTCCTCGCGAGCAGCCCAGACGGCCTCCGGCACCAGCACCCGCCGCCCGGGGCGGAGGGAAAGCGCCTGCGCCGGCATGACGCCGTACATGCTCTTGCGCGCCTCCACCATCACCACCCCGGCGAAGCGCGGCGCCAGGGCGCGGCCCGTGCCCTCCCACAGCGCGGCGGTGCGCAGCAGCAGCCGCGCCTGGAAAGGCGGCGTGAACAGCGCCGTGTCGCGCCGCTCGGCGGTGAAGAGGTTGCGCTCCAGCAGGCGGGAGAGCTGGCCGGTGGAATAGGGCCGCCCCTGGCCGAAGGGCGTGCTGTCCCGGTGCGCCCAGAGGCCGCGCCGGTTGGGCGCGACGATCAGCGCGCGCCCGTCATCCTTCAGCACGCGCCAGACCTCGCGCAGCATGCGCCGGTCATTCTCCGCCCCCTCCAGCCCATGCACCAGCAGCACGCGGTCGAAGCTGAGATCGGGGAAGGGCAGCGCCCCATCCTCCACCCGCGTGGTGAGGGAGGGCGCGCCGGGCGGCCAGGGGACGGTATCGGTCTCCGGCAGGGCGGCGGAGAGGATGCGCGCCGCCCCCTCCCGCCACAGCCGCAGATAGGGCCCGGCATGGCCGAGGCCGAGCACCTCCATCCCCGCCAGCTCCGGCCAGAAGCGCAGCAGCCGCTCCCGCAGCAGGCGCGCGGCCACCAGCCCGAGGGGCGAGGCATAGAAATCCCGGTGCCCGTGGTTGTCCGCGTGGACCTCTGGCTTCATGCGTTGGATATAGGCGCTTGTTCGCGGCATGACACGCCCCGGCTGGGGCGTCATCAAGGAGAATCCGCCCATGGCCGTCACCGTCCAGGCCGTGCCCTGCCTGTCTGACAATTATGCCTGGATGCTGCGCGACGCCGCCACCGGCACCGTGGCGATCTGCGACCCCGGCGAGGCCGCGCCCGTCATCGCCGCGCTGGAGGCCGCCGGCGGGCGCTGTGACATCATCCTCCTCACCCACCACCACCCGGACCATGTGGACGGGGTGGAAGGCGTGCGCGCCCGCTTCGGCGCGAAGGTGATCGGCGCCGCCGACGACGCCCACCGCCTGCCGAAGCTGGACCAGGCCGTGGCGCCGGGCGACACGGTGGCCATCGGCGCCACCACCGGCGCGGTGATCGACAGCCCCGGCCATACCCTCGGCCATGTCGCCTACCACTTCGCGGAAGGCGGCGTGCTGCTCTGCGGCGACACGCTCTTCTCCCTCGGCTGCGGCCGGCTGCTGGAAGGCACGGCGGAGGACATGTTCCACGCCCTCGCCCTGCTGAAGCCGCTGCCGGATGAGACGCTGGTGTGCTGCGGCCATGAATACACCCAGAGCAATGCCCGCTTCGCCCTGACGGTGGAGCCGGAGAACGAGGCCCTGCGCGCCCGCGCCGCCGCGGTGGACGCCGCCCGCGCCGCCGGCCAGCCCACCCTGCCCGTCGCCCTGGGGCTGGAGAAGGCCACCAACCCCTTCCTCCGCGCCGCCACCGCCGCCGAGCTGGGGCGCATCCGCAGCGCCAAGGATACCTTCCGGGGCTGAACCTTGGGGGGGGGGGGGGGGGGGGGGGGGGGGGGGGGGGGGGGGGGGGGGGGGGGGGGGGGGGGGGGGGGGGGGGGGGGG
>NZ_JANFNY010000170.1 GCF_024437745.1 Roseomonas sp. GC11 | reverse complement strand
GCCGAATCGGGGGCGAGGGGCCCGGCCGCGTGGCCATCGGGCAGGCCGCGCGGCAAGCCGCCGGGCAGCCGGCCCGACCAGGTGCGCGGGCTGGCCTGCAGCACCGCCGCCGCCGGCAGGCCGGGCCAGGAGAGGTCCAGCCAGTCCCGCCGGGGCGGATGCACCGCCATCACCCGCCCCTCCCCGTCCAGCAGGGCGACATGGCTGCCGGGCGGCAGGGCGAGGGTGCCATAGGCCGCCTCCAGCGCGCGCAGCGGCAGCAGGCCGAGGACGACGCGCCCATCCCGCAGCCGCCGCAGCACGGGCAGCAGCGGCCCGCTGGTGCTGCGGACCGGCGCGGCGAGCGGCGCCCCCTGCCCGGCGGCGAAGCGCGCCACCGCCGCGGAGAGCGGGGCGGTGTCCTGCCCGGCGAGGTAGAAGGCGGCCCGGCGCGTCTGCCCCACCAGCCGGCCATCGGCGGCGGCCAGGGCGAGGGCGGTGCTGGCGGGGGCGAGGCCCTCCAGCATCGCCAGCGCCGCCTCCACCGCCGTGGCGCCCTCCAGCGCGCCACCGCCCCCACCCGCCTCCGGCAGCGGGCCGAGCCGGTACAGCGCCTGCTCCACCCCGCGCAGCAGGCTGCCGGACTGCTCGGCCAGCATCGACGCCCAGCCGGAGAGGGCACGCGCCGCATGTTCCTGCGCGTCACGCCGCTCCGCTGAGAGATGGGCGAGCAGGCTGGCGCAGAGCAGCAGCGCCATGGCCGGCCCCGCCAGCAGGGCGGCGCGGTGCCAGGTCAGGAAGGGGCCGGCGGCATGCTGGGACATCACCTGCGCGATCCGGGCGGTCAAAGGGCCCCGCTCGCCAAAGGGGGAAGCAGGGCGGGAAAAGCAGGACGGAGAAGGCGGATCAGACCTGAGGCGGCCGCTCAAAGGCGGCAAGGCGTGACAGCAGCGTCAGCGCCGCCGCGTAGTAATGCGGGGCGAGGCGCACCGCGGGCAGGTCCGTCGTGCGCGCCTCGGGGTCGGCCACCAGCAGGGCGACCGCGCGCATGCCGGGATCGGCCGTGTAGGGGGCGATGCTGTCGCCGCGGAAATCGGTCCAGGCCGGCATGCCGCTTTGCGGGAAGGCGGTCCAGAAGGACAGGGCGGCGCGGGCCGCCGGCTCCTCGCCGAGGCCCGCCCAGTTCAGATAGAGCGGCACCCGGATGGCATCGTAGGAAAAGCGCGGCGGCCAGCCCCAGGCGGGCTTCGGGCGCTCGCCGCTGGCGAGGCGGACCCAGTCCGCCGGCAGGCCCCAGCGGCCGAAGCGCGCCTGCCGCAGCAGGTCCAGCCCGCCCTCGTAGAGCGCCATCCACCGCCCCTGCGGGTGCAGCTGCGCCAGCGCCGGGAAGGCGGGGAAGACGTAGTAGGAGGGGTTCACCACCAGGTAGCCGGGATGCTCGAAGCCGAAGGCGGCGGGCAGCAGCACGGGCCGGCCATCCACCTCGCGCACACAGAGGCGGTCGAGGTCGCGCAGGATGGCGCGGGCCTCCTCCACCAGCGCCGGCCGGCCCCAGCGGCGCCCGGCGCGGGCCAGCGCCCAGGCGATGAAGAGGTCGCCATCGGTGGCGTTGTTGCTGTCCTCCACCGGGCGGGCGCGGTTGGGCTTCCAGCTCCAGGCGGTGAGCGAATCGTAGGGGCGGCGCAGCTCCGCCCGGGTCCAGGACAGGATGCGGTCGAAGGCGGCCTGGTCGTCGAAGCTGGCGGCCAGCAGCAGGCCCCAGCCCTGCCCCTCGGAATGCGAGCAGTCCTTGTTGCCGGTATCCACCACCCGGCCGATCGGGGCGATGAAGCGCTGCTTGAACTCTTCCCACTGCTCAAGCCCGGTGGGTGTGGGGGCGCTGCGGATCTCGGCATGGCCCGGCAGGCGTGGCGTGGCCGCCAGCATCAGGGTGCTGAGAGCGAGCAGGCTTCGCCGACCAAATGCCCCGGACATGTTTTGTCCCCGCGCGTGCCGTGGCGATCGCCACGGCTTTCGATAGCATAACGTTTACCGTTGCACCTTATGCGAGCACAAGACCACCAAAGCCTATTTTTGCGTGCATTCCAGGCTGATTTCCCGTGGGATTCCGGGAAGTGGAGAACAACTCAAGGTTGTTCGCCTGCCCGTGCCCCCGCCGCGGAACTCCCCCCACCCGCCAGGCCGCGCGCCAGGGCCAGCGCCAGCGCCAGGCTGCACAACCACCAGGGCTGCCACGCGCCGAAACTGGCCAGGAAGGTGACGAAGCCCGACGCCATCGCCCCCAGGGCCGCCGCGGGCGGCACGCCCTCCCCCCCCGCCGCCCGCCCGGCCAGCAGCAGCAGCGCCAGCGCCGCCAGCGCGCTGCCCACCAGCCCCAGCTCCAGCCGGATCTGCAGCGGGCCGTTATGCGGGTGCAGCGGCATCAGCGTGGAGCGCATGGCGGTGAACCAGCCGAACAGCGCCGGGCTGCGCAGGCCCAGCGCCTCCAGCCGCGCCCGCTCGGGCTGGTCCTCGCCACCGGGCAGGGCGCGCGCCGCCTCCATGCCCCAGCCGGCCAGCGGCTTCTCCGCCGCGCGCTCCAGCCCGAACTGCCAGATCACCAGCCGGTGGATGGCCGAGGGGGGCAGCCGCTCCACCACCGGCGGCACCTCGCGCAGCAGCAGGCCCAGCAGCGGCGGCGTGGCCAGCAGCACCCCCGCCATGCCGGCGCCCAGCAGCCAGCCCATCACCTGCCGCCCGCCCGCCGGCAGCCACAGCGCCAGCAGCGCCACCACCAGCCCCGCCAGCGCGGCGAGCTTCGCCGTATCCCCCGGCGCCAGCAGCAGCAGCGCGGTGCCGGCCAGCAGCAGCAGGCTGCGCATCGCGCGCGGCCAGGGGCCAGACCTGGGGCCAGACCTGGGGCCAGGCCAGGGCAGCGCCGCCAGCAGCGGCAGCAGCAGCGCCATCACCGAGGCCGCCGGCTTCAGCCCGAAGACCAGCTGCGGCGGCACCTCCCGCAGCCCGCGCACGGCGGCGCGCAGGGCGGAGCCGCTGGCGCTGTCCGCCAGCGCGGCGGCAAGGCCGAGGCTCAGCCCCGCCAGCAGCGCCCGGCCCAGCAGGCGCGGCG
>NZ_JANFNY010000016.1 GCF_024437745.1 Roseomonas sp. GC11 | reverse complement strand
GGCCGAGGCCGAGGCCAGGCTGGCCCTGCTGCGCGCCGCCGGCCGGCCGGAGGAGGTGGCGGCCCAGCGGGCCCGCCTCGCCGCCCTCCAGGCCGCCGCCGAGAATGCCCGGCGCGAGGCCGCCCGCGCCGAGACCCTTGTTCCCAGCGGTGCCGGCGGCCAGGCCGAGGCAGAGCGCCGCCGCTTCGCCGCCATCCGGGCCACCGCCGAGGCGGCGGAAGCCGAGGCCGAACTGGCCCGGCTGCAAAGCCCCCGCCCGGAGGACCTCGCCGTCGCCGAGGCCCAGCGTGACGCCGCCCGGGCCGCCCTGCGCGCCGCGGCGGCCGAGGCCGAGCTCTCCCGCCTGCGCGCGCCCATCGCCGGCACCATCCTGGCCATCCATGCCCGCCCTGGCGACCCGCTCGGCAATGACGGCCTGCTCGACATGGCCGATCTGGAGCGCATGGATGTGGTGGCCGATGTCTATGAGACGGACCTGCCGCGCCTGCGCATCGGCCAGCGGGCGGACGTGCTGCTGCCGGGGCGGGAGGGCCGCGTCGGCGCCACGCTGCGGGAAATCGGCTGGCAGGTCCGCCGCACCACCCAGGCCGGCACCGACCCCGTCGCCGCCGTCGATGCCCGCACCGTCGCCATCCGCCTGACGCTGGACCCGGAGGCCGCCGCGCAGCTCCGCCGCCGCTCCAACATGCAGGTGCAGGTGGCCATCCGCCCATGAGGCCCTGGAACGCGCTCTGGCTGCCGCTGCGCCTCGCCTGGCGGCAGCTCCGGGCGGAAAAGGCCCGCCTCGCCTCCGCCATCGCCGGGGTGATGTTCGCCTGCGTGCTGGTCTTCATGCAGCTGGGCTTCCGCGCCGCCCTGTTCGAATCCGCCACCTCGCTGATCACCGCCATGCGGGCGGAGGTTTTTCTCCTCCACCCCCTCACCCTGGCGAGCTTCCGGCCGGAGCCGCTGCCGCGCATCCGCGCCTGGCAGAGCCTCGCCCTGCCGGAGGTGGAGCGCGCCGTCCCGGTCTATCTGGCCCAGAGCACCTGGCGGAACCCGGAGAGCGGGGCGCGCCGCACCATCCAGCTCGTTGGCTTCGATGTCGAGGCGGGGGCGATGCGCTTCACCGGCCTCGACGCGGTGGCCGAGGCGCTGAAGCGCCCCGATACCGTGGCCTTCGACCTGCGCTCCCGTCCGGAATTCGGACCGGTCTCGCAACTTCTGGCCCGGCGCCGCGCCGAGACGGGGGAGGCCGCCCTGCCGGTGCAGATCGCCAATCGCCGGGTCGAGGTGGTGGGGCTGGTGGAGATCGGCCCCTCCTTCGGGGCGGATGGCAATGTCCTGCTCAGCGAGACGAATTTCCGCCGCCTCGTGGCGGACCGCCCGGCATCTCACACCGATCTCGTGGCGCTGCGCCTGCGCCCGGGGGCGCAGCCGGCGGCGGTGCGCGACCGGCTGGCCGCCCTGCTGCCCGCCGATGTCGCCGTGCTGACCTACCCGGAACTCGTCGCCTGGGAACTGCGCTACTGGGAGACGGCAACGCCCATCGGCTTCATCTTCGCCTTTGGCAGCCTGATGGGGCTGATCGTCGGCATGGTCATCGTCTACCAGATCCTGTTCAGCGACATCGCGGGGCATCTGCGCGAATACGCCACGCTCAAGGCCATCGGCTATTCCAACGCCTATCTCGGCCGGGTGGTGCTGGGGGCGGCGCTGCTGCTCGCGGTGCTGGGCTTCATCCCCGGCGCCCTGGCCTCGGCCGGTCTCTATGCCGTGGTGGGGCAGGCCACCTTCCTGCCGCTGGGCATGACGCCGGAGCGCGCCCTGCTGGTCTTCGGCCTCATCTTCGGCATGTGCGCCCTGGCCGGGCTGCTGGCCATGCGCAAGCTGCGTGATGCCGACCCGGCGGATATGTTCTGAAAGCGTGCTTGCAGATGCGGAACGTGGTCTTGAGAGGGGCTTTGCCCCTCTCAAACCTGCGCGGCAGTGCCGCGCAGCCACCAAAGGCCTGAGGCCTTTGGAAACCCTTTCTGAAGGTGGGTGCAGGGGACCCTGTCCCCTGCTGGGGGTTGAGGGGGCAAAGCCCCCTCATAGCCTGCCTTTTCCAAGATCTCTGGGGAACCGCCGCTGATGGACCCTGTCGAGCTTTCCGGTGTCTCCTACGGCTATGGTGCCGGCGCGCTGCGCCGGGCGGTGCTGCGCGAGGTCAGCCTGCGCGTCGCGCCGGGGGAGATCGTGCTGCTCACCGGCCCCTCGGGCTCGGGCAAGACGACGCTGTTGACCCTGGTGGGCGCGCTGCGCGCCCTGCAGGAGGGTTCTGCCCGCGTACTGGGGCAGGAACTGGCCGGGGCGGGAGAGGGCGCGCGGGTGCGGCTGCGCCGCCGCATCGGCTTCATCTTCCAGAACCACAACCTGCTCGGCTTCCTCTCCGCCCGGCAGAACGTGGCGATGGCGCTGGAAACCGCGGCCGAACTGCCCGAGGCGGCGCGGCTGGCCGAGGCGGACCGTATCCTGGAGGCGGTGGGCCTGGCCGGGCACCGCCACAAGCCGCCCGCCCAACTCTCCGGCGGCCAGCGCCAGCGCGTGGCGGTGGCCCGCGCCCTGGTGGCCCGCCCTGGCCTTGTCCTGGCCGACGAGCCCACGGCGGCCCTCGACCGCGCCAGCGGCCAGGAGGTGGTCCGCCTGCTGCGCGACCTCGCGCGCGGGCGGGGCGTGCCGATCCTGCTGGTGACGCATGATCCGCGAATCCTGGATATTGCGGACCGCATCGTCAGTATGGAGGATGGCAGAGTGACCGCGGCTTAACCCCACAGCCTCAGGCTGGCCGCTGGACCTGTACAGGCCCCGAGGACCGCCGCCGGCATGACCCTGCTCCCTGAGACGCCCGAGGCCACCGAGGCCGCCCGTCTGGCCGCGCTGCGCTCGCTGCATCTGCTCGATACCCCCTCCGCCCCGGATTTCGAGGCGCTGGTGGCGCTGGTGGCCCGGCATTTCGGCTGCCCCATCGCCATGATCTCCCTGCTCGATGAGAATCGGCAATGGTTCAAGGCGGTGCGTGGCCTGGCCGTGCGGGAACTGCCCCGCCACGGCTCCTTCTGTGACCGGGCGATCCAGGGCAGCGAGGCGCTGGTGGTGGAGGATGCCCGGCAGGATCCCCGCTTCCGCGACAGCCCCCTGGTGACCGGCGCACCCTATTACCGCTTCTATGCCGGGGAGCCCCTGCCGGTGGAGGGGCGCAATGTCGGCACGCTCTGCCTCGTGGACCACGCCCCGCGCTGGCTCGATGCGGCGCAGCGGCGGGATCTGCGGGATTTTGGCCTGCTCGCCCGCGCCCTGCTGCGCGCCCATGCCGAGGCGCGCCGGGCCGAGGCCGCGCTGAAGGAGGCCCGCCGCCACGCCGCCCTGTCCAGCCGCAAGGCCCGCCTGTTGCAGCAGACGGAGCGGCTCGCCCTGCTCGGCGGCTGGGAGGTCGATCCGGAGAGCAGCCAGATCCTCTGGTCGGATGAGGTCTACCGCATCCACGAGCGGCCGCTCGGCTCGGCCATCAGCATCCCGGAAGCCCTGCTGCACTACCTGCCGCAGGACCGGGCCCATCTGGCCGAGGGCCTGCGCCGCCTGCTGGCCGAGGGGGAGCCGATGCGGCATGAATGCGACTTCATCACCGCCCAGGGGCGCCAGCGCCGCGTCCGCATCGTGGGCGAGTGCGAACGGGATGGCAGCGGCCATGCCCGCGCCGTCGGCATGATGCAGGACATCACCGAATCCTGGCAGATGCGCCAGCGCCTCGAGGACATGCGGCACCGCGACACGCTGACCGGCCTCGCCAATCGCGGCCTGCTGGTGGAGAGGCTGGAGGACGCCCTGGCCTGCCCCCCGCCGGGCATGGCGGGCCTTGCCCTGGTGCTGCTCGACCTCGACAATTTCCAGGATATCAATGACCGCCACGGCCACGCCCTGGGCGATGCGCTGCTGTGCGAGATCGCCGCCCGCCTGCGCGCCGCCGCCGGCCCGGCGGGGCTGGCCGCGCGCACCGGCAGCGATGAATTCGCCCTCCTGCTGCCCGTCGCCACCGAGGCGGATCTCCAACCCCTGATCGACGACCTCGCCGCCCGGCTGAACCGCCCCTTCGCCGGCGCCGCCGGCATGCTGACGGTCTCCGCCAGCCTGGGCCTCGCCCTCGGCCCGCGGGATGGCGCCAGCGCCGATCTGCTGATGCGCCAGGCCGATATCGCCCTCTCCCATGGCCGGCGCCTCGGGCGCGGGCGGGCCACGCTCTTCTCCCCCGCCATCGCCCGCCGCTTCGCCGAGCGGCGCGGCGCCATCGAACTGGCGCGCGAGGCCCTGCGCGAGGACTGGTTCCGCCCCTTCTACCAGCCCAAGCCCGGCCTGGCCGTCGCCGGCTTCCATGGCTTCGAGGCCCTGGCCCGCATCATCCTGCCTGATGGACGGGTGATCAGCCCCGCCGGCTTCGCCGCCGCCCTCCAGGATGAGGACGCCGCCCGCGCCATCGGCCTCGCCATGCTGGACAAGGTGACGGAGGATCTCCGCCTCTGGCGCGCCGCCGGGCTGGGCCAGGCCTGCGCGGCGATCAACGTGACGGAGGCCGATTTCACCGGCGGCGACCTCGACCGCCGCATCCTGGACCGCCTCGCCGCCTGCCGCCTCCCCGCCGCCGCGCTGAAGGTCGAGGTGACGGAAACCGTGTTCCTCGGGGAATCCGCGCCGATCGTGGTGCAGACCCTGACGCGGCTGCACGCCGCCGGCATCGACATCGCGCTGGATGATTTTGGCACCGGCTTCGCCTCGCTCACCCATCTGCGCGATTTCCCGATCCAGGAACTGAAAATCGACAGGAGCTTCGTCGACCGGCTGGAGGATGACCCGCGCAGCGCCCGCATCATTCTCAGCGTCATCGAGATGGCCCACCGCCTCGGCATGCGCGTGGTGGCCGAGGGGGTGGAGCGCGAGAGCCAGCACCAGGCTCTGCTGCGCATGGGCTGCGATATCGGGCAGGGATACCTCTATGGCCGCCCCGCCCCGGCGGCCCAGGCAGCGGCCTTCTGCCGTGGCCAGGATGGGCCCGCTGCCGGCTCCTGAGAGGGGCTTCGCCCCTCTCAGACTCTCCCCACCAAAGGCCTGAGGCCTTTGGAAACCCTTTCCGGGAGGGAGGGGTGTTGAGGGGGCAGAGCCCCCTCGGCTCCACAGGCGCCGCGCATTGTCAAACCGCCTCGGAGCCCGTGGGAGGGCGCGTCAGTCAAAGGTCCAGCAGCTTCGCCGCGCTGTCGCGCACAAGGCGGGAGCGCCGCACATAGGCCCGCATCGTCTTCAGGTCCCGGTGCCGGGTATGGTCCATGATCTGCTCGTCCCGCGCCCCGGCCAGATAGGCCTCGGTGACGAAGCCGGCCCGCAGGCCGTGCGGCGAGAGCCGCTCGCCCCGGGGAACGGACAGCCCCGCCTCCCGCGCGCGCCGGTGCAGGATCTGCCGCACGGCATCGGGGTGCAGCGCCGCGGCATCCAGCCGCCCCCAGCGGTCCACCCGGCGGAAGACAGGGCCGTAATGGCAATCCGAGGCCGCCAGCCAGCGCTCCACCGCGCGCACCGGGCAGGTCTGCGGCCGCCTGCCGCGCGGAATGCCGATCTCCACCCCCTCGCCCACCGCATCGGTCTTGGAGCGCGGCAGCATCAGGCGCAGCCCTTCCGCCTCCAGCCGCAGATCCTCCCGCCGGATGCCCGCCAGTTCAGAGCGCCGCAGCGCCCCGGCGAAGCCCAGCAGCAGCAGGGCACGGTCGCGCAGCCCCGCCAGCCCCTCGCCACAGGCGGCGGTCAGGCGGCGCAGCTCCACCGAGGTCAGTGCGGCGGCGGGGCGGCGCGGCGTGCCATGGGCGCGGAAAATGCCCCGCAGCGTCGCCCGCAGCGCCGGATGGGCCGGCTCCCAGGCCGCCCCCTGCAACCGGTGGGCATGGCCGATCGCCGCCAGCCGGCGCCGCAGCGCGCTGCGGCTGTAGCGCGGCGCGATCTCGGCCAGGTAGGCGGCCACCAGCACCGGCGCGGCTGGCAGCGCCGCCTGCCCCTGCTGGTGGCACCACAGGCTGAAATCCCGCCAGTCCGCCGCATAGGCGCGGCGCGTCTCCGCCGCCAGGGACTGCGCCGCGTAATCTGCCGCGGCGAGGCGGCCGGCCAGGGCCGGCGGCGGCGCCATCGGGGAGGGGGGGCGGGGGTCCGTCATCCGCCCGCCCCCGCCGCCTGGGGCATGGCGAGGGCCAGCAGCGCCTGCCGCAGCGTCTCCGGCAGCGGCGTGGCGCGCCGCGTGGCGGCATCGACCAGCACCACCACCCCCTCCGCCGTCGCGGCGCAGAGATCGCCCTGGAACACCGCCTGCCCGGTGGTGAAGGAACTCCGCCCCAGCCCGGTGATCACCGAGCCGATGCCAATCGGCCCCAGTTCCCGCAACTCCGCCCGGTAGTCGATGGCGATGCGCGCCAGCACGAAATAGCTTTCCGGCCCGGAGAGCAGGCGCTGCATCAGCTCCACCCGCGCCGTCTCGAAATAGGTGGCGTAGGCGGCGTTGTTCACATGGCCAAGCCGGTCCGTATCGCCGAAGCGGACCCGGTCCTCGGCCCAGAGGGGATAGATCTCGCGCAGCAGGAGGCGGGCATCATTCGCCATGCGGGGCATTCCTTCGGGGCCAGGGTGGCGCGGTGGGCAGGGCAGTGTGGGGCAGCGCCGCGCATCCGCAAAGCCACCCCGGGGATGATCCCGGCCCAGGCCCCCCGATGGACGCCCGCGCGCCGCCCCGGCACAAGGAGGCGGCACGACAAGACCACCCCGGAGGAACGCCGCCCCCCATGACCCTGACCGCTTCGCCCCCCGCCGGGGCGGCGCGCCGCTGGCGCGTGCTGCTCGGCCTCTGCGCCTGCGTGGTGCTGGGCATGACCACCTGGTTCTCGGCCGCCGCCGTGCTGCCGCAGCTCCGCCTGCGCTGGGCGCTCAGCGAGACCGCCGCCGCCTGGCTGACCATCTCCGTCCAGCTTGGCTTCCTGCTCGGCGCGCTGGGCGCGGCGCTCACCGGCCTGCCGGACCGGCTGCCGCCGCGCCGCATGATGCTGCTCTCCGCCCTCGGCGCGGCGCTGGCCAATCTGGCGCTGCTCTGGGCGCCAGGGCCGGGCACGGCCATCGCTCTCCGCCTGCTGACCGGCATGCTGATGGCCGGCCTCTACCCGCCGGCGCTGAAGCTGGTCTCCACCTGGTTCCTGGAGGGGCGCGGCCTCGCCCTGGGCAGCGTGATCGGTGCGCTGACCCTGGGCTCCGCCCTGCCGCATGCGGTGAACGCGGCGGGCGGGCTGCCCTGGCAGGGTGTCATCCTGGCCGCCAGCGCGGCGACGCTGCTGGGTGCCCTCGGTGTGCTCGGGCTGCGGGAGGGGCCCTATCCTTTCCCGCGCGCCCGCTTCGAGCTGCGGCGCCTGCACCACGCCCTGGCCGGGCGGGCGGTGCTGCTGGCCACCGCCGGCTATCTCGGCCACATGTGGGAGCTCTACGCAATGTGGAGCTGGATGCTCTCCTACCTCCGCGCCCGGCTGGGGGAAGGCTCGGGCTCCCTGGCCTCGCTGCTCACCTTTGCCATGGTCGCGGCGGGGGCGCCGGCCTGCGTGCTTGCGGGGCGCATGGCGGACCGGCTCGGCCGCACCACCGTCACCATCGGGTTGATGGGCTGCTCCGGCCTGTGCGCGGCGCTGATCGGGCTGGCCTGGGCGGGGCCGCTCTGGCTCGTGCTGCTGGTCGGGCTGGTCTGGGGGGCGACGGTCATCGCCGATTCCGCCCAGTTCTCCGCCATCGTCACCGAGGTGGGGGACCCCGCCCTGGTCGGCACGGCGCTGACGGCGCAGCTGGGCCTGGGTTTCGCCCTCACCGCCCTGGCCATCGGCGTGGTGCCCTGGGCGGTGGAGGGGCTGGGCGGATGGCAATGGGCCTTCCTGGTGCTGGTGCCGGGGCCTTTGCTCGGCATGCTGGCGATGGCCCGGCTGCGTGGCCTGCCAGAGGCGGCGCGCATCGCCGGCGGCAGGGGCTGAACAAGTGTCCTCAAAGAGAGCGCGTGATCTTCAGAGGGGCAGCGACCAAAAGCCTGAGGCCTCTGGAAACCCTTTCTGATGGCGGGTGCAGGGGACCCTGTCCCCTGCTGGGGGTTGAGGGGGCAAAGCCCCCTCAATCCTGCTCTTCCAGTGCGGCGATGCGGGCTTCGATCCCGGCCAGCTCGGCCAGGAGATGGGCGCGCCGCTGGCGCAGCCGCTGCAATTCCGGCGCGGGCGCGGCAGGGAGAGCCTGGCGCAGCGCCTGGATTTCCCGCCGCGTCACATCAGGCCGGATCAGCCCCTGCGCTCTGGCCGCCTGCCACTGGCGGTCATTCAGCAGGGTCAGCTGATAGGCGGTGCCATAGGAGCCGGGGCAGTCCTGGGCCGGCAGGCGGCCGCTCTCCACCGCGCGGGCGATCTGGCGCAGCTGCGTCGCCGTGGCGTCGGAGAAGGGAAAAAGCCGCTCCGTCCCCTGGCGCAACCGCTGCCACTCCTCCCGGCTGAGGCTGCGCTCCAGTTCCAGCAGCGTGCGGCCGATGGCCAGGAAACTGTCCCGCGCATCGCCCCATTCCTTGCGGATCTCGGCGCGGGCGCGCAGCACCTGCCGCAGCCGCGCCGCATCCTCCGGCAGGGCGGTGCCGGCGAAGACCTCGCGCAGCGTCGCCAGCCCCTCCGCCTCCTCCGCCGAGAGCGTGGCGAGCTCCCCGGCGCGCGGGTCGGGCAGCGCCTCTTCCTCGGCGGCGAGGAAGGCACGCAGCGCCCCGCGTGAGCGCTTGCCCTTCACAGCCCGGCCTCCCGCTTCACATAGGCCCACACCTCCTCGAAGGGCGCGATGCCGCGGGAGCGCGAGTAATCCAGCAGCGTCAGCCCCTTGCTGGCGGGGACGTGCACATCCTCCAACTGCGGCAATTCGGTGGGGCAGACGGCGCCGGTCTTCACCAGCGTGCCGCGCATCCGGGCATAGGAGGTGGTGCGGCGGTTGGCGCGGTTCAGCACCACGGCGGCGCGCAGGCCGCGCTCGCCCAGGGCGCGCAGCCAGGGGGCGACGCTGTCGATATCATCCTGGGTGCAGACGGCGGGCACCAGGATGAGGTCCGCCGCCTCGCCCAGCGCGTCGATGGCGGGCAGGTGGTCCTCAATGCTCGGGGGCGTGTCGAGAATGGCCAGCCTGTAAGCCCGCGCCACCTTGAGCGCCGCGCGCCAGTCCTGCAGGCTGGCCGGCTGCACGGCAACGGGGGCGAAATCCGGGAAGGTCTCCCGCGTGCGGTCGCGCCGCGCGGCCCATTTGGCCAGGGTCTGCTGCCGGTCGAAATCCAGCCCGATCGCGCCAATGCCCTCCTGCGCCGCGCTCACCAGCAGATGGCGGCTGAGCACCGACTTGCCTGAGCCGCCCTTGGGCGAGGAAACCAGCACAATGCGGCAGGAAGCGGAGCGGGCCATGAAAAGCGCCTTCAGCCAGGGCGTAGCCCGGCAAATTAGGCAGAGGCGTCCAGCCTGTCGAGCCAGCGGGGATTTCAGGGGGAAGGTTCTTTTTTGAAAAAAAGAACCAAAAAACTTTTTTAGTTTGGCGGCTCGCCAGGCCGGGAGAAGGCAGGCAGCCTGGAGAAGGGCTCAGGAAAGCCGCGAGACTCCTCCGCGCCGTTAGACATGTCTAATTCCGGATAAGGAACGAAAGGGCACGGGCTTTCGCCGCCGGGGGAGGTGCTTTATCTCCGGTGCAAGGCGTGGCCCTCGCCAGGACGCGGGGGCACGGCGGTGAGGAAAGGAAAGACGAGCGTGCTGACACCTCCTGCGTCCCAGCTTGCCGGGCTGCATCACCGCCGGGTCGGGGATATCGTCGTCACTGCGGTCAGTGACGGCTATCTCAACGGCTCCAATGCCACGGTGCAGAATATCGCGCAGGAGGATGTGGCGGCGCTGCTGGTCGGCGCCTTCCGGCCCTCGCCGCGCCGGAGCTCGGTGAACACCTTCCTGATCTGGTCGGCCGGGCGCGTGGCGCTGATCGACACCGGCTGCGGCCCGCATATGCAGCCCACGACGGGGCGGCTCTTCGCCAACCTCGCCGCCGCCGGCGTGCCGCCCGAGGCCGTGGACACCGTCCTGATCACCCATCTGCACCCGGACCACTCGAACGGCCTGGCGGATGGGCATGGGGAGGCGCTCTTCCCCAAGGCGGAACTCGGCCTGCACCGCGCCGAACTGGCCTATTGGGAAGACCCGGCGGCGCCGGACCGCGTGGCGGCGACGAAACAGGGCGTGCCCTATTTCACTATGGCCCAGGCCCAGCTCGCCCCCTACCGTGACCGGCTGCGCCTCTTCGCCGATGGGGCGGAGGTCTTCCCCGGCGTCACCGCCGTGCACCTGCCGGGCCATACGCCGGGGCATTGCGGCTACCGGATTTCCTCCGGCCCCGAGACCCTGCTGATCTGGGGCGACATCATCCACGTGCCGGAGGTGCAGGTTCCCCACCCGGAGGCGACCATGCAGTTCGACGTGGAGCCGGAACTGGCCATCGCCACCCGCCGCCGCACCTTCGACATGGTGGCGACGGACCGGCTGGCGATCGCCGGGATGCATGTGCACTTCCCCGGCCATGCCCACCTGCTGCGCGAGGGCCGGGGCTACCGCCTGCTGCCCGATGCCTGGGGCCTGGACTACTGAGACGGCGGGGGAGGGCCCGGGCATGACCGTGACGCGGCTGGTTGGCGATATCGGCGGCACCAATGCGCGCTTCGCCCTCTGCACACCCGGCGGCCTGCCGCGCGAGGAGCGCAAGCTGGCCGTGGCCGATTATCCCGGCCCGGTCGAGGCGGCGCGCGCCTATCTGGCCGGCCGCGCGGTGGAGGAGGCGGTGCTGGCCGTCGCCACCCCCGTGCTGGGCGACGCGGTGGCCTTCACCAACAGCCCCTGGCGCTTTTCCATCCGCGCGGCGGAGGCCGCGCTGGGGGTGAGGCACCTCGCCGTCATCAATGACTTCGCGGCCCAGGCCGCCGCGCTGCCGTTGCTGGAGGAGGCGGATCTGGCCGTGCTGAAGCCCGGCCAGAGCCGCGCGGAGGCGCCGCGCCTCGTGCTGGGCCCCGGCACCGGCCTGGGGGTGGCCTGGCTGCTGCCGGAGGGCGGGCGGCTGCGCATCCTGCCGAGCGAGGGTGGCCATGCCTCCTTCGCGCCGCAGGATGAGGAACAGGATGACGTGCTGCGCCGGCTGCGGCGGCGCCATGGCGGCCATGTCTCGGCGGAGCGGTTGATCTCCGGCCCCGGCCTGCTGCATCTGGCCCAGGCTCTGGCCGAGCGCGCCGGGCAGGACCTGCCCCTGGCCGGGCCGCCGGATGTGACGCGCCGCGCCGCGAGCGGGGAATGCCCGGTGAGCGCCCGCGCCGTCTCGCTGTTCTGTGAGATCCTGGGCGGGGTCGCCGGCAATCTGGCGCTGAGCCTGCTGGCGCAGGGCGGCGTCTATGTGGCCGGGGGGCTGATGCGGGGGCTTGGCCCGCTGCTGGATCGCGCCGCCCTGGCGCGCGGCTTCACCGGCAAGGGCCGCTTCGCCGGCTATCTGGACGGGATCCCCATCACCCAGATGCTGCGCCCGCATACCGGCCTGCTCGGGGCGGCCGCTTATCAGGGCTGAGCCGCAGGGGCGCGCGCAGCGCCACCTCGGGGCCCCAGAGCAGCCAGGGCAGCGGGGTGAGCAGGGGCTGGCGGTAGAGAAGCTGCCTGTCCTCGCCTTCCCCCAGTAGGCTGAGCCGCTCGGCCTCAAGCTCTGGCGCCAGTTGCCGGGCGAGGCGGTGCAGCCCGGCCCTGTTGGTGCCGGCCTGCGCTGTGTCCAGCAGGGGGGAAAGGGTGAGGGCGGTCCGGCGCAGGGCATCCTCGCGGGCCATGAGCCCGCCGATTTCCGCCGCCGCGGCGAGCAGCAGCCCGAGCAGCGCCGCCATGCCCAGCCTGCCGCGCCGTGTCATGACGGACCCCCGCGTGGCTGGCGCATCGCCTGCCGGACCTTGTCCTGGTAGGCGCGGCTGCGCTCCGGCTGGCCGGAGTGGTAGGCGCCCACGGCCTGCATCCAGCCCCCCCGCTGCTCGCGCAGGCTGCGCAGGAAGCGCGCGGCGTAGCGGGCATTGGCCTGGGGCGAGAAGGCTTCCTCCAGCGAGGTGAAGGCCTGGCCGTGGTAGAGCAGGTTGACCTGGAGGCACCCCACATCGATGCGGCGCACGCCACGCGCCTGGAGGGCGCGGGCATGGTGCAGCGCC
Organism: Roseomonas sp. GC11; assembly: GCF_024437745.1. Classification (GTDB taxonomy): domain Bacteria; phylum Pseudomonadota; class Alphaproteobacteria; order Acetobacterales; family Acetobacteraceae; genus Pseudoroseomonas. Next base: position 59,954 of record NZ_JANFNY010000016.1, on the reverse strand, counting down.
TCGGCGCGGCTGTCGAAATGGCGGCTGCGGCCTTCGGCCTGCACCGTCCAGGCCCAGCCATCCTGGCGGCCCTGCTCCCCGCTCTCGACGCGGGCCATGGCGGCGAGCAGGCCGCGCGGCAGCGCCTCGGCCCGCTCGGCCTGGCGGATCGCGGCACGGCAATCCCCCGCCTGGGCGGGCAGGGCCGGGAGGACCAGCAGCGCGAGGGGAATGAATCGGGCAAGGAATCGTCTTGTCATGCCCCGATGAGGCACAAACGAAATTAATTTTTCGCATAATCGCGTGAGGATCGTCTGGGGAGGTGCGGGCCCGGCCATGGCCGTTTCCCCCCAAGCCGCAGCGGCGCTGTAGAAAAAGAGAAGCACAGCAATAGAAAAAAATGTACCGTTTCCGCTGAAAAACGGACGATCGAAATAAAAAATGCAAACGGAAGCCGGGTGCCGCGTTGTTCTCCCAGACCCCTGGCAACAGGGCAGATGATGTTCAGGGAGAGATGCATGCGCCTTCCCATCACGGCTTTGGCCCTCGCCGCCCTGCTGGCGGCACCCGCTGCCCTGGCCCAGGGCACAGCGCCGCCACCTGGAACCCCCCCCACCGGAGACTCCCAGAGCAGCGGCAGCACCGCGCCCGCGCCTTCCATGGGCATGACCCCGGCGCCGCGTGGCGGCGACACAGCACCGGCGCCGCGTGGCGGCGACACCGCGGCCGCGCGCCCGGGCACCGACAACCCGCCCACCACCACCAGCCCCAACGCCGGGGCCAACAGCTTCACAGAGGGCCAGGCGCGCAGCCGTATCGAGGCCGCCGGCTATACCGATGTCCAGGACCTGAAGAAGGACGGACAGGGCATCTGGCGCGCCCGCGCCATGCGAGAGGGCACCCCTGCGGAAGTGGGGCTGGATTTCCAGGGCAAGGTCGTCATCGGCCCGGCTGTGTCGCGTTGATCCCGCTTCCCTCATCCGATGGAAAGGCAGATTTCATGACGATCAGGACGATCACCCGGCTGTTCGACACGCGCGACCATGCCCTGGCCGCCGTGCGGGAACTGGAGACGGCGGGGTTCCCGCCCGAGGATGTCGGCATCCTCGCCAGCAATGCGGCCAGCAATGCGGACGGGCAGCACGCCACCACGACCAGCTCCGGCACACCGCCGGGCCTTGACCCCGCCCTGGCCCGGAATGACGACCATCATGCCGAGCAGAGTACGAAATCCGGCGCCGGCATCGGCGCCACGCTGGGCACCATGGTCGGCGGCGGCGCCGGGCTGGCGGCAGGTCTGGGGGCCCTGGCCATTCCAGGCATCGGGCCTATCGTTGCCGCCGGCGCGCTGGTCGCGGCCCTGGCCGGGGCAGGTGCGGGCGCGGCGGCGGGCGGCCTGCTCGGCAGCCTGACCGGTGCCGGCGTCAGCGAGGAGCATGCGCCCGTCTATGCGGAAGGCGTGCGCCGGGGCGGTAGCATGGTCGTGGTGCGCGCCGATGAGAGCCGCGCCACCCAGGTGGAAACCATCCTGAACCGCCACGGCCCTGTCGATGTGGATGCGCGGGCGGCCGAGTATCGCGCGGGTGGCTGGGAAGGCTACCGCGAAGAACCGCTGGCGGATCGGCGCATCCTGTAAGCGCCCGGAAAAAACAGCGTTCTTTTTTGTAAAAAAGAACCAAAAAACTTTTTTCCATTGGCGCCCTGCTTCAGAGACCGTTTGAGAATGCTGGCGGCGGAGGATCCGCGAGGGATTTTTTGGCCTTGCCAGGCGGCGGGCGCCGCCGATGCGGGTGGCATCGGCAAGCCCGCCAACGAAGCAAGGGCGGAAAAGACCCGCGGAACCGACCCGACCGGTATTCTCAAACGGTCTCTCAGGCCTGAGGCGGGGCGCCAAACTGGCAGAACGCTTCTTTTCCTTTGGGGGAAAAGAAGTTTTGGGGGCTAATTCCACCCGGCCGTTTCCTGCGCCACGATGGCCTGCAACAGCCGGATCGCCGCCGGGCTGTCGTTCAGGCAGGGAATGAGGGTGAGCGTCTCCCCACCCGCCTCCAGGAATTCCTCGCGCAGTTCATGGCCGATCTCGTCGAGCGTCTCGATGCAGTCGGAGAGGAAGCCCGGCATGACCACCGCCACATGGCGGATGCCGCGCGCCGGCAGCGCGGTGATGCGCGCATCCGTATAGGGCTCCAGCCAGCGCTCCCGGCCGAAGCGGGACTGGAAAGTCATCGGCAATTCCCGCGCGCTGAGGCCCAGGGCGCGGCGCAGCGCCACCATGGTGCGGTTGCATTCCGCCGGGTAGGGGTCGCCCGCCTTCACATAACGGCGCGGCAGGCCGTGGAAGGAGGCCACCAGCAGCTCGGGCTGCTGCGGCAGCCCGGCCAGGGTGGCACGCACCGATTGCGCCAGACCTTCAATATAGAGCGGATGGTCGGCGAAGGGCGGGGCGATGCGCAGCGTGGGCTGGCGGCGCAGGCGCATCAGCGCGCGGAACACCGCGTCATTCACCGTGGCCGTCGTCGTCGCGCTGTATTGCGGGTAGAGCGGCACCACCAGGATGCGCTCGCACCCCGCCGCCTGGAGGGCCTCCAGCCGCTCGGCGATGCTCGGGCGGCCATAGCGCATGGCCCAGTCCACGACGGGGCCATGGGAAGGCAGCGCCGCGCGCAGCTTCTCCGCCTGGGCGCGCGTGTAGCTGCGCAGCGGCGATTCATCGCGCGCCGTGTTCCAGATGCGGCGATAGGCGGCGCCGCTGCGGAAAGGGCGCGTCGTCAGGATCACACCCTGCAACAGGGGCTGCCAGAGCCAGGGGTTGATCTCGATCACCCGGCGGTCGGAGAGGAATTCCGAGAGGTAGCGCCGCACATCGCCATAGCGCGTGGACTCCGGCGTGCCGAGATTGACCAGAAGCACCCCCGTGCGGGCGGTGGAGCGCGCGGCGGGGCGCGGGGGACGGGTGGAAAGAAAGCTCATGCGAAGAGATCCGCGGGGCTGTCCGCCCGCAGGGAGCCGCCCAGCGCGGCGCCCAGGCGGGCGGCGTCGGCGGAGGCGCCACGGATCCGGCGGCGCAGCAGGAAGGTGCCATCCTCCCGCGCCACCAGCCCGGTGAGGGTGAGCAGGCCGCCGGGCGAGAGCACCGCATGCGCCCCCACCGGCGTGCGGCAGGAGCCATCCAGCGCCGCCAGCAGGGCGCGCTCCGCCGTGGCGGCCAGGCGCGTCGGCGCGTGGTCGAGCGCGGCGAGGCGGGCGCGCATCCGCCTGTCGGTGGCGCGGGCGGTGATGGCGATGACGCCCTGGCCGGCGGCCGGAAGCAGTTCCTCCGGCTCCAGCACGCGGGCGGCGCGGCCCGCCAGCCCCAGGCGCTTTAGCCCGGCCAGGGCGAGCAGGCTGGCGGCGAAGTCGCCCCCCTCCAGCCGGGCGAGGCGTGTCTGCACATTGCCCCGCAGCAGGCCGAAGCGCAGATCCGGCCGCAGGTGGCGCAGCTGCGCCATGCGCCGGGCGGAGGCGGTGCCGATCCGCGCGCCCAGGGGCAGTTGCGGCAGGGGCACCGCGCGTTCCTCGGGCGGGCAGGAGGGGGCGAGGACCAGGGCCTCCCGCACATCCTCGCGCGGCAGCAGCGCGGCGAGGACGAGGCCAGGGGGAAGCTCCGTCTCCAGGTCCTTCAGGCTGTGGACGGCAAAGTCCACACGCCCGTCCAGCAGCGCCTCGTGGATCTCCTTGGCGAAGAGGCCCTTGCCGCCGAGTTCGGCGAGGCGGCGCTGCTGTTCGGCATCGCCGCTGGTGCCGAGGGGCACGGCCTCGGCCGGCTCGCCCAGCGCCTCCAGCACCAGCCGGGTCTGCCGCAGGGCGAGGGGGGAGGCGCGCGTGCCGGCGCGCAGGGCGGGGCGGGGGGAGAGGTGGGGGCGTGGCGGGGTGCCGGCCACCGCGCGGGGGGCGGCGGGGAGCAGGGCGGCGGACATGGAGCGGCTCCGGGCAAGGGAGGCGGGGGAGGGGCAGGCGGGGCCGGCGATGGTCTGGCCGGCCCCGCCGCCGGGGACGCGCGGCGGGCGGGGGTATCAGGCCCGCCGCGCGCCGGCCCTGTGGCCGGGCCGCCCCCGGCGGGGAGGGCGGCGGCCCGGCAGCCGTGGACTCTGCCGCTTACTCCGCCGCCTGGGCGGTGGTCGGGCCAGGGTTTGGCCCAGAGTTCGTCTCCGGCGTCAGGCGCGCCAGGGCGGCGGCGACGCCGGCGGCATAGGCGGGGTCCACCTTCTCGAAATGGGCGAGCTGGCGGTCGATGATGGCGCGCGGCACGCCCTGCATCGCGCCCGCGATATTGGCGAAGAGCCGCTGCTGCTGCTCCGCCCCCAGCAGGTGGAAGAGGGCGCGGGGCTGGCTGTAGTCGTCATTGCCGGCGCGGTGGTCGTAATGCGCGGCATCGCCGGAGAGGCGCAGCGGCGGCTCCTTGGCGCCGGGCGCCTCGGCCGGGCCGTTGAAGGAATTCGGCTCGTAATACGCATCCGTCCCCACCGGGGCGTCGAAGCGCATGGCGCCATCGGCGTGGTAGGTGTTCACCTGGCTGCGCGGGCGGTTGACCGGCAGCGCCTCGTAATGCGTGCCGACGCGGTAGCGGTGCGCATCCGCATAGGCGAAGAGCCGGCCCTGCAGCACCTTGTCCGGCGAGAAGCCGATGCCGGGGACGATGTTGGAGGGCGAGAAGGAGGCCTGCTCGATCTCCGCGAAATAGTGCTTCGCGTTGCGGTTCAGCTCCAGGATGCCGACCTCGATCAGCGGGTAGTCGGCATGCGGCCAGACCTTCGTCAGGTCGAAGGGGTTGTAGGGCGTCTTGTCCGCATCGGCCTCGGGCATGATCTGCACGCACATGCGCCAGCGCGGATACGCGCCGCGCTCGATCGCGTCATAGAGATCGCGCTGGGCGCTCTCGCGGTCCTGGGCGATGACGCTGTTGCCCTCGTCATTCGTCCAGGTGCGGATGCCCTGCAGGGACTTGAAGTGGAACTTCACCCAGTAGCGCTCGCCGGCATCATTCCAGAAGGAGAAGGTGTGGCTGCCATAGCCGTTCATGAAGCGATAGCCCTGCGGCAGGCCGCGGTCGCTGAACAGGATGGTCACCTGGTGCAGGCTCTCGGGCGAGAGCGACCAGAAGTCCCACATGGCGGTGGGGGAGCGCAGATGGGTGGCGGGGTGGCGCTTCTGGGTGCGGATGAAGTCGGGGAACTTCATCGGGTCGCGGATGAAGAAGACCGGCGTGTTGTTGCCGACGAGGTCCCAGTTGCCTTCTTCCGTGTAGAACTTCAGGGCGAAGCCGCGCACGTCGCGCTCGGCATCGGCCGCGCCGCGCTCGCCGGCGACGGTGGAGAAGCGCAGCAGCACCTCCGTCTGCTTGCCGATGGTGTCGAAGAGCTTCGCCCGGGTATAGCGGCTGATGTCGTGGGTGATGGTCAGCGTGCCATAGGCGCCGGAGCCCTTGGCATGGACGACGCGCTCGGGGATGCGCTCGCGGTTCTGATGGGCGAGCTTCTCGATCAGGTGGTAGTCCTGCAACAGCAGCGGGCCGCGCGGGCCGGCGGAGAGGCTGTTCTGGTTGTCGGGCACCGGGGCGCCGGCGGTCGAGGTCAGGACCGGGCGGGAAGTCGGGTCGGACATGCGGCAACTCCTTTGGCAGGGCAGGGGAAGCCTTAACAACCGAGCATTGATCGGTGAAATCGATCTTGTATTTTTGTGTGATAGGGAAAACCGAAGGATTCATATGCAGCCCCACAGCCTGGCCGGCCTCTCCCTGCGGGACCTGGAATATGCCGTGACGGTGGCCGAGCTGCGGCATTTCGGCCGCGCGGCGGAGCGCTGCGGCGTCAGCCAGCCGGCACTGTCCGAGCAGATCCGCAAGCTCGAGGCGCTGCTCGGGGTGACGCTGTTCGAGCGGGCCGCGCGCCGGGTGGAGGTGACGCCGCAGGGCGAGGCGCTGCTGGCGCAGGCGCGGGCGGTGATGCGGGAGGCGCGCGGCCTGCTCGACCTCGCGCAGACCCAGTCGGAACCGCTCAGCGGCCCGTTGCGGGTGGGGGTGATCGCGACGCTCGGCCCCTATTACCTGCCGGCGGTGCTGCGCGGGGTGCGGGACCGCTTTCCCCGCCTGGTGCTGCGCCTGCAGGAGGGGCGCACCGCCGGGCTCGTGGCGGCGCTGGAGCAGGGGGAGCTGGACGCGGTGCTGATGGCGCTGCCCCCCGCGGTGGAGACGCTGACGGCCGCGCCGCTGTTCTTCGAGCCCTTCCTGCTGGCCTGCCCGCAGGGCCACCCGCTGCTGGATCAGGCCGAGCTGTCCCTGGCCGATCTCGCCGATGGGGAATTGCTGCTGCTGGAGGAGGGGCATTGCCTGCGCGAACAGGCGCTCTCGCTCTGCGCCGTGCCGCGCGGGGAGCGCGACGGGCGCTTCGCCACCAGCCTGGAGATGCTGCGCCACATGATCGCGGCGGGCGAGGGTTTTTCCCTGTTGCCGCAGCTGGCGGCGCAGGGGCGGAGCGACCTGGGCGGGCTGATCGGGCTGCGGCGCCTCGCCGACCCGGCGGCCGGCCGGCGCATCGGCCTCGTCTGGCGCGGCACGGACCCGCGGCGGGAGAGTTTCCGTGCCCTGTCCCAGTTCCTGCGGGAGACCGCGCCGCTGCCGCTGCACTGAAAGGGCGAAGAGGGGGCGGCGCCGCCTCTTCGCTTCTCCTCAGCCCGCCGCCCGCAGCCGCCCGACCTCGATCCCGTTCCAGTTGCGCAGCACCGGCGCGGCGAGGGCGTCGATGGCCTGCGCCTCGGCCTCGTTCATCGGCAGCAGGCGGCGCAGCAGGGTGGCCATGACGACCTCCGCCGCGCGGCTGGCGCCGTCATCGCATTTGATGGCGACCCCCAGCCCCAGCTCCGGCAGGGCGGCGCAGAAGACGCCTTCCGCCCCCGTCTTGGTGAAGGCGCGCAGGCCGAGCGCCGCCATGGCCAGGGTGTCGAAACGCCCGGTGCCGGCGACCATGAAGGGGTGCCGGGCCACGGCCTCGCGCAGCCGCCGCGCCGCCTGGGCGCGCGTGGCGGGCATGCCCTCGCCAGTGGCGATGCGGGCGAAGCCGCGGGCCAGGGCGCGCAGCGGCACGGCATAGGTCGGGATGGAGCAGCCATCGATGCCGTGGCTGCCCTCGGCCAGGGGGTGGCCCGTCACCTCTTCCAGCGCCGCCTTCACCGCGCGCTGCACGGCGTGCTCGGGCCGCACATAGCCGCGCGGGTCCTCGTCCAGCCCGCAGGCGAGGCAGACGAAGCCGGCATGCTTGCCCGAGCAGTTGTTGTGCAGGGCGCTGGGCTCCTGCCCCGCGCGCGCCAGAGCCTGGGTGGCGGCTGGCAGCATGGGCCAGTGGGCGCCGCATTCCAGGCTGGCGGCATCGCGCCCCAGCCGCGCCAGGGTGCGCGCCGCCACCCCGGCATGGCGGGCCTCGCCATTATGCGAGGCGCAGGCCATGGCCAGGGCCTCGTCATCCAGGCCGAAGCGGTCGGCGGCGCCGCTTTCCACCAGCGGCAGGGCCTGGATGACCTTGACCGCCGAGCGCGGGAAGATGGCGCGGTCGATATCGCCGGCGGAAAGCACGATGCCCCCGGCCGCGTCAGCCACCGCGAAGGCGCCGCGATGGGCCGATTCGACGCGCCCGCCGCGCGTGACCTCGACGAGGATAGGGTCGTGCATCGTCATGCCTGGCTCTCTTGCCCCATGTCTCACGGCTGCCTGTGTCTCACGGCTGTCCCGGCTACTGCGCCGCGATCGGCGTGCTGGCCTCCTGGCGCGGGGCGTGGGCTTCCGCCAGCGCCGCCAGGAACTCCTCCTTGGTGATGACATCGCGCAGGCTGGCGGCGAGGCGGGCATGGGTCTCGGGCTGGGCCGCCTCCAGCAGCACGCGGGCGAGATCGACGGGCGAGGCGCGCTTGAAATGCAGCCCGTCCACCCCGTGCCGCACCTTCTCCGCCATGCCGCCGATGTCGGATGCGATGAGCGGCGTGCCGATGCGGCGTGCCTCCTGGATCACCACGGGCGAGTTCTCCCACCAGATGGAGGGGATCACCACCCAGCCCACGGCGCCCATCAGCGAGAGGACATCGGCCGGGTCGTAGCGCCCGGCGAAGGCGATGCTGTGCGCGGCCTCGTCGAGGACCGGCTTTAGCTCGGGGAAGAAGCGCAGCACATCCTCCCGCTCGGCCCCGAAGATGGTGAGGGTGATGTCCTTGTCCTCGGTGATGGCGAGGGAGAGGCCCTTCACCAGGATGTCGAGCCCCTTGAAGGGCGTGGGCTGGCCGAAGAAGCCGAAGCGGCGCGCCATGGCCGGGGCCAGGGCCGGGGCCGCGCGGCGCGGGATGGCGGCGAGCTCGTCGCCCAGGTAGTTCTCCAGCACGCTGGCGCGCGGGCCGGCGAGGCCCCAGGCCTCATAGCGCTCGCGGATGAAGGCGCTGGGGTAGAGGATGTGATCGAAGCGGCGCAGCGTGTCGAGCAGCACGGCCTTGCGCAGCACCATGGCGTCGATCGCCTTGTCCGGGAAGCAGCCGAGGCAGCGCAGCGGCGCCTCCGCGCGGCACAGCTCGCGCCCGCGGGTGCGGATCATCTGGCCGTGGTGCAGGCAGATGGCGAGCATCTCGTGCAGCGTCATGACGAAGGTGGCGTCGGGGCGCGCCTCCATCAGCTCGGCGATCATGTCGGCGCCGATGCGCCAGTAGTGGTGGAAATGATAGACCTGCACGGGCAGGCCGGCGAGGAAGCGCACGAGGTTGCGGCGCTGGAAGGGGTCGTCCCACCACAGCCGCTCCGGCTCCATGCCGCCGAAGGAGAAGAGATACTCATCCTCCCCATAGGGCGTGACGAGGTCGAGCGGGCGCTGCGCCGCGTAGCTCGTATTGACCTCCGAGGCGCCGACATAGATGGCGCGCTGCCCGGCGCTGCGGTGGGTGAGCACCTGCCGGTAGGCCGAGACCTCGCCGCCGCCCTTGGAGAAATCCGGGTGGGAATGGGCGATGACGCAGATGCTGCGCGGCTCGGTCATCAGGCGTGCGCCTCCTGCGTGCGGGGGGGGAGCGTCCAGAGCCGCTCCAGATGGGCGTTGACGAGGTGGGCGGCCAGCGGGCTGCGCCAGCCATGGCCGGGCGGCTGCCAGGGCTGGCCCGGCGCCTCGCGCTGGCGCAGCAGGCGGGCGAGGCTGTCGGCCAGGTCGGCGCTGCATCCGGCGGCGGCGTGCAGGCCGCGCAGCAGGGCGAGTTCCTCCCCCTCCAGCCGGCGGGCGAAGAGGCTGTCGAGGTCGTTGTCGATGACGGCGCGGCCGAGGCGCAGCGGGTCGAGCGGGACGACGGGCGCGCCGGCCTCCGCCGCGCGGCCGAGGGCGAGGCCGGCATCGCCCTCGGTGCCGGCCTCGATGCGGCCGCGGCGCTGGAAGACCTGCACCGCCTGCTCGGCGCGCCGGCCGATCAGCAGCAGCGAAGCGCAGCGCGCCTCGATGCGGGGCGCCAGGATGTCGAGCAGGGGAACGCAGGCCGGCTCATCCACCCCCACCATGACGGCGAGGCCGGGGCGCGGCGCGGGGCGGGGCGGGGCGGCGGCGAGGCTGTCCAGCGCCGGCTTCAGCGCGCGCTCGCGGCTGGCCAGCACCTCGCGCAGCAGGGCGGCGGCGATGGCGCCATCCATGGCCGGGCCGGGCAGGGCGGCGATGCCGTCGAGGAAGCCGGGCACCTGCTCCTCGCGCGGTTCGGCGCGCAGCCACAGCGTCTCCTCGTCGAAGGTGATCTGGGCGATCACCTCCAGCCGCCGCAGGCGGGGCAGGAGGTCGGGCGCGATGCGGCCATAGAGGCAGCCGAGGCTGGCCGCCTGATGGAAAACGCTGTCCACCAGAGGCACGAGGCGAAGCTCATCGGGCCCGCCATCGGCGGCGCGCAGGGCGGCGATGGCGGTGGCCTCGATCTGCATCAGCCGCTCGGGCCGGCCGGCGAAGTGGATGCCGAGGGCGAATTCGCCGGCCGGGGAGCGGCTGCACTCCATCCGCGCCATGATGCCGAAATTCTCCGCCTGGCCGCGCACCAGGGGCAGGCGGGAGAACCAGGTGGCGAAGGCGCCATAGGGCCGGTACTGGTGGCGCATCAGCGGCAGCGCGTCCTCGCGCTCCGCCGCCGCCCGCAGCAGGCGGTAATTGATGCGCCAGTGCTGGCCGGCGAGCACCGCCTGCAGATCATGGCTGAGGCTGCTGTCCCGCAGGTTGATGCGGCCGCCGGTCTCCCCGGAGGAGAGCAGGATCTCCAGCGGATCATTCTCGGCGACCTGCCCGATCACCAGGGTGAAGCCGCTGACCAGGGCGGCCTCCGGGTCGGCCGGGGTGACGTCGGGGCGGGCGTAGAGGAGGCGGAAATCGGGGCGCTGCTCACGGCCCTGGGCGCCGACCACCCGCATGTCGAAGGGCGTGCCGCGTGGCGTCATGATCCAGCCGCAGACGAGGTGCCGCCGCCCGCCCAGCGCGGCGACGCAATCCACCGCGATCTGCAGGGTCTCGGAGAAGTAAATGACCATCCATCGCTCCCAGCGGCGCCAGCCGGCCCGCCGCGATCCTGCCGCGGCTGGTGGCCCCGGCGGGGCCACGGCCGCGCACCGCGCCTGACGTCCCGCGGCAGGTTACCCCACAGGGCCGGCCGGGCGCCAGAGGCCCCCCGGCCGGTGGCCCGGCGCCACGGCCCCGCCGGGTGGAGGACCCGCCGGAAGATCGGGCGGGAGGCGCCCGTTCAGGCGGCGGCCTGGGGCGCCTGGCGCACCGCGCCGCGGGCGAAATCGGCCATGGCCTGCAGGGCGCGGCGCGACACGGCACGGCCGAACTGCTGCCGCCCGAAGGCATGCGCGGCGAGGGAGAGGCGCTCGCGCAGCGGCGCATCCCGCAGCAGGCGGTCGAGGGCCGCGACATAGTCGAGCCGCGAGCGGGCCAGCAGGAAGGCCGTGCCCGCGCCGCCCTCGATGCCGAAGACGGCTTCCTCCGTCAGCACGGAGGGGATGCCGCGGCAGAGATATTCCACCGTCTTGATCTTCAGCCCGCCGCCATAGAAGACCGGGTTGATGCCGATATCGGCGGCGCTGAGGAAGGCGGTGAGATCCGGCACCTGCCCGTGCAGCACGAGCTGGGCGGTGCGCGGGGCGAGGTCGCGCACCGTCTCGCAGACGCCGCCCGCGACGTGCAGCGTGGCCTCGCGCCCCTCGAAGCAGGGCCAGACCTGTTCGAGGAACCAGCGCAGCCCGTCGCGGTTCATCGGGCTGTCGCCGCCGACGAAGACGACGCGCCGCGCCGGGCGGGCGGTGTCGATGCGCGGCACCGCCGGCTGGCTGTGCGGCAGGTAGAGCGACTTGCCCGGCAGGCTGGAGGAGAGGAAGCGGTGTTCCGCCGCCTGGATGGCCAGCAGCAGGTTGAAGCCGTCGAGGATGCGCAGCTCGTCCTGCACCTCGATGCGGATGTGATGCTCATGCCCGAAATGCGCGAAGTTCAGCGCGCGCAGCGACATCACGTCATGCGTGTCGAGCACGGAGGCGGGCGGGAAGCCGCGCACATGCCGCAGGTAGCTGAGGCGGATATATTCGATGATGCCCATGGCGTAGCTGTGCTTCGCCAGATGCGCCTCCAGCGCGCCGAAGAAGGCGCGGGCGAACTGCGTGCGCTCATAGGGCTGCATCACGCCCTGGGTCTCGATCCAGCAGGGCATCGGGGTGACGCCGGCCGGATAGTCCTTGAAGGAGAAGACGCGGCTGCGCCCGCCGGCGACGCGCTGGGCCGCCGCGCGCTCCGCCGGGCTCAGGCTGCGCAGGACGAAGACGTCGAAATCCATCACCTGGCGGCCGACGCGCAGCATCTCGGTGATGCGGACATGGTTGCCGAGGCTCTCCTGCCAGAAGGGCAGATCGGTCACCAGCAGGGCGCGCGGGCGGCGCAGCAGGCCGCGCAGCGTGGCGGCATCGCGCAGGATGGCGGCCTGCCGCTCCACGGTCGCGACGTAGCGGGCATAGAGCGCCCGGCTCGCCCCGGCCACCTCGGCGCGGAAGGCCGGCTCCCGCGCATAGCGCAGCAGCTGCGGCGCCAGGGCGGTGGCATTGGGCGCGGCGTGGAAGGGGGCCTCCGGCTCCAGCCCCAGGAAGGCATCGGCGGTGCCGAGGATCGGCCGGCCATGCGCCAGCGCCTCCACCGTCTTGATCTTCAGCCCCGTGCCGCCCTGGTGCGGGTTCACCGCCAGGTCGATGCCGGCATAGAAGGCGGAGAGCCGCGCCACCTCGCCCACCGCCTCGACCGGGGGCGGCGCATCGGCCGCGGCGCGGCTGGCGCCGCCGCCCACCAGCAGCCGCGCCCCGCTGGCCGAGAGCGCCGGCATGTCGAGCGCGCCGAACAGCGCCTTCAGCGCCGACTGGTTGATGGGGTTGGCGCTGCCGAGATAGCCGATCACCGCCGGGCCCGTGGCGGCCTCGGGCCGTGGCGGCGGGGCCAGCACCTCCGGCACATGGCCGAGGGTCAGCACCAGGGCGCGGGTGCGCTCCTCCAGCTCGCGCCGCTCCTCGTCCTGGATGGCCAGCACGATGTCGGCGCGGTCGAGGCCACGCCCCTCCTCCTCCGGCGAGGTCCAGAAGAAGGCCGGCTCCAGCCCGATGTCGCGCAGCCGCCGGTCGCGGTTGGCGAAGACGTCGTGCGTGTCGATCACCTTCAGCGTGCCGGCGGGGAACAGCTCCAGCGCCTTGCTGAGGAAGACATACTCGACCAGCACCATGTCATAGCTGCGCGCCTCGGCGATGGCGCGGATGGCCTCCTCCACCGGGGCGGGGAACCAGTCGTCGATGCCGTAGTGGCTGCCCTTGCTGCGCCGCTCCTGCCGCCGGTCATAGGGCAGGGTGGTGAGGGAGTCCCAGGCGCTCCGCATGGCGGCAAGATCCTGTTCCTCCACCGCCTCGCGCATCACGAAGCAGAGATGCACCTCGTGGCCGAAACCCTTCAGCCGGCGCAGCAGCGCCTGGATGCGCTGGCGGTTGCCGGCATTGCCGGGGTGGCTGGGTGTGGGGGAAATCACCAGGCAACGCATCGGGCGGGCATCCCTTCGGGCTCGCGGCCATCTTACCATTCCCGCCGCCCCTGCCCAGCGCCCCGCCGGCCACCGCCCCTCCCTCCCGCCCCCCTGCTGTTGCCCCCCCCGCTGTTGCCCCACTGGTCCATCCCGGCCGGGCCCGCCTATACTGGCCGGGCATTGCCTGCGACCCCTGTCGTCCTCCTTCTCCTTCCTGCCGCGCGAGGCCTTTCCGTCCCGATGCGTATCGCCTTGATCATGAGCCATGCCGACCGTTCGATGGGCGGCGCGACCCGCGAGCTGCATTTCATGCGGACGCTGCGCGAACAGGGGGCGGAGGTCGCGGTCTTCCGCATCCATCCAGGGCGCGAGGTCGAGCAGGAGAGCTTCCTGGAGGGTGGCGTCACCGTCACCTTCTGCCCCGAGGACCTGCCGGCCCCGCCGGTGCCGCACCGCAAGCTCTCCGCCGCCATGGTGGAGGCGCTGCGCGCCTTCGGCCCGGATGTGGTGATGTTCAAGGGGCTGAGCTACGCCATCAATGCCGCCGTGGCCGATGCGCTGGGCCATGCCGTGTTCTATGGCTTCATCGTCGGCGGCGCGGTGACGGACCCGGCGCTGGAGCGCGGCGCCTTCGTCTTCGGCGAGTATGAGGAACAGCTGGACCGCTATTTCGGCCGCTTCCAGGCGCTCGGCGCCGCCTTCATCCTGCCCAAGTATATCGACCTGGCGGCGACGCGCCCGCCCGCGCCGCGCCCGGCGGCGGAGTATGACATCGCCAATGTCGGCAATTTCTATGAGAAGCGGAAGAACCAGAAGGACCTGCTCCGCTTCCTGCCGGATTACCGCCTGCTGCTGGCCGGCGGCGGCAAGCCGGACCCGGCCGTCTTCGGCGAGGCCGCGGCCAGCGGCCGCGCCACCTTCCCCGGCCGGCTGGACCACCAGACCCTCTTCCCCCTGCTGCACCGCAGCCGCATCATGGTGCACACCTCCACCATGGACGGCCTGCCGCGCGCGATGGTCGAGGGCATGGCCTGCGGCCTGCCGGTCATCGCCTATCGCGACACGGTGCGCGGCGGTCTGGAACATGGCGTGCAGGGCTTCCTCATCACGCCGGAGGAACTGGACGCCACCGTCCGCCATCTGCTGGAGGATGAGGCGCTGCGCCAGCGCATGAGTGCCGCGGCGCGTGCCCATGTCGAGGCCACCCACGGCGTGCCGGCGATTCGCGAGGCAGCGCGGGGCTTCCTCGACTTCCTCCGCCGCACGCTCTGACCCTCCGCCCCGCTGCAGCCCGGAAAAACGCCATGCGCACCGTCGAACACATTGTTGTGACAGGCGATTTCCTGCGCCCGGTCGACCGCGAGTTCCGCCCTTCGCAGAACGAGAATATCCGCTGGCTGCACCGGCTGCTGCGCGGGCATGTGGAGCGCGCCAGCGGCCTGCCGGTGCGCCATCTCGCCTGGGGCGAGGGGCTCGACCCGCTGCCTTTCTACGAGGCCTTCGGCGCCGAGTTCAGCGCCGCCGGCTGGGCCTCCTTCTTCGCCGCCGAGGCCGTCCCGCCCGAGGTGCTGGAGGCGCTGGAGAACCGCTTCGGCCGCGCCCTCGTCATCGGCTTCGAACTGGCCGAGTGGTGCAAGGCCGCGCTCTCCCATCTCGGTATCGCCTTCGTGGATCTCAGCATCCACCCGGTGCGCTTCCTGCCCGATGTCTTCTTCGCCGCGCAGACCAACGACCCCGAGATCTTCGCCGCCCTGCTGCCGCACCATTCCGACCCGGATGGCTTCTATGGCTGGGCCGATCTGCTCTCCGCCACGGCGGTGAAGTTCGCGCCGGAGCTGAAGCTCGAATCCGCCCTCCTGCTCGTCGGCCAGACGCGGGTGGACCGCTCCCTGGTGCGCGGGGGGGAGCTGCTCGACCTCTCCCATTTCGCGCCGGAGCTGCAGGCGCTGCAGCAGCGGCACCGCGCCTTCTGCTTCAAGCCGCACCCTTATGGCAGCGGCGATTTCGGCCTCTTCACCGCCGGCGTGCCCTTCCGCCGCGTGCAGATGCTCAAGGCCAACGCCTATGCCGCCCTGGCCCAGGACGGGCTGCGCGAGGTGGTGGGCATCAGCTCCTCCCTGCTGGTGGAGGCGCCCTATTTCGGCAAGAGCGCGACCTTCCTGCACCGCTCGCCCTTCGACCTCGCGGGGGCACCGGGCATGGCGCGGGAGGGGCAGCATCTCAGCCTGGTGGACCGCGTGCTGGATGCCGATTTCTGGCGCGACATCCTCGCCCCGCGCCTGCCGGTGACGGCGCCGGATGGGCGCCGCTTCGTGCTGCCGCCCAACACGCTGCGCATCTCGCTGCGCAATTTCTGGGGCTTCAACGAGCTGAGCAGCGACTTCGTCGTCCAGCTCTACCAGTCCGGCGCCGCCGCGCGGCGCTGAGCGCCGCGCCCCGCGGCACCCGCCGCCGCCTCAGCTGACGGCGGAGAGCACCCGCTCCACCTCCAGCCGCACCAGGCCAGGGCCGAGGGCGCGGCTGTCCCCGCCCGAGGGCGCGGTGTGGCGCGGCGCGATCAGCACCAGCGAGAGCGGGCCGAGCCCGGCATCCTCCTCCAGCACCACCTCCGCCTGGAGCAGGGGCTGGTTGCTGTCCGGCGGCGTCAGCACCGTCAGATGCGCCGGCGTGGCATTGACCACGAGCAGGCTGCGCTCGGCATTCCAGTGCGCGCCGAAGGGCATCATCATCTGCAGCGTCAGCCGCAGCCGGCCGGCGCCCAGGCTCGGCAGCAGCAGCGTGGCGCAATCGCCGTTCAGCCCGCTCCAGCGCCAGTCCCGCGCGCCATCGGTCTCGGCGCCATGCCAGCCACTGCCGGAGAAATGCTCGTCCCGCGGGGAGAGGACGAAGCGCTGCGGCAGGGCCTGGGCCGTGGCCCGGCGGCTGGCCGGGATGTAGCGCAGCGGGTCGAGGCGAACCCATTCCTCGCGGCTGCGGCGGCTGGCCGCCACATCCTGGCGCACCGCCTCGGTCGCCACGCCGATGCGCGCGACCTCCTGCGCCAGCGCCTGGGCCAGGGCCTGCACGCCCGGGTCGAGGCGGGCCAGCAGCGGTTCCAGCCGGCTCAGGATCGGCTCGGCCCGCAGCCGCAGCGCGGCATCGGCCACCAGGGCCTCGGCCCGGCGCAGAGCCGCCAGATCAGTCTCCTGCGAAGGCGCGACGGTGTCAGAGGCCAAGGGGGCGCTCCCGGTTTCTCACGATCAGGGCGGGCAGGATATCACAGCCCGCCGCCCCGGCAATCACGCCCCCCGCCTGCGCGCCGCTCCCCTCGCCCGCCCGGATGGGGGCTGCTGAAGCACTCGTGTCCGGGAGTAAAACTTTTTCGGTGTAGAGACGATGTCGTGGTTTTGCGATGCTGCGCGGTGGCAAGAATTCTGAGGGGGTGTGTGCGATGATCCGGGGCGCGATCGAGAGCCTGGCCGGCAATCAGGTCAATGGTTGGATCTATGCGCCCGTCGCGAATTTCCGCGGCAGCACGGTCCTCGCCTTCGTCGATGATGTCTGTGTGGGCGCCGGCAAGGTCGAGCTCTACCGCGCGGACCTCGCCGAGGCCGGGCTGGGGGATGGCTATCTGGGCTTCTCCTTCTGGGTGACGGTGCGCAACCGGGCCGATCTCGCCCGCCTCGTGGTCCGGCTCGATGGCAGCGATGCCGTGCTGCTCCAGCGTGGCAGCCGCGTGGTGGACGGCACGCCGCACGCCCCGGCGCCGCGCCAGGCCTCGCTCTCCGACCCCGCGGCGCTGGTGCGCTGGCTGCGCACGCGCGGCTGGCTCAGCCAGGCGGATTACGACCTTGCCCGCTACCTGCCGCAATTCGGTGTCTATGACCGCTCCCTGGTGATGCCGGTGGAGCCGCCCGGGCAGGCGGCGCCGCGCCTGGCCGATGTGGTGCCGACGGCGGCCGACCTGCTGCGCCTCGTCACCCTGAGCGATGCGGCGATGGAGCAGGAAAGCCTGGCCGCGCCGGAGGAGATCGCCCGCATCGCCGCCCTGCGTGGCCATGATGGCGGCCTCATCATGGCGCTGTGGAGCAAGGGGCATGGCTGCCTCGACGCCGTGCCGGGCTCCCATCTCGGCCTGGAAGCGGCGGCGGGCGAACTGGCCGAGATCGCCACCCTGGACACCGCCACCCTGGCCGATCAGGCGATCGGGCCGGACCGCCTGCTCTTCGTGGATTCCCGGTGCCGGCTGGGCGCCGGGGCTTTCTTTCCGGCGGAGGGGGTCCAGGCCTTCTTCATTCCGGCCCGCTGAGCGGCGGCCGGGCGGCTGAAGCCGCTGATCAGGCCGTGGCCCCGGCCGGCGCGGCCCAGCGCGCCCAGGTGGCCATCGCGGCCTCGCCGATGGCCAGCAGCGTCTCGCGCGGCGTGCCATCGACGGCCTGGATGGACAGCCCCATCAGCACCGTGCGGTAGAAGGCGGCCATGCCGGCGGTGTCGGTGCCGGGCGGCAATTCGCCGGCGCTGACCGCCGCGTCGAGCCGCGCGCGCAGCGCCGCTTCCCCCCGCTGCCGCCGCTCGCGCAGCGCGTCCCGCACCGCGGCGCTGGCCGGGGAGAAATTGGCCGTCGCCAGATCCACCAGGCAGCCGGCCGGCAGCCCGGGCGTGGTGTAGCGCAGGGCGGCCTCCCGCAGCAGCACGGCCACCGCCTCCCGCGCCGTGGGCAGGGCCAGCGCGGCGCCGCCCCACTGGCAGGTCTCGCTCTCATAGAGTTCCAGCGCCGCGCGGAACAACTGCTCCTTCGAGCCGAAGGCGGCATAGACGCTGGGGGCGCAGAGCCCGCCCATCGCGGCCTTCAGCTGCGCCAGGGTCGCGGCCTCATAGCCCATTTCCCAGAAGACGCGCATGGCCCGGCGCAGCGCCTCGGCGCGGTCGAAACCGGGGGGGCGGCCACGGCGCGGGGTCCTGGGGCATTCCATATCGGCCATTATAGAATGCTTGACACCATCGGCGCCACCTCCCTATGCATTTCTATATCGTTCATTCCAGAAATTCCTGCCCACCCATGAGGTCCGCCTATGACGAGCGCCGAAAGCCTCTTCCAGCCCTTTTCCTACAAGTCCCTGCGGCTGAAGAACCGTATCGTGATGGCGCCGATGACGCGCTCCTTCTCCCCCGGCGGCGTGCCGACCGAGGCGGTCGCCGCCTATTACGAGCGCCGCGCCGCCGGTGATGTCGGCCTGATCCTGACCGAAGGCACGGTGATCGGCCGCCCCGCCGCCTCCAACGACCCCGCCGTGCCGCATATCCATGGCGAGGCCGCGCTGGAAGGCTGGCGCCGCGCGGTGCGGGCGGTGCATGGGGCGGGCGGGCTGATCGCGCCGCAGATCTGGCACATGGGCGCCATTGGCCCGCATGCCTCCGGCTGGGTGGCGCCGGCGCCGCAGGAAGGCCCCTCCGGCCTGCGCGCCCCCGGCGAGACGGTGGGCGTGACGATGAGCGAGGCCGATATCGAGGCCACCATCGCCGCCTTCGCCCGCGCCGCCGCCGACTCCAAGGCCGCCGGCTTCGACGCGGTGGAGATCCACGGCGCGCATGGCTACCTGATCGACCAGTTCTTCTGGTCCGGCACCAATCTGCGGACCGATTCCTGGGGCGGCCCGACCATCGCCGAGCGCAGCCGCTTCGCCGCCGCCGTGGTGCGCGCGGTGCGGCAGGCGGTGGGGGAGGATTTCGTCATCATCCTGCGCCTGTCGCAGTGGAAGCAGCAGGATTTCGCCACCCGCCTCGCCGCCACGCCGGCCGAGATGGAAGCCTGGCTGGCGCCGCTGGCCGAGGCCGGGGTGGATATCTTCCACTGCTCGCAGCGCCGCTTCTGGGAGGCGGAGTTCGAGGGCTCGGACCTGAACTTCGCCGGCTGGGCCAAGAAGGTCACCGGCCGCCCCACCATCACCGTGGGCTCGGTGGGGCTGAGCGGCGAGTTCATCAGCACCTTCCGCGGCGAGACCGCGGACCCGGCCTCGCTGGATGAGCTGCTGCGCCGCTATGACCGGGGGGATTTCGACCTGGTCGCGGTGGGCCGCGCCCTGCTGGGCGATGCCGACTGGGTGCGCAAGGTGCGCGAGGGCCGGGGCGCGGAACTGCGCGGCTTCAGCCGCGACGCGCTCGCCGTTCTGGCCTGAGCGCCTCGGGCGCGGGCGGCGCCGGGGCATCCAGCGCCGCCAGCCCGCGATGCACCTGGCGGATCAGCTCCGGCACTTCCTCCCAGGGGAGATGGCCGCTGCCGGCCAGGGCGGCGGCCAGCCGGGCGGTTTCCACCTGGCGCTGCCGCAGGGCGGGGGAGGCCGCGGGGAAGGCCCCAAGAGAGGCCATAGGGTCCGCCGCCCAGGCGGCCGGCGCTGGCACGGCGGCGGGCGCGGACCAGGGGGCCACCACCTCGGGCCGGGCTGCGGCGGGCGGCTGGCCGGATTGCAGGGCCGCCTCCAGCTCCGCTTCCCAGTGGGGCAGGGGCAGGGGCAGGGCGGCCGCGACCGGCACGGCCTCCTCCGCCACCACCACGGGAGAGGCGGGGGGAGTGGCGGCCGGCTCGGCCTGCGGCGGGGCCACCAGGGCCTCCGGCGCGGCGGCGGGGGCATCTTCCAGCAGTTTTTCCAGCGTGGCGGCGGTTTCGAGGAAACCATCCTCGCGCTGGGCCAGCCAGGGCTTGCCATCCATCCAGAAGATGCGGCGCTGCATCGTCAGGCGTGAGACCTGGGCCGGCTCGGCGGGCAGGAAACGCCGCCCCTGCGCCAGGGCAGCCCGGTACTGATCGCGGGTCAGGTTCAAAGCCAGGATCTTCCTTCGCGGCCAGGGCAGGTCCGGTCTGCCGGAATACAGCGTGTTATAGACCGGACCGCGTCATATCCGAAGCAAGAACACCCTATGGTTGAAACCATTCCACCTTCGTTTAGACCAGATCGCGGAAATAAGGCTCGACCGTGCCCTGCAACTTGATCGTCATCGGGTTGCCCTTGCGGTCCAGCGTGGTGCCGACGGTCAGCCGCACCCAGCCTTCGCTGACGCAATACTCATCGACATTGTTCTTATCGACGCCCTTGAAGCGCACCCCCACGCCGCGCTCCAGCAGCGCCGCGTCATAGAAAGGGCTCTTGGGGTTGGAGGAGAGGCGGTCGGGCGGGGTGTCACTCATCGCGGGGAGCCTTCGCTGTGGGAGGGCGGGGGTGATAGCCAATCCCGCCCGGCTTTCCAAATGCCCCTTTCATGGGTTTTTGAGACGAGGTCAAAACAAATATCCCCTCCGCCGCTTTTCTGCTCATGGCGCGATGAATCAGACGCGGACTTTTGGCCCCGCCTCAGCCATGCTGGCGGCAAAAGGGGGAGAGAGACCGCACCCATGCGCATCGCCTTGATTCACGCCCTGCGCCACTCGCCGCCGCCGGTGGAGGCCGCCTTCGCCCGCCTCTGGCCCGAGGCGCGGCTGATGAACCTGCTGGATGACAGCCTGTCCGCCGACCTCGCCCGCGACGGCGCGCTGACCCCGGCGATGACGGAACGCTTCCTGGCCCTGGCCCGCTACGCGGCCGGCACGGGGGCGCGCGGCATCCTCTTCACCTGCTCCGCCTTCGGCCCCTGCATCGAGGCGGTGCGGGAGGCGCTCTTTCCCCTGCCGGTGCTCAAGCCCAATGAGGCGATGATCGAGGAGGCGGTGGCCGCCGGCCGGCGCATCGGCCTGCTGGCCAGCTTCGCGCCCACCCTGGCCTCCATGCCACCGGAATTCCCGGCCGGGGTGATGCTGCGCCCGGTGCTGGCCGTGGGGGCGCTGGCCGCGCTCGACCGTGGCGACACGGCCGAGCATGACCGGCTGGCGGCCGAGGCGGCCAGCCCCCTGGCCGATTGCGATGCCGTGGCGCTGGCGCAGTTCAGCCTGGCCTCGGCGGCGCCGGCGGTGGCCGCCGTGACGGGCCGGCCGGTCCTGACCACCCCGGACAGCGCCGTGCGCAAACTGCGCCGCATGCTGGAGGGCTGAGCGGGAGCGGAAGCCCGATCTGGAAGATTTGTCTTTAAATAAAGACATTTCGCCCGAAGGCTTTTTGCAAACGGATGCGCGCCCAGGCGCCCGTTTTTCATGCCTTGTTAGAAACAGCTGGCGCATTGCTTCCATGGTCGGCGCGAGGGCCAGCATGAGACTGGCCCGCGCCCCCAATTCGGGATGGAATCATGTTGAGCTTGCTTCGCAATGCCAAGGTCGCCGCCAAGCTGTCCCTGGCCTGCGGGCTCATGCTGCTGATCAGCGCCGCTCTGCTGGGCACCAGTCTGAAGGGGTTGTCGAGCGTTGGCACCACCTCGGCGGAACTGGCGGAAATCCGGGTGCCGCGCCTGATTCACGCACTGACCGCCCTGGCCCAGCTGAACAGCGCTGCGGTGTTCGAGAAGAACGCCATCCTGGAGGAGAACGCCGCGGGCGTGCAGCAGCAGCAGCAGGCCTTCGAAGCCGCCATCGGGCAGGCCACCCGTGAACTCGCCGAGCTGCGTGCCCTGGCCCGCCCGGCGAAGGTGGCCCCGGTCGAGCAGATGCAGAACAACCTCGCCGCCTATCGCGAGGTCACGCGGCGGGTCCTCGCTTTCGCCCTGGCGCAGGATGACAAGGCGGCGACGCAGCTTTCCCTGCATGAAGGCCGGCAGGTCCGCCAGCGCATCACCGAGGAACTGAACGATGCGGTGCGGCTGAACAACAGCGAGATCACCCAGATGGGCCGCGATGCCATGGCCTTCCAGAATTCCCTGCAATTCTGGCTGATCATCGGCGCCGTGGCCGGGCTGGGCCTCGCCGCGCTGCTCACCTTCTGGATCGCCAGCAGCCAGGTCAGCAAGCCCCTCGGCACCGTGACCCAGGCGATGGACCGGCTGGCCCAGGGGGATCTCGATATCCGCGTCGAGGGGCGGGAGCGCCAGGACGAGATCGGCGCCCTGGTGCGCGCGCTGGAGGTGTTCCAGCGCAATGCGCGGGAGGCACGCGACCTCGCCGCCGCCCAGGCCGCCGAGCAGCAGGGCAAGGAACGCCGCGCCACCCGCCTCGCCGAGCTGATCCGCCAGTTCGAGGGCACGGTGAGCGGCCTCACCGGCCATCTTTCCTCCGCCGCCGGCAAGCTGGAGACCACGGCGCGCAGCATGTCGCAGATCGCCCGGCAGACCAACGAGCAGGCCGGCACGGTGAGCAGCGCCGCCCAGTCCACCACCGGCGGCGTGCAGACCGTGGCCGCCGCGACGGAGGAACTCACCGCCTCCATCAGCGAGATCAGCCGCCAGGTGGCCCAGGCCACCGCCGTCACCAGCCGCGCCGTGCAGAATGCCCGCGACACCGATGGCACGGTGCGCGCCCTCGCCAGCTCCGCCAGCAAGATCGGCGATGTCGTCTCCCTCATCCAGAGCATCGCCGGGCAGACCAACCTGCTCGCCCTCAACGCGACGATCGAGGCGGCGCGCGCCGGCGAGGCCGGCAAGGGCTTCGCCGTGGTGGCCTCCGAGGTGAAGAACCTCGCCAGCCAGACCGCCAAGGCCACCGAGGAAATCAGCGCCCAGATCGCCGGTATCCAGGCCGCGACCGGGGCCACGGTGAACGCCATTCAGGCCATCACCATGACCATCGAGGAGGTCGGCTCCATCACCGCCACCATCGCCACGGCGGTGGAGGAGCAGCGGGGCGCCACCAATGAAATCGCCCGCACGGTGCAGAGCACCTTCCGCGCCACGCAGGAAGTGACGGAAACCATCGCCAGCGTCAGCCGCAATGCCGGGGATACGGGCAGTGCCTCCGGGCAGGTGCTCGATGCCGCTGCCGAATTGTCGCACAGCTCGGACAAGCTCTCCGCCGAGGTGAATGGCTTCCTGCGCGAAGTGAGAAGTGCCTGAAAATAATAGAATCTATCTTCTTTTTCTGAAGAAAAAGAACAATCATTTCAAAAAACTATTCAAATTTTCCAAAGCTTTATAAGCGGCCCGGTTGCTCTCCGCCTCCACCTGCCGGTATTCGCGGATGATGGCTTCCCCGGCGGCGGTCAGCTTTGCGCCGCCCCCCCGCGCCCCCCCGGCCGAGGTCTCCACCACCGGGCAGCCCAGCCCGGCCTTCAACTCCTCGACCAGTTCCCAGGCGCGGCGATAGGACATTTTGAGCGCCCGCCCCGCGCCGGAAATGGAGCCGGTGCGGCCGATTTCCTCCAGCAGCCGCACCTTGCCCGGCCCGATTCGCAAGCCGCCGGCCAGATCGAGCCGGATGCTCAGCCGGCCGGGCGGGGTGGGGTCAGTCATCCGGGGCTTCCTCTCCGTCCGGGCCGCTGAGGGCCACGGCTTTGACCAGCGCCCAGGCCGCCTGTCCAGGGGCCAGGGCAAGCCGGGCCACGGCCTCGCGCGTCACCCGCGCCAGAATCAGGCTGGGGCCGGCGCGCAGGCGCAGCATCGCGGCATGCCCCTCCGCCGCGGCCAGCCCCTCCACCACCACGGGCAGGATGTTGCGCACCGAGAGGCCGCGCGGCGCCTCGGTGGCCAGCACGACATCGCGCGCCCGCAGCCGCAGCCGCAGCGGCCCGCCCTCCGGCACCGTGGCGAGCGGCACCGCCAGTTCGCCACCGGGAAAGGCCAGATGCGTCAGCCCCTGCGCCGTGTCGTGCCGCAGCACCCGGCAGGCCAGCACCACCCCCGCATCCCGCCGCGCGCCGAGCAGGGGCAGGTCGGTGCGCGCCGCCACCTCCTCCACCGGCCCGCTGGCCAGCACCCGCCCGGCCTGCATCAGCACCAGCGTATCGGCCAGCCGGTCCACCTCCGCCATGGCGTGGGTGACATAGAGGATGGGCAGGCGCAGCCGCTGCTTCAGCCGCGCCAGGAAGGGCAGCACCTCCGCCTTGCGCCCCTGGTCCAGCGCCGCCAGGGGCTCGTCCATCAGCAGCAGCCGCGGGCGGGAGAGCAGGGCGCGGCCCAGCGCCACGCGCTGCTTCTCGCCGCCCGAGAGCAGGGCCGGGCGGCGGCCGAGCAGCGTGCCGATGCCGAGAAGCTCCACCACCTCGCTGAAATCCGGCCCTTCCGCCCCGCGCGGGGCGCGGCGCAGGCCGTAGCGCAGATTGGCCTCCACCGAGAGGTGCGGGAAGAGCCGCGCATCCTGGAACACCACGCCGCAGCGGCGGCGCTCGGGCGGCAGCATCACGCCCGCGCGGCTGTCGAACAGCACCGCCCCGCCCAGGGCGATGCGCCCCGCCTCCGGCCGCAGCAGCCCGGCCACGGCGGCGAGCAGCGTGGACTTGCCGCAGCCCGAGGGGCCGAAGAGCACCGTCACCCCCTCCGCCGGGGCGGCGAAGCTGGCCTCCAGCGTGAAGCCTGGGAAGCCGTGGCGCAGCGTGACCTCCAGCATCAGCGCGCCTCCCGCCCCAGCCAGGCCTGCAGGCGGCGGCGGGCGAATTCCGCCGCCAGCAGCCCGGCCACCGCCAGGGCGAAGGAGAGCAGCGCCAGCCGCGCCGCCATGGCCTCGCCGCCCGGCGTCTGGGTGGCGCTGTAGATGGCCAGCGGCAGGGTCTGGGTCTGGCCGGGAATATTGGAGGCGAAGGTGATGACGGCGCCGAACTCGCCCAGCCCGGCGGCGAAGGCGGTGATGGCGCCGGAGAGGATGCCCGGGCTGATCAGCGGCAGGGTGATGGTGAGGAAGCGGTCCACCGGCCCGGCGCCCAGGCTGCGCGCCGCCGCCTCCAGCCCCGGCTCCACCGCGTCCAGGCTGAGCCGGACGGCGCGGACGATCAGCGGGAAGGACATCACCGCCGTGGCCAGCGCCGCGCCGCCGGTGGTGAAGACGAGGCGCAGGCCGAACCACTCCTGCAGCAGCGACCCCACCGGCCCGCGCACGCCGAAGGTGACGAGCAGCAGCCACCCCACCACCACCGGCGGCATCACCAGCGGCAGATGCACCAGCGCATCCAGCAGCCCGCGCCCGGGGAAGCGCCCGCGCGCCAGCAGCCAGGCCACCAGCACCGCCGGCGGCACGCCGAACACCACGGAGCGCAGCGCCACGGAGAGGCTGAGGCGCACCGCCTCCCACTCCTCCGGCGAGAGCCAGGGCGGCATCACTCCGTGCGCAGGCCGAAGCCGAAGCGCGTCCAGGTGGCTTCCGCCGCCGGGCTGGTGATGAAGGCGAGGAAGCCGCGCGCCTCCGCATTCCCCGCCGCGCGGGTGGCCAGGGCGAAGGGATAGGTGACGGGCGGGTGGCTCTCCGCCGGGAAGGTGCCGATGACCTTCACCCCCTTCGAGGCCGCGGCATCGGTGGCGTAGACGATGCCCAGCGGCGCCTCGCCGCGCTCCACCAGCAGCAGGGCGGCGCGCACATTGTCGGCCCGCGCGATGCGGGGGGAGAGCGCCTCCCACTGGCCCATCCAGCCCAGCGCCGCGCGGGCATACTGGCCGACGGGGACATGGGCCGGGTCGCCCGTGGCGATGCGGCCCTGGGGGCCGGCCAGGGCGGCGAGATCCGTCGCGCGGCTGAGGGTGAGGGCGGGCTGCGCCGAATCCGCCGGGGCCACCAGCACGAGGCGGTTGGCCAGCGGGCTGCGCCGCGTCTCCGCCAGGATCAGGCCGCGCTGCTGGACATAGTCCATCCACGGCTCATCGGCGGAGGCGAAGAGGTCGGCCGGCGCGCCCTGCTCCATCTGCCGCGCCAGGGCGGAGGAGGCGGCGAAGGAGAAGCGCGGCAGCGGGTGGCCCTGCGCCCGCCAGGCTTCGCCCAGGGCTTTCATGGCATCGGTCAGGCTGGCGGCGGCGAAGACCACGGGGCCTTCCGCGCCCTGCGCCCGCGCCGGCGGAGAGAGGGTCACCGCCAGGGCGGCGGCGAGGAGAAGGGCACGGCGGCGCATGGTGGTGGTTCCTGGCGTTATTCCTGGTTGGATATATCGAATGGTGGAAAGCCGGGCAAGGCGGGAGGGCGCCGCCCTCCCGCACCCTCCCGCCGGGGAGGCAGGGCCTCCCCGGACCCCGCCATCAGGGGCGACGGCTTGACAGGGAGAACAAGCGGTCGGCCTCATGAGCCCCTTCCGCGCGCGAGGCCGAGGCATGACCGTGATCCGCAATTCCCCGCCCATCGAGGAAGGGCTGTGGATGCCCTTCACCGCCATGCGGAGCTTCCACGACGCGCCCATGCTCTTCGAGCGCGCCGAGGGCATGCACTACTTCACCCCGGACGGGCGCCGCGTGCTCGACATGATGGGCGGGCTGTGGTGCGTGAATGCCGGCCACGGCCATCCGCGCATCGTCGCCGCCATCCGCGAGGCGGCGGGGCATCTGGATTACGTCTCCTCCTTCCGCATGGGGCATCCGCCGGCCTTCGCCTTCGCGCGGCGGCTGCTGGATGCCGTGCCCTTCATGGCCCGCGCCTTCTTCTCCAATTCGGGGTCGGAGGCGGTGGACACCGCGCTGAAGATCGCCCGCGCCTATCACCGCGCGCGCGGCGAGGCCGGGCGCACCAAATTCATCGGGCGGCACAAATCCTACCACGGAGTCGGCTTCGGCGGGCTGTCGGTGGGCGGTATCGCCAGGCACAAGCGCGACTTCGGGCCGCTGCTGGCCGATGTCTTCCACATGCCCCTGCCGCACGACCCGGCGCAGCGCTTCCTGCCCGGCCGGCCGGAGGCGGATGCGCGCTGGCTCGCCGGGCTGGAGGACATCCTGGCGGTGCAGGACCCCTCCACCGTGGCGGCCGTGATCGTCGAGCCCGTCACCGGCTCGGGCGGCGTCTATCCGCCGCCGCTGGGCTATCTGGAGGCGCTGCGCGAGATCTGCACGCGCCATGGCATCCTGCTGATCTTTGACGAGGTGATCACCGGCTTCGGCCGCCTGGGCGCCTGCACGGCCTCGGAGGCGCTGGGCGTCACGCCGGATATCCTCACCCTCGCCAAGGGGCTGACCAATGGCGCCGTGCCGATGGGCGCCACCCTGGCCAGCCCACAGGTCTTCGAGGCTTTCATGAACCTGCCGGAGGGCGGGCCGGAATTCATGCATGGCTACACCTATTCCGCCCATCCGCTGGCCTGCGCCGCCGGCATGGCGGCGATGGATGCCTATCAGGAGGAGGGGATCTTCGCCGCCGCCGGCCGCATCGCCGCGCCCTTCGCCGAGGCGTTGCTGGCCCTGCGCGGCGCGCCGCATGTGATCGATGCGCGGCATTGCGGCGTGCTGGGCGCGGTGGAACTGGCGCCGCGCCCCGGCGCGCCGGGCGCCCGCGGCGCCGAGGTGGCGGAGCGCTGCTTCGCCGAGGGCGTGCTGATCCGCGCGGCGGGGGATACCATGGTGTTCTCCCCGCCACTGGTCATCAGCGCGGCGCAGATCGAGCAGGCCACCACCACCCTGGCACGCGCCCTGCACGCCGTCGCCTGACGCTCCGGGCGGCCTTGCGGCGGGGGAGTGCTCCCCCGCCGCGTGCTTGCCGGCCTGCCGGGGGGACGGCATTGTCACGGGCCGCTCCAGGGTGACGCACCGCCACGATGTCTTCGCTCTCCTCTCACACCACGCCGCCCGAGGCCCCCGGGGAGGGGCCGGAACAGGCAGCCGCGCGGGCGATGGCCGCCCTGTGCGGGCTGGACCCGCGCCATTTCAGCTATCCCGGCCGGGTGGCGGGGCGGGAATTCGCCACCTCCGCCCTGGCCGCCGCCTGTGACATCGTGGACGCCTTCCTCCCCCCCCGGGCGGAGGCAGGGCCAGAAGAGGCAGGGCCAGAGACAGAGCCCGGGGCCAGCGACGCCGCCTTGCTGGCGCGGCTGCGCCAGGCCTATGCCAACCGCGTCTGGACGCCGCGCTACCGGGCGATGAACGCGGCCTTCCTGGAGGGCGGGCCTCGGGGAACCCTCTTCTCACCCCTCTCCGGGGTGGAAGTGCCGGTCATCGGCAGCGTGCCCGTGCTGCACTATCAGCTCAGCCCCTGCCAGGAGGCGGAGGGGCTGAGCTTCTTCATCGCCATCGGGCCCATGCCTGTGGGCTTCTTCTACCCGGCGCACCGGCTCTTCCTGGTGCTGACGGAATTCCGCCTGCATTTCCCCGGCGTGCTGCGCCACCTGCTCGACGCGCTGCTGACCCGCCCGCTGGCCTGGGCGGAGTGGCTGCGCCGCGCCCGCACGCTCGGGCTGCGCCGGGCCCTCGCGCTCGGCGACAACCGCCCCACCCATTTCGTCCGCCAGGGCCTCGCCTACCTCGATGCCGAGGAAACGGCGCTGCGGGCCTTCGGCGCCGCCGGCGGCCTCTTCGTGATGATCCGCGACTGGTGCGCCATGGACCCCTTCGTGGTCTTCCCCGCCCTGGCGCAGGCCGACCGCCTGACCGTCGCCAGCCAGCGGGTGACCGAGGCCGTGCTCCTCGCCGGCCTCGACGCGCACCGGGTCTATCGCTTCACCATCCACCCGGATGCCGCCTGGCTGCGCCGCCGCCTCGCCGCCCGCCTCGCCTCCCCCGCGGAGGCCTCCTCCGCCGTGCCGGGCCGCCTGCGCGTGATGATCTCCCTCGATGCCGAGCGGCAGAGGGTGGTCAACGCCGTGGAGGCCTTCCGCTTCGTGCTGCGCCGCCTGGGCGAGGCCTGCACCGCGCGGGGCATGGCGCTCGACATCGTCTGGGATGGCTGGACGGTGAATGGCGAGCCCAGCCCGCAGGATCAGGAGGTGATGGCGCGCATCGAGGCCATGGCCGCCGCCATCCTGGAGGGGCTGCCCCTGCCGCCGGGCGAGCGCATCCGCGTCTTCGGCCGCACCGCCCTGGACAAGATCGCCGATCTGCATCGCTGCGACCTCGCCTTCACCACCCAGGGGGCGGGGGCGCTGGTCTGCTCCTGGCTGCTGCGGCGGCCGACCATCGTCTATCACCGCGGCGCGGCGGTGGCCAACCACGCCAATGTGGATGTGGCCAGCATCGTCGCCGTCGATCCCCGCGCCGTCGGTGGCCCGCCGCCCGGGGACCTGCTGGCGCAGAAGCATGACCGCTTCGTCCTGGCGCCCTGGGGCCTGGAAGCGGCGATGCGGCGCGCCCTGGCCGGCCGGCTGGAATGGCCGCCCGACCCGCTGGGCGAGGGCGAGCCGCCGCCGGGGCTGGAGGCCGGCGGCGCCTGAGCCAGCGCTCGGCCATGGGCGCCCGCCCCTGAGAGTCCGCTCCTGGGAGTCCGGTTCAGGGGGAGGCGGGGCCATCCAGCCGGGCCAGCAGGCGGCGCGCCTCCTCGGCCACGGCGCCACGTCCCTTGCTGACGGCCAGCGCCGCCTCCGCCAGCTCCCGCGCCTCGGCCGCGCGGTCCAGCAGCACGGCCTGCCGGGCGAAGTCCAGCCAGCCCTCCGACTGCCGCGCCGGCGGGGCCTTCGCCGCGCCGCGCCGCATCAGCGCCAGCCCGCGCTCATAGCGCGCCGGCAGGTTGCGCCGCGCCAGCAGCAGTTCCCGCGCCGGATTGGCCCGCCGCGCATGGCGGGCGACGCGTTGCACCAGCTCGTCATCCCGCGCGCGGGCGGCCTCCATCAGCATGGCCAGCAGCGTGGTGCTGGTGAAGGCGCGCACCGTGCCATGGCCGAGGAAGGGCATGCGCACCCGCCGTGTCGGCGCGATATGCTGGGCCACCTGCGCCGCGTGCCAGTCATCCGCCGGCCGGTGCGGGTCGTAGAGCAGGTAGAGCCGCGCCGCTTCCGGGAAATCCACCAGCTCCATGCCCTCATGCCGGTCAGGGCGGTGATACTTGCCATGCAGGTTGGGGATGCCGGGGCCGAGCCGGGCGGGGTCGATGGTCCATTGCGGCGCGCAGGCCACCACGCTGTCCAGGCCGAGCGCCCGGGCGTGGCGGATGGCGCCATGCGCGCCCATCGAGAAGCCATAGCCGATGCGGCAGGCATGCGCCGCCAGCACCGCCCGGCAGGATTCCAGCGCCGGGCGCAGGCTGGCCTCGGGGTACCAGTGCGGCGCCTTGGCCATGAAGCAGAGCAGGGGCACATCCAGCTTCTGCAGCGGCTCGCCCGCCCAGAGGGTGCGGCCATCCGCCAGCATGGCCAGCGGGCCGAAGGTCACCACGAGATAGCGGGCCTTGCCGGGCTGGTAGAAAACCTGGAGGTCCTCATTCTCGTGCAGCATCATTCCCGTGTCGTCTCGATCTGCCGGCTGGCGTTTCCGCCGCGCGGGGCGGCAAGGGCGGCATTCTAGCCGCCCCGGGCGGGGGCGAACACCCGTCCCGCACCGCCCGGCCTGGAGCGCGCCGCGCGCCGGTGGCATGCTGCCCCCCCACCCCGCCGGAGCCGCGCCATTTCCACCCCCCCGTCCCTGTCCTTGCAGGAGCAGGCCTACCGCGCCATCCGCTCGCGCATCATCCGCTGCCTGTATCGCCCGGGCGGGCGGCTGATCGAGGCCGAGGTGGCGGCGCAGCTCGGCCTGGGCCGCACGCCCGTGCGCCAGGCCTTCGACCGGCTTCGGCTGGAGCAGCTCGTCACCATCCATCCGCGCCACGGTGTCGAGGTGCGCGGGCTGGACACGGCGGAACTGCTGGATGTGGTGGAAGCGCGGCTGATCAATGAGGGCCATGCCGCGCGCCTCGCCGCCGCGCGCGCCACCCCGGCCGATCTCGCGGCGCTGGAGGATATCCTGCTGCGCAGCACCGCCGCGACAGGGCCGGAGCACACCGAGACGCTGATGCTGCTGGAACAGGAATTCCATGGCCGGCTGGCGGAGATGGCGGGAAACCCCGTGCTGGCCGGCATCCTGCGCAACCTGCAGGACCGCAGCATCCGCTTCTGGTTCATCGCGGCGGGGCAGCAGTCGCACCGCCGCGCCGTGGTGGCGCAGCATGCCGATATCGTCGGCGCCATCGCCGCCGGGGATGGCGAGGCGGCGGAAGCCATGATGCGCCACCATATCGAGGATTTCCGCCACAGCCTGCTGCGCCAGCCTGGCCCGCGGCGCTGAGCGACGCCTTGAGGGGGCTTTGCCCCCTCACCCCCCTTTCTTTCCCTTGGGCAGGGGACAGGGTCCCCTGCACCCGCCATCAGAAAGGGTTTCCAAAGGCCTCAGGCCTTTGGTGGCTGCGCGGCACTGCCGCGCAGGTTTGAGAGGGGAAAAGCCCCTCTCAAGAGCAGGCCACAGCCGCCTGCGGTGCGGCCGAAGGGTCGAAATGCGGGATGGCGGCGACGAGTTCCGCCGTATAGGCCTCGGCCGGGGCGTGCAGCAGGCGCGTGCTCTCCCCCTGCTCGACGATGCGGCCCTGGCGCAGCACGATGACGCGCTCGCACAGCATGCGCACCACATTGAGGTCGTGGCTGACGAAGAGATAGCCGAGGCCACGCTCCCGCCGCAGCCGGTCCAGCAGTTGCAGCACCACCGCCTGGACGGAGACATCCAGCGCCGCCGTCGGCTCGTCCAGCACCAGCAGGCGCGGTTCGATGGCCAGGGCACGGGCGATGCCGACGCGCGCCCGCTGCCCGCCCGAAAGCTGGTGCGGGAAGCGGTCCAGCAGCGCGCGCGGCAGGCCGACATCCTCGGCGCAGTCTTCGACTTTCCTTTGCAGCGCGGCGCCATCGCGCAGCCCGTCCAGCGTGCGCAGCGGGTCGGCGATGCTGTCGAAGGCGGTGAAGCGCGGGTTCAGGCTTTCCCCCGCATCCTGGAAGACGATCTGCACGCCGCGCCGCTGCGGCGCGCGGTGGAAGTCGCGTGCCGGAATGCCGCCGATATCGCCGCCCTCGAAGAGGATGCGTCCGCCGCTCGGGTCCAGCAGCCGGGTGACGAGGCGGGAGACGGTGCTCTTGCCCGAGCCGGATTCCCCCACCAGCCCGAGGCTCTCGCCCGGTTGCAGGGTGAAGGAGACATCATCCACCGCCACGGTGCCGTCCGGGTAGCGCTTGGCGAGGTTCTGCACCTCCAGCAGCAGCGGCGTGCCAGGAGGCGAAGTGCCGGGCGCGGGGGCTTTGCGCGGCGCGGCGGCGGGGCGGGGTGGCGCCTCGGGTGTCAGGCTGGCGATGGTGGAATCGCGGCGCGGGCAGGCGGCCACCAGCCGCGCCGTATAGGCATGGCGCGGCGTGCCGAAGAGCGCGGCCGGCGGCGCGCTCTCGACGATGCGGCCCTGCTCCATCACCGCCACCTGGTCGCAATACTGCGCGGCGAGGCCGAGATCATGCGTCACCAGCAGCATCGCCATGCCGCGCTCACGCGTCAGCGTGGCGAGCAGGTCCATCACCGCCTTCTGCGTGGTGACATCGAGGCCCGTGGTCGGCTCATCCGCCAGGATCAGGCGCGGCGCGCAAGCCATGGCCATGGCGATGACGATGCGCTGGCACATGCCGCCGGAGAGTTCATGCGGGAAGGCCTGCGCGCGCCGCGCCGCGTCGCGGATGCGCACGGCCTCCAGCAATTCCACCGCCTGCTTGCGTGCCTCGGCGCCGGTGAGCGGGCGGTGGGCGCGCAGCACCTCGGCGATCTGCTCACCGACGCGGCGGATCGGGTTCAGCGCGGCGCGCGGATTCTGGAAGACCATGGAGATCTCGGCGCCGCGCAGGCCGCGCAGTTCGCGCGGGCCGGCGCGGGTGATGTCGCGCCCGTCGAAGCGGATGCGCCCGCCGGTGACGCGCCCGGCGCGGTCCAGCAGCCCCATCACCGCCAGCGAGGTGACGGATTTGCCCGAGCCGCTTTCGCCCACCAGCCCGAGCACGCCGCCCGCCGGCAGGGCGAGGGAGACGCCGCGCAGCGCCTCCACCGTGCCGCGCCGGGTGGAGAAGGAGACGCGCAGATCCTCGACCGAGAGCAGGGGCGTGGTCATGTCCGCATCCTCGGGTCCAGGATATCGCGCAGCCCGTCGCCGAGCAGATTGAAGCAGAGCACGGCGAGCATGAGGGCGAGGCCGGGGAAGGCCACCAGCCACCATTGCCCGGCGGTGATGAAGCGGGCGCCCTCGGCCACCATGATGCCCCATTCCGGCGTCGGCGCCGTGATGCCGAGGCCGAGGAAGGAAAGCCCCGCCGCGTTCAGGATGGCCCAGCCGAG
Source organism: Roseomonas sp. GC11 (assembly GCF_024437745.1). GTDB lineage: Bacteria > Pseudomonadota > Alphaproteobacteria > Acetobacterales > Acetobacteraceae > Pseudoroseomonas. Next base: position 26,936 of record NZ_JANFNY010000016.1, on the reverse strand, counting down.
ATTGAGCGAGATCTGCACGGCGATGTTGGGCAGGATATTGGGCAGCAGGAAGCCCAGCACCACCCCGGCGCGGCCATGGCCGGCGGCGCGCGCCGCCTCCACCCACCCCGCCTGCCGCCGCACCGCGACTTCCGTGCGGGCGAAGCGGATATAGAAGGGCAGGTTGATGATGGCCGTGGCGTAGACGATGTTCTCCACCCGGTTGCCCAGCGCCGCCACCATGGCCATGGCGAGGACGAAGAGCGGAAAGGCCATCAGCACATCGACGCCGCGGCCCACCGCGCGGTCCAGCCAGCCGCCCTGATAGCCGCAGAAGGCGCCGACCACCGCGCCCACCACGAAGGACAGCCCGACGGCGGAGGCGGCGATGGCGAGATCAAGCCGCGCGCCCATCAGCAGGCGGCTGAGAATGTCGCGCCCCAGCTGGTCCGTGCCGAACCAGTGCGCGGCGGAGGGCGGCTGCATCGCCATGCGCACATTGCTGGCGATGGGGTCATAGGGCACGAGCCAGGGGGCGAGCAGCGCCAGCAGCACCAGCAGCGCCGTGCCGAGCATGGCCAGCGCCGTCACCGGATTGCCGCGCAGCACCCAGCCGGCATGGCGCAGCAGGGGCGGCAGGCCCGAGGTGGCGGCGCTCATCCGGCGGCCCTCGGGTCGGCGAGGCCGTAGAGCAGGTCGATCACCAGATTCACCAGGACGAAGATGCTGGCCATCAGCAGCACGAAGCCCTGCACCGGCGCGTAGTCCGAGGCCTGCAGCGCATCGAGCGCGTAGGAGGCGACGCCGGGCCAGGAGAAGACCTTCTCCACGAGCACATTGGCGCCGAGCATGGTGGAAAAAACGATGCCGGTGATGGTGATGACCGGCAGCAGCGCGTTGCGCAGCGCATGCACGAGGATGACGCGCCAGCCCGGCAGCCCCATGGCCCGCGCCGTGCGGATGAAATCGCCGCCCAGCACGGCCAGCATGGAGGCGCGCGTCATCCGCGCCAGCGGCGCCAGGACGAAGAGCGCCATGGTGCAGGACGGCAGGATCAGCTGTGCCGCGGCGGCGCGCCAGCCCTCGCCATCGCCCACCAGCGCGAAATCCACCAGCAGGAAGCCGGTGATTTCCGGCGGCGAGGCGGCGAAGACATCGATCCGCCCCGTCGGGTCCGGCGCCCAGCCGAGCAGGTAGTAGAAGACATAGACCAGCAGCAGGCCGGAGACGAAGGTGGGCATGCAGACGCCCATGGTGCAGAGGAAGCGCACCAGGTGGTCCACCGCCGAGCCCGGCCGCAGCGCCGCCAGGATGCCGAGCGGCAGCGCCGCCAGCAGCGCCAGCAGCAGCGCGGTGAGGGTGAGTTCCAGCGAGGCCGGCAGGCGCTGTGCGATATCCACCACCACCGGCTGCCCGGTGGTGAGCGAGCGGCCGAGATCGCCGCGCGCGATATCGCGCAGATAGGTGAGAAGCTGCACGGGAAGGGGCTTGTCGAGCCCCATCTGCACGCGCAGGGCGTCGATCTGCTCCTGCCCCGCGCTGGGGCCGCCGGCGAAATACACCGCCGGGTCGCCGGGCAGGACGCGCATCACCAGGAAGGTGAGCACGACCACGCCCAGCACCGCCGGGACCGAACTCAGCAGCCGCCCGCCGACGCGCAGGGCGGCGCGCCGCAGAACCTGCATGCCGCTCAGGCCCGCTTCAGATCGCGGAAATCGACCTGCCGGTAGAACTGGTAGGTGAAGCCCTCGATCGCCTTGTTCATTACCGCATCCATGTTGGGCTGCCAGAGCAGCAGCAGCGGCAGCTGGTCCGCCAGGATGGAAATCATCTCCTTGCACTGTGCCTCATAGGCCGCCGTGTCGCGCTCGAAGCGCGCGGCGTTGGACAGCTCAGTGATGCGCGCATTCTCCCAGTTCGCGAAGTTCCAGCGCTGGTCGCGCGTGAAGTAGAGGTAGAAGAAGTAATAGGTGGCCGGCAGCCAGGCCGTGCCGGAGTCGGTGTAGAAGGCCAGCTTCTTCTCCGCCTGCAGCGTGTTGAGCTGGGCGTCCGGCAGCTTCTGGATCTCGACGCGGATGCCCACCTTGGCCAGCGCCTCCTGCACCAGCGCGGCCAGCGGCTCGGAGGTGGCGGCGGTGCTGGTGCCGAAGGAGAAGGTGGTGGCGAAGCCATCCGCCAGCCCGGCCTCGGTCAGCAGCGCGCGGGCGCGGGCGAGGTCCTGCCTCATCGGCAGGGCCTGCGGGAAATCCGCATTCGGCGGCACTTTCCAGTCGGCGCCGAACAGCACGCGGCCACGGCTGAAGAGCGAGGCCTTGAACATGTCCTCATAAGGCAGCGCGGCGGCGATGGCCTGCCGCACCTTCGGATTGTCGAAGGGGGCCTGCCGCGTGTTGAAGGAAATATGCGTGAAGCCGTTGCTCTGCGGGATGGAGGCCACCTTCACCTGCGCCCGCTGCGTCAGCGCGGCGATATCGCCCGCCTGGAGATCGATGGCGAGGTCCGCATCGCCCTTCTCGATCAGGTTGGCGCGCGTCGCCGCCTCCGGCACGCTCTGCGAGATGACCCGGCGGAAGAAGGGCAGGGGGCCACCCTTCCAGGCCTCGTTGCGCGCCAGCACCACCTGCACGCCGGGGCGGAAGCTTTCCACCTTATAGGCGCCGCCGGCGGCGGTGTTGGCCTGCATCCATTTCTGCGCCCAGGGGTCATCCGGCGTCGCATTCTGCTTCGCCAGCCTGCTGTTGATCATGATGGCATACGGCACGGCGAGGTTGGAGAGCGCCAGCCGGTCCGGCTTGTCCAGCACCACCTGCACCGTATGCGCATCGACGATGCGGAACTGCTCTGTGCTGGTCAGGGAGCCCGTCTGGAACTGCGACACCGCCAGCGACTTCGAACTGACATGGCGGTCGAGCGACCACTTCACATCCTCCGCCGTCACCGGCGTGCCGTCATGCCACAGCGCGTCGCGCCGCAGATGCAGGGTGATGACGAGGCCATCGGCGCTGATCTCGTAGCGCTCCGCCAGCTCGCCGCGGATCTCGGTGTGGTCGAAGACCCAGTTGCCACCGACCATCTTGCGGCCGAAGCCAACAAGGCGGTCATAGACATTCATGCTGATGCCGAAGGACTCGCGCGTCGAGCCCGGCATGGTCGGGTCCAGTGTGTTCACCGCGCCGCCGGTCACCTGGCGGAGCGTCTCGGCGCGGCTCTGGGCGGCGGCCTCGCCGGGCAGCAGGGCCGGCGCGGCGGCCAGCGCGGCAAGGCCCATCAGGCCCTGGCGGCGGGTGATTTCCATGCGTCGCACTCCTTCGTCATGCGCCCGGGGCAAGGCGGGGCGTCGGGTGGGGAAAATCCGGTGCTCAGGCGGTGGCCCTGGCGGGTTCCGGGCGGCGCAGCACCGCCTGCGGCATGTCCCAGGCCCGCAGCGAGGCCCAGTGATGCTCCAGATCCTCGCGGAACAGCGCGCCGGTCAGGCCGGAAACCAGCTTCGGCACCGCCGTCGTCATCGCGTTGATCGAGGAGCCGGAGGCACCGAAGCTCATCGTCGCGGCGATCGAGAAGACATGCAGCCGCGTGATCCACGGCGTCTCCCCCGCCACGCGCTCCTGCAGGGCATAGTCCGGGCCGAGATAGGGGAAGCGGCCGAGGCGTTCATTGCGCTCCGCCTCGGGCGGGGTGTAGCGGTCTGCCCAGCGGGCGATGTTGTGGGCACAGAGGGCAAGTTCCGGCCGCAGCGCCGGGTTCATCTCGATGCCCGTGCCGCAGATCAGGAAATCCGCCTGGAAGGGGCCCTGCGGCGTGTCGATCTCCACGCCATCGCCCGCCACGCGCGCGCCCGTCCAGGGGCGCCCATTGTGCAGGGTGAAGCCGGCATGGCGCGCGCAGCGGTCCCAGGTCGGCTGCGGGAAGCCCTCGCGCAGGCCGAGGATATGCTGCATCATCCGCCAGCGCCAGGAATCCTCCAGCTCCGAGGCATGGCGCAGGAAGCCGGCGAAGGTCAGCCAGAGATAAGGCTGCACCAGCTGCGGCTCCGCCCGGCGGCAGAAGAGATGCACCTCCGCCGCGCCGGCCTCCAGCGCCATGGCGGCATTGTCCATGGCCGAGGCCCCGGCGCCGAGCACCGCGACGCGCCTGCCGCGCAGCGCGGCGAAGTCGATCGCATCGGCGGTGTGGGCGCGCAGCGCGGGCGGCAGCGCCGCGACGAAATCCGGCATGGACCAGCGCCCCATCCCGTCCTGCCCCGTGGCGAGCACGACACGGCGGGCATAGCGCAGGCTCTCCGCCCCCGCCGCGTCGCGCAGCGTCACGGCCAGAAGCTCGCCCGCCGGTGCGATGCCGGTCACCTGCGTGTCATTCAGCACCGGCACGGCGATGACATCGCGCAGCCACAGCAGATAGGCCGCCCAGTCCTCGCGCGGGATACGGTCCAGCGCCTGCCAGTGTTCCGCGCCATAGCGGGCCTCGTGCCAGGACTGGTAGGTGAGGCTCGGCACGTCGAGATCGGGGCCGGTGAATTCCTTCGGGCTGCGCAGCGTCGGCATCCGGGCATAGGTCAGCCAGGGGCCTTCCAGCCCGCGCGGCGCCGCATCCACCAGGAGGATATTGGACACCTGCGCGCGCATCAGGCCGAAGCCGGTGGCCAGGCCGCACTGCCCGGCGCCCACCACCAGCACGTCCAGCGCCGTGCCGCCATCCGGCGCGGCATGGGGCGGCACCCAGGGGCGCGCGGGATGGGCGATGCGCGCCAGATCCTCCCGCGCATGCGCCGCCAGGCGCTGCAGGGCGGGACTGCCGAGCGCGGTCACGCGCGGCCTCGCGGCGGCAGGGAAGGGGAGCGGGATGGGCCGCTGGGAATCATTCGGGGTGGCCTCGGCGCAGGCTGCGCCCGCCCTGGCGGGGCGGGCTGTCTGGAGGGGATGGTGCGGGGCGCACCCCACCGGGTCAACCGCGCGAACACCCCCGGCGCGAGGCAATTGCGCCGCTTTTCGCCCCTGGTGGGATATCACGGCCTCCTGTGCGGCACTCCGCCTTTTTCCTGTGCGGCGGCGGCTTGCCAGCCCGGGCGGGGCGGCACATGGTCAGCCCCGCCGGCGCCGCGCGCACGGCTCAAGGGAAGGAAATCCGCGCATGCTGAAGGGCATTTCGCCGCTGCTCTCGCCCGAGCTGCTCCAGACACTCTGCGCCATGGGCCATGGCGATACCATCGTGCTGGCCGATGCCAATTTCCCCGCCTCCGCCCGGGCGCGGCGCCTGCTGCGCCTGCCGGGCCTCGCCGCCGATGCGGTGCTGGATGCGGTGCTGGCCCTGCTGCCCATCGATACCTTCATTGGCGACCCGGTGCGCACCATGCAGGTGGTGGGCGACCCCGCCGCCGTGCCCGAGGCGGTGCGCGCCTTCACCACCGTGCTGGCGCGCCATGCCGGGCCGGCGCCTGTCGGCATCGACCGTTTCTCCTTCTACGCCCAGGCCGAGCAGGCCTATGCCATCGTGCAGACGGGGGAAACCCGGCTCTATGGCAATATCCTGCTGACCAAGGGCGTGATCGAGGCGCCGCGCGCATGAGCTGGGTGGATGCGCATCATCATATCTGGGACCTCGCCCGCCCCGGCTATGACTGGATCGCGCCCGGCTCGCCGCTGCGGCGCGATTACGCGCTGGCCGATCTGCGTCCCCAGCTCGGCCCGGTCGGGGCCACGCTGCTCGTCCAGGCCGACCCCTCGGAGGCGGAGACGGCCTTCCTGCTGGAGGCCGCCCGCGCCTCGGGCGGGCTGGCGCGGGGCGTGGTGGGGTGGGTGGACCTCGCCGCGCCCGAGGCCCCCGCGCGCATCGCCGCCCTGGTGCGGGACCCGCTGCTGAAGGGCCTGCGGCCGATGTTGCAGGACCTGCCGCGCACGGACTGGATCCTGGACCCCGCGGTGCAGCCGGGGCTGCGCGCCATGGCCGCAGCCGGGCTGCGGCTGGACCTGCTGGTGCTGCCGCGCCACCTGCCGCTGCTGCCTGAACTGGTGGCGCGCCATCCGGACCTGCCGATGATCATCGACCACGGCGCCAAGCCCGCCATCCGCGATGGCGCGATGCAGCCCTGGATGGACGACATGGCACGCGCCGCCGCCTGCCCGGGCCTGCACTGCAAGCTGTCCGGCCTGCTCACCGAGGCCGCGCCAGGGGCCACGGCGGAGACGCTGCGGCCCTTCGTGGCGCATCTGCTCGCCTGTTTCGGGGCGGAGCGCCTGGTCTGGGGCAGCGACTGGCCGGTGCTGACCCTCGCCGCCTCCTACGGCGCCTGGCAGGATATCACCCTGGATTTGCTCCAGGGCCTCACGCCTGTGGAGCAGGCGGCAATCCTGGGGGGGAATGCGCGACGCTTCTATGGGGTATGAAAGAAAGCGTTCTTTTTTGAAAAAAAAGAACCAAAAAACTTTTTCAGAGTGCAGGTGGTATTTAAAAATTATTTATTAATACTGAAAAAGTCTTTTTGTTTCTTTTTCTTCAGAAAAAGAAAATACTGCAATAAATAACCCTCAATTCTGTGCGGAAAAGAAACCATTTTGCGCGGGGTGCGTCAAGAAGAAGACTGGCGCACCCTGTCCGAGCTTCGTAAAGATTCGCTAAGGGCAGAGGGTCTTGCCGGGCATCGCCCCGGCACGGCGGGCCTGTGCCGTCCGCGCGGCCAAGGGGAGCCATCATTGTGACACGCCGCGCCCTGCTGGGCATGCTCACCCCTTCCTCCAACACGGTGCTGGAGCCGGTGACGCAGGCGATGATCGCCGGCCTGCCTGAGGTCTCGGCGCATTTCAGCCGCTTCCGCGTCACCGAGATCGCGCTCTCCTCCACCGCGCTGGCGCAGTTCGATGACAGCGAGATCCTGCGCGCCGCCGAATTGCTGGCGCATGCGAAGGTGGATGTCATCGCCTGGAACGGCACTTCCTCCGGCTGGCTGGGCTTCGCGGCGGATGAGCGGCTGTGCCGGCGCATCACCGAGGCCACGGGCATTCCCGCCACCACCTCCATGCTGGCGCTGAACGAGATCCTGGCGCGCAGCGGCGTGCGGCGGCTGGGCTTCGTCACGCCCTATCTGGAGGATGTGCAGGCGCGCATCCTGGAGAATTACGCCGGGCTGGGCATTGCCTGCGCCGGGGAGCGGCATCTGGGGTTGCGGGATAATTTCTCCTTCTCCGAGGTGCCGGCGGAGACGCTGTGCCGCATGGCGCGGGAGGTGGCTGCGGAGGGGGCGGAGGCCATCGCGGTGATCTGCACCAATCTGCGCGCCGCGCCGCTGGCCGCCGCGCTGGAGGCGGAGATCGGCCTGCCCGTCTATGACACCATCGCGACCGTGGTGTGGAAGAGCCTTCTCCTGGCCGGGGTGGATCCGGGCCGGGTGGAGGGCTGGGGCCGCCTCTTCCAGACCTTGCGGAGCTGACGGATGCGCATCCTGCTGACCGGTGCCGCTGGCTTTGTCGGGCTTGCCATCACCGAGGCGTTGCTGGCCGCCGGGCATGAGGTGGCCGGCTTCGACCGCGCGCCTGTCCCGGAGGCGGCGCGGGCGGCCTTTGCCGCCCTGCCTGGCCGCCTGACCGCCTATGCCGGCGATGTGCGCGACCCTGTGGCGCTGGGTGCCGCGCTGCGCCATTCGGGGGCGGAGGCGGTGATCCTGGGCGCCGCGATCACCGCCGGCCCGGCGCGTGAGCGCAGCGAGCCGCTGCCGGTGGTGGAGGTGAATGTGGCCGGTGTCGCCGCCGCCCTGCAGGCGGTGGCCGCGCTGGAGCAGCGCCCGGGCCGTGTTCTGCTGCTCAGCTCGAATGCTGTCTATGGCGATGGCGCGCCCGATGGCTCCCCCTCCGACGAGGCGATGACGACGCCGCGCCCGCAGAACCTCTATGCCCTGACCAAGTGGATGGCCGAGCTGACGGGGCTTCGCCTGGCTTCCGCCATGGGGCTTGGGCTGCATGTGGCGCGGCTGGGCGTCTGCTGCGGCCCGTGGGAATACGAGACGGGCCTGCGCGATACGCTGAGCGCGCCGTGGCAGGTGCTGCGCGCCGCGCTGGCGGGCGAAGAGGTTGTGCTGGGGCGCGACTCCCGCCGGGACTGGCTGTATTCGCGCGACATGGGCGAGGCGGTGCGGGCGCTGCTGGAAGCGCCGGCCCTGGCGGAGGCGCGCTACAATATCGGCGGCGGGCATCTCTGGCCGCTCAGCGCGTGGTGCGCCCTGCTGGCCGAGCGGCTGCCTGGTTTCCGCTGGCGCATCGCCGCGCCGGGCGAGGCGCCGAGTGTGGAACTGCATGGCCTGCGCGACCGTCCGCCGATGGCGATCCACCGCCTCTCCCTGCTGACCCCGGCCTCCTGGCCGCGTGCCCCGGCGGTGATGATGGCCGACTGGCTGGACTGGCACACCCGCCATGGCCAGAAGCTCGGCCCGCACTGAAAAAGTTTTTTGGTTCTTTTTTCCAAAAAAGAACCTCTCTTCCCCTCCCTTTTCTGACCCCCTGTTGCTTCCCCCTGAGGCCCGGGGCAGGGTTGCCGCGCCGCGGAGAGACAGAACCCGATGTCCACCGAACTTGCTTCCTCCAGACCTTCCTCCTGGCCGCAGCCGCTGGATGGCACGGTGACGCCGCGCTTCGCCGGCCCGGTCAGCTTCATGCGCCTGCCGCAGCGGCCGGACGCGGCGGGGCTGGATCTCGCGCTGCTCGGCGTGCCCTTCGATGGCGGCACCACCAACCGCCCCGGCACCCGCCATGGCCCGCGTGAGATGCGGGTGATGTCGGCCATGATCCGCCGCGTCCATCCGGTGACGCGGCTTGACCCTTTCGCGCTGTGCCGCGTGGCCGATCTGGGCGATGTGCCGGTGAACCCCTTCGACCTGGAGGCGACGCTGGAGGCCATCGCCGCCGCGGTGGAGGCCGTCCAGCGCGCCGGGGCCTGGGCGCTGGCGGCGGGGGGCGACCACCTGATCTCCCTGCCGCTGCTGCGCGGCATCCTGCGCGCGAAGCCGGAGCTTGGCCCGCTCGGCATGGTCCATTTCGATGCCCATTCCGACACCAATGACAGTTATTTCGGCGGCCAGCGCCTGACCCATGGCACGCCCTTCCGCCGCGCCATCGAGGAGGGGCTGCTCGACCCGCGCCGCGTCGTGCAGATCGGCATCCGTGGTTCCCTGTTCGCCGTGGATGACATGGTGTGGGCGCGGGAACAGGGTGTCCGCATCATCACCATCGAGGAGTTCGACGATCTCGGCCCCGCTGCCGTGGCCGCCGAGGCGCGCCGCGTGGTGGGGCCGGGGCCGGCCTATCTCACCTTCGACATCGACAGCCTGGACCCCGTCTTCGCCCCTGGCACCGGCACGCCCGAGGCCGGGGGGCTGACGACGCGCGAGGCGCAGCGTCTGCTGCGCGGGCTGGAGGGGCTGAACTTCGTCGGCGCCGATGTGGTGGAGGTCGCGCCGCCTTTCGACCCCACCGGCGGCACCGCCCTGGCCGGGGCGACGATGATGTTCGAGATCCTCTGTCTGCTGGCCCGTGCGCGGCAGGCGGCAGGTCTGACGGTCAGTGATGTGGTGGGGGCCGGGTAGCCGGCGGCGGCGGCGCGGGCTACTCAGCCGCCATGCCGATGCGCCGCCCTTTCCTCCCGCTCCTCCTGGCCCTCGCTGCCCTGTCCGGGTGCGACGACCCGCCGAAGAAGCCGGCCCAGCCCGAGGCCGTGCCTGATGCCGTCGGCGCCGAGGTGCGCCGCGCGGCGGAGGAGCAGGTTCGCGGCCGGCTGCGCATCGTGGGGGAGATGCGGCTGCGCGCGGTACAGGTCTATCGCCAGCAGCTGGCCGGGACCTATGCCGTCTGCGGCCAGATCAACCCGACCGGCGCGGTGAGCGACCCCTTCATCCCCTGGGTGTCCACCGTGGCGGTGGAGAATGGCAGGGCCAGCCGCGCCACGCTGGTGATCGGCCTGTCCAATGCCGAGGCCAGCCGCGTCTATCTGGAGATGGTCGAGCGCTGCTTCGAGGGTGGTGGCCCGCGCAGCGCCCAGGCGCCCATGCCCGGCGGCCTGCCACCCCTGCCGGCGGATACCGCGCTGGACCGCATGGCGGCTCCGCCGGTAGCCGCCCCGCCGGTGGCGTCCCCCGCCGCGCCCCCCGTGGCCGCCGCGCCGCGCCTGCCGGCCGAGGGCGGCACCAGCGTGGCGCCGGGGCCGGGCACCGTGACCACCAGCCCGGCGCATCCAGTGAATATTCGCAGCGCGCCGGGGGGTGGCGGCAGCATCGTCCGCATTGTGCCGCGCGCCTCGGTGCTGCGCGTCTTCGGCGAGGCGCCGGGCGGCTGGTATCAGGTGGGCGAGGACGGGCCGCTCGGCTGGGTGCACGAGTCTGTTTTAAGCCGCTAATTTTTCCAGGCATCCACCGTCCCCCGTCCGGGTGGGACGCTGCACCGATGAAAGTTTTTTGGTTCTTTTTTCCAAAAAAGAACCCTCTTCGCTTTCCTCCCGCCTTGCCCTGATTTCAGCACGCTCTGCTGTTGCCCCCCGGCCTGCGCGGCGCCCTCTGCCGTGCCGCCATGGCTAGCCTGCCTGCGCACGCCCAGGAGGCCCGCATGCGTCATCTTCTGAAGAATCCCGCCCTGTTCGTCGAAGCCGCGCTGGTCGGCGGCGAGTGGGTGGGCAGTGACACCACCATTCCTGTGCTGAACCCCTCGGATGGCTCGCTGGTGGGCCATGTGCCGGCGCTGGGCGCCGCCGAGGTGACGCAGGCCGTGGAGGCCGCCGAGGCCGCCTGGCCCGCCTGGCGCGCCCTGCCCGCCGCCGCCCGCGCCACGCTGCTGGAGAAGTGGCATGACGCGATGCTGGCCGCCGCCGATGACCTCGCCCTCATCATGACGCTGGAGCAGGGCAAGCCGCTCGCCGAGGCGAAGGGCGAGATCGCCTATGGCGCCAGCTTCGTGAAGTGGTTCGCCGAGGAAGCCCGCCGCATGCGCGGCGACACCATTCCGGCGCCGGGCGCCGACCGCCGCATCCTGGTGCTGAAGCAGCCGGTGGGCGTCTCCGCCGCGATCACGCCGTGGAACTTCCCGAATGCGATGATCACGCGCAAGGCCGCCCCGGCCCTGGCCGCGGGTTGCCCCATCGTCATCAAGCCCTCGGAGCTGACGCCTTTCTCCGCCCTGGCGCTGGCCGTGCTGGCGGAGCAGGTGGGCTTCCCGCCCGGCGTCATCAGTGTCGTCACCGGCCAGCCGGCGGCGGTGGGCGGCGTGCTGACGGGGCATATGGCCGTGCGCAAGCTCTCCTTCACCGGCTCCACCGGGGTTGGCCGGCTGCTGATGCGCCAGTGCGCCGATACGGTGAAGCGCCTGAGCTTCGAACTCGGCGGCAATGCGCCTTTCATCGTCTTCGACGATGCCGATGTGGATCAGGCGGTGGCTGGCATCATGGCCAGCAAGTTCCGCAATGCCGGGCAGACCTGCGTCTGCGCCAACCGCATCCTGGTGCAGGATGGCATCCATGACCGGCTGGTGGAGCGCCTTGCCGCCGCCATTTCCGGCCTGCGCCTGGGCGATGGGCGGGAGCCCGGTGTCACCATCGGCCCGCTGATCAACGACGCGGCGGCGGAGAAGGTGCTGGCCCATGCGGAGGATGCGCTCTCCCATGGCGCGAAGGCCATTCTGGGTGGCGCGCGCGATGCGCGGGGCGGCCGCTTCGTGCAGCCGACGCTGGTGACGGGCGCCACCCCCGCCATGCGCGTGGCGCAGGAGGAAACCTTCGGCCCGCTGGCGCCGATCTTCCGCTTCGGCGCGGAGGCGGAGGCGCTGGAGATCGCCAATTCCACCCCCTATGGCCTCGCCGCCTATTTCTATACCAACGACATCCGCCGCGCCTGGCGCGTGGGGGAGGCGCTGGAATTCGGCATGGTCGGGCTGAACACCGGCAGTGTCTCGATGGAGGTGGCGCCCTTCGGCGGCATCAAGCAGTCCGGGCTGGGGCGCGAGGGTTCGCATCTCGGCATCGAGGAATATCTGGAGGCCAAGAGCTTCCACATGGCCGGCCTGGTCTGAGGCAAGCCGCCCTTTCCTCCCCAGAACTTCCCTGGAGGGGCCTGCCCGGCCCCCCTGCACTGAGGACGGCAGAGGATTCTGCCGTCCTCCCCCGCCACAACGCACAGATGCGCTGCACCGGCAGGCTTTGCCGCCGATTGCACCGGTTCCGAGGCCTTAGCCTCGCCGCACGCGCCGTTTCGGAGAAGTCCATGCTCGACACTGTCAACCGCACCGAACAGGCCCTGCGCGGGCGCGAGCGCCATGTGCCGCGTGGCGTGCTGACCGCCCATCCGCTGGTCCTGGAGCGCGCCCAGGGTGCCGAGGTCTGGGATGTGGATGGCCGCCGCTATCTCGACTTTGTCGGTGGCATCGGCGTTCTCAATGTCGGCCACAACCACCCGCGCGTTGTCGCGGCGGTGCAGGAGCAGCTGACAAAAATCAGCCACGCCGCCTTCCAGGTGGCGGCCTACCCGCCCTATCTGGCGCTGGCCGAGCGCCTCGCCACGCTGGTCGGCCAGGGGGAGGCCTATAAGAGCGTCTTCTTCACCTCGGGCGCCGAGGCGGTGGAAAATGCCGTGAAGATCGCGCGTGGCCATACGAACCGCCCGGCGGTCATCGCCTTCCGCGGGGCCTTCCATGGCCGCACCCTGCTGGGCACGACGCTGACGGGCATGAGCCAGCCCTACAAGCAGAATTTCGGCCCCTTCGCCTCGGAAGTGTTCCATGTACCCTTCCCGAACGCCTATCATGGCGTGACGACGGAGGCGGCCCTGGCAGCGCTGGAGGAATGCTTCGCGACGGAGATCGCGCCCGACCGCGTGGCGGCGATCCTGATCGAGCCCGTGCAGGGCGATGGCGGCTTCCTGCCCGCGCCCGCCGGATTTCTGCGCGCGCTGCGCGAGATCACGGCGAAGCACGGCATCGTGCTGATCCTCGACGAGATCCAGTCCGGCTTCGGCCGCACCGGCACGCTCTTCGCCTATGAGCATGCCGGCATCCGCCCGGATCTCGTGACCGTGGCGAAGAGCCTGGCCGGCGGCCTGCCGCTCTCCGGCGTGGTCGGCAAGGCGGAGATCATGGAGGCGCCGCTGCCGGGTGGCCTCGGCGGCACCTATGGCGGCAATGCGCTGGCCTGCGCCGCCGCGCTCGCCGTGCTCGACGCCTTCGAGCAGGATGGGCTGCTGGAGCGCGGCCGCGTGCTGGGCGCCGCGATGGAGGCGGGGCTGCGCGCCCTGGCGGCGAAGCATCCCGGCATTGGCGATGTGCGCGCCACCGGCTTCATGTGCGCCATCGAGATGGTGGCCGACCCCGCGACCCGCGCCCCGGATGCGGCGCTCGCCCAGCGCGTGATCGACGCGGCGCGCGAGGGCGGGCTGCTGGTCATCAAGTGCGGCGTGCAGCGCAATGTCGTGCGCTTCCTGGCGCCGCTGGTGACGACGGATGCGCAGCTTCAGGAAGGGCTGTCCATCCTGTCCGCCGCGCTGGAGCGCGCGGGCGCCTGAACAGGGCCGCGCCCTTTCCGGGGCGCGCGAGGAGATTTCGCCGGGCGGAAAACCGCCCGGCGCCGGGGAACGACCCGGGGGGGCAAACGCCGCATAGACGGCGTGTCACGGCAGCGCGGCCCTGCGAGGGCCGTGCGCGAAGGAGGGCTAGGACGATGGGTGAGAGCAGGGATTCCCTGACGGTGCTGGGCGCGGCCGAGTCCGCGCGCATCCAGGACGCGCTGCGGCGTGGCGCCTCGCGCCGCGACGTGCTGCGCATCCTGACGGCGGCGGGCATGAGTATGGCCCTGGCCGGCGGCATCGCCGGCGCGGCGGGCGAGGCCCATGCGCAGGCGCCGAAGCGTGGCGGGCGCATCCGTGTCGCCGGGACATCGACCTCGACGGCGGATACGCTGGACCCGGCGAAGCAGTCGCTGTCCACCGACTATGCCCGCTGCAACATGTTCTACAACGGGCTGACCTCGCTCGATGGCAGCCTGACGCCGCAGCCCTGCCTGGCCGAGAGCTGGAGCACGGAGGATGGCAAGTCCTGGATCTTCAGGCTGCGCCAGGGCGTCACCTTCCATGATGGCAAGACGCTGGACGCGGAGGACGTGGTCTATTCGCTGACCCGCCATGCCGACCCGGCGGTGGCCTCGCGCGCCAAGTCCCTCGCGGCCCAGATGGTGGAGATCAAGGCCAATGGCCCGCGCGAGGTGGCGATCACCCTGAGCGCGCCGAATGCCGACCTGCCGGTGGTTCTCGGCACCTTCCACTTCCATATCATCAAGGCAGGCACGACGGAGTTCACCACGGCGAATGGCACGGGGCCGTTCCTGTGCAAGGAATTCACCCCCGGCGTGCGCTCCATCGCCGTGCGCAACCCGAATTACTGGAAGCCCGGCCAGCCCTATCTGGACGAGATCGAGTTCATCGGCATTCCTGACGAGCAGGCGCGGGTGAACGCGCTGCTCTCCGGCGATATCCATCTGACGGCGGGCATCAACCCGCGCTCGGTGCGCCGCATCACCGGCACGCCCGGCTTCACCGTGCATGAGACGAAGTCTGGCTACTACACCAACCTGGTCATGCGCCTCGACATGGCGCCCGCCAGCAACCCCGATTTCGCGATGGCGATGAAGTATATGCTGGACCGCCAGCAGATGCTGACGGCGGTGGTGCGTGGGCACGGCATCGTCGCCAACGACCAGCCGATCGACCCGAGCAACCGCTTCTACTTCGCCGGCCTGCCGCAGCGGCCCTATGACCTGGACAAGGCGAAGTTCCATTTCCAGAAGTCGGGCATCGGCGCCAGCGCGCTGCCGCTGGTCTGTTCCCCGGCTGCCGAGCATTCGGTGGAGATGGCGACACTGATCCAGGAGAGCGCGAAGAAGATCGGGATGAACATCGATCTCAAGCGCGTGCCGGCGGATGGCTACTGGTCGAACCACTGGTTCAAGCATCCGCTGGGTTTCGGTGCCATCAATCCGCGGCCGAGCGCGGATATCCTGTTCACGCTGTTCTTCAAATCCAATGCGGCGTGGAATGAGAGCGGGTGGAAGAACGAGAAGTTCGACCAGCTCGTTGACGCCGCGCGCAGCGAGACGGATGACGCCAAGCGGCGCCAGATGTATGCCGACATGCAGGTGCTGATCCACGAGCAGTCCGGCATCGGCATCCCGCTGTTCTTCAACCTGCTCGATGCGCACACGAGCAAGCTGAAGGGTCTTGGCTCCATCCCGCTGGGCGGGCTGATGGGCTATGGCTTCGCGGAGCATGTCTGGCTCGACGCCTGACCCTGGCGGTGAAGAGAAGTTTGGGGGAATGAATTCCCCCAAACCCCCTTCTCTTTTTATCAGGGCCGGCGGGCGCTGCCCGCCGGCGGCTCACTGACAGAAGAAAGATGGGGGTCCGGGGGAATTCCTTCCCCCGGCCTTCTCCTTCACCGCGGCATCGAACGGAGACGCTGCATGAAGGATTTTGCATTGGCGCGTCTGGTGGCGATGCGGCTGGGCCTGGGCCTGGTGTCGCTGCTGCTGGTTTCGCTCGCGGTGTTCGCCATCACCAGCCTGCTGCCCGGCGATGTGGCGCAGGAATTGCTTGGCCAGGCGGCGACACCGGAGGCCGTGGCGGGCTTGCGTGCCTCGCTGGGCCTCGATCAGCCGGGGTGGCTGCGCTACCTGCACTGGCTTGGCGCGCTTTTCACGGGGGATGCCGGGAAGTCTCTGGTCAATGGCCAGCCCGTCGTGGCGCTGATCGGCTCGCGCCTGCCCAATTCGCTGATGCTGGCGGCCGCCACGGCGCTGGTCTCGGTGCCGCTGGCGCTGTGCATCGGCATCACCGCGGCCATGTGGCGCGGTTCGTTCTATGACCGCCTGGTCTCCACGCTGACGGTCTCCGTCGTCTCCGTGCCGGAATTCCTGGTGGCGACGGCGGCCGTGCTCGTCTTCGCGGTGCATCTGCGCTGGCTCTCGGCCCTGTCCAGCGTCAGCAGCATTGATGGCATTGTCAGCTTCCTCCGCGTCTTTGCCATGCCGGTACTCAGCCTGTGCTGCGTGATCGTAGCGCAGATGGTACGGATGACGCGCGCCGCGCTGATCGACCAGCTCCGCGCGCCCTATGTGGAAATGGCGATCCTGAAGGGCGCCGGGCCGGTGCGGGTCATCTGGTCCCATGCCCTGCCCAATGCGCTGGGGCCGATCGCCAATGCCATCGCGCTGAGCCTGTCCTATCTGCTCGGCGGCGTCATCATTGTCGAGACCATCTTCAACTATCCCGGCATCGCCAAGCTGATGGTCGATGGCGTCTCGACGCGTGACATGCCCCTCGTTCAGGCCTGCGCGATGATCTTCTGCGCGGCTTATCTCTTCCTCGTGCTGGCGGCGGATCTATGCGCGATACTCTCCAATCCACGGCTGCGGCACCGGTGAGCGAGGCGGCGCAGCCCGCCCCCGCGCCCCGCCGCAAGCGCCGCCGCTGGCCGCTCGCCGGCCTGCTCGGTGGCGTCCTCGTCCTCTTCTGGCTGATGATGGCCCTCTTTGGCCCGATGGTCGCGCCGCACGAGGCGGGGCGTATCGTCGACATGGATGTCTTCACGCCCATGACGGCGAAGTTTCCGCTTGGCACCGATTATCTGGGCCGCGACATGCTGAGCCGCATCCTGCACGGCGCGCGCTATACCGTGGGCGTCGCGCTGCTGGCGACGCTGATGGCAAGCGGCAGCGGCCTCATCCTCGGCATGAGCGCCGCGGTCTGGGGCGGATGGCTGGACATGCTGGTCAGCCGCTGCCTCGATACCCTCAGCGCCATGCCGAGCAAGATGTTCGCCCTCGTCGTCGTTGCCGCCTTCGGCTCCTCCGTGCCGGTGCTGGTGCTCTCCGCCGGGATCATCTACACGCCGGGCGCCTACCGCATCGCGCGTTCCCTCGCCGTTGGCATCAACGCGATGGACTATGTGCGCATCGCGCGGGCGCGCGGCGAGAGCACCGCCTTCATCGTGCGGGAGGAGATCCTGCCGAACATGACGGGGCCGGTGCTGGCCGATTTCGGCCTGCGCTTCGTCTTCATCGTGCTGCTGCTGAGCGGGCTTTCCTTCCTCGGCCTTGGCATCCAGCCACCGGAGGCGGATTGGGGCTCGCTGGTGCGCGAGAATATCGGCGGCCTCGCTGAAGGCGCGCCGGCCGTGCTGATGCCGGCCCTGGCCATCGCCAGCCTGACCATCGGCGTCAACATGCTGATCGACAATCTCGGTGGCTTCCGCCGCCGCGCGGGTGGGGAGGGCTGAGGCATGGCCGCATTGCTGGAGGTCTCCGGCCTGCGCGTCACCGCGCGCGATGCCAGTGGCGGGGAGGTCACCATCGTCGAGGATGTCGGCTTCTCGCTGGAGCGTGGCGAGGTGCTGGCGCTCATTGGTGAATCCGGTTCGGGCAAGACCACGACGGCGCTGGCGCTGATGGGCTATGCGCGCGGCGGCTGCCGCATCGCGGGGGGCAGCGTGCGGCTGGGGGAGACGCAGATTCTCTCCCTCTCCGCTTCCGGGCTGCGCGCTCTGCGTGGCCGGCGCGTCGCCTATGTGGCGCAGAGTGCTGCGGCGGCCTTCAACCCCTCCCGCCGCATCATGGACCAGGTGGTGGAAAGCGCGCTGATCCATGGCACCATGACGCGCGCCGAGGCGGAGACGGAGGCGGTCGAGCTGTTCCGTGCCCTGGCCCTGCCGCAGCCCTACCGCATCGGCCAGCGCTATCCGCACCAGGTCTCGGGCGGGCAGTTGCAGCGGCTGATGGCGGCGATGGCGCTGATCACACGGCCTGACCTCGTGGTGCTGGACGAGCCGACCACGGCGCTTGACGTCACCACCCAGATCGAGGTGCTGCGCGCCTTCAAGGCGGTGGTGCGCCAGCGTGGCACCACGGCCGTCTATGTCTCGCACGACCTCGCCGTGGTGGCGCAGATGGCGGACCGCATCCTGGTGCTGCGCGATGGCCGCATGCGCGAGGTGGGAGAGACGGCGCGCATTCTCGCCAGCCCCGAACATCCCTACACGCAGAGCCTTCTGGCCGCCGCCGCGCCGCGCCCGCATGGGGATGGCGTGGTGCCGGAGGAGGCGCCCCCCGTGCTGGAGGTGCGTGGGATGACCGCCGGCTATGGCAGCCTCACCGCCGGGGGCGCGCCGCTGATCACCGTGCTGCGCGATATTTCCTTCAGCATCAGGCGTGGCGCGGCGCTGGGCGTGATCGGTGAGAGCGGGTGCGGCAAGAGCACGCTGGCGCGCGTCATCGCGGGCCTGCTGCCGATGGCGCAGGGCGAGATGTCCCTGGGTGGCGAGGCCCTGCCGCCCGCGGTGGAGCAGCGTGACCGTGACCAGCTGCGCCGCGTGCAACTCGTCTTCCAGATGGCGGATACGGCGCTCAATCCATCGCGCAGCGTGGGCCGTATCCTGGGCCGCCCGATCACCTTCTTCCACGGCATCAAGGGCAAGGAATGCGCGCGGCGGGTGCGGCGCCTGCTCGATCTCGTGCAATTGCCGGCCAGTGTGATCGACCGCCTGCCGGGGGAATTGTCCGGCGGGCAGAAGCAGCGCGTCAACCTCGCCCGTGCCCTGGCGGCCGAGCCGGATCTGATCCTCTGCGATGAGGTGACGGCGGCGCTGGACACGGTGGTGGGCGCGGCGATCCTCGACCTGATGGACGGGCTGCGCAAGGAACTCGGCCTCGCCGTGATGTTCATCAGCCACGACCTGCACATGGTGCGCGCCGTGTGTGACGAGGTGATGGTGCTCTATGCCGGCCAGCGCGTCGAACTCGGCAGCCGCGCCAGCATGGCGGTGGAGCCATGGCATCCCTACACGGATCTTCTCATCCGCTCGGTGCCGGAATTGCGGCAGGGCTGGCTGGAGGAGGCGGCTGCCGTCCGCGCGCCGGAGGATGCGGCGCGCCGCACGGCCTGCGCCTTCTACAACCGCTGTTCCGTGCGCATCGAGGGGATTTGCGACCGCACCGCGCCGCCGGTGCAGGCCGTGGCCAAGGGGGCCGAGATCCTGTGCCATCGCGGCGAGGCGGAACTGCTGAGCATGCTGCCGCCGCGCCGCCGCCACGCGGCCTGAGCGGGGTTTGAAAATGAGGGGGCTTTGCCCCCTCAAACTCCCCCCTTTCTTTCCCTTGGGCAGGGGACGGGGTCCCCTGCTCCCGCCTTCAGGAAAGAGTTTTCAAAGGCCACAGCGCTGTAGCCGCGCGGCGTGGCCCTCCGGCTACTGCATTTTGTCCTTGAGGCTGAAATAGGCACCGACGAGCGGCAGGAACCAGGCCGGGCCGAAATGGCCGGGCACCCAGGGCCAGTCCAGCCCGTGCAGCGGGTTCGCGGCATCCTGGCCGCCCATCACCGCTGCCATGCATTGCCCCATATGCACCGACATCTGCGCGCCATGGCCGCTATAGCCCATGGCGTAGAGCAGCCCCTCATGCTCACCCGCGCGCGGCAGGCGGTCGGCCGTCATGTCCACCAGCCCGCCCCAGCAGTACTCCACGCGGGTGTCGCGCAGCTGCGGGAAGGCGGTGCGCATATTGGCGTCGAGGATCTCGCCGCTCTTCCGGTCGGAGGTGGGGTTGGACATGGCGAAGCGCGCGCGCCCGCCAAAGATCAGCCGGTCATCGGGGCTGATGCGGAAATAATGGCCGATGATGCGCGAGGTGGTGGCGTTGCGCCGCGTCGGCATGATCGCGTCCAGCGTGGCCTTCGGCAGCGGCTCGGTCGCGATGATGAAGCTGCCGACAGCGACGATGCGGCGGCGGAAGAAGCCGAAGGGGCCGTTCTGGCTCGGCCCCGTGGCCACCAGCACCTGTTCCGCCTCGATGCTGCCGCGCGGTGTCGCCACGCGGTGCCGGCGGCCTTGCAGCCGCGTCAGGCCGGTGACCGGGGTTTCCTCGAAGATGCGGCCGCCATGGCGCGCCACGGCATCGGCCAGGCCCGCGCCGAAGCGCCCCATATGCATCTGCGCGCTGCGGTTGTAGACGACGCCGCCGTGATAGAGGTCGGAGCCGACCTCCTCGCGGATGCGCTCGCGCGGGATGAGGGCGGTCTCCGGGTCCGCCTCGCGGTGCAGCACCTCGAAGCTGGCGGCGAGCTTGCCGAAATGCTCGGGCTTGGCGGCCAGCTTGATCTTGCCGCAGCGGCGGAAATCGCAGGCGATGCCCTCTTCCGTGACGATGCGCTCGACGCTGTCCACCGCGTCGTTGAAGGCGTGGTAGAGGGCGCGGGCGCGTTCCATCCCGAGGCTGGCGGCGACACTGGGAAAATCATGCGCCAGGCCGTTGTTGAGATGCCCGCCATTGCGGCCGGAGGCGGCGGCGGCGACGCGCGCCGCCTCCAGCACCACGACGCTGGCGCCGCGCTTCGCCAGGGCCAGCGCGGCGGAGAGGCCGGTGAAGCCGCCGCCGATGATGGCGACATCCACCTTGCCCTCCAGCGGCCCGCTGGCGCCGCCGGCGAAGGGGGTGGCCGTGTCCTGCCAGTAGGGGAGCAGCTTCATTCCATCCTCTCCTTCGGGGCGCCGGCTTAGAGGCCGAGCAGGCCGGGCAGGCCGCCGATGTCGTCGATCACATGCGCGCCGTAATAGGGCGTGACCGGCTCATGCCCGCGCGCCACATGGGCGCGGTGGCCGATGCGCAGGTCATAGGCCGACATCAGGTCGTAGCGGTAGCTCGAGGAGACATGCAGGATGTCCTTCGGGTCGCAGCCGAGCTGGTCGAACATGTATTCGAAGGCCTGGAAGCGCGGCTTGTAGGCCTGCGCCATCTGCGCCGTGTAGACGGCGTGGAAAGGCGCCTGCAGCAGCTTCACATTGTGGTGGATCTGCTCGTTCATCGCGTTGGAGAGGATGACGAGGGGGAATTCGCGGCCCACGCGGGTCAGCGGCTCCGGCACGTCCGGGTGCGGGCCCCAGCCCGGCACGGCGTCGTAGAAGGCGCGGCCATCCGGGTCGGTGAAGGGGATGCCGTGCAGCTTGCAGGTGCGCAGCACCGCATTGTGCAGCACCTCGGCATAGGGCTTCCAGGCGCCCATCACCTCATCCATGCGGTAGGCGGAGAAGTCCTTGACGAAAGCGTCCATCCGCTCGGCCGGGACGCGGTCGGCGAAGATCTGGCGGGCGAGGGGGCCCATCTGGAAATTCGTCAGCGTGCCGTAGCAGTCGAAGGTGATGTATTTCGGCCGCAGAGCGGTCATCGGTGTCAGTCCTCGGCTGTGCGGGCCAGGCCCGCGAGGGAAGAGGGCGCCGGCGGGGTGGAAGGGCGGCATGCCCTGCGTGGCGGCCGCCTGCGGCCCTCCACGCTCACGATGCACGCCACGCCTTGCCTCCGCCAGGGTTCGCGGATGATGCTGCGGCCGGGGGGCCATGCTGTCTGCCGCCGCCGCGCGCGCCGCGCAGCGGATCGTGCCGAATTTCCGGCATAGTCCGGCAGCATGTTCTTGCCCGTTGCGGTATCGCTGGGGCCGCCCCGCGCGGGCACGACAGGAGGAATGAAAACGGTGTCAGACGGCAAGATGGTGGAGGCCCCGGCCCTGCGGCAGTTCCAGGCCGCGGATCTGGAGGGCGGGCACGCCCTGACGCGCGGCGTCTCCTGGCCGCACCGCCTGGAGGACTGGCACTTCTTCCACAGCCTGGGCTTCGGCTTCGCCGCCGAGGAAGGCGGCCAGCTGCTGGGCACGGCGCTGGGCTGGGAATTCGGCGAGGATCATGGCGCGGTCGGCCTGATCGTCGTCGCGCCGGAGGCGCAGGGGCGTGGCCTCGGCCGCCTGCTCACCAGCGCCGTGCTGGAGCGCCTGGGAGACCGCAGCGTGGCGCTGACGGCGACCGATGCCGGCTATCCGCTCTATGTGAAGCTCGGCTTCGAGGTGGTGGGCGCGGTGCACCAGCACCAGGGTGCGGCCTTCTCCGTGGGCCTCGTGCCGCTGGCGGCGGGGGAGCGGCTGCGCCCGCTCGGCCGCAGCGACCTCGAACTGGTGCGCGGCCTCGATGCCGCCGCCACCGGCCTCGACCGCGCGGCCCTGCTGGAGGCGCTGCTGGGTGTCGCGGAAGGCGTGGTGCTGGAGCGCGGTGGCCAGCCCGTCGGCTTCTCCCTGCTGCGCCGCTTCGGCCGCGGCCATGTCATCGGCCCCGTGGTCGCGCCGGATCTGGCGGCGGCGCAGGCGCTGGTGGCGCACTGGCTCGGCGTGCGCAGCGGGCAGTTCCTGCGCATCGACGTGCCGGCGGAGAGCGGCCTCTCCCCCTGGCTGCAGGAGATGGGGCTGGCCCAGGTGGACAATGCGCGCGCCATGCGGCGCGGCCCTGCGCCCGTCCCGCGCGGCGATGTGGCGCGCTTCGCCCTGGTCAGCCAGGCGCTGGGCTGAACCCGCCCCGCGCCTGCGGCCATTGACCCGCGCCCGGCACCGGATAGGCTGGGCAGGCTGAGACGGATTTGCCTTCATGGTCAATGGATTGCCTAAACTCGACCGGATCGACCTGCGGATCCTGGCGCATCTGCAGAAGAACGGGCGGATGACGAATGTGGATCTGGCGGAGGCCGTCGGCCTTTCCGCCAGTCCCTGCCTGATGCGCGTCAAGCGCCTGGAGAAGGCCGGCTATATCACCGGCTATGGCGCGCATGTGCACCTGCAAAAGCTCGGTGACACCATGACCATCTTCACCGAGGTCACGCTGTCCGACCACCGCAGCCACGATTTCCAGCGCTTCGAGGCGCGCATCCGCGCGGTGGACGAGGTGATGGAATGCCACCTCGTCTCCGGCGGCTATGACTACCTGCTGAAGTTCGTCACCCGGAGCATCCAGCACTACCAGGACACCATCGAGGTGCTGCTGGCGCAGAATATCGGGATCGAGAAGTATTTCAGCTACGTCGTGATCAAGACGGTCTTCACCAAGCAGCACTACCCGCTGGAGCGGTTCTTCGCGCCGCAGGAATGAGGCGCCGCGGCGCCCCGGCGGGGCGGCATATCCTGCCGCGCCGGGCGCGCAAACGGCAGGCCCCGCTGCGCCGCCGGGCCTAGCCTTGCTCCCGCCAACGCCAACAGGGGGCATGACAATGGCGCAGGAACCCAAGGTTCTGACATTCGACGTGGTCGGCACGCTGATCGATTTCGAGAAGGGGATGCTCGACTATCTGCGCGCGGAATGCGGCGCGGCGGCCGCGGCGCATGATGACGACACCATCCTCGCGCATTACCGCCGCACCCGCGGCAACGCCAAGCCGAAGCGCTTCCCGGATGATCTGGAGCGGGTCTATCACGAGATCAGCGGCCCGCTCGGCCTGCCGCAGAGCGAGCGCATCGCCAGGGGCTTCGTGCAGTCCATCGCGCAGTGGCCGGCCTTCCCGGATTCCGTCGCGGCGCTGAAGCGCCTCGGCGCGCGCTACAAGCTGGTGGCCATGACCAATGCCCAGCGCTGGGCGCTCAACCACATGGAGAAGACGCTGGGCAACCCCTTCCACGACAGCATCACCGTGGATGACGCGCTCTGCGAGAAGCCGAACCCGCTCTTCTTCGCCTTCGCCCGTGGCCGGCTGAGCCGTGATGGCTACCAGCTCGGCGATATCCTGCATGTGGCGCAGAGCCAGTATCATGATATCGGCGTGGCCCGGCAACTCGGCTACACCGTGTGCTGGATTGAGCGGCGCCAGGGCATGAAGGGCTTCGGCGGCACGCTGGAAGTGCCGGAGCTGACGAAGCCCGACTACCACTTCGCCACGCTGGCGCAGCTTGCCGACCTCGCCGAGGCGGGTGGCCTCTCCATGCTGGCTCAGGCGGCCTGAGGGGGCTTCGCCCCCTCACCCCCAGCAGGGGACGGGGTCCCCTGCACCCGCCTTCAGGGGGGACCCCTGATGGGTTTCCAAAGGCCTCAGGCCTTTGGTCGGGAGAGTTTGAGAGGGGCGAAGCCCCTCTCAAGACCACGCAGCCTTTCAGGCCGGGCCGTATCCGCTGCCAAGCAATTCGCCCAGCACGCGGCCGATATCGCGCCGCGCCGCCGCCGCCGCCGCCGGATGCCCGCCCGCATGCGGGTCGGTGCGGACGCAGGCATCGGCGTAGCTGAAGGGCGCGCCGGTGCAGGCATTGATCAGCACCCCCGGCGCGCGCTCCTCAATGGTGCAGTCGCGCAGCGATTGCGAGCCGGTGGCCGGCTGGTGTGTCTCGCTCAGCGGATTGTCGAAGCCGTGGTGCCCGCCGGCATAGGCGGTGAAGCGCGCATCCACCCCGGCGGCGCGCAGCCGCTCCACATAGGCACGCGCGGTGTGCGGCGGATTATAGTCGTCGGCCAGGCCATGGAAGACGCGCACCGGCACCGGCGGCAGGATCGTCTCCTCCAGGAAGCGCATCGAGCAGTCCGGGTAGAAGGCGAGATGCGCCATCGGCGTGATGCCGCTGCGGTTCCACAGCGCCTGGAAGCGGCTGAGCGCGGCATAGAGCGTGGCCTGCCCGCCGCGTGAGAAGCCCAGCAGGATGACGCGCTTCGGGTCGATGGCCGGGTGGGCCGCCAGCTTCTCCAGCGCGCGGTAGATGTCGAGGATGAAGTTCAGCCGCCCCAGCAGGGCCTGCTGCGTGCTGGTGCTGGTGAGGCCACGCCCGGTGAAGCCATCCATCACCAGGCTGGCGGCGCCGAGCGCGGTGACCTGCCGCGTCCAGTTGGCCACCGCGCTGCCGATGCCGCCGGAGCCATGCATCAGCACCACCAGCGGATGCGGCCCCGCGCCCACGGGCAGGTGCAGCGCCGCCGTCAGCAGGGCCGGGCGGCCCTCGGCCGCGGCGCCGCGCAGGAAGGCGCCGTCGCTGAGCGTCAGGCTCTCGAAGGCATGCAGTTCGATCCGCTGCGGAAGATCCATGTCCGGGCCCCATGATGAAGTCGCGCGCGGCCCGGTATAGGCCCGCCCCTCCGGGGGGTCGATGCGGCGGCAGGGGGTTTTCCGCCGGCCCTGCCTGCCGCCTGCCCGGGAAAGGAACATTGCCCTTCAGGAGTTGATGACGATATGCCCATTTCCCGAACGCGGTTTCCGCTTCCGGCGCCACGGAATCGAAAGGGTGATCGGGCAAGCTTTGTGTCACGCGGCCCGGGGCGCTATGCCGGGGCTGGCATCGCCGCGAAGGAGGGACAGCATGTCCGGATTTGCCCACCCGCATGATGAACTGGACGAGGCCGAGGACGGCCCCTCCCCGGTCTGGCGCGCCGTGAAGCTGGCGGTCTGGGCGGTGGTGAGCTTCGCCCTGACCTTCGTCGAGCTGGTGGCGGAATGGGTGGCGCCGCTGGTGCTGCTGGCCGGGCTGGCCTGGTGGGGCGGGCTTCAGGTGATCGGCTCCATCCGCGTGGAACCGGAGGTGCAGCACCTGCTCGCCTATGTGCCGCGCCAGCTTCTCGTCGGCGGCACGCTGTGGACGCCCAGCGGCCTGATCGGCCAGGGCCTGACGCTGCTGGCCATCGTGGCTGGCTGCCGCACCCTGAACCGGCTGATCTCGCGGGAGGTCTGAGACCCCCCGCGCGCGCCGCCGCCGCCTTCAGCGGCGGATCTGGTAGAGCAGCCCGTTCCACTCCGTGCGGCGCCACGGCCCCTGGGTGAAGCGGGTCTCGATATCCCGCCAGCCCTTGTTGCTGCTGTCGAGGATCTGCACGGCATCGCCGAAGAAGCTGCCGACCTCCTGGAAGCGGCCACGCTCGGAGCGGCGGTGTAGCACGACCAGCGGGCAGTTGCGCAGGCCGAGCGCGGCGCAGCGGTCCGGCGCCTGGACCACCGCCACGATTTCCGCCACGCCATCGCCATCGAGGTCGATGCGCGCCGTGGCGACGCGCGGGGTGACACCGGCCTTCTGCGCCCGCTCGAACTGCCAGCTCCGCGCGGCCTGGACGGCCTCCTGCGCCGGCTGGTCAAAGGGGGTGAAGCTGACCGGCTGGGCCACCGCCCCGCCGGGAAGGGCCATCAGGGGGGCCGCCAGCATGGCGGCCGTCACGATGCTGCGCCACATCGGGCCATATCCTCTTGCCGGGCGCGCGGGGCGCGCGCCGCCGGGCTCCTGCCGGCCGGGATATGCTGCGGCAGGCGGGTAAAGGCGGGGTGAAGCGCGGGGGCCTCAGACCGCCCGGTGGAAGAGGACGAGGCGATTATTGGCCGGCATCCGCTCCACCGGGCCGGGGATGAAGCCGGCGGCGCGGGCGGCCTGCGCCACCTCTTCCAGATCGCGCAGGCCCCAGGCGGGGTCGCGGGCGCGCAGGCTGGCATCGAATTCGGCATTGCCAGGCCCGGTATGGCCGCCGCCCTCGCGGAAGGGGCCGTAGAGGATCAGCGGTGCCCCCGCCGTGGCCAGGCAGCGCGCCGCCCCGGCCAGCAGCCCCGGCGTGGCGGACCAGGGCGCGATGTGGATCATGTTCACCGCCAGCACCGCATCTGCCCGCAGGGGCGGCCAGGATTCCGGCGCGGTGGCATCCAGCGCCAGGGGCGGGCGCAGATTGGGCCGCCCCGCCTCCGCCACGCGCGCGGCGATGCTGGCGCGGGCGGCCGGGTCCGGGTCGCTCGGCTGGATCACCCAGCCCGGCAGGCCGGCGGCGAAATGCTCCGCATGCTCGCCGCTGCCGCTGGCGATTTCCAGCAGCAGCCCGGCGGGCGGCAGGAGGCGGCGCAGCGCCTCCAGGATGGGGTCGCGGTTGCGCAGCGCGGCGGGGGAGGAATAACGCGGGTCCATGCCGGCATCCTGACCACGCCGTTGCCCGCCCGGCAACGGGGCGTTCCGCACCCCATGGCTTGCCGGAATGCCGCCGCCGCCCGATCCTCCCGGTGAAACGGGGAGGGCCGGCATGGCCGAGGTGGAGCACGCGATGGAGCACGCGATCTGGCAGCGCCTGCGGGCGGAGGCCGCCACCCTGGCCGGGCAGGAGGCCGCGCTGGCCGGGGCGCTGGCCGCCAGCGCCGGCGCCGCCACCCCGGCCGCGGGG
>NZ_JANFNY010000169.1 GCF_024437745.1 Roseomonas sp. GC11 | reverse complement strand
GCGGCGGGCCGGGGGCGCGGCGAGATTGCCGCCCGGGGCGGCGGGCGTGGCCGGGCGGGCGCCGGCGGCGCCCCCTGCCCCACCCTGCTCCAGCTGCTGGAGGCGGTAATCCATATCCCCCTGCAGCTTGTCGAGCGCCTGCTGGAGGGTGCGGTTGCGATACTCGGCTTCCTGGGCCTGGCCGCGCAGGCGGCGGACATCCTCTTCAAGATTGCCGATGCGCTCGAGCAATTGGCTGACCAGTTCGGGCGAGGCGCTGCCGGCCGGGGCGCCGCCGCGGCTGGGCGGGGCGAGGGGCACGGGTGCGCCGGTGCCGCCGCCGCTGCGGCGCAGGCTGTCCACTTCCTGGCGCAGCTGGAGGATCTGGTTCTGCAGGGCGATGCCTTCGCGGCTGTCCATCTGCGCCAGGGCCGGCGCGGCGCCGAGCAGTGGCAGCAGCGGCATGGCGAGGAGAAGCTTGCGGAGCATGGCCAGTTCCTTCCGGCGGGGCGGTCGGGGAAAGAGACGCGCGGGGAAAAAGGATATGTGGAAAAGAGATATGTGGAAAAGACGGGCGTCGGACAAAGAGAAAGCGGCGGCCCCCGGTTACGGGGACCGCCGCTTGTCTCAGCCGATCAGGCCGTCGTCAAGGAAGCGCGCGCGGGGCGCGCGCAATCCGAGGCGCGGCTTAGCGCACCACGGTGACGGCGCGGCGGTTCTGGGCCCAGGCGTCGGCGGTGGAGCCGAGGGCGGCCGGGCGGTCCTTGCCGTAGGAGATGGTGTTGACGCGGGCAGCGGCGACGCCCTGGGCGACCAGCCCGTCACGGGCGGCGTTGGCGCGGCGCTGGCCGAGGGCCAGGTTGTACTCGCGGGTGCCGCGCTCGTCGGCGTGGCCTTCGACGGTCACCTGGACCTGCGGGTACTGGGCGAGCCAGGCGGCCTGACGCTGCAGGGTGGCGCGCTGATCACCACGGACCGAGCTGCTGTCGGTGTCGAAGAAGACGCGGTCGCCGACATTGGCGACGAGGTCTTCCTGGCTGCCAGGGCGCACCGCGCCGGCGGTGGCGCCACCGGCCGCGCCGGCGCCGGTGGCGGCACCGGTGGTGTCCTCGCTCGCGCAGGCGGCGAGGAGGGCAGCGGCGGCGAGAGCGCCGAGGAGCTTGGTCTGCATGCTTTCGATTCCCATATTAGGTCGAATTAAGGCCGCGGTTACGCTCGGATTGGGGCGTCTTCAAGGCACAGAATACATCGTTGCGCGAATGGTTGCCCATCGTGCTTTGCAAAGCTCTAGCCAAAAACTTGCAAAATTTTTGTTAACCGCATTGCGCCGCGCACGCACGAAAGAGGGAGACGGCCCAGGGCCGTCTCCTCAGCCGGCGTTTCGTCTCACGAGGAGAGAAGCGGCGACCAGCTCGGGTCGGTGGCGTCGGTCGGCGTGATGATCTGGCGCTCGTTGAAGCCGGCGATGTCGATCATCGAGAGGCGGGCGGAATAGCCGCCGCCGCGCGAATCCCGCGCCTGGCTCTCGCGGTAGAAGGCGAGCACGCGGCCATTGGGCGCGAAGGTCGGCCCCTCCATCGCCCAGCCCTCGGAGAGGATGCGCTCGCCCGAGCCATCGGGGCGCATGACGCCGATGCCGAATCGCCCGCCGGAGATGCGGGTGAAGGCGATGAGGTCGCCGCGCGGCGACCAGACGGGCGTGGCGTAGCGGCCATTGCCGAAGGAGATGCGCCGCGCCCCGCCGCCGCCGGCATCCATGATGTAGAGCTGCTGGTCGCCGCCGCGATCGGAGTTGAAGACGATCTGCGTGCCATCGGGCGAGTAGCTGGGCGAGACGTCGAGGCCGCCGCCGGAGGTGAGCTGCCGCTCGCGCTTCGAGCCGAGGTCGACGACGTAGATATTGGCGTCGCCGCCGCGCACGGAGGAGAGCACGACGTTGCGCCCATCCGGTGAGAAGCGCGGCGAGAGGGTCATGCCCGGGAAGTTGCCGAGGACTTCCTGCCGCCCGCTGTCGAGGTTGAACAGATAGACGCGCGGCTGGTTGTTGAAATAGGACATGAAGGCGATCTGCCGCGCATTCGGGTGGAAGCGCGGGGTGAGCACCTGGAAGCTGCCATCGGTCAGGAAGCGGTGGTTCTCGCCATCCTGGTCCATGATGGCGAGGCGGCGGTTGCGCCGGTCGCGCGGGCCGCTCTCGGCGACATAGACGATGCGCGTGTCGAAATAGCCTTTCTCGCCCAGCATCCGCTCATAGATGACGTCGGAGATGACATGGGCGATCTGTCGCCAGTTGGCGGCGGAGGCGGTGTAGGCGGTGCCCTGGAGCTGCTGGCCGGAGCCCACTTCCCAGAGGCGGAACTCGATGCGGGCGCGGTCGCCCTGCGGCTCGGCGCGGCCGGTGACGAGGGCCTGGGCGCCGATGATGCGCCAGTCCTGGAAGCGCGGCGAGGCGGCGGCGTCCTCCGGCGTCTGGATGTAGGCGGCGCGCTCGACCGGGCGGAAGAGGCCGGAATTCTTCAGGTTGTTGATGATCACCCGGGAGATGTTCTGGCCGAGCTGCTGCGCCTGCGGCGAGGCGCCGGCGAAGTCCGGCAGGGCGATCGGGATGGGATCGGTGCGGGCGCGGGTGATGTCGATGTATTGCTGGCCGCCGGCGGCGGGGCCGCCGGGCGCGGGCGCCTGGGCGCGCGCGCGCGAGGCGGCGCCGAAGAGAGGCAGGCCGACCAGCCCGCCCAGCCCCAGCAGGGCCAGGCGGCGGGACAGGGTGGGGTCGATCTGGGTCATCGGACGAGGCCCTTCGGGTTGAATCGGAAGATCGCGCTGTTCAGCGACGGGATCTTCTCGCGTGGCACGGGCAAGGGGCTGCATTTCTGGTCCAGCAGGGCGCGGCGCGCACTCTCGAACACCGAGCGGGCGCGCGGGTCGGAAGGAACGCCGTTGGCCGGGCGGACGTTGCGGATGGTGCCGCCCGGATCGATGTCCACCCGCAGTTCGACCACGATCTGGTCGAGGCCGAGCATGCCCGCGTCAACGGACCAGCATTCGCTGATGCGGTCGGCCACGCCGCGCACCTCGCCGGCGGTGAGCAGGGCGGTGCCGGTGGGGGCGCCGCCGCCGGCGGCCGGGCTGCCGCCCGGGTTGGCGCGGGCGGGG
>NZ_JANFNY010000168.1 GCF_024437745.1 Roseomonas sp. GC11 | reverse complement strand
GAAAAAAAGAACCAAAAAACTTTTTTCAGAAAGCGTCCCGCCTCGGGCCTGAGGCGGGACGCCAAACTGAAAAAAATATCTTTCAAGATTTCGGCGTCCACTCCGCCGGCGCCACGCTGCCCACCTGCCCGGTGATGCGGCCATAGGCTTCCGGGCGGCGATGGGCGGCGAAGTTGAAGATCGTCGTCCGGCCGAGGGTGCACTGGTCCAGGTTGCAGTCGGCCACGATCAGCTCGTCATCCCAGCTGGTGGCCTGGGCGACGATCTCGCCCTGCGGGTTGACGATGATGGAGTGGCCGAACAGCTCGCACCCATCCTCGACGCCCGCCTTGGCCACGCCGGCGGCGAAGCACGCATTCTGGTAGCAGCCGGCGCGGATCGAGAGATGGCTGTGCTCGACGCGCAGGTGGTGCGCCTCGAAGCCCTTGGCATCCTGGTTGATGGAGGGGGTGTTGTAGCCCAGCATCACCAGCTCGACCTGCTGCAGCCCGAGCTCGCGCCAGGCTTCCGGCCAGCGGCGGTCATTGCAGATGAGCATGCCGATATTCACCGGCCCCGCCTGCCCGATCGGCGCCCGCACCACGGGGAAGCCGAGGTTGCCCACCTCGAAATAGCGCTTCTCCAGGTGCTGCACCTTGCGCTTCGGGTCGAACTCCCGGTGCCCGGGCAGGTGCACCTTGCGATACTTCAGCACCACCTCGCCATTGGGGTGGACATAGACGGCGGTGTTGAAATGGCGCTTGCGCACCACGCCCGTCTCGTCCGCCTCATGCGCGATCTCGCCATAGCCGAGGTGGAAGCCGATGTTGAACTTCCGCGCGGCCTCGAAGAGCGGCGCCGTCTCGTTGGAAGGCAGGCTCTGCTCATACCAGTGATCGGCGTTGTTGATGTCCTCCTCGTACCAGCGCGGGAAGAAGGTGGTCAGCGCCAGTTCCGGGAAGACGACGACCTCGGCGCCGCGCCGGTGGGCGGTCTCCATCAGCCGCACCATGCGGCCAACGACGACATCACGCCCCTCGGCCTTCTGGATGGGGCCGAGCTGCGCGGCGGCGAGGGTGAGGCGGCGGGTCATCGGGGTCAGTCTCTCCGTTCAGGGGCTTGGTTCAGTGGCTGGCGGGGGGCAGGGGGTCGATGAAGGCATCCCCATGCTCCTCCTGCACCTCGGCCACGGCCTGCATGAAGGCGCCGTCCCAGGCGTCTTCCAGCGCGTCCACCAGGGCATTGGCCGCCTCCTCGCTGGAGAGCAGGGCAATGCGCTCGCGCCCGCCGATCCAGACGGCGAAGTTGCCGTCCTTTTCCTCTCGCACCTCGAACATCACGGCTCTCCTCTCTGGTCCTGTGGGGGGGCGCTGTCCTGGCCACCGGGGCGGGGTGTCAGCAGGCGGTAAGTCAGGCGGCCGGCCAGCAGGGCGCAGAGGCCGCCGCCCAGGGTGAGCGGCAGGCTGCTGCCCGGCCCGGTCAGCCAGACCCACAGCGCCAGCGCGCCCACACCACTGGCGGCGACCAGGGCCGCGCGCATCAGCCCAGCGCGCTGCCGCGGTGCTGGCGCGGCACGAAGCGGCCCTGGCCCGGCCGGGCGAGCACCGCCGCGCCATCCCACACGCAGGCGCCACGCAGGAAGGTGGCGGCCACGCGCCCCTTCATCGGCCGGCCGTGATAGGGGGACCAGCGCGCATCCGGGCGGTCCTGGATGGTGGCCTCGTCGAAGGTGAAATCGCCCTCCTCCATCACCAGGAAGTCGGCGTCGGAGCCGAGGCGGATGGCGCCCTTCTTGGGGAAGAGGCCGTGGTAGCGCGCGGTGTTCTCGGCGCAGTACTTCGCCATCAGCGTCAGCGGCAGGCCGCGCTCGCGCAGCAGGCTGAACATCAGCGGCGCGAAGGACTGCATGCCCGTCAGCCCGGCGCCGCAGGCGAAGATGTCGTCGCCCAGCTTCTTCTCGCGCTGCCAGGGGGCGTGGTCGGTGGAGACATAGGCCACCTTGCCCGCCGCCAGCGCCGCCCACATGCGCTCCACCTCCGCCGCCGTGCGGAAGGGCGGGTTGCACTTGCCGAAGCCCTTGAGGCGGACAAGGTCCTCCTCCGTCATGCAGAGATACTGGATGCAGGCCTCGCCGCTGGCCTTGGCGCCCATGCCGCGGAAGCTCTCGGCGATCTCGAAGCCGCGGGCGACGGAGGAATGCGCGATATGCACATGCGCCCCCGTCTCCAGCCCGATTTCGAAGATCTCCAGGTCCGCCATGGTCTCGGCGAGCGGCG
The DNA here is from genome assembly GCF_024437745.1 of Roseomonas sp. GC11. Lineage (GTDB taxonomy): Bacteria > Pseudomonadota > Alphaproteobacteria > Acetobacterales > Acetobacteraceae > Pseudoroseomonas. Next base: position 883 of record NZ_JANFNY010000168.1, on the reverse strand, counting down.
GGCGGGTGCGGGCGTGCATGATGGGGTCCACGCGCCCCGTCGCCTTCGCCTCGGCCGTCAGGCGCTCGACCAGTTCCTGGTCCTCATTGTGGACGGCGACCATCAGGCCGGTCTTCGCGATCTCCTTGAAGGCCGCGACCATGGTCGGGTGGTCGATGCGCGGGAAGCGCACCGCGTCATATTCATAGGTGGAGAGCTTGAAGGCCGAGGCGCCGGCCTCGGCCAGCCCGGCGATCTCGTCCACGCCGCCATTCTTGCGGATGGTGCCGTAGAGCGCGACATCGACATGCGCGAGCTGGTGCACGGCCTCCACCTTCTCCTGGAAGATGGCGGCGGAGGTGACGGCGCGCGGCACGTCATAGGGCATGTCGCACACCGTGGTCACGCCGCCGGCGGCGGCGGACATGGTGGCGCCCTCGATGCCCGGCCAGCCGATGGCGCTGCCGGTGTGCATGTGCCCGTCCACCAGGCCCGGCAGGATGAAGCGGCCGGAATAGTCATCCACCTGCAGCGCCGGCGGCAGCTCGCCCTCGCCGATCGCCGCGATGCTCTCCCCGCGCACCGCGACATAGCCATCCGTCAGGATGCCATCGGGCAGCACGAGGTTGCCGCGCAGCACGCGGTCATAGGGAAGCGGCATGGCGAAGGGCTCCGTTCACGCGAAGGGTGCGGAGACTAGGACCGTCCCCCGCCTTTGTCAGCACCGTGCCGCTCCCGTTCCGACTCCGCTGCGAGTGCCGAATTTGGAAGGGAGAAAAGAAAACGTTCTTTTTTGAAAAAAAAGAACCAAAAAACTTTTTCAGTGGAGCGTCCCGCTGTGCCGGGAGACGGCGGCAGCCTGAAAGAAAGTCTTTTTGCTTCTTTTTCTTCAGAAAAAGAAGAA
>NZ_JANFNY010000167.1 GCF_024437745.1 Roseomonas sp. GC11 | reverse complement strand
GTTCCAGGCCAGGGCGCCGGCGGCGCCGGCCAGGGCGAGGAAGGGCAGGGCCGGCATGCCCGGCATGGCGGCGAGCAGCAGCGCGCTGCCGGCGGCGATGCCGAGCGGCTTGGAGGCGCTGCCGAGCTGGCCGGCCAGCATCTGGTCCGCCCGGCCCTCGCTGCTGCCCTTGGTGACGACGATGCCGGCGGCGACCGAGATCAGCAGGGAGGGGATCTGCGAGACCAGGCCATCGCCCACCGTCAGCGTCGCGAAGGTCTCCGCCGCGTCGCCGAGGGACATGCCGTGGCGGCCGATGCCGATGGCCAGCCCCCCCAGCAGGTTGATGCCGGTGACGATGAGGCCGGCGATGGCATCGCCGCGCACGAATTTCGCCGCGCCGTCCATGGCGCCGTAGAAGCCGCTTTCCTCCTCCAGCTCGCGGCGGCGGCGGCGGGCCTCGGCCTCGTCGATGGTGCCGGCGGAGAGGTCGGCGTCGATCGCCATCTGCTTGCCGGGCATGGCGTCCAGGCTGAAGCGCGCCGCCACCTCGGCGATGCGGCCCGAGCCCTTGGTGACCACCATGAAGTTGACGATCAGCAGGATGGCGAAGACGACGAGGCCGATCAGCACATCCCCGCCCATCAGGAAGGCGCCGAAGGCGGAGATGACGCCGCCCGCCGCCCCCACCCCCTCATGCCCGTGGCTGAGCACGGCGCGGGTGGTGGCGATGTTGAGGGCGAGGCGCAGCAGCGTGGTCAGCAGCAGGATGGTGGGGAAGGCGGTGAAGTCGAGCGGCCGGCGCAGCAGCAGCGCCACCATCAGCACGAGGACGGAGGCGGTGATGGAAATGGCCAGGCCGAGATCGAGCAGCAGCGTCGGCAGCGGCACCAGCATGACGACCATCAGCGCCACGACGCCGAGGGCGAGGCCGAGATCGCTGCCCAGGCGGAACTGCCGCAGCGGCTCGGGCAGGAAGAGGGCGAGGGCGCCCATGCCTCAGCCCGCCACCAGGGCGCGGCCCTCGCCGGGGGCGGGCACCGGCAGGCCGAGGGCGCGGTAGTCCTGCAGCTTGTTGCGCAGGGCGCGGATGGAGATGCCGAGCACCTCCGCCGCCCGCGTGCGGTTGCCCAGGCAATGCGCCAGGGTGCCGAGGATGAGGTCGCGCTCCACCTCCTCCATCCGGCGGCCGACCAGGGCCTCGATGCCGCCGCCGGCCGGCGCGGGCGCGGTGGCGGGCGCGGATGGCGCGGCGGGGACAGGGGTAGGGGTGGGGGTGGCGGGCACGGGCGGCGGCGCGGGCGGCTCCGCCGCCACCGCTGGCGGGGCGGCGGGCAGCGGCGCGCGGCGCAGCTCGATGGCCTCGGGGCCGATCTCGTCGCCCTGGGCCATCAGCACGGCGCGGTGCAGGGCGTTCTCCAGCTCGCGCACATTGCCCGGCCAGGGATGGGCCAGCAGCGCCTGCCGCGCGGCGGCGGAGAGCGGGCGGCGCGGCAGCCCGTTCACCTCGGCATAGCGGGCGGCGAAGAGGTCGGCCAGCGGCAGGATGTCGCCGCGCCGCTCGCGCAGCGGCGGCAGGTGCAGCCGCACCACGTCGAGGCGGAAATAGAGATCCTCGCGGAAGCGCCCGGCGCGCGCCTCGGCCGCCAGGTCGCGGTTGGTGGCGGCGAGGATGCGCACATCCACCTTCACCGGCCGCGTGCCGCCCAGCCGGTCGATCTCGCGCTCCTGGATGGCGCGCAGCAGCTTGGCCTGCAGGCGCAGATCCATCTCGCCGATCTCGTCGAGCAGCAGCGTGCCGCCCTCGGCCTGCTCGAACTTGCCCTTGCGGCTGGCGAGGGCGCCGCTGAAGGCACCTTTCTCATGGCCGAACAGCTCGCTCTCCAGCAGGCTCTCCGGCAGCGCCGCGCAGTTCAGCGCGACGAAGGGGCCGGCGGCGCGGCGCGAGGCGGCGTGGATGCGGCGGGCCATCAGCTCCTTGCCCGTGCCGCTCTCCCCGGTGAGGAGGACGGAGGCCTCGGCGCGGGCCACCTGGTCGGCGCGGGCGAAGAGGGCGAGCATCGCCGGGTCCCGCGCGGCGGGGGGGGCGGCCTCGGCCTCCTCGCCGGCGGCGGCCTGGAGCATGGCGGCGATCAGCTCGGCATCCGGCGGCAGCGGCAGGAAGTCGCGCGCCCCGGCGCGGATGGCGCGCAGGGCGGCGTGCGGGTCGGTCTCCGCCCCGCAGGCGATGACGGGGCAGGCGATGCGCTCCCCCGCCAGGGCGCGCACCAGCCAGCCGATATCGTGGTGCACCTCGCAGAGCACGACATCGGCGCCCTCGGCGCGCAGCCGGGCGAGGGCGCCCGTCACCCCCTCCACCTGGGTGACGGCGGCGCCGCGCGCCTGGGCCATGCGGGCAGCCTGGCCCAGCTCGCGCTCCAGCGCACCGATGATGAGCACCCTGGGCATGGTCAGGCCACCCGGTCGGTCTTGACGATCTCGGTCATGGTCACGCCCAGGCGGTTATCGCCCACCATCACCACCTCGCCGCGGGCGACGAGGCGGTTGTTGACGTAGATGTCCACCGCCTCGCCCAGCTTGCGGTCGAGCTCCACCACCGCGCCGCGGCCGAGCTTGAGCAGCTGGCTCACCTGCATGGTGGCGCGGCCGAGCACGGCCGAGACCTGCACGGGGATGTCGTAGACGGCGTTGAGGTCGCTGGCGGCGCGGCGGGGCTCGCCCTCCATCGCCTCGGGCAGCTCGCTGATCGGCATGGCGCCGCGGACCGGGTCCTGCATCTTGCCTTCCCTTCCTGTCATTCCTGTGGGGCCGTGGCTTCGGCAGCCGTGCCCTGGGGCGCCGGGGCGGGGGGCGGCAGCAGGCCGCACGCCGCCAGGGCGCGGGCGATGGCCGCGCGCCCCGCCGCGCCATGCCGCGCCGCCTCGCCGCCCTGCCAGCGCAGCACCGCATCCCCGGGCTCCAGCTCCGGCGCGGCGGAGACCGTCACCGGCGGCAGGCCCGGGGCGAGGGTGGCGAAGCGGGCGGCGACCGTCTCCACCAGCGCGGGGGCGACCTGCACGGCCACGGCGGGCTCTTCCCGCAGGGCCGGCAGCAGGGCGGCGGCGAAGGCCTCGGCCTCCGCCGCGCCGAAACGGGCCGAGAGCGCCGGCAGCGCGGCGCAGAGCGCGGC
>NZ_JANFNY010000166.1 GCF_024437745.1 Roseomonas sp. GC11 | reverse complement strand
GCGTCCAGGTGGTGCCGAATGGCGTGCCGCTGCCGCCCCCGGCCGATGCCGCGCGCCGCCGCGCCCTGCGCGCCGCGCTGCGCACCCAGCTCGACCTGCCGCCGGAGGCGCCGGTGGTCCTCTTCCTCGGCCGGCTGGAGCCGGTGAAGGGGGCGGAGCTGCTGCCCTTCCTGGCCCAGGCCTTCCTGCGCCGCGGCGGCGGCGCGCTGGTCGCCGCCGGCACCGGCCCGCTGGCGGAGCGGCTGGCCGCCAGCCTGCCCGGCGGGCGCTCGCCGCTGCGCCTGCTCGGCCACCAGAGCGATCCGGGGCGGCTGATGCTGGCCGCCGATGCGCTGGTGCTGCCCTCGCGGCTGGAGGGCTGCCCGCTGGTCTTCCTGGAGGCCGCCGCCCGCCACTGCCCCGTGGTGGCGACCCCCCAGGCGCTGGAATGCCTGGGCGAGGACGCGCGGCACCTGGCCGCGCTCTGCCCGGCCGAGGACATCGCCGGCATGGCCGCCGCCCTGGTCGAGGCCTGCGCCGGCGGCGGCGAGACCCCGGCCCGCCTCGCCGCCGCCGCCGCCCACGCCGCCCGGCAGGACGAGGCGGCCATGCTCGCCCGCTACCGCGACCTGCTGCGCGCCCTGCCGGGTTTTGCACCTTCCCGTAACGCATTGTAATCTGGTGGCCATGGCGGCAGGGACGAGGATGGTGGGCGTGGACAAGCAGGCGGCGCGGGCGGGCGGCCCCGAGATCGCCGTGGTCATCCCCGCCTATCGCCAGCCCGGCCTGCTGGCCGAGGCGCTGGAGGATGTGCTGGCCCAGCAGGGCGCGCCGCGCCACGCCGCCGTGGTGGTGGATGATGGCTGCCCCATGCCGGAGACGGCGGAGACCGCCCTCTCCTACGCCCAGCGCCATCCGGGGCGGATCTTCGTGCTGCGCCGGGCCAATGGCGGGCTCTCCGCCGCGCGCAACAGCGGCATCGACTTCGCCCTGCGCGCCTGGCCCGCATGCCGCGCCCTGCTGATGCTGGACGCCGATAACCGCCTCCGGCCGCATTTCCTTGCCCGTGCCGCCGCCGCGCTGGATGCGGCGCCGCCCGCCACGGGCTGGGTCTATCCCGATCTCGACAGCTTCGGCCTCGCCCAGCATTACGGGCTGGGGGGCGACTACTCGGCCTTCCTGCACCTGCATGAAAACCTCTGCGATGCCGGCAGCCTGATCGCCCGCCGCGTCTTCGAGCGCGGCCTGCGCTTCGATGAGCGCCTGCGCGAGGGCTTCGAGGACTGGGAATTCTGGCTGCGCGCCAACCGCCTGGGCTTCCGCGGCCAGCACCTGCCGCAGGCCGGCTTCCTCTACCGCAAGCGGCCGGAGAGCATGCTGGCCCATGCCGAGCGGGCGCGCGGCGCCATCCTCGGCGGCATGCGGCTGGAGGCGCGGGCCGAACTCGCCGCCCGCCGCGTGCAGCGGCTGGAGGCGGAGGAGCTGCCGCGCTTCGCCCTCACCATCGCCGGCGAGGCGATGGCGCGGCGGGTGACGGACCCGCTCCACCCGCGCCACGCGCCGGAGGCGCCGGCGGCGCTGCGCCGCCGCGCCGTGCTGGCGGCGCGCCAGCCGCAATCGCACGCCTTCCCGCCCTTCTGGGCCTTCGCCAGCCGCACCGGCATCGACCTGCTGGCGCGGCTGCGCCTGCTGCACAATGTCTTCTGGCAGGCGCAGCGCGTGCTGGCGCAGCACCCGAAGGCGGCCTTCGTCCTGGTCGAGCTGGTGCCCGGCCCGGGCCTCCCGGCCGCCCCACCGCCAACGCCAACGCCAACGCCAATACCGGGGCAGGAGGCCAGCTTCGGCCTGCACCTGCCGGCCGCCGCCCCGGCCAACCCGGCGCGCGCGCAGCTGATCTTCGCCCGCAGCGAGCGGCTGCTGGCCGCCGCGCGCGACCCCCGGCTGGACTGGGCGCAGCCGCTCTCCGGCGGCACGCCGCCGGAGGCGGTGACGCTGCGCGCCACCCTGCCCTGGCCGATCCCGGAAGCCGAGCTGCGCCACGGCCCCGCCCCCCATGCCGCGCTGGTGGAGGAGGTGGCGGCGCTGCGCGCCCTGGCCGCCGGGCAGTCGCCGCTGAAGCCCGAGTGGCGGCAGGACTGGCGCGGCAGCCGCCTGCGCACCCCTGTCCTGCACAAGGCGCTGAATGGCTGCGGCGCCGTGCTGCCCTGGGTGCCGCCGCAGCCGGGGCGGCAGATCGGCTTCGTGCTGCCGCTCTTCGCCTTTGGCGGGGTGGAGAAGGTGGTGCAGAACCAGGCCGCCGTGCTGCGGCGGCAGGGCTGGACGCCGCATCTCTTCCTGACGGGGGCGGAGAGCGCCGCCCTGCCCGCCGCCCTCTCCGGCATTTTCGAGACGGTGCAGTTCTTCCCCCTGCCCGCCGTGGAGCGGGCGGACACCGCGCAGCGCTACTTCGCCGCCCGCCTGCCCGCCCCGGCGGAGACACAGGCGGAGTCGCAGGCGGCGGCCGACGCGCTCGGCCTGCTGGCGGCGATGGATGTGGTGGTGAACACCCATGCCCTGGCCGCCCATCCGCTGATGGGCCAGCTGCGGCGGCAGGGGGTGCGCACCTTCCTCGGCCTGCACCTGCACGACAATGGCCCGCTCGGCGAGCCGGTGGGCAACCCGCTGACCGCCCTGGCCTATGAGGCCGGGTATGACGGCTTTCTTCTGGTCTCGCGGCGGCTGGCGGACTGGTGCGCGGCGCAGGGCGTGCCGCGCGCCAAGCTGCTGGTGGTGCCCAATGCCCCGGCCTATCCGGCCGATCCGCAGCGCATGGCCGCCGCCCTGGCGGCGCGCCAGGGGCGCGACCCGGCGGCGCCGCTGAAGGTGCTCTTCCTCGGCCGGCTGGATGCGCAGAAGGGGCCGGACCGGCTGCGCGAGATCATCCTGGCCACGCGCGGCGCGCCGCTGCACTGGCGCATCGCCGGGCAGACGGTGCTGGATGCCACGGCGCCCGATTTCAGCGGCACCGGCATCGCCATCGAGCCGCCGGCCACCACCGCGGCGGGGCTGGATGCGCTCTATGCCTGGGCCGATATCGTGCTGCTGCCCTCGCGCTTCGAGGGCGCGCCGCTGACCATCCCGGAGGCGCAGCGCTTCGGCTGCGTGGTGCTGGCCACCGACACCGGCGCCGTGGCCGAGATGCTGCGCGACGGGGTGGACGGGCTGTTGCTGCCCGCCGGGGAGACGGTGGTGGCCGAGGCCGCCGCGCGGCTGCGCGCCCTGGCCGCCGACCCGGCACGGCTGCGCGCCATGGC
>NZ_JANFNY010000165.1 GCF_024437745.1 Roseomonas sp. GC11 | reverse complement strand
TGCCCGGCCGGGGCGGGGCGCGCGGCGGGGCGCGGCGTGGGCGGGCGCGGGGGCAGCGTCGGGCGGTTCATGGCGCGGCCTCCCCCAGGCCGGCGGGAAGCCCCGGCGCGGATGCCCGTGATGCGGGAAACGGGGGGAGGACAGGGGCAGGGCGGCGCGGCGCCATGCGCCACGCGGCCGCCCCAGGGGTGGATCCCGGAGTGAATCCCTGATCCGGCCCGTGGGCGGGACGCGCCAGGATATGGGGGGCGCGAGGGGCCATGCGCTGCTCAGCCTTCTGCCGATTGCGAAACCTGAGCGCACTTTATGCGAAAAAATCCCAACGGCAAGGGAAATATGCCCCGGCGGGCCTTTCCGGACCCTCTCCACGCGCCGGGTTCATCACCTGTTATCAGCCGCTGACATTCACTGCGAAATGATCTTGTTGAGCGAAAATACGGCGGTGTCGCGATGTGCTCCGCGCCTCGCGCTTTCGCCTCTCCAACCTGTCCGCCTCTCCCTGGCCGCCCACCCCTGGCTGACCCCTGGCCGCGACGGAAAAGCCGATGCAGACACGCCCCGCCAGCCGCCTTTCCGCTGCCCCCCTGCGCGGGCGCCGGCCAGGCGATGGCAGGCTGCATGCCCCTGCCCTGGCCGCCCTTCTGGTGCTGGCGCTGCTGGCCGGGCTGCTGCCGCCCTGGCTGGCGGGCGGCGGGGCGGGGCTGCTGTTGCTCGGCGCCGCGCTGGCGCTGGGCATGCTCGGGCTGGGCGGGCTGCTGGCGGCGGCACGGCTGCGCGCCCTGCTGCTCTGGGCCCAGCTCGCCCCCGCGCCGGAGGATGCCCCGCAGGCGCCCGGGGAAGACCAGCCCCCCGCCCAGCTCCTGCCCGGCCTCGCCCCCGTGGTGCTGCAGCTGCGCGACATGCGCGACCATATCCGCGAATGCGAAAACATGATGGAGTTGCAGCGCCGCCAGCGCGAGCGTTTCTATGAGGAGCGCCGCGCCGCGATGCGCGAGATGGCCGAGCGCATCCGCACCGATGCCGCCGCGCTGGTGCGCGACATGGCCGAGCGCGCCGAGAGCCTGGGCAGCCATGCCGATGAGGTCGCCCGCTCCGCCGGGCGGGTGGAGCGCGAGGCGGGCGAGGCCAGCGGCGATGCCGATACCTCCGCCCATGCCGCCGACCTCGCCGCCGAGCGCACCAGCGCCATGGCCGAGGCGATCGGCCGCATCACCGGCCAGATCACCCGCGCCGCGGCCGCCACGCGCGGCATCGCCGAGCGCAGCCGCCGCACGCGGGCGATGTTCAGCGAGCTGGAGGCCATCGTGGCCAAGATCGCCGAGGTCTCGCGGCTGATCCACGAGATCGCCCGGCAGACCAACCTGCTGGCGCTCAACGCCGCGATCGAGGCGGCGCGCGCGGGGGAGGCGGGCAAGGGCTTCGCCGTGGTGGCGGGGGAGGTGAAGAACCTCGCCTCCCGCACCGCCCACGCCACCACCGAGATCGCCGAGCGGCTGGAACAGATCCAGGACCAGACCGGGCAGGTGACACAGTCGATGGACGATATCGGCGGCAGCATCATCGAGCTGGACGAGGTGGCCGCCACCCTGGCCGGGGCGATGGAGGAGCAGAGCGAGGCGGTGCGGCAGATCGCCGGCTCCGTCTCCGCCGCCGCCGGCCATGCGCGCCAGGCGCAGGACCGCATCGGCCTCGCCAGCGAGGAGATCGACCAGAACCGCCGCCGCGTCTCACAGATGCATGACGCCTCCGGCCAGGTGCTGACCACGCTGGGCGGGTTGCAGGAACGGCTGGATGGCGTGGTGCGGGTGGCGCTGGCCTCGGTGGAGCGGCGCCAGCATGCGCGGCAGGTGGTGGACATGCCCGCCCGCGTCGAGCTGGCGCCCGAGGGCGTGCTGCAGGCCCGGCTGCGCGACATCTCGCCGCTCGGCGCGGCGCTGGAGGGGGCGGCGATGCCGCGGGGCCAGCGTGGAACGCTGGTGGTGGCGGGGCTGCCGCCGGTGGCCTTCCGCGTCGTCGCCACCAGCCGGGCGGCGCATCTGGCCTTCGTGTTCGGGAGCGATGCCGAGATGGAGCATTTCGCCGCCTGCTTCGGAACCCTGGCCGAGGGGATGCGGCATGCCGCCTGACCCCAACACCCCGATCCCCAACACCACGGCCCCCAACACCACGGCCCCCAACACCACGGCCCCCAACACCATGGCCCCCAACACCATGGCCCCCAATACCATGGCCCCCAATACCATGGCACAGCCTAGCCTGCCGGGGGCCGGGCTGGTCCGGCCTCCGGGGCGGCGGGTGGCGCTGGCCGGGCTGCTCGCCGCCGCCGCCCTGCCGCGCCGGGCCAGGGGCGAGGCGCCGCTGCGGCTCGTCATCGGCTTCATCGGCCGTGGCACGATGGAGCAGCTGAGCCTGTTCTGCACCGGCCACCTGCAACGGCATCTGGGCCGCCCGGTGGTGCTGGAGCGCCTGCCCGGCCGCGCCGGCCTGCGGGCGATGGAAGCGATTCTGGAAACGCGGGACGGCTCCGCCCTGCTGCTGCTGCCGAGCAGCCTCTTCACCCTGCTGCCGCACGCGCTGCGCCCGCCGGGGCGAGTGCAACCCCTGGCGCAGTTCCGGCCGATGCTCAGCCTGGCCTCCATCAGCTTCGCCCTGGCGGTCGATGCCCGGCACCCCGCGCGCGATCTCGACGCCTTCCTGGAGCGGGCGCGGATGATGCACCGGGAGGTGGAGATCGGCATTCCCGCGCTGGGCTCGGCGCCGCATTTCCTCTCTGTCCTGCTGGCGCGCCGCAACGGGCTGCGCTTCCTGCCGCTGCCGGTTCCGGGGGTGTATCAGATCCTGGCGGAACTGGCCGCGGGGCGGATGGAGGCGGTGATGCTGCCGCTCTCCGACGCGATGCAGGCGCATCAGGCGGGCGAGATCCGCATCCTGGCGATGAGCGCCCAGACCCCGCCGCCGGCCCTGGCCGGGGTTCGCACGCGCGAGGCCTTCGGGCTGCGGGAGCAGGATGGCGTGGACCGCTATGGCCTGTTCATCGGCAACCACTACACGCCGGAGCAGCACCAGCTCTGGCGCGAGGCGCTGCATGTGCTGAGCCAGTACCCGGGCTTCCCGGCCTTTCTCTCCGGGCTGATGCTGACCCCGGAACTGATCCCGGAGGAGCCCTTTGCCGCCCTGCTGCAGGCGGAAAGCCGCATCTGGGAAAGGCGGGTGCGCGAAACCGGCTTCTCGGTGGAGAGCTGAAGCGGGGCACGCATTCATCGTCAGGGCCGATGATTGATATCGGTAATCGGCATTGGATCGCGATGGGTGGGGCGGGGTATCTCTTCGTCAACAGCGGGGAACATCCCCGCACCCCGAAAGGAACCCTGACGATGACCACTTTCTCCGCTCTGCGCGCCCTGACCCTCGCCGCCGCCGTGATGGCGCTGCCCGCCCTGGCCCAGGCCCGCGACCTCTCCGAGAACGC
>NZ_JANFNY010000164.1 GCF_024437745.1 Roseomonas sp. GC11 | reverse complement strand
CGCTGGTGCTGGGCGTCGCCCTGCCCGGCCGCGCCGCCCGCGCCCAGGCCGCCGCCCCGGCCGGCGCCGTGAAGCCCGGCACCCGCGTGCCCGCCTTCCTCGAAATCCGCGCCGATGGCAGCGTGCTGTTCCGCAGCCCCTTCGTCGAGGGCGGCCAGGGCATCGCGACCGCCATGGCCCAGATCGTCGGCGAGGAGCTGGATGTGGAGCCCGCCCGCTTCACCGTGGAATGCGCCCCGCCGGGGGCGGATTACGCCGTGGTGGGCGGCCGGCGCATCACCGGCGGCAGCTTCTCCACCCGCAGCAGCTACGCCACCATGCGCCAGCTCGGCGCCAGCGCCCGCCACATGCTGATGCAGGCCGCCGCCACCCGCCTCGGCGTGCCGCTGGACAGCCTCTCGACCCAGCCGGGCCGCGTCGTCCATGCCGCCTCCGGCCGCGCGCTGGACTACGGCACCCTGGCCGCCGGGGCCGCCGCCCTGCCGGTGCCCGAGGGCGTGCCGCTCCGCGCCGAGAAGGATTTCCGCTGGATCGGCAAGCCCGTCCCCCGGCTGGATGTGCGCGACAAATCCACCGGCCAGGCGAAATACGCCATCGACCTGACGGTCGCGAACATGCTGCAGGCCGCCATCCAGCACGCCCCGCGCCTGGGCGGCGAGCCGGGTGCCTTCGCCAATGAGGCGGAGGTGAAGGCCATGCCGGGCGTCCACTCCATCCACCGCCTGCCCGGCGCCGTGGCCGTGCTGGCCGATCGCTGGTGGCGCGCCCGCCGCGCGGTGGAGGCGCTCCAGGTCACCTGGGCCGACCCCGCCCCCGGCGCGCGCCTGCCCATGCCGGCCGATTTCTCCTCCGCCGCCCACCGCGAGGCGATGGCCGCCGCCAAGGCGGACCCGCTGCCCGGCGAGGTGCATGGCGATACCGCCGCCGCCCTGAAGGGCGCCGCCCGCGTGGTCGAGGCCACCTATGACGCCCCCTTCCTGGCGCATGGCCAGCTGGAGCCGCCCTCGGCCATCGCCGCGTGGAAGGAGGATGGCGCGCTGGAACTCTGGATGCCCAACCAGGCGCCGGAGATGTTCCAGGCCATCGCCGCCCGGGTCGCCGGCATCGCGCCGGAGAAGGTGATGATCCATTCGCCGCTGCTGGGCGGCTTCTTCGGCCGGCATTTCACCTATGATGCCGCCAGCCCCTACCCCCAGGCCATCCTGCTGGCCAAGGCGGTGGGCCGCCCGGTGAAGGTGATCTGGTCGCGCGAGGAGGAATTCCTGCGCGATGCGCTGCGCCCCATGGGCCTCGCCCGCTTCCGCGCCGGCCTCGGCGCCGATGGCCTGCCCGTAGCGCTGGAAGTCGAGGCGGTGGGCGAAGGCCCGGTGGGCCGCTATTTCGGCGGCAAGCCCGGCGCGGCGGACCCCTCGGTGGTCGAGGGCATCGCCGAGAAGCCCTATGCCATCGCCAACCGCCGCATCGTCCAGGTGCCGGTGAAGCACCCGCCGGTGATCGGCTTCTGGCGCTCCGTCGGCCACTCGATGAACGACTTCTTCTATGAAGGCTTCCTCGACGAGGTCGCCGATGCCGGCGGGCAGGACCCCTATGCCCTGCGCCTGCGCCTCCTCGCCGGGAAGCCGCGCCACAAGGCGCTGCTGGAGGCGGTGGCCGATCTCTCGGGCGGCTGGAAGCGCGGCCCCTTCACCGCCGCCGATGGCACGCGGCGCGCGCGCGGCGTCGCCATGGCCTCGCCCTTCGGCTCCGAGGTCGCGACCATCGCCGAGGCCTCGGTGAAGGACGGCGCCGTGGTGGTGCATGATGTCTGGGTGGCGATCGACCCCGGCCGCATGGTCAACCCGGCGATCATCGAGGCCCAGGTGAATTCCGCCGTGGCCCTCGGCCTCTCCTCCGCCCTGCTGGAAGAAGTGGTCTACGAGAAGGGTGAGCCCCAGGCGCGCAACTTCGACGGCTACCCCATCCTGCCGCCGGAGCGTATGCCAAGGGTGCATGTGCGAATCGTCGAGAGCGGCGCGCCGATGGGCGGGATCGGCGAGCCGGGCCTGCCCGGTGTGCCGCCGGCGGTCGCCAATGCCGTTGCGGCGCTGACCGGGCAGCGCATCCGCAGCCTTCCCCTGTCCAAGACCCGGCTCGGAGCCGCTTGATGACTGCTGTTCGCCTTCTTGCCCTGGCCGCGCTGCTTGGCGCGGCGGTGCTGCCCTCCTCCGCCCGCGCGGAGGATGGCGACGCCGCCCGGGGCCGTACCATTTTCCAGCGCACCTGCTCGGCCTGCCACCAGGTCGCGCAGCCGCGCAACGGCGTCGGCCCCACGCTGCAGGGCGTGTCTGGCCGCGCCGCCGGCGCGGTGCAGGGCTTCAACTACTCCGCCGCGCTGAAAGGCGCCGGCAAGACCTGGGATGCCGAGACGCTCGACGCCTTCCTGGCCAACCCGACCGGCATGGTGCCCGGCACCCGCATGGTGCAGCGCGTCAATGCCGAGCAGGACCGCAAGGACCTCATCGCCTTCCTGGCCACCCAGGTGCCGTGAGGCGCTGACCAAGGTCCAAGCCTGAAAAGCGCAAGAGTCTTCGTTCTTTTTTAAAAAAAAGAACCAAAAAACTTTTTCAGCTGGCGTCCCGCCAATGGCCCCGAGGCGGGACGCCAGACTGAAAAAGTCTTTTTGCTTCTTTTTCTTCAGAAAAAGAAGATTCTTAAGTGCTTATTTGAGAATACACCCAGACCCCAATCCGTCATATCGCCCTCAAGCGACCAGGCGCCAGATCGGGTAAAGGCCATAGGGCGTGGCGCTGATGGGGCAACAGGCATGCTCAGGCCCGCAGCGCCACGCGTGCGGCCTCCGCCAGGAAACCCGAGCGGGTTTGCCCCTGCCGCTTCGCGGCGGCATCCACAGCTGCCAGAAGCCCTTCATCCATGGTGATATTGATGCGGATCGCTTTACCCGGCAGATCCGCCCTCACCAGGAGGCGCATATATTCATCAACCTCCGGGTCATGCGGAATCTGCTCGATCGGGCGCGGCGGGGGGATATCGTCCCCATCACGGAGCATGGAGCCAAGATGCATCGCGAGAGCCTGCTCTGCATTGGCCGCGGCTTCCTCCACCGTGTTGCCTGCTGACGTACATCCGCCGATGTCGGGAAAGTGGACGGAAAAACCATCACGCAGGCGCTCCAGAATCGCGACATAATACCTGATGGCCATTTTATTTTCCCTGAGCCTGAGAAGCAAAATGGAGAATAATCCGCATTTCGCCAGAGAGTTTCGCTTCGCCATTTGCGATGCGGCGGACATTGCGAGCGATTGTTTGGATGGGCCTGTTGTCTCCATGCTCCAACATCCAGCGCGCGAAACTGGCTTGAGTCATGTCTAATTCCTCCAGCTTCGCGCGGAACAACTCTGCGTCCGAATGTTCGTTTTCCATACCTGTCTCCCCTCCTGCCCAAATCTCTTCGCCCTAAGGCCTGTTAGAGCTTGAATGCTGTTCCCATGTTCTGGGCATGGTGGAGAGCAGCGACAATCAGGTTTTCACG
>NZ_JANFNY010000163.1 GCF_024437745.1 Roseomonas sp. GC11 | reverse complement strand
GGCGGAAGCAGCCTTCGCGGCTGCTTCCGCCACGGGCATCCTGCCTGTCACACCAGCGTGACAGGTGCCCCATGGAGACGACTCCCCCCGCGCCCGAAAGGGCGCCCCCCGATTCAACGCCCGAAAGGGCGCCCCCCGATTCAACGCCCGAAAGGGCGCCCACCGATTCCCCGCCCGAAAGGGCGCCCCCCGATTCAACGCCCGAAAGGGCGCCCGCCGATTCCCCGCCCGAAAGGGTGCCCTTCTATCTCGTGGATGCCTTCGCCGCGCATCCCTTCGCCGGCAATCCCGCCGCCGTCGTCCCCCTGCGCCAATGGCTCCCCGATGCGCTCATGCAGCGCATGGCCGCCGAGCATAATCTCAGCGAAACCGCCTTCTTCGTCCCCGATGGGCCAGGGCAATGGCATCTGCGCTGGTTCACCCCCACGCTGGAAGTGCCGCTCTGCGGCCATGCCACCCTCGCCACCGCCTTTGTCCTCGCCCGCATCCTCGGCCAGCCGGGCGAGCTGCGCTTCCGCACGGCTTCCGGTCCGCTTTCCGTCAGCCAGGAGGAGGGGCGCTTCGTCCTCAACTTCCCGGCCAATCCGCCACAGCGCGCCACCAGCCTGCCGCCCGGCCTCACCGCCGCCCTCGGCGCCGTCCCGCGCGAGGTCTGGAAGGCACGGGACTGGATCTGCCTCTTCGACAGGGCCGAGACGGTGCGCGCCCTCAGCCCCGACCATGGCCGCATCGCCAGCCTGCCGGATTCGGCCAGCGGCGGCGCCGCCGCCCGCGTCATCGCCACCGCGCCGGGGGATGACGGGGTGCATGATGTCGTCTCCCGCTACTTCGCCGCCCGCGTCGGCGTGAATGAGGACCCGGTGACAGGCGCGGCCCATGTCCAGCTCGTGCCCTTCTGGGCGGCGCGGCTCGGGCGGCCGGTGCTGGTCTGCCACCAGGCCAGCGCGCGCGGCGGCACCCTCTGGTGCGAGCAGCGCGGCGACCGCGTGCGCATGGGCGGCCATGCCGTGCTCTACGCCCAGGGCGAGATCCTGCTGCCGGTCGCCTGACCCGCCGCCCCGGAAGAGACACGCCTCTCTTGAAGAGGAGGCGCGGGGGGTGCAAACCCGCGCCTCCTTCCTGGCTGACCCCGACTGAAAGCCCGCCCCGCATGTCGCAGACCCGTGCCAAGCCCGCCACGCGCCCGGCCCGCCCCTTCTTCTCCTCCGGCCCCTGCGCCAAGCGTCCGGGCTGGTCCCTCGCCGCGCTGGAGGGCGCGCTGGTTGGCCGCAGCCACCGCGCCAGGGACCCCAAGGCCCGCCTCGCCGAGGTGATCGCGCGCAGCAAGGCCGTGCTGCGCATGCCGGAGGACTGGCGCCTGGGCATCGTCCCCGCCTCCGACACCGGCGCGGTGGAAATGGCGCTGTGGTCGCTGCTCGGCCCGCGCGGCGTCGATGTGCTGGCCTGGGAAAGCTTCTCCGGGGAGTGGGCCACCGATATCACCAGGCAGCTCCGCCTGCCGGATGTGCGGCTGATCCAGGCGCCCTATGGCCGCCTGCCGGATCTCACCCAGGCCGACCCGGCGCGGGATCTCGTCTTTGTCTGGAACGGCACGACCAGCGGCGTGCGCCTGCCCGATGCCGGCTGGATCGCGGCGGATCGCGAGGGACTGGCCATCTGTGACGCCACCTCCGCCGCCTTCGCCATGGAACTCGACTGGGCGAAGCTCGATGTCGTCACCTGGTCCTGGCAGAAGGCCCTGGGGGGGGAGGCGGCGCATGGCATGCTCGCCCTCTCGCCGCGCGCCGTGGCGCGGCTGGAAGCCCATACGCCGGCCTGGCCGCTGCCCAAGATCTTCCGCATGACCAAGGGCGGCAAGCTGATCGAGGGCATCTTCCTGGGGGATACCATCAACACCCCCTCGCTGCTCTGCGCCGAGGATGCGCTGGACGGGCTGCGCTGGGCCGAGGCCATCGGCGGGCTGCCGGCCCTTATCGCCCGCTCGGAGGCCAGCCTCGCGGCGGTCGCCGAATGGGTGGCAGGGCAGGGGGATTATGCCTTCCTGGCGGAAGACCCGGCGGCGCGCTCCTGCACCTCCATCTGCCTGAAGCTGGTGGGCGGCTGGTTCCAGGCGCTGCCGGCGGAAGAACAGGCGAAGGCGGGGAAGAAAATCAACGCGCTGCTGGAAAGCGAGGGGGTCGCCCTTGATGCGGCGCCTTACCGCGACGCACCGCCGGGGCTGCGGATCTGGGCTGGCGCCACCGTCGAAACCCAGGATGTCCGCGATCTTCTGCCCTGGATCAGCTGGGCTACCCGCGAAGTCGCGGCACAATACTGAAAGCGCGGCACGCGGGAGGGGCGCCGCCCCTCCCGCACCCTCCCCGCCGGGGGGAGAAGCTCCCCCCGGACCCCGCTGGCAGTTCAGGTGTTGGTCATTCTTCCGGGAGGGGCGGACAGCCTTCCGAGAAACAGCCAAAAATACGAAAAATCTTCTGAAAGCGGCTTTTGCGCTGCCGCAATTCGGTAAACCTGCCTGACGTATTTTCCCTAGGCTTCTCCTCGGCACCCACCCCGAGGCATGACGCCGATGCGCAAGTCCTGGCTCTCCTTCCTGCTCTTCCTCTGCGCGCCGCTGCTCTTCGCGTTGAACATGGTGGTGGCGCGCTGGCTGAACGGGTCGGTGCCGCCGGTGACGCTGGCCTTCGGGCGCTGGCTGGTGGCGGCACTGCTGCTCCTGCCGGTGGTCTGGCCGCTGCTGCGGCGGGGGCTGCTGCGCGGGGCGGCACCGGGCGTGCTGGCGGCGCTGGCGGTGCTCGGCGGCGTCATCAGCGTGGCGCCGCAATATGGCGCGGCCACCTATACCAGCGCCGGCAATATCGCCCTCATCGCCGCCCTCTCTCCCCTCTTCGTCGCGGTGATCGAGCGGCTGGTCTGGGGCGTGCCGCTGCGGCCGGCCATGCTGGGCGGCATCGGCATCGCCTTTTCCGGCATCCTGGTGGCGGTGTTCCGGGGTGATCTCGGGGCGCTGCTGCGGCTCGACTTCAACCCGGGCGATGCGCTGATGCTCTTCGCCATCCTGGCCTGGGCCGGCTACACCGCCCTGCTGCGCCACCGCCCCGTGGCCCTGCCGCCCATGCTGCTGCTCTGGGTGGTGGCGGCGGGCGGGGCGCTCTGCCTCATGCCCGGCGTGCTGCTGGAATGGGGCTATCGCGGCATTCCGCATCTCGATGGCCGGGCGCTGTCGGGCGTGGTGTTCCTGGGCCTCGTGGCCGGGGTGGGGGCCTATGGCCTCTTCGCCCGCGCCGTGGCCACCTTTGGCGCCGCCCGCGCCAGCATGTCCATGTATCTCGTTCCCGCCTATGCCCTGGCCCTGGGCGCCCTGCTGCTGGGCGAGAGCCTGCACCCCTACCACCTCGTGGCGATGACCCTGGTCCTGGGCGGCGTCGCCTTCGGCACGCTGCGCCCCACCGCCTCCTGACAGCGGGGTCCGGGGGGATCTCATCCCCCCGGCGGGGGTGGGGGGGGGGGGGGCCCCCGCGCCCGCCGCCCCACGGAGCAGCCCGGCCCCAACAGTTACTCA
>NZ_JANFNY010000162.1 GCF_024437745.1 Roseomonas sp. GC11 | reverse complement strand
CGTGAAAACCTGATTGTCGCTGCTCTCCACCATGCCCAGAACATGGGAACAGCATTCAAGCTCTAACAGGCCTTAGCCAGAAGCGGATGGTGAGGTAGTCTGGAAAGTACCCCCCTCCCCTCACCCCACCCGCCGCTTCGTCACCTGCACCGAGAGCGTCACCGGGGTGAGATCGAAGGTGGCAAAAAATGCCGTCAACGTGCAGCGCGTCCGTCTCACCAGCCGGGATATCTGCTCCAGGCGGCCCTGGCATCCAAAATTCCGCATGTGGCCGCATGAAGATCATCGGCCAGGGCGCCAATTTCGTCACGCAATTCCAGTCTCTCCAGCCAATGCGCTGGAATTGCCTTCTCGCCAAGGAGCGCTCCGAGCAGGTTGCCGGTGATTGCCGCAGTACTGTCGCTATCACCTGAATGATTCACCGCAAGCCGCACACCACCTTCGAAGTCAGGCGCTGCCAAAGCGCAGCAGACCGCAATCGCCAAGGCCTCCTCTGCAACCCAGCCGTCCCCCAGGTTCTCGATCTGCTCCGGCGTGGGATCACCGCAGGCAGCGAGTGCTCGGGCTGCTGCAACAGCCTCTGCTACCTCTTGGTGGCCTTCCCGCCGCCGAAGCTGGGCATCGGCGATATCCAGCGCTTCAGGCAACGGGCAACCACGCAGCAGCGCTGACACCGTGACCGCCAGGTAGCCAGCAGACAGGTAGCCGCTCGGGTGGCCGTGGGTGAGCGCCGCGGCATCCACTGCGAGGCCGAACACGTCGTCGTTCCCCCTCATACCGGGCGCAAACAACCCAACCGGCGCCACGCGCATCACGCCACCGCAACCCTTGCTGGTATTCCGTGCGACCGTAGGCGTGCCGAAACTTTTCGTCTCCAGCAGCGCCAAAAGACAGGTGTTTCCCGGAGCCCGCCTTTCGTGCAGCGTCTTCAGGGAGAAGAGCCACCCGTCTTGGCCAATCTCCACATCCGGATTGCTGGTCTGTTCGTCCTGCGTCAGCAGCCAGCGCAGGTAAGCATGGTGGATGACCCCGGGCCGATGGCAGATACCCTTCAGTGTGCCACGCACCCAGGCACGCAGCAGGCCCTCCGCAGTGAACAGCGTCATTTGTGTGTCATCGGTGATCGCCCCAATCCGTCCATAGGCAGGGACGTAATCGCCGATACCGCCAGCACCGAAGCGCTGCCGGATCTCCGCGAGGGAAAGGAACTCGACGGGCGCCCCCAGCGCATCACCGACAGCACCGCCAAGGAGGCAGCCGCGTATCCGGCTCTGCAAGGACAGCTTCTCCTGCGGCGACGATGAGACAACTATCAAGGTGCGTTGACCCCCATTCGTTGGACAATTTGGCGGCTTGGAGAAGATTGGCCCGGAGGACCTGCCAGGAATTCGTGGCATCGCTCATCCCATCTGCAGCGGCACGACATAGTGGCAGTTTAGCCAGAAGCGGATGGTGGGGTAGTCTGGAAAGTACCCCCCTCCCCTCACCCGACCCGCCGCTTCGTCACCTGCACCGAGAGCGTCACCGGGATGAGATCGAAGGTGGCACTGGGAGAAATGTTGCGCGCCATCACCCGCACCGTGTTGTTCGTCCAGGCCGCCGCGTCGAGTTCGATGAACCGCGTCGACGACACCAGCGCCGCCTGCGCCAGATCGCCCTGCCGCGCACTCGGGATCGTCACGTCAATCAGGCTGGTCGCACCCGGCGCCAGGCTCGGCAGGTCCCAGGTGATTTCGGCCACCAGCTCCCGCTGCCCCACTGGCAGCGCCGGCGTGCCGCAGAGCAGTGCCGGCGCGTGCTCCGGCAAGCCGTAGAGCCGCAGCGCCTCGATCTCGATCGGCCCGTCAAAGCCAACGATGCCAATCTGCGCCGCGGCCACATCCGCCGCCACGCGCACCGTCATCCGCCGGTTCAGCGAGGCATCGGCCATCGCCGCGCCGCCCGTCCAGCTTTTCGACGGGATGTTCCAGACCGGCGTGGTCAGCGAGGCCAGCACATCCCAGGCGATGTTCTCCCGCACGCTGCCATCGGCGTTGAAGGTGCGGAGAAACAGCCGCCCGCCATCGGCGCCGCCGGCGAGGCTGTGCACCAGCGCGAATTCCTTCGCCGCCTGGGTGTCCAGCACAAAGGCCAGGCCACGATTGGCGTCGAGCAGCAGGCCACGGCTCGTGGCCGCGATCCCGTCAGCCCCGTTGAACGAGAGGCCGGCCAAGGTGGTCGCTGTCGTGGTGGAGAGCGTCACGACGGCCAGCCCCTCCACCCCGATCTCCGTGCTGCTTTGCCGGAAGGCGGCGGCCCGGACATTCGGCACCGCGCCCAGCAGCCGCAGATGCCGCGAGGCCGGCGCGCGATGCCGGTTGAGCACCGTGTTGCCACAGCGCGTTGCCGTGGCGTCATAGAGGATGTCGTGCCGATAGCTGTTCGACCACGCCACCTCGTATTCGCAATCCTGCGCTGAGGCTGTGTGCCGGGCCACCCATTTCGAGCAGCCCTCCAGCCGCAGGTTGCGCCCGATGATCGCCGAGCCGCCCGTCTCGTTCAGGAAGGGAATGCCCTGCTGCGTGCCCTCGATGTGCTTCAGCTCGAAATTGGTGCCGTCGAAGATATGCCGGTTGTGATTGTTGTAGCTGCTGGCATCGACGCGCGAGAAGCGCACGCCATAGCGATCCTGCCCGGTGTTGATCCCGGTGGCATGGGTGATGTGCCCGCCATAGTAGCGGATCGAGGTGTTCCACGAGGTGCTGGCATTGCAGCGCGCATCAATGCCGAATTTGCAGTTGAGGATGCGGTAGAGGAACAGCGTGCTGTCCTCGACGCCGCGGCCATCGCCCAGCGTCTGCACCCCGATGGTGAAGCCCTGCACCAGCCGGATCTCGACCGTGCTGCTGTCGATGTTCTGGATGCGGATGCCGATATCCGCCTCATCGGCCCAGTTGCTCTGGGTCTGCCGGATCACCTGGAGGCCCTGATAGAGCTTCTCATTGTTCCGCACCGTGCCGCCGCTGCCCAGCGTCCGCACAGCGATGGCGGCGCTGCCGGTGTAGCGGATCACCCCACGCATCTTGAGGCCGCGCGCGCCGCCGGCGAGGCTGACCCCGGCCGAGACATTCCAGGTGCCGGGCGGAATCACCGCAAACTTGCCATCCGCCGCGGCACGGTCGAAGGCCGCCTGGATGGCTGCGGTGTTGTCCGTCACGCCATCGCCGATCCCGCCGAAATCGGTGGGCAGCACCTCCTCCCGGTCGCGGAGGTATTTGGCCAGATCCGTCTTGCTGACGGCGGTGTTCAGGACCATCAGATCGTCAATGCGCGCGGGCATGGGTGCCTCCGGATCAGAGGGCGGTGGCCGAGACGGGGCCGGCGAGCGCCGAGACATTCCCCTCGGCCGAGACGGCGCGCAGCCAGTACCAGCGGGTCTGGCCGGCGGTGAGGCCGGTGCGGTCGAAGGAGAGGCTGGTCGGCTCGTCGGGCAGCTTCACCGCGGCGGGGAGGCTGGCAGAGGCTGCCTCGAAGATCTGCAACCGGGCAGCGCCTGCCGGAAAGCCTCCGGCCAGCCGCACCCCGCCGGCGATGCCGGTCGCCGTGGGCGCCGAGACGCTGGCCGGGGCCAGCGCCTCCCGCCAGCCCGACACCGCCCCGCTGCGCGCCACGGCACGGACGCGGAGGCCTGTGGGCTCGGCGGTGGGGATGGTGGCCGCGGTAGCCCCCAGCCCTGCCCCGTAGCCCTGCCA
>NZ_JANFNY010000161.1 GCF_024437745.1 Roseomonas sp. GC11 | reverse complement strand
CGGCAGCGCCGCCGTCGGCAGCGCGCCCCCCGCCAGCCACCACGCCAGCGGCGCCAGCAGCAGACCCAGCACGAAGCCGGCAGGCCCCGCCGCCTCCCCCGCGCGCGGCGGCAGCAGCCGCGCCACCAGCCCGCTGATGCCGGCGATCCGCCCTTCCACCGCCATCAGCAGCACGGCGGCCAGCCCGATCAGCGCGCCCCCCGCCAGGGGCGGCAGGATGGAAAAATCAGCCATGATCCTTTTCCTCCATGGCGCAGAACAGGCGGTGCAGCGTGCCCATGAACACCTCCACCCGCGCATCGGCCAGGCGGTAGAACACCGCCTTGCCCTCCCGCCGCGTGGCCACCAGCCCGGCCTCCCGCAGCGCCGCCAGCTGTTGCGACAGGCCCGGCTGGCGGATGCCCAGTTGCTCCTCCAGCGCCCCCACCGACATCTCCCCCCCCACCAGGGCGCAGGCGAGCATCAGCCGGTCGCGATGCGTGAAGTTCTTCAGGAAGGCCGTCGCCGCGCCGGCGCGCTCCTGCAGGGTGGCGATCGGCAGCGCGTCCATGCCGCTCAATCCCAGGCCGCGCCGGGCAGCGCGTCGAGCGGAATGCGCAGATAGCGCCGCCCATCGGCCTCCGGCTCCGGCAGGCGGCCGCCGCGGATATTCACCTGCAGGGCATGCAGGATCAGCCGCGGCATCGGCAGGGTGCGGTCCCGCGCCTGCCGCGCCGCCACGAAGCCCGCCTCGTCCGGGTAGCGCGTCAGGTGGATGTTCTGCGCCTTCTGCTCGGCCACGCTGCTCTCCCAGCGCGCCGGGCGGCCGCCGGGGCAGTAGTCATGGCCGGTGAAAAGCCGCGTCTGCGGCGGCAGGGCGAGGATGGCCTGGAGGGAGCGCCACAGCGCCGCCGCGTCGCCCCCCGGGAAATCGGCCCGCGCCGTGCCGCTGTCCGGCATGAACAGCGTGTCGTGCACGAAGGCCGCATCGCCCACCACATAGGTGATGGAGGCCAGCGTGTGCCCGGGGGAATGCATCACCCGCGCCGCCAGGGTGCCGATGCGGAATTCCTCCCCATCGGCGAAGAGGCGGTCCCATTGCGAGCCATCGGCGGGGAAGTCGGGCCAGCCATAGAGGTCGCGCCACAGGGCCTGCACCGCCGTCACCCGCGCGCCGATGGCGGTGGGCGCGCCGGTCCGCGCCTTCAGCCAGGCGGCGGCGGAGAAATGGTCGGCATGCGGGTGGGTGTCGAGGATCCATTCCACCCGCAGCCCCTCCCGCGCGATGAAGGCCAGGATGCGCTCCGCCTCCCGCGTGCCGGTGGCGCCGGACTTCTCGTCATAGTCCAGCACCGGGTCGATGATGGCGCAGGCGCCGCTGGCCGGGTCGGCCACCACATACTGCACCGAGCCGCTGCGCGGCTCGTGGAAGGCGGTGACGGCGGGGCAGGGCGTCATGGGGGATCCTTCCCGGAAGGGGTGGCGGGGAGGATGGGATCAATTAGAGAAAATTGAAAGCGTTTTTTTGAAAGTGTTGGGGCGTAAAAAAGCCCGGGGCTTTGCCCCGGGCCCTGGCGCCCGTCACCGGGGTGGCGCCGCCACCCCGCGTCCCGGCCCCTGTTATTCCGCCGGCTGCATCGCGGCGGCCAGCGGCAGCGGCTGGCCCGCCATGGCGGCATTCAGCCGCTCGCGGTCCAGCTCGCCCTCCCAGCGCGCCACCACGATGGTGGCCACCGCATTGCCCACCAGGTTGGTCAGCGCCCGGCACTCGGACATGAAGCGGTCAATGCCCAGGATCAGCGCCATGCCGGCCACCGGCACGGAGGGCACGACGGAGAGCGTCGCCGCCAGGGTGATGAAGCCCGCCCCCGTGATGCCCGCCGCGCCCTTCGAGGAGAGCATGGCCACCAGCAGCAGCAGCACCTGGTCCCACAGCGAGAGCTGGATGCCGCAGGCCTGCGCGATGAACAGCGCCGCCATTGTCATGTAGATGTTGGTGCCGTCCAGGTTGAAGCTGTAGCCCGTGGGCACCACCAGCCCGACCACCGACTTCTTGCAGCCGGCGCGCTCCATCTTCTCCATCAGCGTCGGCAGCGCGGCCTCGGAGGAGGAGGTGCCGAGCACCAGCAGCAGCTCCTCCTTGATGTAGCGGATCAGCGCCAGGATGGAGAAGCCATTGTACCGCGCGACCGCCCCCAGCACGACCAGCACGAAGAGCAGGGAGGTGATGTAGAAGGTGCCGATCAGCATCGCCAGATTGGCGATGGAGCCGATGCCATAGCGGCCGATGGTGAAGGCCATGGCGCCGAAGGCGCCCACGGGGGCGGCCTTCATCAGGATCGCCACCATGCGGAACATGCCGGCCGAGGCGGAATGGAACAGCTTCATCAGCGGCTCCGCCCGGTCGCCGATCGCCGCCAGCGAGATGCCCAGCAGCACCGAGAAGAACAGCACCTGCAGGATGTCGCCCGAGGCGAAGGCGCTGATGGGCGAGGCCGGGATGATGTTCATCAGGAAGCCGGTGATCGTCGTCTCATGCGCCTTGGCGGCATAGCCGGAGACGGCCTTGGCATCGAGCGTCGCGGGGTCGATGTTCAGCCCCGCCCCCGGCTGGATGACATTGCCCGTGATCAGCCCGATGATCAGTGCCAGCGTGGAGAAGACCAGGAAGTAGAGCATCGCCTTGCCGGCCACGCGCCCCACCTTGCCGAGGTCGCGCACGCCGGCGATGCCCGTCACCACCGTCAGGAAGATGACGGGGGCGATGACCATCTTCACCAGCTTGATGAAGGCATCGCCCAGCGGCTTCATGTCCGCGCCGGTCTGCGGGTAGAAATGACCGAGCAGGATGCCGGCCGCAATGGCCAGCAGCACCTGGACATACAGATGCTGATAGAAAGGTTTCGGCGTCCGCGGCGCCGCCACGGGATCCACCAGAGCCATGGGCGTTCCTCCACCAGGGCCGCGCGGCCTCCCATCCGGGCCGTTCGGCAAGTCTCGAAGTCGGGTCCCGGCACGAGGGCGCCGGGCTGCCCCTGCCAACGCAAGCGCGATGCCAGGCCCTGGTTCTTACAACCTTTTACTTAACTCTTTGGTCTTATGCATGTTTGCAGTGCAGCAAAAACAGGCGCTTCCGCAAAATTGTGTGGAATTCCACACGCCCTTTCCCCTCTCGGGGCGGAAATCCACATGCGGCGCCGCCCCCTGATGCGCCGCTTCCTCCTCGCCCTCCTCGCCCTCGCCACCCTGCTCGCCCTGGACCAGGCCGCCCTGCGCCTCGCCACCGGCCTCATCCTGGCCGACCTCGAAGCCTCCTCCCGCGCCGCCGCCGGGCTGCGCGCCGCCCTGCTCCGCGCCGAGATGGAAAAGCAGCGCAGCCTGCCCGTCATCCTCGCCCAGGATGCCGGGCTGCTCGCCGCCATCGCCTCCGCCGAGCCCGCCCGCCTCGCCGAGCTGAACGCCCGGCTGGAAGCCCTGGCCAGCGGCACCAGCACCGCCGTGCTCTATGTGCTGGACCGGACCGGCATGGCCCGCGCCGCCAGCAACTGGAACCAGCCGGACAGCTTCGTCGGCAGCGACTACGCCTTCCGCCCCTATTTCCGCGACGCCCTGGCGCAGGGCACGGCGGAGCATTTCGCCCTCGGCACCGTCAGCCGCCGCCCCGGCCTCTACCTCTCCCGCCGGCTGGACGGGCCGGAGGGGCCGCTCGGCGTCGTCGTCGTCAAGGCCGAGTTCGAGGCTGTGGAAACCGCCTGGGCCCGCGCGCCGGAGCCGGTGCTGGCCACCGATGCGCGCGGCATCGTCACCGTCACCAGCGTGGCGGACTGGCATTTCCGCATGACCCGCCCCCTGCCGCCGGATGAGCAGGAAGCCATCCGCGACAGCCTGCAATTCGGCGATGCCCCGCTGGCGCCGCTGCTGCTCGACCCCGCGCCGCTGCCCGGCGGGCCGCAGCTGGTGCGCCCGCGCGCTGCGCCCGCCGCGCTGCCCCCCGGCTCCTTCCTGCCCGTCGCAGAGCCGGTGCCGGGCACGCCCTGGACCCTCACCCTGCTGGCCCCCGCCCGCCCGGCGCTGGAG
>NZ_JANFNY010000160.1:0-2582 GCF_024437745.1 Roseomonas sp. GC11 | reverse complement strand
ACATAGGCGTCAGAGGCAAACCCGGTGAACTGAAACATCTCAGTAACCGGAGGAAAAGACATCAACAGAGATTCCCCGAGTAGTGGCGAGCGAAAGGGGACCAGGCCAGCGGTTTTTGCAAGTTCAGTCGAACAGTCTGGAAAGTCTGGCCATAGTGGGTGATAGCCCCGTAGGCGAAAGACTTGCAAAAATCCTTGAGTAGGGCGGGGCACGTGAAACCCTGTCTGAACGTAGGGGGACCACCCTCTAAGCCTAAATACTCCTTGGTGACCGATAGTGCACAAGTACCGTGAGGGAAAGGTGAAAAGCACCCCGACAAGGGGAGTGAAAGAGACCTGAAACCGAACGCCTACAAGCAGTCGGAGCTCCCTTGTGGAGTGACGGCGTACCTTTTGTATAATGGGTCCGCGAGTTTCTGTTTGCAGCAAGCTTAAGCCGTTAGGTGTAGGCGCAGCGAAAGCGAGTCCGAACAGGGCGCCAAGTTGCAGGCAGAAGACCCGAAACCGAGTGATCTAGCCATGGCCAGGTTGAAGGTGGGGTAACACCTACTGGAGGACCGAACCCACGCCTGTTGAAAAAGTCGGGGATGAGCTGTGGCTAGGGGTGAAAGGCCAATCAAACTCGGAAATAGCTGGTTCTCCGCGAAATCTATTGAGGTAGATCGTCAGGCGAACACCGCCGGAGGTAGAGCACCGGAAGGGCTAGGGGGACCCAAAGTCCTACCAAACCCTACCGAACTCCGAATGCCGGCGAGTGATACCTGGCAGACAGACAGTGGGTGCTAAGGTCCATTGTCGAGAGGGAAACAGCCCAGACCAACAGCTAAGGCCCCCAAATCGTGGCTAAGTGGGAAAGCATGTGAGACGGCCAAAACAACCAGGAGGTTGGCTTAGAAGCAGCCATCCTTTAAAGAAAGCGTAATAGCTCACTGGTCTAATCAAGCTGTCTTGCGGCGAAAATGTAACGGGGCTCAAGCCACGTGCCGAAGCTTTGGATTGCACGCAAGTGCAGTGGTAGCGGAGCGTTCCGTAAGCCTGCGAAGGTCTCCCGTGAGGGCGGCTGGAGGTATCGGAAGTGCGAATGCGGACATGAGTAGCGACAAAGAGGGTGAGAACCCCTCTCGCCGAAAGTCCAAGGGTTCCTGCGCAAGGCCAATCCGCGCAGGGTGAGCCGGCCCCTAAGGCGAGGGCGAAAGCCGTAGCCGATGGAAACCAGGTGAATATTCCTGGGCCTGTCAGAAGTGACGACTGTGAAACCCTGTCATTCCTTATCGGATTGAAATGGCAGAAGGATCAGTCCAGGAAATAGCTCTGACATAGAGACCGTACCCGAAACCGACACAGGTGGACTGGTTGAGTATACCGAGGCGCTTGAGAGAACCATGCTGAAGGAACTAGGCAAATTACTCGCGTAACTTCGGGATAAGCGAGACCCGCTCCTGGGCAACCAGAAGCGGGTGGCACAAACCAGGGGGTGGCGACTGTTTAGTAAAAACACAGGGCTCTGCGAAATCGAGAGATGACGTATAGGGTCTGACGCCTGCCCGGTGCCGGAAGGTTAAGGGGAGGAGTGCAAGCTCCGAACCGAAGCCCCGGTAAACGGCGGCCGTAACTATAACGGTCCTAAGGTAGCGAAATTCCTTGTCGGGTAAGTTCCGACCTGCACGAATGGCGTAACGACCTCCCCACTGTCTCCAGCATGGGCTCAGCGAAATTGAATTCCCCGTGAAGATGCGGGGTACCCGTGGTCAGACGGAAAGACCCTATGAACCTTTACTGCAACTTCGCAGTGGTGCCAGGAAGGGGCTGTGTAGGATAGGTGGGAGGCTATGAAACCAGGGCGCCAGCCTTGGCGGAGCCATCCTTGAAATACCACCCTGCGCCTTTCTGGCATCTAACTGAGCCCAGTTACCCTGGGCCAGGACCCTGCGTGGCGGGCAGTTTGACTGGGGCGGTCGCCTCCCAAATGGTAACGGAGGCGCGCGATGGTGGGCTCAAGCCGGTCGGACATCGGCTGTTGAGTGCAAAGGCATAAGCCCGCCTGACTGTGAGCGCGACAGCGCGAACAGAGACGAAAGTCGGCCTTAGTGATCCGGTGGTCCCGCGTGGAAGGGCCATCGCTCAACGGATAAAAGGTACTCTAGGGATAACAGGCTGATCTCCCCCAAGAGTCCACATCGACGGGGAGGTTTGGCACCTCGATGTCGGCTCATCGCATCCCGGGGCTGGAGCAGGTCCCAAGGGTTCGGCTGTTCGCCGATTAAAGCGGTACGTGAGCTGGGTTTAGAACGTCGTGAGACAGTTCGGTCCCTATCTGCCATGGGTGTTGGAGACTTGCGAGGATCTGTCCCTAGTACGAGAGGACCGGGATGGACGTACCTCTGGTGCACCAGTTGTTCCGCCAGGAGCATAGCTGGGTAGCTAAGTACGGAACGGATAACCGCTGAAGGCATCTAAGCGGGAAACCAGCCTCTAAACAAGGTCTCCCCAAGGGCCGTGGAAGACCACCACGTCAATAGGCCGCATGTGTACGCCTGGTAACAGGCTCAGCTAAGCGGTCCTAATCGCCCAAACGATCTCATC
>NZ_JANFNY010000015.1 GCF_024437745.1 Roseomonas sp. GC11 | reverse complement strand
GGCCGCCGCCGAGGCCGCCGCGGCGGCGCAGGCGGCCGCCCGCGCCGCCGGGGTGGAGCCGGGGGCCAGCCCGGGCAACAAGCCGGAATGAGCGGCGGCGTCGCGCGCTGACGCGTGGTCCTGAGAGGGGCTTCGCCCCTCTCAGACTCTCCCGACCAAAGGCCTGAGGCCTTTGGAAACCCATCCGTGGGTTCCCCCTGAAGGCGGGTGCAGGGGGCCCTGCCCCCTGCTGGGGGTGAGGGGGCAAAGCCCCCTCAAGCCACTGGCTACTGGCCCTTCTGGCGCAGCGAGGCGAAGTAGCTGGCCACCGCCTCGATATCCTCCACCGGCATGCGCTGGGCGATGCCGTGCATGACCGTCACCTGGTCATTCTGCCGCCGGTCCGCGCGCCAGGCGTTGAACTGCGACAGGATATAGGCGCGCGGCTGCCCGGCGAGCGGGGGCAGCATGTCCCCCTGCCCGCGCCCGGCGAGGCCGTGGCAGGCGCCGCAGGCGGGGATGGCATGGGCATTGTCGCCGATCTCGGCGATCTGCCGGCCGCGCTCCACCTGGGCGGGGCTGGACAGCTCCGTCTCCGGCGCCTTCAGCGTGGCGACGAAGGTGGCCACCGCGCCGATCTCCACCGGCGAGAGCGCCTTGGCGAAGGGGCGCATCTGCTCGTTGGTGCGCTCGCCCGAGGCATAGTCGTAGAGCTGCTTGGCCACATAGTCGGCCGAGAGCCCGGCGAGGCGCGGATAGGGCGCGCCCGCCACCGGCACGCCCTGCGCGCCATGGCAGGTGGAGCAGGCGGCGACGCCGCCCCCGCCGCCGCGGTTGAAGATCTGCTCGCCCAGCCGCGCATCGCCCGTCAGCGCCACCTGGCTGTAGGGCGGCAGCCGCTCAGGCTGCGGGTAATAGGGGCCGCTGGGGGCGGCCGCCGTCTCGGGGTGGGTATAGGCGCTGCGCAGCAGCGCCGCCGGATTGCCGACCACCAGGGCACCGGCCAGGACGGAAATGCCCAGGCCAACCACCGTGACGCCGATGGCGAGCTTGCCGCCGCTCATGCCGGCACCAGCGGGCCGGGGGTGCGCAGGTATTCGTTCTTCACTTTTTCCGTCACGAAATAGGAGAGCGCGCCGATCGTGGAGGTCGGGTTCCAGGACGCATTCTGCGGGAAGAGATTGGCGCCGACCGTGAAGACGTTCGGCACGTCCCAGCTCTGCCCGTAGCGGTTGACGGCGCTGTTGGCCGGGCTGTCCCCCATGATGGTGCCACCGGTCAGGTGCGTCGTCTGGTAGGTGGCGGTGGAATAGGGCCGGCGCATCTTGTTCGGCACCGCCTGCTGCACGCCACGCATCCCCTTGGCGATCTCCATGGCGCGGTCCACCACGAAGTTGGACAGCTTCAGGTCCTGCTCGTTGTAATCATGGGTGATGCGCAGCAGCGGCTGCCCCCAGGCATCGGTATAGGTGGGGTCGAGGCTGAGATAGCTGCCGCGCTGCGCCTGCGAGGCGCCCGAGGTGCCGAGGGTGATGGCGTGGTTGTAGTAGCGCTTCAGCGCCGCCTTGTAGGCGCTGCCCCAGCGCGGCGTGCCGGGCGGGGTGGGGCGGAAGGTGATGGGCCCCGCGCCCACGACCTGGATCTGCACATAGGCGCCGCCCACGAAGCCGAGCGGCCCGTGGTCGAAATTGTCGCCGTTGTAATCGTCCAGCGTGACGGCGGCCGCGCCCGCCCCCATGAAGGGGTTGAGGTGGAAATCCTCGCTGAAGAACAGCTGCACATTGCCGCGCGACTGGTGGGTGAAGTTGCGCCCCACCTGCCCCTCATTTGTGGAGGGATCGTAAGGCGTACCAATCCCAGACAGGAGGAAAAGTCGCGCGTTGTTGATGGCGAAGGCGCAGGAGAACACCATCTCCGCCGGCTGGAACAGCTCTTCCCCGGCGGCATCGACATAGGTGACGCCCGTGGCGCGCTTGCGGTCCGCCGTCAGCTCGATGCGCAGCACATGGGCATTGGTGCGCAGCTCGAAGCTCGGCTGCTTCAGCGCGGCGGGCAGGATGCAGATATTGGGCGACGCCTTGGCGAAATGCTCGCAGCCATGGCTGGCGCAGAAGCCGCAATAGGCACAGGGGCTCATCTGCAGCCCCTCGCTGTTCACATAAGGCCGCGTGACCAGGGAGGCGGGCTGGATGAAGGGGTGCAGCCCCAGATTGGCCGCCGATTCCCCGAACAGCGCGGCGGCGAAGGGCACCTTCATCGGCGGGTTGGGGTATTCGCTCTGGCGCGGCGCCTCGAAAGGGTTGCCGCCGACGATCTTCTGCCCGCGCAGATTGCCCGCCTTGCCGGAGGTGCCCGCCAGGCGCTCGAACTTCTCGTAATAGGGTTCGAGGTCGCTGTAGCTGACGGGCCAGTCCTGCGAGGTCAGCCCCTCCAGGATGCTGGCGCCGTATTTCTGCGTGTAGTGGCTGCGCAGCCTGAACTCGACCTCGTCGAAGCGGTAGGTCACGCCCGCCCAGTGCGCGCCAGCGCCGCCCAGCTTGTCGCCGGGATAGGCGAAGGTGAAGCTGCGCATCGGCAGCGCCGTCTCGCTGGTGGCGTTGCGGAAGGTGTAGGTTTCCTTCGCCGCGTTCTGGTGCATCTCATGGCGGCGGTCGTATTTCAGCTCGTCATGCACCTGGGGCGGCGCCCAGTCGGGCGAGGTCCATTGCGGCGCGCCGCGCTCCAGCATGACGACGCGCTGGCCGGCCGCGGCCAGCTCCTTGCCGATGATGCCGCCGGACCAGCCGCTGCCGATGATGACGACATCCGTCGCCGGAAGGGTGCGGGCCATCAGAGCTTGCCCTCCGGGGCCGCGCTGTCCCCATGCCGGGCATGGGCGTGGTCGGCCAGCGAGACGGGGGGCCGGTTGTAGGGCAGGTTGTGCCGTTCGATCACGTTGAAATAGCTCGAATAATATCCAGGGAAGCCGACCAGCTTCCAACCCACCATGTCCTGGTTCCCGCCATGGATCGGGTCGGCGAAGAAGCTTTCCAGGGTGGCTTCCATCATCTGGCTGAAGAAGATGCCGCCCGGCAGCGGGCCAAGGGCGAGCTGGTTCTTCTCCAGCGCGGTGATGACCTGGTCCTGGGTGGCGGTATCGAGTTCGGCGAAGCGCCTGCCGCCCTGCTGCTGGCGGCAGACCTCATCCAGCTGGGCGAGGCCGAGGCGGAACAGCTCCGCCGGGGCGAGGCCGAGCTGGTAGCCCTGCGCCGCCGTGCCCCTGGCGATCGGACCCTTGGTGTAGAGATGCGCGCCCGCGCCCCAGGCGCCGGCCAGCTGGCGGTCCAGGAAGATGGCGCCGCCGGCCTCCCGCGCGCCGGGGCCGTTGCCATCGGCCGGCAGCAGCCGGCCCATCAGGGCCTCCACCGCCTCGACCTCCAGCGGGTTGAGGAAGAGCCAGGCCTGCGGGCGTGGCGGGGTGGTGGGGCCAGTGGCGGGGCCCGTGGCGGGCGTGGCGGGCGTGGCGGCGGGGGTGGCGCCGGGCGCGGGCGGGGCGGCATGGCCGGCATGCGGCGCCTGGGCGCGCGCACCACCGGGGAGCAGCGCGGCCGGCAGGGCGGCAAGGCCGCTCAGCACGTGGCGACGCCACAGGGAGACAAGTTCGCTCATGAAACGGCAGGGCTTTCCTTGGGGCAGCGTTGTGCTTTCCGGCCGTTCCTTATGTCCCTCAACGGATTGCCCGCGGGTAAGCGGGAAGCTGCGCCCGGCCGGCGGCGCCGCAGGGGGACAACGCCGGCAGGGACCGCGAGGAAGCCCGCTTTGGGCGAAGCCAGACCGGGCGTAAAGGGCGGGCCACGGGCGGAGGGCGGACCCGCCTGTCCGCAACATGACAAAATGGCAAGGTTGCGAGGGCTTTTGCCCGGCGCCGATCCTGACTATCTGCCTGCCAGCACAGGAGGGCACCAGATGCAGCTCGATCCGCAGGGGGTGGCCCCGGAAGATCTCAGCCACGCCGGTTCGGTGGTGGACAAGGCCATCGAATACATGATGGAACAGAAGATCGCGCCGATCTCGATCGCCTCCGCCCTGCTGGGTGGCGCGCTCGGGCTGATGGCCCGCACGATGCGGGATGAGGCCATCGCCAACGTGCTGCGCAGCGCGCTGGCCTCCGTCGAGGCCGGCGAACTGGCCGAGATGCGCCAGTCCGCCCCCCCCTCCCCCGGCGCCATGTGAGCGCCATGCGAGGCTGGCGGGGCAGGAAGAATGCCCCGCGCGCGGCTTTTCCGCCGCCGAATCCTTGACTCTCCGCGGGGCGCGGGTCATACGCGCCCTCTCTTTCTCACGTTGGGTGTGCGGTCACTGCCGCGACCCCGATCGCCATTTGAAGGGTAGCGCCATGGCTCGCCGTTGCGGCATCACCGGCAAGGGCGTGCTGACGGGCAACAACGTCAGCCACGCCAACAACAAGACTCGTCGCCGGTTCCTCCCGAACCTGCAGGAGACTTCGTTCTTCTCCGACGTGCTCGGCACCTCCGTGCAGATCCGCCTCTCCACGAACGGCATCCGCACCGTGGAGCACAATGGCGGGCTGGACTCCTTCCTGCTCGGCACCCCGGACCGCAAGCTGCCGGCCGAGGCCCTGACCCTGAAGCGCCGCATCCTGAAGGCGCAGGAGAAGAAGGCCGCCGTCGCGGCCTGACATCTCCCCGGCGCGGCACCGCCGCGCCCCAGATGAGCGACCAACGCGCCATGCCCCGCATGGCGCGTTTTTTCATTCCCGAAAGCGTTATCCCAAGCAGAGGCCCGCTTTTTACCGTCGCTTAGGGTCTATGGCCGAGCATCGGGCCATGTCTCAATTTTGGCTCATCCCCCTGGTCGTTCTGCCGCTGCTGGCAGGGCTCGCGCTCTGGCAGTGGCACCGCCGCCGCAAGGCCGAGCAGCAGGCCGCGCTGATGGCCCGCGCCCTGGCTGAGCGCACCCGCCACCTGGATCTCTTCGCGCAGGAACTGCACGGGCTCGGGCTCAGCCTGATGGGCCAGGGTGCGGAAAGCCCGGATGCGCGGGTGGAGAGCCATGGCCGCAGCCTGCTCGGCCTGGCCGCCGACGTGCATGACGTGGCCGCCCAATGCGCCGGCCCGCGCGTGCTGAAGGAGGAGAACACCGCCCTCGCCCCGCTGCTGCAGGAGGCGATCGACCAGGTCTCGCTCGCCCTATCCCCCGGGCAGCGGCAATGGCGCGTCGCGCCCGAGCTGATGGAGACCACCCTGCTGGCGGACCCGCGCGCGCTGCGCGGCGCCATCGCCCAGGTGCTGACCCGCGCCGTGCGCCACACCCGCGATGGCGACCCCATCGCCCTGCACCTCGTCCGCAGCGACGAGACGGTGGCCATCGTGGTGGAGGATGAAGGCGCCGGCTTCACCGCCGAGGATCTGCGCACCGCCAGCGACAAGCGCGGCACGCGCGGGCTGGGCCTCGGCCTCGTCGTCGCCCGGCAGCTGCTGCACGCGCATGAGGGCGACCTGACGATCGAGGCCGTGCAGGGCATCGGTGCCCGCACCTGGCTCACCCTGCCCCGGCGGCGCCTGCTGGCGCATGCGTCGTAAGGAAAATAAGGGAAGAGGTTCTTTTTTGAAAAAAAGAACCAAAAAACTTTTTTCAGTTTGCGTTCCGCCTCGGGCCTGAGGCGGAACGCCAACTGAAAAAATCTTATTCATCAAACGGCAAGCCGACGTAATTCTCCGCCAGCGCCGTCGCCGCCGCGCGGGAGGTGCGGACGAAATCCAGGTCCGCCAGATGGATGCGCTGCTCGAAGGGGGTTTCGCCCTCGTTCCGGTGCAGCATGGTGGTCATGTACCAGGAGAAGCGCTCGCCCTTCCAGATGCGGCGCAGCACGGTGGCGCTATAGCGCTCCAGCTTCTCGCTGCTGTTGCGGCGGTACTTTTCCTCCAGCGCGCGGGAGAGCACAAGCACATCCGCCACCGCCAGGTTCAGCCCCTTGGCGCCGGTGGGCGGCACGATATGCGCGGCATCCCCGGCCAGGAAAAGGCGGCCATACTGCATCGGCTCGCAGACGAAGCTGCGCAGCGGGATGATGCCCTTCTGGAAGATCTCGCCCTCCTGGAGCTGCCAGCCATCTTCCGTGGCGAGGCGGGCATGCAGCTGGTCCCAGATGCGGCGGTCGGACCAGTTGGCGATGTCATCCTTCGGGTCGCACTGGATGTACATGCGCTGGATCTCGGGCGAGCGCGTGGAGAGCAGCGCGAAGCCCTCGCCCTGGTTGGCATAGATCAGCTCGTGCCAGGAGAGCGGCGCGCGCGCCAGGATGCCGAGCCAGCCGAAGGGATAGATCTTCTGGTACTCGGTGCGCTGGCTGGCCGGGATGGCCTGCCGCCCCGGGCCATGGAAGCCATCGGCGCCAATGACGTAATCACAGTCCAGCCGCTCCTCCGCCCCCTCGGCACCGCGGCGGAAGGTGATGAAGGGCCGGTCCGTGTCCACATCGCGGATCGCCGTGCCGCTGACGCTGAAAAGAATTTCTCCGCCATCGGCGAGGCGGGCGGCGATCAGGTCCTTCAGCACCTCGTGCTGGGCATAGACGGTGACCTTCTTGCCGTTGGTCAGCTCCTCCATGTCCAGGTGCAGGCGCTGGCGGTTCCATTGCAGGGTGATGCCGGTGTGGAAATGGCCCTCGCGCTTCATGCGCTCGCCGAGGCCCATCTGGTGCATCAGCTCCACCACCCAATGCTCCAGCACGCCGGCGCGGATGGTGCCTTCCACATCGGCGCGGCTGCGGCTTTCGAGGATGACACTCTCGATGCCGGCACGGTGCAGCAGATGCGCGAGAAACAGCCCCGCCGGCCCGCAGCCGACGATGCCCACCTGGGTCCTCATGGACTTTTCCTCCAATCCAGTTCCGTTAGCGCCAGCTTATGCACGCCGCATCAAGGCCCGGAATGGACGGAAAAGCGGTTTTCCGGTACTTTTCCGCCATGGACATCGTCCCACGCTTCTTCCTCTATGGCGAGACGGGGGAGGAGGCGGATTCCCGCTTCCTGCATATCGAGACCATCCCGGACCGCAGCGGGCCGCATGGCTGGCGCATCGCGCCGCACCGCCATGCCGGGCTGCTGCAACTGCTGCTCGCCACCGCCGGCGGCGGCCATGTGCAGTTCGACGGCGCGGACCACCCCTTCACCGCCCCCGCCCTGGTGCTGCTGCCCCCCGCCGTCATCCACGGCTTCGCCTTCGAGGCGGGGACGGATGGCTGGGTGCTCAGCATCTCCCTCCCCTACGCCACCGAGCTGCTGGCGGAGGACACGCTGCCGGAGGAAGCCAGCCTGCTGCCGCTGGATGCCGAGGCCCTGGCCAGCCACCGCGTGGCGCAGCGCTTCGCCGAGCTGGCGGAGGAATTCACCGGCCACCGCCCCGGCCGGGCGGCGGCGCTCTCGGCGCATCTGCGGCTGGTGCTGCTGGCCCTGGCCCGGCTGCGGGCGGAGCGGCTGAGCGCCGCCATCCCCGCCGCGCCGGATCTCTTGCTGTTCGCCCGCTTCCGCGCCCTGGTCGAGCAATGGTACCGGCAGGACCGGCCGCTGACGGATTACCAGCGCGCCCTCGGCCTCTCCGAGAAAAAGCTGGCCGCGCTCTGCCGCACCCATGCGGGGCGGACGCCGCTCCAGGTCATCCATGCCCGCCTGCTCACCGAGGCGCGGCGCAGCCTGCGCTACACCAGCCATTCCGTGGCCGAGATCGCCTATGCGCTCGGCTTCCGCGACCCCTCCTATTTCTCCCGCTTCTACCGGCGGATGACGGGGGAGGCGCCACGCCGCGGCGGGCGCTGAAGGGGGATGCCGCAAACCGCGCGGCCGCCTGGAAACCGGATCTCAGACCTGGGCGAGGCGGGCATCGCCGCGCGGATGGTCCAGGCAGCCCATGCCCGCGAGCGTCGCCGCGACAGCCTGGTCGAGCGGCGTATGCGGCTCGGCACCCAGCAGGCTCACGAGGCGGCGATTGTCCAGGCGCATGGGGTGTTTCCACACCGGCTCGATCTCCAGCGCCTCCTTCGGGAAGCCACCGAAGGGCGCGGCGAGGCGCATCATCCACCATGGAAAGGCGCGCTCGGGGACATCGCGGCCGACCACCCTGCGGACGGCATCGCGCATCTGCGTGCCCGTTGCGTCCCAGTGCCCGGCGAACTGCACGATCTCGTGGCGCTGAAGGCGCCCGGGGATGGCGAGCAGGGCGGCGAAGCTCGCCGCGAGGTCGGGCAGATAGGCATAGGCATGCGGAATGCCGGACGCCAGGCTGGTGAAGCGGCGCACGGGATGGCCAGGGCGTACCATGGCCTGCGCGAACCAGCTCGCCCGCGTTCCTGGCCCGAAGAAGTCGCCGGCGCGCAGGATGAGCGAGGGCACCTCCGGGGCCGCCTCCGCCAGCTTCCGCTCTAGCGCGATGCGAATCCTGCCCTTCACGCCGCGCGCGTTCTGCGGGCTGTGCGCGTCGATCACGGGGGTAGAGGCCGGATCATAATTATAGACCGTGCCGGGCAGGACGATACGGGCTCCGCCCGCGGCACGCGCGGCCGCCAGCGTGTTCCCGATCATCGGCAGAACGAGCGATGACCAGTTGCGATAGCCGGGCGGATTGACCGCATGGATGATCGCCGAGACGCCCTGTCCCTGCGTGGCCGCGCGGATGACGGACGCCTCGTCCATGGCATCGCCCGTGAGGAAGTGCGGCGCCGGACCCGCATGGCGCCAGCGGGCCGCGGCTTCCTCGGCATTGCGGCACAGGGCGCGGACCTGCCACCCCTCGCGCAGGAGCCTCACGGTGATGGCGCCGCCAACACCGCCGGTTGCGCCCAGAACGAGGGCGGTCCGGTCGGCCGCCGGGTTTTCGGTCTGCGCGGGAAAATTCTGTACCATGTGTGCTCTCCTTTCGGCAGGGAGAGCTTCGGCCAGACCCATCCACAAAAAAATTGCGGATTATCCGCGATCAGGGTGCAAGAAATTTATGAGCAAAGGCGTCGATTGGGAGGGTCAGCGCGCCTTTCTGGCGGTGATGGAGACGGGCAGCCTGTCCGCCGCCGCGCGCCATCTGGGATTGTCCCAGCCCACCATGCGCGCGCGCATCGAGGCGCTGGAAGCCGCGCTGGGCACAGCCCTGTTCACGCGGTCCGTCCATGGGCTGGTGCCGACGCCGACCGCCGAAGCCATGATCGCCTCCGCCCGCGCTATGGCGCATGCCTCGGAGGCCATGCTGCGCGCCGCTTCGGCGGATTCGACAGAGGTGGCGGGCCGGGTGCGGCTCAGCGTCTCCGAATTTGTGGGGATCGAGGTTCTGCCGCCCATGCTCCGCCGCCTGCGCGACAGGCACCCGCGACTCGACGTTGAGTTCGAACTCAGCAACGCCAGCGCCAACCTGCTGGACCAGCAGGTCGATGTCGCGGTGCGGATGCACCCGCCCGAGCAATCCGCCCTGGTGGCGAAGAAGGTCACGCCGATCCCGCTCGGCTTCTTCGCGCATCGCGATTATCTCGAAGCCTATGGCCGCCCCGCCTCCAGGGCCGAGATCGGCGCGCATCTGTTCATCGGGCCCGACCGCAACCGCGGCGATCTGGCCGTCGCGACGCGGCTCGGCGACCCAGGCAACATCCGCTGGATCGCACGGACGGACAGCCACCCGGCCCAACTCGCACTCGCACGCGCCGGTCTTGGCATTGCCGTCGCGCAAATTCCCGCGGTTGCTCATGATCCTGAGTTGGAACGTGTTCTGCCCGATATCGAGCTTCCCCAACTGCCGGTCTGGATCGTGACGCATGAAAACCTGCGCCGCCTGCCACGCGTCGCCGCCCTTTTCGACCATCTGGTCGAATCATTCGAGGCCTATGGCAGGAATGAAATTCTCTAAAAACCCTCCCCTTTCATCCCCTTAACCAGAGGACAGGCCCCCCCGCACCCGCCTTCAGCGGGGAACCCACAGATGGGTTTCCAAAGGCCCCCGGCCTTTGGTGGCTGCAAGGGCCTTGCAGGTGCGAGAGGGGCGAAGCCCCTCTCAAGCCTCCGCCAGATTGCGCGCGGCACGCTCTGTCGCCGCGCGGCGGCGGGCGATGAAGGGGGCGATGCGCGCCCGCGCCGCCGCCACCCGCTCCGGCGTGGCGCTGCGCGGCGAGCCGGCGGCGAAGGGCGGCGCCGGGTCGTATTCCAGTTGCAGCTGGATATCCTGCGCGAGATCCGCCCCCGCCAGTTCCGCCACCACGGAGAGGGCGAAGTCGATGCCCGAGGTGACACCGGCGCCGGTGATGCGGTTGCCATCGCGCACCACGCGCTCCGCCACCGGGATGGCGCCGAGCAGGGCCAGCTGGTCCAGCGAGGACCAGTGCGAGGTGGCGCGCAGCCCGCGCAGCAGCCCCGCCGCCGCCAGCACCAGCGAGCCGGTGCAGACCGAGGTGACCAGCCGGCAGCCCGGCGCCACGCGGCGCAGGAAGGCCAGCGTCTCCGCATCCTCCATCAGCTCGATCTGCCCCGGGCCGCCGGGGACGCAGACCACATCCAGCTTCGGGCAGGTCTCGAAGGTCGCGCTGGGCAGCAGGGCGAGGCCGCGATCGGCGGCGACGGGGGCCAGCGTCTTCCACAGATAGAGCACCTCCGCCCCCGGCAGGCGGCTGAACACCTCCGCCGGGCCGGTGAGGTCGAGCTGCGTCAGGCCGGGGAACAGGATCAGGCCGATACGCAGCGGTGTCAGAGGCTCGGGCATGCGGGGGCTTCCCTCGGATGGGGTGGACCCAGGCGCGCGGCATCCCCGCGCGGAGCGCCCCGGTGGTGGGCCACCCGTCTTCCGCACTCCGCGATGACAGCGAGCATAGGCCAGCCGCGCCCCGGCACAAGCCGGGGGGCAGCCCCGGCGGCGCCGGGCCTTTGCCGCACCGCAGCACAGCCTATACCGGGGTGACCATGGCCTCCCCCTGGCCTCCCCTGGAGACAAGCCCCGATGGACCACCCCACCCGCCGCGCCGGCGTCTATGAGGTCACCCTGCTGGCCGATGGCATCTTCAAGGCCCCGCCCGAGGCCGTCATCCACACCCGCGCCGCCCCCGGCTGGCGGGTGCCGCCGGGCGATGCCACCGGCTCCAACCTGCGCCTGGCGGTGAACTGCTTCCTGCTGCGCGGGCCGGGTGGCGTCACCC
Organism: Roseomonas sp. GC11; assembly: GCF_024437745.1. Taxonomy (GTDB): domain Bacteria; phylum Pseudomonadota; class Alphaproteobacteria; order Acetobacterales; family Acetobacteraceae; genus Pseudoroseomonas. The sequence continues at coordinate 61,928 of NZ_JANFNY010000015.1, read as the reverse complement.
TGGTCGATTCCGGCTGCGGCACCGCCTGGGGCGAGAGCTTCGGCCAGGCCCGCACCGCCCTCGCCGCCCTCGGCATCACGCCGGAGCAGGTGGAGCGCGTGCTGCTGACCCATATCCACAGCGACCATGTGCTGGGCCTGCTGGCCGGCGAAGGCGCCTATTTCCCGCGCGCCGAGGTGCTGGCGCCGGAGACCGACCTCGCCTTCTTCACCAGCGCCGCGGCCCGCGCCGCCACGCCGAAGGAGCGCCAGGGCGGTTTCGACATGGCCACGAAAATCGCCGCCGCCTACGGCCCCCGCCTGCGCGGTGTGCCCGCCGGGGAGGTGATGCCGGGCATCCTCGCCCTGCCGCTGCCGGGGCATACGCCGGGCCATACCGGCTACCGGATCGATGACCTGCTGCTCTGGGGGGATACGCTGCACATCACCGCCCTCCAGCCCGCCGAGCCGGAGATCGGCATGGTCTTCGACATGGACACGGAACAGGCGGTGCGGACACGCCGTGCCACCCTCGGCGAGGCGGCACGCCAGGGCTGGACCGTCGCGGGGGCGCATATCGAGGGGTTCCGCACCGTGCGGGAAGCGGGGGGAGGGTGGGAGATGCTTTGAAAAAATCAGGGGCTCCGCCCCTGAAACCCCGCCGGGGTGGCACGGCCACCCCGGACCCCGCGTGCAGTCCGCCGTTGAGGGGTGGGCCACACTGCTTTATCGGGGGCGGTGGGAACGCCTGTCGCGGGGCCGCCTCTCTACGCCCTGACAGGACAGCAATGCACCGTCGTACCTTGCTGGGCAGCGCCGCCGCGCTGCTCGCCATGCCTTCCCTCGCGCGCGCGCAGGCGCGCTCCACCCTGCGCTTCGTGCCGCAGGCCGATCTCAGCGTGCTGGACCCCGTCTGGACCACCGCCACCGTCACCACCAACCATGGCTTCTACGTCTTTGATACGCTCTACGCGCTCGACGCCAACCAGGTGCCGCGCCCGCAGATGGCCGAGGGGCATGAGGTCTCCGAGGACGGGCTGACCTGGCGCTTCCGCCTGCGTGAGGGGCTGCTCTTCCACGATGGCACCCCCGTCCGCGCCGCCGACTGCGTCGCCAGCCTGAACCGCTGGATGAAGCGCGACTCCTTCGCCCAGCTCCTGGCCCAGGCGGCGGAGGGCTGGTCCGCGGCCGATGACCGCACCGTGGTGCTGCGCCTGACCCGCCCCTTCCCGCCCCTGCTGCTGCTGCTCGGCAAGTCGGAGGCGAATGTCCCCTTCATCATGCCCGAGCGTCTGGCGCAGACGGACCCGAACAAGGCCATCACCGAGATGGTCGGCTCCGGCCCCTATCGCTTCGTGGCGGGGGAATACAGCTCGGGCGCCCGCGCGGTGTATGAGAAGTTCACCGGCTACAGCCCGCGCGCCGAGGCCGCCAGCTGGGCCGCCGGCGGCAAGCGCGCGGCGTTCGACCGCGTCGAGTGGCACATCATCCCCGACCCCTCCACCGCCGCCTCCGCCCTGATGAGCGGCGAGGTGGACTGGTGGGAGCAGCCCCTGCCCGACCTGCTGCCCATGCTCGGCCGCAACCGCAATATCGGCATGCAGATCGCCGACCGGCTCGGCAAGGTCGGCTTCATGCGGCTGAACCACCTGCAGCCGCCCTTCAACGATGTGCGGGTGCGCCGCGCCGTGCTGCTGGCCATCCGGCAGGAGGATTACCTGCGCACCGCCATCGGCGACGACACCAGCCTGTGGACGGAAAGCTTCAGCTGCTTCCCCAAGGGCACGCCCTCCTACACCGAATCCGGCAGGGCGCTGATGCCGGGCGACCTGAAGGCGGCCCAGGCGGCGCTGAAGGAGTCGGGTTATGCCGGGCAGAAGGTGGTCATCATCAACCCCACCGACTTCCCGACGATCGGCGCACTGGGGCAGGTGACCTTCGACCTGCTGAAGCGCATCGGCTTCAATGTCGAGTTGCAGGAAAGCGACTGGGGCACCGTGGTGCAGCGGCGCGGCAATCGCGGCCCGGTGGAACAGGGCGGCTGGAGCGTGCTGCACACCACCGGCAATTCCAGCCTGAACGCCAACCCCGCCGTCTCGCTGATGGTGCGCGGGCGCGGTGCCGCCGGCTGGTTCGGCTGGTGGGACAATGCCGAGGCGGAAACCCTGGTGCAGCGCTGGCTGGCCAGCACCGACACCGCCGAGCAGCTCCGCATCGCCGATGCGCTGAACCTGCTGACGCTGCGCGAGGTGGGGTCGATCCCACTCGGGGCCTTCTTCGTCCGCACGGCCTATCAGAAGAGCCTGCAGGGCCTTCAGCCGGGGCCGGCGCCGTTCCCCTGGGGGCTGCGGAAGGCGTAAGAGACAGGAAGAAGTTCTTTTTTGAAAAAAAGAACCAAAAAACTTCTTCCAGCTGGCGTCCCGCCTCAGGCCTGAAGCGGGGCGCCAAACTGAAAGAAAACTTCTTTTTCTTCAGAAAAAGAAGATAATTTACCCAATAAAATCAAACATCAAAGAAAACCGTCTCATCCTCGCCCTGGATGTTGATGACGAAGCGGTAGGTCGGGACGGAGCGCCCCTCGACGCGGGTGGCGACCAGCGTCTTGCGGCGGCCCACCCATTCGATGCTCTTCAGCACCGGGTCGGCGGCCAGGGCGGCCTCATCCTCGGGGAAGTACATCCGCGTGTTGAGGTGGATGTTGATGCCGCGGGCGAAGATGGCGAGCGAGACATGGCGCGCCTGCGGGCGGCCGTCGCGCCAGGGCACCACGCCGGGGCGGATGGTCTCGAAGGCCCATTCCCCCGTGTCGAAGGCGGCGCTGGTGCGGCCCCAGCCGAGGAAATCACCGGCATTGTGCCGCCCCTCGGAATCCGCCTGCCACAGTTCCACCAGCGCGTCCTTCACCGGGTGGCCGGAGCCGTCGAGGATCAGCCCCTCGATGCGGATATGCTCCCCGGCGCCCTGGAGGACGTGCCAGTTCTCCTGCGTGCCGGAGGCGATGCCCGCGGCCACCGGCAGCAGGCCGATATGGACATAGGGCCCGCCGGTCTGGGACGGGGTTTCCTTCAGATATTCCACGGGCATGGCTCAGTGCCCCTCCGGCTTGGTCTCGAAGAAGGTCTGGCGGCGGCCGCGCAGGATGATGTCGAAGCGGTAGGCCAGCGCGTCGAAGGGCACGGTGTTGCCCATGTCCAGCCGCGCCACCAGCCGCTCCCGCGCCGCGAGGTCGGGGATGGTGTTGACGATCGGGCAGAGCGGGATCAGCGGGTCACCCTCGAAATAGAGCTGGCTGACGAGGCGCTGCGCGAAGGCGTGGCCGAAGACCGAGAAATGGATATGCGCCGGACGCCAGTCGCTGCCGTTGTTACGCCAGGGATAGGGGCCGGGGCGCACGGTGCGGAAGAAATAATTGCCCTCGGCATCCGTCAGGCAGCGGCCGGTGCCGCCGAAATTCGGGTCCAGCGGCGCCAGGTAGGTGTCGTTCACATGGCGGTAGCGGCCACCGGCATTGGCCTGCCACACCTCCAGCAGCGTGTTCGGCACGGGGCGGCCGAACTCGTCCATCACCTTGCCATGAACGATGATGCGCTCGCCGATCGCCTCGCCATCCTTGGCGAAGTTGCGGATCAGGTCGTTGTCCAGTGGGCCGAGCAGGGAGGGGCGGAAGATCGGGCCGGCATTCTCCCCGGCGCCCGGCTCGATCGAGATGAGCGCCCGGCGCGGGCTGCGCAGCACGCTGGTCTTGTAGGTGGGGGTATAGGCGGGCGGGTGCTGGCCGCGATCCCGCTTGTTGATGTCACCCAGAATCGGGGGCATGGGCGTTGTCCTCCGGCGGGGGCGGCAGGGCCCCGCATGGGCCGCACCATGCGCCGGCGGCTTGCATGAAGAAACCGGTTAAACCAGCATATGATACATGAATCAGATCGATGCGTTGGCGCTGGATGGCCACGCCCTGCGGCTTTTCCTGGCGGTGCTGGAGGAAGGCTCCGTCACCGGCGCGGCGGCGCGGCTGGGGCTCAGCCAGTCCGCCGCCAGCCACGGGCTGATCCGCCTGCGCGCCCTGCTGGGGGACCCGCTTTTCGTCAAATCCGGCCGTGGCATCGTGGCGACGCCGCAGGCCCGCGCCCTGGCCGGCCCCGCCCAGGCGCTGCTCGACGGGCTCCAGGCCCTCACCCGGCCGCAGCATTTCGCGCCGGAGACGGCGCGCCTCTCCATCACCATCGCCGCCAATGACTTCCAGCGCGACCTGCTGCTGCCGCGCTTCTATGCCCGCGTCGCGGCGGCGGTGGCCGCGCTGACGCTGAAGGTGGTGCCCTCCGGCGCGCCCAGCGCCGCCCTGCTGCGCGAGCGCGGCTGTGACCTCATCATCACCCCCATCCCGCCCTCGGGGACGGATATCCTGCGCCGCCGCCTGCTGCTCGACCGCTATGCCTGTTTCTACGACCCCGCCCGGCGCGCCGCGCCGCGCGACGCGGCGGAATATCTGGCGGCCCGCCACATCACCGTGGTCCACCCGGAGGGCGAGGCGCTGGAATTCGACAAGCGGCTGGAGGCGGAGGGACTGGCGCGGGACATCGCCCTGCGCGTGCCGAGCTTCACCGGCGTCGCCGCCTTCCTGCGCGGCGGGGCGATGCTGGCCACGCTGCCCGGGCTGCTGCGGCATGCCGCGCTCTCCGGCTTCGCCAGCGTGCCGGTGCCGCTGCGCCTGGGCGGGGAGCCGGTGGATGAGTTGCCGCTCTACCTCGCCTGGCACCGGCGGGACCAGCGCGACCCGCGCCATGCCTGGCTGCGCGCCCAGATGCTCCAGGTGGCGGCCGAGACGCCGCGCGGGGTGGCGGCGTGAAGCGCGGCCCCGCGGCGCGCGACCTGCTGGGCGGCCTGTCGCGCGGGCTGGCCGTCATCGAGGCCTTCGACGCCAGCCGCCCGCGCGCCACCATCGCCGAGATCGCCCGCGCCACCGGCCTGACCCGCGCCGCCGCCCGGCGCTGCCTGCTCACCCTCTCCGCCCTGGGCTATGCGGAGGGCGATGGCCGCAGCTACTGGCTGACGCCGCGCGTGCTGCGGCTGGGCGGGGCCTGGCTGTCCAGCGCCACCCTGCCGGAGCTGCTGCAACCCCAGCTCGACGCGGTGCGGGAGGCGACGGGCGAAAGCTGCTCCGCCGCCATCCTGGACGGGACGGAGGTGGTCTATGTCGCCCGCGCGGCGGCGCGGCGGATCATGTCCATCACGCTGGGCGTCGGCAGCCGCCTGCCGGCGCATTGCACGGCGCTGGGCCGCGCCCTGCTCTCCGCCCTGCCGGAAGGCGCGCTGGAGCAGCACATCACCAGCCTGACGCCCGAGGCGCTGACCAGCCACACCCGCACCAGCCGCGCCGAAATCCGCGCCGCCGTGCGCGAGGCCCGCGCCCAGGGCTATGCCCTGGTGGATGAGGAACTGGAAATCGGGCTGCGCTCGCTGGCCGTGCCGGTGCGCGACCAGCGCGGCCGCTGCGTCGCCGCCATCAATATCGGGGTGCAGACGGCGCGCGGGTCGGATGAGGTGATGCGGACCCTCCTCCTGCCGGCCCTGCTCCAGGCATCCCAGGAGCTCCGCAAGGTTATTCCAGGTTAGATTCTTCTTTTTCTGAAGAAATTTTTTTCAGGCTGCCGCCGTCTCCCGTCCAGGTGGGACGCTAAACTGGAAAAAGTTTTTTGGTTCTTTTTTTCAAAAAAGAACCTCTTCCACGGCGCAGCCGCCCTTTCCGGATGCCGCTGGCCAGCCCCGCCCATTCGGCCTAAGCCGGCGGCATGACCGAGCCTGTCCAGATCCTGCTCGCCACCTACCAGGGGGAGCGCTACCTGCCGGACCTGCTGGAGAGCCTGCTCCGGCTGGAGCCGGGCACGCCGTGGCACCTGCTGTGGCGCGATGACACTTCGGCGGACGCCACCCCGGCGCTGCTGGCGGCCTTCGCGGAGCGCCATGGCCGGGCCAGCCGGCTGCCGGAGGAAGGCGCGCGGCGGCTGGGCGCGACGGGGAGCTTCATGGCCCTGCTGCGCGGCGCGCCAGAGGATGCCCCCGGCTATGCCTTCTGCGACCAGGATGATGTCTGGCTGCCGCACAAGCTGGCCCGCGCCCTGGAAAGGCTGCGCGCCCTGCCGGCGGACAGGCCCGCGCTCTATTGCGGCCGGCAGAAGCTGGTGGATGCCACGCTCGGCGATCTGGGCCTTTCGCCCCGTCCCCTGCGGCCGCTCGGGCTGCGCAACGCGCTGGTGCAGAATGTCGTCACCGGCTGCACCGCCGTGCTCAACCCGGCCGCGCGCCGGCTGATGCTGGCGGCACCGCCGCCGCCGCAGGGCGCGCTGCATGACTGGTGGTGCTACCTCGTGGTCAGCGCCGCCGGCGGCACGGTGATCTTCGACGAGGAGCCGGGCCTGCTCTACCGCCAGCATGGCGGCAACATGGTGGGCAGCCAGGGCAGCCTCGCCGCGCGGGCGCGGGCGGCGGCGCGGCGCGGGCCGGCCCGCTTCATGAACCTGATGGCCGCCCATATCGCCGCGCTGGAGGGCGCGCCGCAGACGCCGGAAGCGCGCCGCGTGCTCGGCCTGCTGCGGGAGATGCCGGCGCAATCCGCCCCCGCGCGGCTGTGGCGGCTGTGGCGGGCCGGGCTCTACCGGCAGGGCGTGGTGGAAAACCTGGCGCTCTGGGCCTGGGTGCTGGCCTGCCGCCCGGCAGTTCCAGGCCAGGAGCGGGATTAGCAGCCGGGCGCTAGCCCCGGGCCGGGGGCGGCAGGCGGCCGCCCGGCAGCCGCCCGGAGAGGAAGCGCAGCGCCCGCGCACCGGTGGCGCGCAGCCCCCTCTCCCGCAGGCTCGCCAGCGTCACGCGGCCGAGCAGGGCCAGGAAGCGCAGCCGGTGGAAACCCGGCAGGCGGCGGCGGAACCAGTCCAGGATCAGCCGGCCCGTGGCCGCGGGCCCGTTGCGCAGCAGGCTGGCGCGGGTCAGCCGCGCCAGGGTGCGCACCCGCTCCCATTGCGGCAGGCAGAGCAGCCACCACGCCATGCCGCGCGGCAGCCGCCCGGCGCGCGCATCGGCCTCCGCCCGCGCCTGGGTCTCGCGGGCGAAGACGCCGAGCTGCTCCCAGAACTGGTGATAGGTGGCAAGGTAGCGGTTGCGCGCCAGATGGACGGTGGCGCGGGCGCGCGCCACCTCCTCCGGCGCCGTGCCCCAGGCGAAGCCATCCCAGCCCATTTCCTTGACCGCGATCACCTCGGTCAGCCAGGGGTTGGGCAGGAAGACGGTGGGGCAGAGGCAGAGCGCCGCCTCCAGCGCCAGGGCGGTGTTCTCATAGGCGTAGAACACCTCCGAGCGGCGCAGGATCTCGGCGATCTCGGCCGGGCTCTGGCTGTCCGGGCGGTCGCGGGTGATCTCGATGGCGCCCTCCGTCTCCGGCAGCAGCGGGCCCTGATGCACCACCTGGTACTTCATGGCGTAGAAGCAGGCGCCCTGGCGCGGGGTGTCCTGCTCCGCCGGGGTGAAGACCGTGGCGTCCGAGGCGGGGACGAAGAGCACCTTGCCCGGCTGGTTGCAGGCCTCGGCCAGGACGGCGGAATAGCCATAGACCATCTCGTCCGGCGGGTAGCTGTGGTCGCCGCCGAGCAGGCCCGGGAAGTTCAGCACGTAGCGGACGATGGTGCGCGCCCGCCAGGGATTGCCGCCCACCGTCTCCGGATAGACGACGATGGGGGCGAGGCCGGCGCGCCGGTGGCGGCGGGCGATCGCCGGCGTCAGCACGGGGGTGAGGAGGTCGGGGCTGACGCGGTCCGCCCCCAGCCAGACGGGGAAGATGGCCATGTAGGCCTCATACCCCGCGCGGTTGAGGGCGTGGCACAGCATGTGCAGCGCCTTGATGCCGGCGGAGGTGCGGATATAGCGCGGCGCCGTGATGTAGTAGGGGTGCCGGCCCGGCGGAAAGCGGTCCGTATCGCCCACGGGCGAGCGGTCCTGGAGGCGGACGGGATCGAAGGGGGCGCCAGCCTTGGACGGCAACTCGGACAGCAACTCGGTCAGCATGCCAGGGATGTTCTTCGTTCAGGAAGCCGCGTCGGCCAGGGCCCGGCGGGGCCCTTGGCTGATCCTGTCTCTAGCCCTGCCGTCTTTCCGGCACAACGCAGAAACATTTCTGCACCGTCACGCTCACGCCCGCCCCTCAGGCGGCGGGCGCGAGGCTGGCGGCGGTCTCGGCGATCTGCACATCGAGCGGGCGCAGCGGCAGGCCGAGCGCGGCGGCCAGGGCGCGCATGGCCGTGCCATCGCCCACATAGACATCATCGGGGCGGCCATCGGGGGCGGCGCGGTGGATCACCGCCTCCGGCCGGCCGAGCACGGCGGCGCAGCGGCGGGCGAGGTCGCCCACCTCGATCGCCACCTCCCCTTCCGTGTCGAAGAGGAAGGGCGCCTCCGCCGGGCGCAGCAGCAGGGCGCCGAGGGCGAGCCGCAGCAGGTCCCCCGCATGGAGGTAGGAGCGCACGACGCGCCCCGCCGCGCGGATCTCCACCGCCCGCCCGGCCGCCAGCGCGACCAGGAAGGAGGCCAGCGCATAGGCCTCCGGCTTGTTGATGAAAGGCCCGGCCATGTTGAAGACGCGGGCGATCACCAGCGGGATGCCGGCGGCGGCGGCGAGCTCGGAGAAGAGCGCCTCGTCCCGCAGCTTGGAGACGCCATAGGGGTTGGCGGCCGCGTCCCGCGCCAGCACGCGCCCCGGCCCGTAGACGGCGCCGGAGGAGGGCAGGAACAGCCCCGCCGCGCCACGCCGGCGCAGCAGCCAGGCGACATGGCCGCGGATGGCGTCATTGCCCTCCAGGAAGGCCGCCACGCCGAGCGCGGCGACGCGGTCCTTCGTCAGGCAGGCATGGTGGATGACCAGCGGCGGCGGCCCGTCATAGGCATCCAGCTCCGGCAGGGCGCGGCAGGGCAGCACCGCGCCGCCGGGCAGCGCGATCGGCCGCGCATGGGAGCCATAGGCGAGCACCCGCGTGCCGAAGTTTTCGCCCAGCAGCCCGCGCAGCAGGTCGAGCGTCACCAGCCCGAGCCAGCCGCCCGCGCCGGTGACGATGACCGGCGCGGCACCCGCCGCCGCCAGGGCAGCGGCGAGGCGCTGGTCCAGGGCGGGGGGTGGGGCGGAGGCGGGGCCGCCGGGCGCCATCACGCCCGGCCGCGGCAGAAGGCCTCGATGGTCTCCAGCATGTAGTCGACATGGCCATCGCCGAGGCCGGGGAAGACGCCGATCCAGAAGGTCGAGGTCATCACCGTGTCGGCATTGGTCAGGTCGCTCACGATGCGGTGGTCGCGGCCCACCATGTAGGGCTGGCGCAGCAGGTTGCCGCCGAAGAGCAGCCGGGTGGCGATCTTCTTCTCGTTCAGATGCACCACCAGCTGGTCGCGCGTGAAGGGCGCGCCGGCGCGCACCGTCAGCGGGAAGCCGAACCAGGAGGGTTCGGAATGCGGCGTCGCCTCCGGCAGGATGAGGAATTCCTCCAGGCGGCGCAGCCCTTCCTTCAGCCGGGCGAAGTTGTGGCGCCGCGCGGCGATGAAGCCCTCCAGCCGGTCCATCTGGGCGAGGCCCACGGCCGCCTGCATGTCGGTGATCTTCAGGTTATAGCCGACATGGCTGTAGGTGTATTTGTGGTCGTAGCCATAGGGCAGCTCGCCCAGCTTGTGCTCGAAGCGCTTGTTGCAGGTGTTGTCCTTGCCCGGGTCGCACCAGCAGTCGCGGCCCCAGTCGCGGATCGATTCGAGGGCGCGCTTGAGCTTGCTGCGGCTGGTGAAGACCGCGCCGCCCTCGCCCATGGTGATGTGGTGGGCGGGGTAGAAGCTCAGCGTGCCGATATCGCCATGGGTGCCGACGAGCTTGCCGCGATAGGTGGCGCCCAGCGCGTCGCAGGTATCCTCGACGACATAGAGGTTATGCTGTTTGGCGACGGCCAGGACCGTGTCCAGGTCGAAGGGGTTGCCCAGCGTGTGCGCCACCACGATGGCGCGGGTGCGCGGGGTGATGGCGGCCTCGATGCGCTCGGCGCGGATGTTGTAGGTCGGGATGTCCACATCCACGAACACCGGCACGAGGTTGTTCTGCAGGATGGGGTTGACCGTGGTGGGGAAGCCGGCGGCGCAGGTGATGACCTCATCGCCCGGGCGCAGCGCCTTCTCGCCCAGCAGCGGGCTGGTCAGCGCCGAGACGGCGAGCAGATTGGCCGAGGAGCCGGAATTGCAGGTGAGCGCGTGCTGCACGCCGAGGAAGCGGCGCAGGCGCAGCTCGAAGGCGGCGTTGAAGCGGCCGGTGGTCAGCCAGAAGTCCAGCGCGCTGTCCACCAGCATCTGCATGTCCGGCGCGCCATAGACCTTGCCGGAGACGGGAACGGGGCTGCGCCCGGGCTGGAAGGGCTTCTCCGCATGGGCCAGGGCGGCGTATTCGCCGACCAGCGCCAGGATCTTCTCGCGCAGAGCCTCGGCCTCGGTCTGCGGGCGGGCCGTGGTGTCGGTGGTGGCGCTCATGCGTGCTCCTGCTGCCGCGCGGCAGGGGCCGGCGCGGCGTCAACATAGTCGTCAATCTGGCGCAGGGTCACGGCGCGCATATCGGCGCGGCCCTGCCAGGCCTGGAACCAGGCCACCGTCTCGGCCAGGGCGCGGTCGATGCCCCAGCGCGGGCGCCAGCCCAGCTCGATGCGGGCCTTGGTGGAGTCGAGGGCGAGCAGCCGCGCCTCCTTGCCGCGGGTGGCGTCCTCCACCACCGGGCGCAGGCCGGAGCCCCAGAGCTCGCAGATGCGCGCGGCGACCGCGCCCACCGTCACCTCCCCCGCCGCGTCGGGGCCGAAATTCCAGGCATCGCCCGCGCGGCCGGGCGGGACCCTGCCCTGTGCGAGGTGCTCGGCGGCGACGAGATAGCCGGAGAGCGGCTCCAGCACATGCTGCCAGGGGCGCACGGCGGCGGGGGAGCGCAGCACGGGGGCGCGGCCGGCCATCAGCGCGGCGATCAGGTCCGTCATCAGCCGGTCCTTCGCCCAGTCGCCGCCGCCGATCACATTGCCGGCGCGGCCCGAGCCGATCGCCAGCCCGGCGGGGCCGAAATAGGAGGCGGCATAGGCGGCGGTGACGAGCTCGGCGCAGCCCTTGCTGTTGCTGTAGGGATCATGCCCGCCCATCGGGTCGTGCTCGCGGTAGCCCCAGATGACGTCGCGGTTCTCGTAGCACTTGTCGCTGGTGACGATCAGCGTGGCGCGCGCGCCGGAATGGCGCGCGGCCTCCAGCAGGTGGACCGTGCCCATGACGTTGGTGGCATAGGTCTCCACCGGCTGGACATAGGATTCCAGCACCAGCGGCTGCGCCGCCATGTGGAGGACGATCTCGGGGCCGAAGGCGGCGAGGCTGCGGGCGAGCGCCGCCTGATCGCGGATATCGCCCAGGGTATGGCCGACCTCGCCGGCGACGCGCGCCGCCTCGAAGAGGCTCGGCTCGGTCGGCGGCGGCAGGGCATAGCCCTGCACCACCGCGCCCATGCGGGCGAGCCAGAGGGAGAGCCAGCTTCCCTTGAAGCCGGTATGCCCCGTCAGGAAGACGCGGCGGCCGCGCCAGAAGGCGGGGTCAGGCAGCCGGCCGCTCACCACACCTTCCACGGCGCCCGCCCGGAATTCCAGAGGTCGTTCAGCGTCTGGCGGTCGCGCAGCGTGTCCATGGGCTGCCAGTAGCCGCTGTGGCGATAGGCCATCAGCTCACCCGTGCGCGCCAGGGTCTCCATCGGCTCGCGCTCCCAGATGGTCGTGTCATCCGCGATGAGGTCGATCACCTTGGGGGAGAGCACGAAGAAGCCGCCATTGATGTGGTTGCCATCGCCGGGCGGCTTCTCCTCGAAGCGGTCGACGCGGTCGCCCTCCATCACCAGGGCGCCGAAGCGCGCCATGGGCTGCACGGCGGTGACGGTGGCGAGCTTGCCATGGCCGCGGTGGAAATCGATGGCGGCGCCGATATCGACCGAGCCGACGCCATCGCCATAGGTCATGCAGAAATGGTCGCAATCCTGCAGGTAGGGGCGGACGCGGCGCAGGCGGCCGCCGGTCTGCGTGTCCAGCCCCGTCTCGACCAGGGTGACGCGCCAGTCGTCGGACATGGTGTCGTGCACCGTCATCTGCCCGCGGCGGACATCGATCGTCACGTCCGAGTGGTGCAGGTAGTAGTGGTAGAAATATTCCTTGATGACGTAGCCGAGATAGCCCACGCAGATCACGAAGTCATTCACCCCGTAATGGGAGTAGGTCTTCATGATGTGCCAGAGGATCGGGTGGCCGCCCACCTCGACCATCGGCTTGGGCCGGGTGCTGGTTTCCTCGGCGAGGCGCGAGCCGCGGCCGCCGGCGAGGATGACGGCCTTGGTGCGTTTCTGTTCGGACATGGGTCAGTTCACCTCGTCCGGAGACGGCGGCAGGTAGCGGCCGATCTCCGCCATCAGGGCGGGTTCGAGCGGCGGCGTCATGCGGTGCAGCGGCTCCGAGGCCATGCCGCCGCTGGCGGTGACGCGGCTCGTGATCTTGGGGAAATAGCTCTGCTCGGGGTCGATCTTCACGAGGAAGGCGGCGACGCCGGGCGCGTCGAACAGGGCGCGGAAGGCCGGGTCCGTCTCGAAGCCGGGCAGCACGGGCAGGCAGGGGACGTCATAGGCATCGAAGATGCGCGCCCAGTGCGGCATGCCGAGGCCGCTGCCGGTGTCGCAGCCGATATAGCCGCCCTTGAAGTAGTTGCGCTGCGTCATGCGGATGGAGGCATAGCCGCCATCATCGAAGATGAAGATCTTCAGGTTCAGCTTGTTGACGACGGCGGTGCCGATCTCCTGGAGGTTCTGGGCGAAGCCGCCATCGCCCTCCACCAGCACGGTGCGCCGCTGCGGGTAGGCCAGCGCCGCGCCGATGGCGCCGGAGAGGCCATAGCCCATCGCCGCCAGGCCCTTGTTCGTCACCATGAACTGCCCCTCGCGCAGGCGGAAGGACTGCTTCATCACGGTGAAGGCGCCGCCGCTGCTGCAGGGGATGACGATGTCATCGCCGCCGCAGAGGCCAGAAAGCTCGGTGCAGAAGACGAAGGGCGAGAGATAGCCCTGCCCCGTCTGGTTCACCGGCTCGACCAGCGGCACGGCGTCGCGGATGCGGCGGCAATAGGCCACCCATGCCTCATGCCGGCCGAGATCGCGCGGGGCGAGGCGGCGCAGCACGTCATTGGCATCGGCGGCGACCGGCAGGGCGACCTTCGGATGGCCCTTGGCCAGTTCCGCCGGGTCGATCTCCACCTGGATGACGCGCGCCACGGGGGCGAATTCCTGCCAGTTGAAGCCGGTCTGCTGCAGGCCGAGGCGGCTGCCGAGGACGAGCAGCACGTCGCTCTGCTGCAACACGAGGTTGGCGCTGCGCTGGCCCCAGGTGTTGGGCCGCCCGAAATACAGCGGGTGGTCCTCCGGCACGCGGTCGGCGCCGTTCCAGGTGGTGACGAGCGGAATGCCGAGTTCGGCGAGGCGCGGGCGCAGCGCGGCGGTGGTGTCGCGGTGGATGCCGCCACCGATCAGGATGGCCGGGCGCTCCGCCCCGCGCAGCGCCTGCGCGATCTCCTCCAGCACCGCCTCGCTGGCGGTGGGGAGCGGCGGCGGCACATGGGCGGCGGCGCCGAGCTGCGCCGGGTCCACCGGGCGCGCCTGGATGTCGAGCGGCAGCTCGACGAAGACGGGGCCACGCCGGCCATGCCGCGTCAGGCCCACCAGCCGCTCCCACTCGGCGCGCGGGGCGGGCTCCTCCATCCGCACCGAGGCGACGGTGATGGGGGCGGCGATGCCGACGCCGTCGATCTCCTGGATGCCGCGCTGGCGCAGCGCGCCATGGGCGAGGTCGGCGGTCTTCACCTGGCCGCCGATCACCAGCAGCTCGCGGCTTTCCAGCCAGGCACCGCCGATGGCGGTGACGATGTTGGTCAGCCCCGGCCCGGCGGTGACGAGGGCGAAGGCCTTCCCGCCGCCGGAGATCTCGTTGAAATACTCCGCGGCGATGCCGGCGCAGACCTCATGCACCACGGGCACCATGGTGAATTTCTGGTCGAAGCTCGCCAGGACGTGCATCACATTGCCGCCGGCGACGAAGAAGCAGTGGGTATAGCCCAGCTCGGCCAGCCAGCCGGCGAGGACGTCCGAATATTTCATCATGGGATGAGCGATGCCAGCGTGTCGTGAAGGGCGGAGAGGACCATGCGGTCGGTGCCGGGCTCGCGCGGCAGGCGGATCAGTTCGACCCGCCCGGCCGCGTCGAGGGTGACGAAGCGATAATGCGCGGCCTCGTGCTTCTTGTCGGCCTTCAGCCGGTCCCAGGCCTCGGCCACGTCGATGTCGCGCAGGATGGCGGGCAGGGCGTCGAAGGCGCCGAGCAGGGCGCGCAGATGCGCCTCCAGCGCCGCCGTGGCGCCGCCCGGCTCGCCGCCGAGCAGGGCGCGCGAGAGGGTGAGCGCGCAGAGCACGCCGACGCCGACGCCGATGCCGTGGCTGAGCCTGTAGTGCGAGGCCCCCTCGAGCGCATGGCCGAAGGTATGGCCGAAATTCAGCAGCAGCCTTTCCTTGCGGTCGAACTCATCGATCTCGATGAACCACTTCTTCGCGCCGAGGGAGAGGGCGATGATGGGGCCGAAGGCCTCGGGCGAGAGCGACGGCGCGGGCGACTGCGCGAGGTACTGCGCGAAGACGTCGTCGCCGCGGCAATAGGTGATCTTCGCCGCCTCGACGAGGCCGGCCACGCGCTGCTCGGTGGAGAGCGAGGCGGTCAGCCCGGCATCGATGCGCACCGTGCGCGGCACATGGAAGGTGCCGACGATGTTCTTGTAGGCGCCGACATTGATCGAGGACTTGCCGCCGATGCAGCTGTCGACCATGCCGAGCAGCGTGGTCGGCAGGTAGGTCCAGGCAATGCCGCGCATGTAGACGGAGGCGACGAAGGCCGCCGCGTCCTGGATGGCGCCGCCGCCGATGGCCCAGAGATGCGAGCCGCGGGTGGCGCCGAGGCCGCGCATGCGGATGATGACATCGCCGATGGCATCGAGGCTCTTGCTCTGCTCGGTGGCCGGCAGGGCGATGAGGTTCAGCCCCTGCCCCGCGAGCCGCGCGGCGAAATACTCGTCGGCGATGACGACGCCGCCGGCCATCTCGGGCAGGCTGCGCGCGAGCAGGCCGTGCTCCTGCTCGACCGTGTAGCGGCCGGCGGCGGAGCTGATCTCAAACAAGGCGGGCATGGCTGAAGCCTAGATCCACAGCGAGGCATTGCCCCGTGATGCCGGAATTGGCCGGGGAGCAGAGGAATTCCACCGCCGCCACCACGTCGTCGAGGGTGACGAGGCGGTCGAAGCGCGTGGCGCCGGCCAGCCGCGCCACCTGCTCGGGCGCGAGGTTGGCGCGCGTCATCGGCGTGTCGATGGCCGAGGGCAGCACGGCGTTGATGAGGATGCCGCGCGCCGCGAGATCGACCGAGGCGGAGCGCACCAGCCCGCCCACCGCCGCTTTCGTCATGGTGTAGGAGAGCTTGTCCTGCCGCGCGATGGCCTGCCAGATCGAGCTGAGCACGACAAGCCGCGCGCCCGGCGCCAGCAGGTCGCGCGCCAGCAGCAGCTTCAGCGTCTCCAGCACGAAGAGGCAGTTGGCGCGGTAGAGCGCCATGTGGCGCTCCGGCGAGACGTCGAAGACGCTGTCCGCCGCGTTGGCGCCCTGCGCCCAGCAGACGGCGTCATAGGGCGCGCCGCCATCGAGGAGGTCGGGGGCGATGCCCTCGGCCTCCGGGTCGCAGGTGATCCAGTGGACATCGCCGGCCTCGGCCGCCGGCACGGGGCGGCGCGAGCTGGCCGCCACGCGCCAGCCCTGGCGGGCAAAGCGCTCCCGCACCGCGGCGCCAATGGCGCCGCGGCCGCCGAACACCAGAATCCCAGGCGCAGGCACGCTTTATGCGGCCACGCTGTGGATGGCCTTCAGGCGGTCTTCCAGCATGCGGATGCGCTTGTCATCCTCGCTGCCGAGGGTGGTGTAGTAGTCGCGCTTGTTGCTCAGCCACAGCAGCTCGAACTCGACGGCGTCGAGCAGGCCGCGCTGGATGTCGGAGGTGAGCAGCGCGCGATCGGCGTTGAAGATGATCTTGCGCGTCTCGAAGCGCGTCAGATAGACGGCGTGGATGCGGCGCAGCGCATCGACCGCCTCGTTCGAGATGGCGCCGCCGACGACCAGCGGCAGGCCCTTCTCCTTCGCCACCGCCGCCGTCTTCAGGACATAGTCGGTGACCTTGTCCTCGTTGATCGCATCGCGGTGGTAGCCGTTGGACAGGGCGAAATCGACGCGGCCGAAGACGAAGCCCGTGCGCGCCGCCGGCTGCTCCGCCACGGCGGCGAGGCCGGCGAGGTTGTTGAAGCCGGTGATCGTCTCCAGATTGAACAGGAAGTCGGTGTCCTCCTGCTCGTCCTTCGAATAGATCTTGTTCTTGGCGTCGACAAACTTGCTGAGCGCGTAGGGCGTCTCCACCATCGGGGCGATGATGTACTCGACGCCGTACTGCTTGCTCTCGATCAGGTCGCGCATCGCCTCGCAGCCGCCGATCTTCAGGCCGATGCCAAGGCCGGCCTTGCGGGCGATCTCCGCCAGGCGGAGGAATTCATCGGTACGGGTCCCCTCGGCCTCGAACTCGGCCTTGACGGCGACATAGCCATAGTCGTCGCGCCCGCGCTTCAGGATATCGAGCATCTGACGTTCGCGCCGGTTCATTGTCGCCTCTCGCTATTCCCGTGTTTAGAGGATTTTTTCATAAAAGCCGCCCCCTGCCTAGGGTCCCCCGGGGAAGCTTGCCTGTTGCTCACAGCCTTGTTTTGAAAATGAGAATGACTCTCATTACGCAATCAACACTGGCCGTGTGCGCATAGCGCACGCCGTTGCCCCCCCCGCCCGCGCGGACCTAGTCTCGCCCGGACAGAAACGCCCCAGCGAGGAACGTTATGATCAACAAGATTGTCCGAACCATGGCAGACGCCATGCAGGGCATCGCCGACGGCGCCACCGTGCTCGTGGGCGGCTTCGGCTCGGTCGGCCAGCCGGACGCGCTGATCGACGGGCTGATCGAGCAGGGCGCGAAGGACCTCACCATCGTCGCCAACAATGCCGGCACCGGCCGCACCGGCCTCGCCCGGCTGATGGAGCTGGGGCGGGTGCGCAAGATCATCTGCTCCTACCCGCGCAGCGCCGGCTCGGTGGTGTTCGAGGAACTCTACAAGGCCGGGAAGCTGGAGCTGGAGATCGTGCCGCAGGGCACGCTGGCCGAGCGCATGCGCGCCGCCGGCGCCGGCGTGCCGGCCTTCTACACCCCCACCGGCTATGGCACCCTGCTGGCCGAGGGCAAGCCCACCGCCGAGTTCAACGGCAAGCCCTGCGTGCTGGAGACCGCCCTGCATGGCGATGTCGCGCTGGTGCAGGGCCTGGCCGGGGACCGCTGGGGCAACCTCACCTACCGCCGCTCGGGCCGCAACTTCAACCCGGTGATGGCCATGGCCGCGGCGCTGACCATCGTCCAGGTGGATGAGCTCGCCCCCCTCGGCACGCTGGACCCGGAGCAGGTCGTCACCCCCGGCATCTTCGTGGACCGCGTCATCCACATCCCGCAGGCCGCCTGAGGAGGAAACGAGAATGAGCGAAGCCGCCTTCACCCCCCTCTCCCGCAAGCAGATGGCCGCGCGCGTGGCGCAGGACATCCCGGAGGGGTGGTATGTCAACCTTGGCATCGGCATCCCGACGCTGGTGGCCGATTTCGTGCCCGCCGGGCGCGAGGTGGTGTTCCACTCGGAAAACGGCGTGCTCGGCATGGGCCCCGCCCCCGCGCCGGAGGATGCCGACCCCTGGCTGATCAATGCCGGCAAGCAGCAGGTGACGCTGGTGCGCGGCGGCGCCTATGTCCACCACGCGGACAGCTTCGCCATGATCCGCGGCGGGCATCTCGACCTCTGCGTGCTCGGCGCCTTCGAGGTGGCGGAGAATGGCGATATCGCCAACTGGGCGACCTCGGCCAATGACAGCGCCCCCGCGGTCGGCGGTGCCATGGACCTCTCCGCCGGGGCCAGGCGCCTCTGGGTGGTGATGGAGCACACCACCAAGGAGGGCGCGCCGCGCCTGGTCCGCCGCTGCTCTTACCCGCTCACCGCCATGGGGTCGGTGCGGCGTGTCTATACCAATCTCGCCGTGCTGGATGTGACGCCGGAGGGCTTCGCCGTGGTCGAGATGGCCCCGGGCCTGACGCTGGAGGCCCTGCAGGCCCGCACCGACGCCCCGCTCCGCATGGCCGCCAAGACGGAAGGTTCCCTCTGATGCGTGATGCCTTTGTCTGCGACGCCGCCCGCACGCCGATCGGCCGCTATGCCGGGGCGCTCGCCCCGGTGCGGGCCGACGACCTCGGCGCCATCCCCATCAAGGCGCTGATGGCGCGCCACCCGGAGCTGAACTGGGCGGCGCTGGATGATGTGGTGTTCGGCTGCGCCAACCAGGCGGGCGAGGACAACCGCAACGTCGCCCGCATGTCCAGCCTGCTGGCCGGGCTGCTGGACAGCGTGCCGGGCAGCACGGTGAACCGCCTCTGCGGCTCGGGCATGGATGCCACCGGCATCGCCGCCCGCGCCATCAAGTCCGGCGAGGCGGAGCTGATGCTGGCCGGCGGCGTGGAGAGCATGACGCGCGCGCCCTTCGTCCAAGGCAAGAGCGCCGAGGCTTTCGGCCGCGCCGCCGAGATCTATGACACCACCATCGGCTGGCGTTTCGTCAACCCGCTGATGAAGGCGCAGTACGGCGTCGACTCGATGCCCGAGACGGCGGAGAACGTGGCCGCCGATTTCCAGATCAGCCGCGCTGACCAGGATGCCTTCGCCTGGCGCAGCCAGCACCGCGCCAAGGCGGCGCAGGCGGCCGGGCGCTTCGCGCGCGAGATCGTCCCCGTCGAGGTCCGCCGGCGCAAGGGCGAGCCGCTGATCGTCAGCCAGGACGAGCAGCCCCGCCCGGAGACGACGCTGGAGGTGCTGGCCAAGCTGCCCACCCCCTTCCGCAGGGAAGGCGGCAGCGTGACGGCGGGCAATGCCTCGGGCGTGAATGACGGTGCCTGCGCCATCCTGCTGGCCAGCGCCGCGGCGGCGGAGCGCCATGGCCTGACGCCGCGCGCCCGCGTGGTGGCCAGCGCCACCGCCGGCGTGCCGCCGCGCATCATGGGCTTCGGCCCTGCCCCGGCCACCCGCAAGGTGCTGGAGAAGGCCGGCCTCACCCTTGGCCAGATCGATGTCATCGAGCTGAACGAGGCTTTCGCCGCCCAGGCCCTGGCGGTGACGCGCGACCTCGGCCTGCCCGATGACGCGGAGCATGTGAACCCCAATGGCGGCGCCATCGCGCTCGGCCATCCGCTCGGCATGTCCGGCGCGCGGCTGGTGCAGACGGCGGTGGAGGAGCTGCATCTGCGCCAGGGCCGCTACGCGCTGGTGACGATGTGCATCGGCGTGGGCCAGGGGATCGCGATGATCCTGGAGCGGGTGTAGTTTTCTTTCAGTTTGGCGTCCCGCTTCAGGCCTGAGGCGGGACGCCACTGGAAAAAGTTTTTTGGTTCTTTTTTCCAAAAAAGAACATTTCTGCCTCTCTCTCGCTTTTTCTTTCCTAAAGAAAAAGGGGGTGGCCACGCCCTGGCCCGGGAATGTACGAACCGGATAGTCCAGGGAGTGCAGAATGAGCGAAGAGGCGAGGAGCGCGCCCCGCGCGCGGGATGCCGAGCAGACGCGGCGCAACATCCTCGACGCCGCCATTGCCGAATTCGCCGCCAAGGGCCTGTCTGGCGCGCGGGTGGACGAGATCGCCGCGCGGACCCAGACCACCAAGCGGATGATCTACTATTATTTCGGCAGCAAGGAGCAACTCTTCGCCAGCGTGCTGGAGGAGATGTATGCCGGCATCCGCCGCACCGAGGCGGGGCTGAGCCTGGAGGGCGTGCCGCCGGAAGAGGCGATGCGCCGCCTGGTGGAAACCACCTTCGACTATCACGCCGAGCACCCGGAATTCGTCCGGCTGGTCTCGGTGGAGAATATCCACGAGGCGGCGCATATCGCCGGCTCCGCCACGCTGCGCGGGCGCAATGACGCGGTGATCGGCCTGCTGCGGGCGCTGCTGGCGCGGGGCGAGGCGGCGGGCCGCTTTCGCGCCGGGGTGGACCCGCTGGACCTGCATATCCTGATCAACGGCCTGTGCTTCCACCGGGTGGCCAACCGCCACACGCTGGGCACGATTTTCGGCGTTGACCTCCAGGCGCCGGAGCGGCGGGCGGCGCAGCGGCGGATGATCGTGGAAGCGGTGCTGCGTTATCTGCGGGCCGGGGGAGAGACTCCCCCGGCCCAGCCCGGAGCCTGAGACCGGGCGGCACGGCCCCCGGCCCCGGACCCCTTGTCCACGCCTCAGGCCGCCACCTGGGCCGTGCCGCCATAGGCCCGCGCTGCCAGGAAGAGGTCCCGCAGGCGGAAGCCATCGGCCTGGGCGGTGGAGGCGCCGCTCGCCTGCTGCTCCTGCCCGGAGCGGGCGCTCTCCAGCGCGTCGAGGATGCTGGACAGGCCCGCCGCGAGGGCGGAGGCGGTCAGGCTTGTGCTCTCGGTGGCGGTGTCGGTGGCGTCCTCGGTGGTGGTGCTCACGCTGGCGGCCGCCACCGCGCTGCTGCTGTCTGAGCTGTCACTGCTGGCGCTGCTGTCCGTGCTGCTGCTGTCCGTGCTGCTGTCCGAGGTACCGGATTGCAGCGCCTCCAGCACGGCCTTCAGGCTTTCCAGCGCGCTGCTGAGCGGGTCGCTGGCGCTGGAGGCGTCACCGGCCTGGCCGGAGGGCGGCGGACCCGGCGGCGGGCCGGGCGGCGGCCCCTGCATGGCGCCACCATTCCCCGGGCCACCGCTCTGCTGGTTGTCCTGGGTCTTCTCCAGCTCCGCCAGGATCGCCGTGAGCTGGGCGGCGATGCTGGCGCTGCTGTCATCGGCGTCACCATCATTCCCGGCGGTGCTGGAGGTGGCGTCCGAATCCGTGTCCGTGTCCGTGCTGCCGGTGCCGGAGCTGGATGCGGATTGCAGGCTGGAGAGCAGGCTCTTCAGGCTGTCCACCAGGGTGCTCACCGGGTCGCTGCCGCCGGAGGCGGCGTCACCCGGGGGCGGTCCCGGCGGCGGGCCGGGCGGCGGCCCCTGCAGGCCGGAGGCGGAGGCGGCCTCGCCGCTCCCCGTCTGGTCCACCGACTGGAAGGAGACCAGCAGCGCCTGCAGGTCGCTGGAGAAGCTGGCGAAGATGTCCTGCAGGCCGGACACGGCCTGGCTGGACTGCGCCGCGGTGGAGGACGCCGCCGTCGCCGTGCTGGCCGCATCGGTGGCGGAGGCGGTGCTGCCGCTGGTGGCGTCGGTGCCGGAGCTCTGTTGGTAGGCCTGACGCAGCGCGAGGAAATCCAACAGGCTCAGGCGCCCGTTGATGGCAGAAATGCTCTGCACTGGAACCTCTCAAAAGTCTTTTTGGAGGGTTCCGCGATGCCTTGTGCAAGGTGGAACGGAGAATGGGGCGCCCGGCTTGTCTGGGCTGTCCCGGAGTTTTCGCGGGCCCCAGGGCGCTTATAGGTGTTTTTCGCAGCGCGCGCACGTTAGAAATGGTTGGCGTGCGGGAAAAATTCCCGCACGCCGGCAGCAAGCGGTTCTTTTTGGAAAAAGAACCAAAAACCTTCTGTCCGGCAGGCCGCGCCGGGCGGTCAGCCGGCCATCATGCGGGTGAAGTGGCGCAGCATCCGCTCGGCATCCGGCTCCAGCCCGGTGAAGAGGCGGAAGGCGCCCACGGCCTGGAACACCGCCATGCCGCCGCCATCCACCACCCGGCAGCCGCGCGCGCGCGCGGTGCGCACCAGCTGCGTCTCCAGCGGGACATAGACCACCTCGGCCACCCAGAGGCGGGGGTGGAGCAGGTCCTCGGGCAGCGGCAGGCCCGGATATTTCGCCATGCCCGTCGGGGTGGCGTGGATCAGGCCATCGGCGCCGCGCATCGCGGCCGTGATGTCGGTGGCGGCGCGGGCGCGGCCAGGGCCGAAATGCGCGTTCAGCGACTCGGCCAGCCCCGCCGCCTTGGCCGGGTCCATGTCCAGCAGCGTCAGCCGCTGCGCGCCCAGCGAGAGCGCGGCATGCGCCACCGCCGCCCCGGCGCCGCCGGCGCCCAGCTGCACCACCTCACCCATCACGGCATCGGGCAGGCCCCGGCGGAAGCCTTCGGCAAAGCCCGAATGGTCGGTGTTGTGGCCGATGCGGCGGCCATCCCGCAGCACCACCGTGTTGACCGCACCCAGCGCGCGGGCATCGGGCGAGACCTCGTCCAGCAGCGGCAGCACCGCCTGCTTGGCCGGATGCGTGATATTGAGGCCGGCAAAGCCCAGCGCCTGCGCCATGTCGAGGATGCGCGGCAGGGAATCGAGGCCAGCCTTCAGGACATCGAAATCAAACAGGCGGTAAATATAACGCAGCCCCTGCGCCGCCCCCTCCCGCTCATGCAGCGCCGGGGAGCGGGACGCCTGGATCCCGCTGCCCACCAGCCCCACCAGGAAGGCGGGCGGCAGGGCGGCGGTCTCGTCAGGGGCAAAGGCAGGGGCGTTCATGGCGATCCTCGGCGGGCGGAGAGAAGAAGGCGGCCTGGCGGCCTTGTTTTCATCTTGATGTGCTAATGTACTATCTGGTACGTACACACCCAAGCAAAACTTTCGTCCAGAAATGCGCCGGCCCCCGAGGGGGCCGCAGGAGGAAACCATGACCATCACCCGTCGCGGCTTCTCGACCGGCCTTGGCCTGCTGGCCGCGGGCAGCGCGCTGCGCCCCGCCGCCTCCCTGGCGCAGGGCGCCTATCCCAACCGCACCATCACGCTGGTCGTCTCCTGGGCGCCCGGCGGCTCGACCGATTTCGTCGGCCGCGTCGTGGCGCAGCAGCTGACGAAGGAGCTGGGCCAGCAGGTGGTGGTGGAAAACCGCGCCGGCGCCAGCGGCACCATCGGCCATGCCTCCGTCGCCCGCGCGCGGCCGGATGGCTATACGCTGCTGCTCGGCGTGAACTCCACCTTCGCCATGGCCCGCCACCTCTTCCCGCAGCGCGGCTATGACGACGACAAGGGCTTCACCGGCATCGGCAAGGTCGCGACCACGCCGATCTTCCTCTGCGTCAACAACAGCCTGGGCGTGAAGGACATCGCCGGCTTCGTGGCGCTGGCCAAGAAGCAGCCGGGCAAGATGAGCTATGGCTCCTCCGGCGCCGGCTCCTCCGCCCACCTCGCCACCGAGCTGTTCCTGCGCCAGACCGGGACCGAGGTGCAGAATGTCAGCTACCGCGGCGGCGCGCCGGCGGTGCAGGCGCTGATCGCCAACGAGGTGCAGATGGCCTTCGTCGACGCGGTCACCGCCCTGCCGCTGATCGCGGCGCAGCAGGTGACGGCGATCGGCGTCAGCAGCAAGGAGCGCAACCCGCTGGTGCCGCAGATCCCGACCATCGCCGAATCCGGCCTGCCGGGCTATGAGTGCGCCTCGGAATTCGCCATCCTCGGCCCGGCCGGGCTGCCGGCCGATGTGGTGGCGCGCCTCGCCGCCGCCACCGCCGCCACCATGAAGGCGCCCGAGGTGCTGGACCGCCTGAAGCAGAACTCCATTTTCCCGGACTACGGCACCCCGGAGGCCTGGCCGGCCTATCTGACAGCCGAGAGCGCCAAGTGGGGCGAGCTGATCCGCATCCGCGGCATCACGCTGGAGTAACAGGGGGGAATAACCGGGCGCCAGCCTTGCCGCTGGCGGACGGAGAGAAAAAAGATGGGGGTCTGGGGGAATTCCTTCCCCCAGACTTTTCTTGGTTTCAGGAAGGTCTTCGCATGCCGCGCCATCCCCGTTCCATCGCCACCGTCTGCATGAGCGGCGACCTGCCGGACAAGCTGGAGGCGGCGGCGGCGGTCGGCTTCGACGGCATCGAGATTTTCGAGAACGACCTGCTGACCTTCAACGGTTCCCCGGCCGAGGTGCGGCGGATGGCGGAGGATCTCGGCCTCGCCATCACCATCTTCCAGCCCTTCCGCGATTTCGAGGCGATGCCGGAGCCGCAGCGCGCCCGCAACCTCGACCGCGCGGAGCGCAAATTCGACGTGATGCAGGCCCTCGGCACGGATCTCGTGCTGGTGTGCAGCAATGTGCAGCCCGCCTGCCTGGACGACCCGGAGCGCGCCGCCGCCGACCTGCGCGAGATGGCCGAGCGCGCCGCGCGGCGCGGGCTGCGCGTCGGCTATGAGGCGCTGGCCTGGGGCCGGCATACCCGCCTCTGGCGCCAGGCCTGGGACATCGTGCGGCGCGCCGACCACCCGGCCCTTGGCCTGATCGTCGATTCCTTCCACACCCTCTCGCTGAAGGACGACCCCTCCGGCATCGCGCAGCTGCCGGGCGAGAAAATCTTTTTCGTCCAGCTCGCCGATGCCCCGCTCTTCGACATGGACGTGCTGCAGTGGAGCCGCCACTACCGCAACTTCCCCGGCCAGGGGCAATTGCCGGTCACGCCCTTCCTGAAGGCGGTGCTCGATGCCGGCTATGCCGGCCCGCTCTCGCTGGAAATCTTCAACGACGAGTTCCGCGCCGCCCCGGTGCGGCAGACGGCGCGGGACGGGCTGCGCTCCCTCATCCTGGCCGAATCCGAGGCGCGCCCCGGTGTCCCCGCCGCCGCCCTCCCCCCCGCACCGCGCTGCCACGGGGTGGAGTTCCTGGAATTCGCCGTCAACGAGCCGGTGCGGCAGGAACTGGCCGGCTTCCTCGGCACGCTGGGCTTCCGGCTGGCCGGCCGGCACCGCTCCAAGGCCGTGGAGCTGTATCGCCAGGGCGGCGTCAGCCTCGTGCTGAATGCCGAGCCGGACAGCGCCGCCGCCGGGCATTTCGAGATGCATGGCCCCTCCGTCTGCGCCATGGCGCTCTCGGTGGAGAAGGCGGAGGCCGCGCTGGCCCGCGCCCATGCCCTGCTCTGCTCCACCTGGCAGGAGCCGCGCGGCGCCGGGGAGCGCCCGATGCCGCAGCTGCGCGCGCCCGATGGCTCGCTGATCTGCCTCGTCGAGAACCGCCCCGGCGAGCGCAGCTTCTGGGAGGATGACTTCCACCTCATCCCCGGCGTCGAGGGCGAATCCGGCCTGCTGGCGGTGGACCATGTGGCCCAGGCCCTGGCGCCGGGGCAGATGGACAGCTTCATCCTGTTCTACCGCGCCCTCTTCGGCATGGAGCCGGAAGGGCTGTGGGAACTGCCGGACCCGCGCGGCCTGGTGCGCAGCCGCGCCATGGTGACGCCGGACCGCGCCCTGCGCCTGCCGCTCAATGTCTCCGAGGCGCGGGAGACGGCCACGGGCCGCTTCGTCTCCGCCGTGGCCGGGGCCGGGGTGCACCACATCGCCTTCCTGACCGCCGACGCGGCGGCCACGGCGCGCGCCATGCGGGCGCGCGGGGCGCCGCTGCTGCCCATCCCGGAAAACTATTACGACGACCTGGAAGCCCGCTTCGGCCTGGAGCCCGCCCGCCTCGACGAGCTGCGCGGCCTGCACCTGCTGCACGACCAGGACGCGGAAGGCGGCGTCTTCACCCACGCCTATACCGCCAGCTTCGCTGACCGCTTCTTCTTCGAGATCGTCGAGCGCCAGGGCGGCTACCGCCAGTTCGGCGCGCCCAATGCCGGGGTGCGCATGGCGGCGCAGGCCCGCTATGCCGGGCGGAAAGTGAAAAATTAAAGGCGTTCTTTTTTAGAAAAAAGAACCAAAAAACTTTTCTCAGTTGGCGTCCCGCTGCTGGCCTGAGGCGGGACGCCAAACTGAAAGAAAGTCTTTTTGCTTCTTTTTCTTCAGAAAAAGAAGATTCTTCAAACTACTCTGTCTGCCGCATCGACAGCACAACAGCCCCCCCCGCGAGGCAGGGCAGCAGCCCGGCCAGCAGGATGGGCAGGGGCACGGTGTCGAGGTCGAGCAGCAGCGTCGCCGCGATGGCGGCCAGGCAGGCGGCAAAGGCCAGGGCCACCACGAGCCCGACAGTGCGCGCCAGCGGATCGCGCCCGCGCAGGGCCCGCAGGATCAGCGGCGGCAGGAGCAGCGGCGCCACCGCAAAGGTCAGGGCATAGATCATCCTTGTTGTTCCTCCCGGCCCGGAGCATGCGCCCGTGTGGGGCGGATGGCGAGAGCCGAGATGCGCCCCCGCGCCAACGCCACCCCGCCTGCCGCGTTGCCTTCCCCGGGCGAAGCCGCGCAGCATCCTGGCGATGCCGCCCCGGGGGAGCACGGAGCATGGTCACGCAGGGAGAAAAGCCGGCACCCGGCCGGTTGCCGGAGGGCCTCCGGGTCTATGCCATCGGCGATGTGCATGGCTGCGCCGGGCGCCTCGCCGCGCTGCATGCGCGGATCGCGCGGGACTGGCAGGCCCGCCCCGCGCCGCGCTGCGCCGTGGTCCATCTGGGCGACTATGTGGACCGCGGGCCGGACAGCGCGGCCGTGCTGGACCTGCTGCTCGGCCCCGGCCCGGTGCCGGGGGCAGAGGCCATCCCCCTGCGCGGCAACCACGAGGCGATGATGCTGGCCGCCCTGACCGCCGGCCCCGGCTCCAGCGCCGAGGAGCACTGGCTGTGGAATGGCGGCGACGCCACCCTGGCCAGCTATGGCGCGCAGGACGCCGGATTCGCGCCACCCCCCGCCCATCTGGCCCTGCTGCGCGGGCTGCCCCTCTCCTGGGAGATGGGAGATTATCTTTTTGTTCATGCTGGCATCGACCCGCGCAGGCCCCTGGCGGCGCAGGGGGCGCAGGAGGTGCTGTGGATCCGGGAACCCTTCCTCTCCTGGCCCCGGCCTTTTCCGCGGGTTGTGGTGCATGGGCATACCCCCTGCCGGGCGCCGGAACTGCGGCCCAACCGCATCGGCATCGACACCGGCGCGGTGGCCGGCGGGCCGCTCACCTGCCTCGTGCTGGAGGCGGACCGACTGCGCTTTCTCGCGGCTTAACGGCGGCGCCTTGCGCGTGGCCGCGCCACTGCGCTAGGCAGCGACACGATGCAAGGCCAAGAGCCCCCTTCCAGCACCCCCGCCCCCAGCGCCGACGCGCCGGAGGAGACCCCGCCCATGGCCGAGATGGTGACCGAGACGCCGGACCTTGTGGAGGCCGTGCGCCAGCTGCGGCGCGCCTCCGTGCTGGTGGTGGGCGATGCCATGCTGGACCGCTATGTCTATGGCACCGTCTCGCGCATCAGCCCCGAGGCCCCCGTCCCCGTCCTGGCGGTGGAGCGGGAGGTGGCGATGCCCGGCGGCGCCGGCAATGTCGTGCGCAACATCACCGCCCTGGGCGGCGCCGTGGCCTTCCTCTCCGTGGTGGGGGATGACCAGGCGGGCAGCGACCTGACGGGGCTGGTCGGCGGCCAGCCGGGGGTCGAGCCCTGGCTGCTGGTGCAGGGCGCCCGCGCCACCACGACCAAGACGCGCTTCATCGCCGCCGGCCAGCAGATGATGCGGGCGGACCACGAGATCGCCCGCCCCATCCATGCCCGCATCGCCGACCGCCTGGTGCGCATCGCCACCGACACGGTGGCGGCCACCTCGGTGATGGTGCTCTCCGACTACCGCAAGGGCGTGCTGGCCGGCGACGTGCCGCAGCGCCTGATCGCCGCCGCCCGCGCCGCCGGGCGCCGCGTGGTGGTGGACCCGAAGGGCGAGGATTTCTCCCGCTATGCCGGGGCCGACGTCATCACCCCCAACCGGGCGGAGCTGGCCCTGGCCAGCGGCCTGCCGGTGGAGACGGAGGAGCAGATCGTCACCGCCGCCCGCCAGCTGCGCGACCGCCACGGCTTCGGCGCCGTGCTGGTGACGCGCAGCGAGGATGGCATGACCCTGCTGGAGGGCGATGCCCTCCACCACTTCCCGGCCGAGGCGCCGGAGGTGCATGACGTCTCCGGCGCCGGGGACACGGTGGTGGCGGTGCTGGCGGCCGGCATGGCGGCGGGGCTGGCCCTGCCGGTGGCGGCGCGGCTGGCCAACATCGCCGGCGGCATCGTGGTGGGCAAGGTCGGCACCGCCGTGGCGCGGGAGGCCGACCTGCTGGAAGCCCTGACCGCCGAGCGCGGCGCGCTGCGCAAGGTGCTGCGCCGCGCCGCCGCGGCGGAGCAGGTGGAGCGCTGGCGCCAGCGCGGCTGGCGCGTGGGCTTCACCAATGGCTGCTTCGACCTGCTGCACCCCGGCCATGTCCACCTGCTGGAGCAGGCGCGCAGCTGGTGCGACCGGCTGGTGGTCGGGCTGAACGCCGATTCCAGCGTCAAGCGGCTGAAGGGCCCGGCGCGGCCCATCCAGCCCGAGGCGGCGCGCGCCGCCGTGCTGGCCTCCCTCGCCACCGTCGACCTGGTGACGATCTTCGAGGAGGACACGCCGGTGGAGCTGATCCACCTGCTGCGCCCCGACGTGCTGGTGAAGGGCGCCGACTATACCGTGGACACGGTGGTGGGCGCCGATCTCGTGCAGGAATGGGGCGGGGTGGTGAAGCTGGCGGAACTCCTGCCCGGCAATTCCACCACCGCCACCGTGGCGCGGATGCGGGGCTGACCGGCGGCGATGCGCTGGGAAACGCTGTTCGAAAGCCGCCGCTTCCTCGACGACACCGCGCGCACCGCGCCCAACCGCAACGCCTTCCAGATCGACCAGGACCGCATCGTCTTCAGCCGCCCCTTCCGGCGGCTGCAGCAGAAGACGCAGGTCCACCCCCTGCCCTTCAACGCCCATGTGCGCAACCGCCTGCTGCACACGCTGGAGGTCGCCTCGGTCGGCCGCTCCCTCGGCTTCACCGTCGGCTCGGAGCTGGCGGCGGAGCTGCGCGGGGCCGGGCACACGCCGGATGATCTCGGCTATCTCGTGCAGGCCGTCTGCCTCGCCCACGATATCGGCAACCCGCCCTTCGGCCATGCCGGGGAGGAGGTCATCAGCGGCTTCATGGGCCAGTGGCTGGACGGCAAGGGCCGCGCCTCCGGGCTGGCGCTGGATGACGACCTGCGCTTCTTCGACGGCAATGCGCAGGGCTTCCGCATCCTCACCCGCGCCGATGGCTACCGCGAGCGCGGCGGGCTGAAGCTGACCCATGCCAGCCTTGGCGCCTTCCTGAAATATCCCTGGGGCGGGCATGACCCGCGCGCCATGCGCGGCAGGCGGCCGGGCGTGAAGTTCAACCACTTCGCCACCGAGGCCACCGCCTTCACCGATGTCATGGCCGCCTGCGGGCTGGAGGGGCCGCACCCGCGCCACCCCGCCGTCTGGCTGATGGAAGCCGCCGACGACATCACCTATGGCCTGGCCGACCTGGAAGACGCGGTCGAGCTGGATATGGTCCCCTACAAGGACTACGAGGCCCTGGTGGCCCCCCTCGGGGAGGTCACCGCCGAGCGCCTCGCGCGCGAGGACAGCCTGATCCAGAAGGTCGCCCTGCTGCGCAGCAAGGCGATCGGCCGCATGATCGGCGCCGTGGCCGAGGCCTTCTGTGCCCACCACCCCGCCATCATGCGCGGCGAGCTGGCGGCGGGGAATTCCCTCATCAAGCTCAGCGACGAGCGGCTGCGCGCCCCCTTCCGCGCCATCCAGGACAGGAACAGCGACACGCTCTATTTCCACCCGCGCAAGGCTGAGTTCGAGATCGGCGCCTGCGATGTGCTGGAAAAGACCCTCACCGTCTTCATCGAGGCCGCCCTGGCCTATTACCGCGCGGAAGGCGAGGTCTCGGATGTGCCCGCCCCCTCGCGCCAGGCGCTCTCGCTGATGCAGGACTACCACCCGCGGCCGGGCTTCTCCGCCAGCGAGACCATCCGCTGCGCCGTGGATTTCGTGGCGGGGATGACAGACAATTACGCGGCGCATCTCGCGGCGCGCCTGCGTGGATTGTAGTTTTGATTTAATTCTTCTTTTCTGAAGAAAAGAAGCAAAAGACTTTTTTCAGGCTGCCGCCGTCTCCCGGCACAGCGGGACGCTGAACTGAAAAAATTTTTTGGTTCTTTTTTCCAAAAAAGAACAATTACTCTCTTCCAAATCTCTCCCGGTATTCCGCCGGCGCCACCCCGAGCCGCCGCAGGAAGGCCCGGCGCATCCGCTCATCATCGCCAAAGCCGCAGCGGTCCGCCACCTGGGCCACGGTCAGGCCGCCCTGCTCCAGCAGGCGCCGCGCCGCCTCCAGGCGCAGCCCTTCCACCGCCTGGGCCGGGGTCTGCCCCACCCGCGCGGCGAAGGAGCGGGCGAAGCTGCGCGGCGCCATGCCGGCGCGCTCGGCCAGGGCCTCCACCCGCAGATCGGTGCGCAGATTCTCCGCCACCCAGGCCAGCAGGGCACCGAAATCCCCATCCCCGCTGGCCTGGGCGCTGAGCGCGGCGCTGAACTGCGCCTGCCCCCCCGGCCGCTTGAGGAACACCACCAGCCCCTGCGCCACGCGCAGCGCCAGGGCATGGCCCAGATCCTCCTCCACCATGGCCAGCGCCATGTCGATGCCGGCGGTGACGCCGGCGGAACTCCACACCGCGCCATCGCGCACGAAAATCGGCTCATCCTGCACCGCCACGCCGGGATGGGCGGCGCGCAGGGCGGCGCAATGGCGCCAGTGGGTGGTGGCGCGGCGCCCCTCCAGCAGCCCCGCCGCCGCCAGGATGAAGGCGCCCAGGCAAACCGAGCCCACCCGCCGCGCCCGCCCCGCCGCCGCCGCCACCCAGGCGGTGAAGGCGGCATCCCCCGCCGCCGGGCGGGCGCCATCGCCACCGGGCAGCAGCAGCGTGTCCAGCGGCAGGCCCTCCAGCACGGACCACGGCTCGCTCTCCAGCCCCGGGCCGAGTTCCGTGGCCACCGGCCCGCCCAGGGGCGAGACGAAACGCACGCGATAGGGCGCCACCCCGCCCCCCGCCTGCCGGTTGGCGGCGGCGAAGACCTCGGCGGGGCCGGCGATGTCGAGCAGCATGGCGCCGGGATAGAGCGGCATCGCCACCAGTCGCGTCGTCCTGGCAGGAAAGGAGGGCATGTTGTCCTTCATGCCACGCCCACCGGCAGGCAGGCTAGCGGCCAGAGAGAGAAAGAGAGAAGGAGCCGCGCCATGCCTGAAACCCCCATCAACGCGACATGCCCCTGGTCGGGCAAACCCACCACGCCGGATTCGGTGACGCTGTGGCAGGGCTGGCCAGTGGGTTTCTGCAACCCCGGCTGCCGCGACAAATTCGCCGCCGCCCAGGCGCATTTCACCGCCGCCCTGCCACAGCCGCGCCGGCTGCGCCCGGCCGCGCCCCCCGCCGCCCTGGCCGCCGCCCTGGCCGAGGCCGCGCTCGTGGTGATCGATGCGCAGGGCGAATACGGCCCCGCCGGCGCCCTGCCGCTGGAAGGGCTGGACAGCGCCCTGGCCGCCCTGGCGCGGCTGCTGGAGGCCGCGCGCGCGGCGGGGGCGCCGGTGCTGCATGTGGCGCATCGCGGCGCGCCGGGCGGGCTGTTCGACCGCGCGGCCCCGGGCGGCGCTTTTCTGCCCGTTGCCTCCCCCGCCCCCGGTGAGGCGGTGGTGGAGAAAACCCTGCCCGACGCCTTCGCCGGCACCCCCCTGGCCGAGGCGCTGGCCGCCACCGGGCGGCGCGCCGTGCTCCTGGCGGGCTTCATGACGCATAACTGCATCGCCGCCACTGCCCATGCGGCGCTGTCGCGCGGACTGGCGGTGAGCATCGCCGCCGACGCCACCGCCACCCGCGCCCTGCCCGGCGCGGCCGGCGCCCCGGCCATCTCGGCCGCCGCGCTCCAGGCCGCCACCCTGGCCGGGCTGGCGGACCGCGTGGCCCTCGTCGCCCCCGTGGAAGAGATCCTGGCGGACGTCCGGGAAGCCGGCGCCACCGCGGCGGAGGCCGTGGCATGAGCGGCGCCACCCTGTTCCACGGCGCCGCCCTGCCCGCCGGCAAGGCCTGGAGCGGCCCGGAGGTCGCCCATCTGCCCGAGGCCCGCGTGAAGCTGCGCTGGACCGACCAGCCCTATCGCTGGCACGTCAACAGCGGCCAGGAGGTTTTCGTCGTGCTCGCCGGGCGGGTGGAGATGCATCTGCGCGAGGCGGGGGAGGAGCGCGTCATCCCCCTCGGCGCCGGGGATGTGCTCTATCTGGCGGAAGGGACGGAGCATGTCGCCCATCCCCAGGGCCCGGCCTGCCTGTTGGTGGTGGAGTAAAGGCCGGGGGAGGCAGGAGGGGAGCGGGCATACAGCCCCCTGCCGCCCCGCGCGGGAAAGGCTATAGGCTGCGCCCGTGACCCCGCCCCTCCCCCCCTCCCCCGCGCCTGCCGCCGTGCTGAACGATGCCGTGCTGAACGATGCCGTGCTGGACTGTGCCGTGCTGGCCTATGCGGATGACGAGGTCGAGGTCTTCCACCGCCCCGGCCGCTCGGCCTTCACCCTGGTGACCTTCGCCGGGCGCGACATGCCCGCCAATGGCCATGATTTCTGGCGGCGGGCGCAGGCCGCGGCGCTGGATCTCGACTGCCTGGGCTTCGTCGCCCGCCGCGCCAACTGGTACCCCACCGCCGCGCTGCGCCAGGCGGCCCTGGCCGTGGCCGGGCTGGGGCAGCGCCTGCGGCTGGGCTATGGCAAGGGCATGGGCGGCCACGCGGTGCTGAAGCATGGCCGCCTGCTGGGGCTGCAACACGCCCTGGCGGTGCGGCCGGTCTTTGCCGGCAGCGGCGGATTCGCCGCCGGGGAGCGCCCGCCACGCCACGGCCTGCCCCCCGCCCTGGCCACCCAGATGGTGCTGCACCACCGCGACCTGCCCCCCTGGTCCGCCGCCGTGCTCGACCCCTACACCGGGCCGGAGCGCGAGCACGCGGCGCGGCTGGCCGCCCTGGGCGTGCGCGTCGTGGTGGCGCCCTTCATGGCGGAACGGGCGGCCCTGCTGCTCGGCGGTTCGCAAAGGCCGGTGCTGGCGGCCCTGGAAGCGGGGGATGCCACCGCCCTGCGCCACCTGCTGCGCCGGCGGCGGAAAGCCTCGGCCGTCTGGTATGGCCGCATGGCCGGGCAGGCGGAACAGCATGGCCACACGGCCCTCGCCGCCCGGCTGCGCGCCCGGCAGGAGCGGATCAAGGGGTGAGAGGGTCTTTGTTCTTTTTTGGAAAAAAGAACCAAAAAACTTTTATCCGCTTGGCGCCCCGCCTCAGGCCAGAGGCGGGACGCCAAAGAAAGAAAATCAGCGCGGCGGAAGGTAGGAGGTGCGGTCCAGGAAGGCCTTGCGCCAACGCGTGATCTGCGTCCGGCCAAACAGCCCGGCCTGGGTGAAGGGGTCCGCGGCGATGAAGGCTTCCGCCTCCGCCCGCGTCTCGACATCGACGATGTAGAAGCTGCCACCGCCATCACTGCCGTCATCCTGGAGCTTGGCGCCACAGGCCAGCAGCTTCTGCGCCTGCGACTGCAGGAAATCCAGATGCACCGCGCGCGTGGACTGGCGCAGCGCCTGGCTGTCCGGCTTGTCCCAGGTTTCAATCATGTAGGGCATGGGGCGTTTCCTCGGTTCTGCCTCGCGCAGAGCCTGGAACAGATGCGAAAACCGCGCCAGCCCTTCCCGGAAGGAAGGGGGCGCGGGCCGGGTCTTGCACGCCCTGCCCGCGTGCAAAGTTCTAGTCTGCCGGCGGCGTCCCCCTTCAGGTGCCGCGCGGCTGATCGGGTGGTTCGCAATCACCCGATCCCCCGGCCCGCTCCCGGTCATGGCCTCCCCTGCAGGCCAGGACCGGTTCCCGCTGCTGTCGAGGGACTGGCGGAAGCCCGGGGAGAATGCGGGATCCGGATTGCGGTGGGACGGTAGTT
Organism: Roseomonas sp. GC11; assembly: GCF_024437745.1. Lineage (GTDB taxonomy): Bacteria > Pseudomonadota > Alphaproteobacteria > Acetobacterales > Acetobacteraceae > Pseudoroseomonas. Next base: position 28,063 of record NZ_JANFNY010000015.1, on the reverse strand, counting down.
ACCGCCTTCCGCCAGCCCTCGCTGCAACTGCGAGTTATTCGCAATTAAGCCCCTCCCTCCCCCGCCGTCAACTCCTTTTTTCAGGCTGCCGCCGTCTCCCGGAGAAGCGGGCCGCACCCCTGGGCCGGAGCACCCCCGGCCCTTTTCTGTCAGGCTGCCGCCGTCTCCCGGAGCAGCGGGCCACCCCCCTGGGCCGGAGCATCCCCGGCCCTTTTCTGTCAGGCTGCCGCCATCCCCCGGAGCAGCGGGCCGCACCCCTGGGCCGGAGCACCCCCGGCCCAGTGCAGCGCCCGTCGTCCGAGCCATGACCGGCAGCTAGAGCATGAGTTCGATGAGGAAGGGGGATTGGTGGGCGCAGGATTGGGCCAGGAGGTCGCCGCACTGCTCCAGGGTGGTGGCGCGGGCGGCTTCCACGCCCATGCCGGCGGCGAGCTGGCACCAGTTCAGCTCCGGGTTGCCGAGGTCCAGCATGCTCATGGCGGTCGGCCCCGGATTCGCACCCACGCCGCGATATTCGCCGAGCAGGATCTGATATTTCCGGTTGGCCAGCACGATGGTGGTCACCGGCAGGCGCTCCCGTGCCTGGGTCCACAGCGCCTGGAGCGTGTACATGCCCGAGCCATCGGCCTGGAGGTTGATGACGCGGCGCTGCCCGCCGGCGCCGATCGCGGCGCCCGTGGCCAGCGGCATGCCGCAGCCAATGGCGCCCCCCGTGATCTGCAGCCAGTCATGCGGCGGGGCGGCATGGGTTTCCTTGAAGAAGCCCCGGCCGAAGGAGACGCTTTCATCGGCGATGATGGAATGCTCCGGCATCAGCGCGGCCAGGGTGCGGGCCAGCCCCTCCGGCGTCGGGGCGCCGCGCGCGGCCTCGGGGCGCGGGCCAGGGTCGGGCAGCGCCAGCTCCGGCGCGCCCAGCTCCTCCACCAGCGCCCGCAGCGCGGCGATGCCATCCTCCTCGTAGCGGGAGAGCACATGCACCGTCGCCGTCTCGGGGTAATGGATGCTGGGCTTGCCGGGATAGGCGAAGAAGCCGACCGGCGCCTTGGCATTCACCAGGATCAGGTGCTCGACCGATTTCAGCGCCTCCAGCGCCATGTCCACGGGATAGGGCACGCGCTCCAGCGCCAGCCGGCCGCGGCCGCGCTCGACGCGGGCATTGGACATCTCGGCCAGCACGCGCTGGCCGGTGGCCTGCGCGGCGCGCCACGCCAGCGCCTGCGCCTCGCCCCGCAGCGCCACGCCGCCGAGCAGGATCAGGACGTTCTTCTTCTCGCGCAGCAGCCGCGCCGCGCCGCGCACGGCATGCGGGTCCGGCGCCGGAGTGGCCGGCACCGGCAGCGCCTCGGCGGGGACGCCGCCCTCGTTCCAGGCGGTGTCCGCCGGCAGGATCAGCGTGGCGATCTGCCCCGGCGCCGTGCGCGCCGCCTGCACCGCCACGGCCGCATCGGTGCCGACGCGCGCCGCGTCCGTCGCCGTCCGCACCCAGCCGGAGACAGGGCGCGCCCAGCCCTCGGTATCGGCCGTCAGCTGCGCGTCATAGGGGCGGTGATAGGTCGCCTGGTCGCCCACCACATTGACGATGCCGCTGCGCGCCCGCCGGGCGTTGTGCAGATTGGCCAGGCCATTCGCCAGGCCGGGGCCGCAATGCAGCAGCGTCGCCGCCGGCTTGCCCGCGATCCGCCAATAGCCATCGGCCATGCCGGTGACGATGTTCTCCTGCAGGCCCAGGACGCAGCGCATGCCCGGAATACGGTCCAGCGCCGCCACGAAATGCATCTCGCTGGTGCCAGGATTGGCGAAACAGGTGTCCACCCCGCTCTTCAGCAGGCTGTGGACAAGGCTCTCGGCTCCGTTCACCGGCGTTTCTCCCGAAATTTGCTGCCGGGAGGGTGGCGCCAAAGCGGTGGAGGGCCAAGGCCAGGGGTATCGCAGGGCGATGGGGGCCGAATAAAAAGAATGAAAAAAGGCCGGGGGAAGGAATTCCCCCGGACCCCCATCTTTTTTCTGCCCGTCTTCTTATGCCCGTGTCAGGTCAGCCAGGGCGGCACAGGCAGGCCCCTCTCCCGCAGGAAGGCGGGGTTGAACAGCTTCGACTGGTAGCGCGCGCCGCCATCGCAGAGGATCGTCACCACGGTGTGGCCAGGGCCCAGCGCCTTGGCCACGCGCACGGCGGCGGCCACGTTCAGGCCAGCGCTGCCACCGATCGACAGCCCCTCCTCGATCAACAGAGAAAAAACCCAGCGCAGCGCCTCGGCATCCGGGATGGTCTCGGCGGCGTCGATCGGGGCGCCGTCCAGATTGCCGGGGACGCGGGCGGCCTGGCCAATGCCCTCGGTGATCGAGGTGCCGGGGGTGGCCTTCACCTCGCCGCGCGAGATCCAGGGGGCCAGGGCGCTGCCCTCGGGGTCGGCCAGCACGATGCGCACCTGACCATTGCGCGCCTTCAGCGCCTGCGCCACCCCGGCCAGCGTGCCGCCCGTGCCGCAGGAACAGGTGAAGGCATCCAGCCTGCCGCCCGTCTGCTCCCAGATCTCGGGGCCGGTCGTCGCCTCATGGGCGCGGCGGTTGGCGAGGTTGTCGAACTGGTTGGCCCAGACGGCGCCCATCTCCTCCGCCAGCCGGCGGGAGACATGGACGTAATTGCCCGGGTCACTGAAGGGCCGCGCCGGGACGAGGCGCAGATCGGCGCCGATCATGCGCAGGAAGTCGAGCTTCTCCCGGCTCTGCGTCTCCGGCACGACGATGACGCTCTTCCAGCCGCGCGCATTGGCGGCCAGCGCCAGCCCGATGCCGGTATTGCCCGCCGTGCCCTCCACCACCGTGCCGGGCTGGCCGGGGGTGAGCAGGCCGCGCTCCACCGCATCCTGTAGAATGCCCAGGGCGGCACGGTCCTTGACCGAGCCGCCCGGATTCATGAACTCCGCCTTGCCGAGAATCTCGCAGCCGGTTTCCTCGGAGGCGCGCTTCAGGCGGATGAGGGGGGTGTTGCCCACCGCCCCCCAAAAACCCTCGGCGATGCGCGGCACGGGGGCCAGCATCACGCGTCCTTCAGCTCAACCCAGCGCAGGTAAGGCTTCTGGGCTTCCCAGCCCTGCGGGAAGCGCTCCTTGGCCTGCTCATCCGAGACGGAGGGCACGATGATGGCGCGCTGGCCGGGCTGCCAGTTCACCGGCGTGGCCACCTTGTGCCGGTCGGTCAGCTGGAGGCTGTCCAGCACCCGCAGCACCTCGTGGAAATTGCGCCCGGTCGAGGGCGGATAGGTCAGCGAGAGGCGCACCTTCTTCGCCGGGTCGATGACGAAGACGGTGCGCACCGTCACCGAGGGGTCGGCCTCCGGGTGGATCATGCCGTAGAGGGTGGAGACCTTGCGCTCCGGGTCGGCGATCATCGGGAAATTCACCGCGGAACCCTGGGTCTCGGCGATGTCCGCCTCCCAGCCGGCATGGCGGTCCAGCGCATCGACCGAAAGGCCGATGACCTTGGTGTTGCGCTTGTCGAATTCCGGCTTCAGCCGCGCGGCCTCGCCCAGCTCCGTGGTGCAGACGGGGGTGAAGTCCTTGGGGTGGCTGAAGAACACCACCCAGGAATCACCAGCCCATTCGTGGAAGCCGATGCTGCCGGCCGTGGTGTCCGCCGTGAAATCCGGGGCGATCTGCCCGAGCTGGATGGCCATGGGTTATCCTCCTGCCTGTGCCGGCAGGAAATCACGCCCATTCTTCGTGTGTCAATGGCGAGGCCGGGCAGGATGGCACAGTTTTCCGGGAAAGCTGGGCAGAATTCCCACCCGCTACACGGAAAATTTCGCGAGAAAATTTCGTATTTTTGACGCCGCCCGGGGTTTCCCCGGGCTGACATCAATTCCCTGGCCTCAATTGCCAGCCTGGGGGTGGCGCAGCAGCCACAGCCGCTCATGGGCCGCCACCAGCGTCTCCATGTTCTTGCGGCGGTTGTTGTCCGGCACGGACTGCCGGCGCGTCACCATCTTCTCCAGGATGCGCAGCAACTCCTCGGCGATCTCGTAATCGCCCTGGTCGCAGGCCTGATGGAAGGCGATCAGGATCTTGTCGGACAGCCGGCGGGTATGGCGAGGGGCTGGCTGGCTGGGCCGCGCCTCCTCACGGGCCGGGCCGGCCTCGGACCAATCATCCGCCATGCTCATTCCACTCCTTCAACCGGTGCCCGGAAGGCGGCCGCCAGGCCCTTTGCGGCACCACGACCAGCCTAACGAAAGGCCACCACGCTGCACAGATACGTGAAAGCGTTCTTACTTTAAAGACAAAAGCTTAATAACGCATACGGATCTAACGCGCCGCCAGTTGTCCCCGCACCGCGGCAGCGATCGCCTCCGGCGCGGAATTGGGCCGCAACAGCAGGCGTACACGCCCCTCCCGCCCGATCAGATAAATGTAGGAGGAGTGATCCATCAAATACTCCGACATCTCCGGGCGGTTCACTTTTTTATAATAAACGCGGAAAAGCCGTGCCACCTCCGCAACCTGCTCGGGTGTGCCGGTCAGCCCCACCATCCGGGGATGGAAATTGGAGACGTAGAGTTTCATCTGTTCGGGCGTGTCGCGCTCCGGGTCGATGGTGAAGAAGGCGGGGGTGACGCGCCCGGCCTCCTGGGGCGAGAGCAGTTCCATGGCCGCGGCGATGTTGCCGAGTTCCGTCGGGCAGACATCGGGGCAGAAGCTGTAGCCGAAATAGGCGACCGCCAGCTGCCCGCCGAAGCCGGCCTGGGTGAAGGGCTTGCCATCCTGGTCCACCAGGGTGAAGGGCCCGCCCAGGGTGACGCCCTGCGGCAGCTGCACCCCGCCGGCGGAGACGGGAACCGGCGCTTCCTGCCCGGTCAGCGCCGCGATCTGGCGGAGGAAGGCATCGCCCAGTTCCTCCCCCGGTTGCCGGCCGAACCAGGCTAACCCCCAGAGGGCGCCGAGGCCGAGAATCAGGAGCAGGACGAGGGCGCGGATCAGGCGTTGCATGACGCCCGGTTTAGACCATCCACGCCCCGAAGGAAGGGGGGCAGGCCCCCCACCCGTTCAGTTGAAGATCTGCCCCTCGGGCTGCTTGTCGGAGAAGACGCCATCGGCGAAGGCTTCTTCCCAGGTGCCGGCGGTGCTGGCCTTGGAATATTCCGTGGCGCGGCCCTCGAAGAAGTTCATGTGCTCGACGGCGTTCAGGATCTCGTCCAGCCAGGGCAGCGGGTTCTTCTCGATGCCGTAATGCGGCTCCAGCCCGAGCTGCTGCAGGCGGCGGTCGGCGATGAAGCGGATATACTGCTTCACATCCGCCGGCTCCATGCCCTGCACCCCGCCCAGCTCGAAGGCGAGGTCGATGAAGGCATCCTCGTGCTCGACGATGGTGGTGCAGATATCGACCAGATCCTGGCGCAGCTGCTCCGTCCAGATCTCCGGGTTTTCCTGGATGAAGGTGCGGAACAGGCGGATGACCGAGAGGCAGTGCAGCGTCTCGTCGCGCACCGACCAGGAGACGATCTGCCCCATCCCCTTCATCTTATTAAACCGGGGGAAATTCATCAGGATGGCGAAGGAGGCGAAAAGCTGAAGCCCCTCGGTGAAGGCCCCGAAGGCGGCCAGCGTCTTGGCGATCTCGGTCTTGTTCTCGACCGAGAAGGTCTGCATGTAGTCGTACTTGTCCTTCATCTCCTTGTACTTCAGGAAGGCCTGATACTCGATCTCAGGCATCCCGATGGTGTCGAGGAGATGGGAATAGGCCGCGATGTGGATCGTCTCGATATTCGAGAAGGCCGAGAGCATCATCAGCACTTCGGTCGGCTTAAAGACCTGGCTGTAATGCTTCATGTAGCAGTTGTTCACCTCGACATCCGCCTGGGTGAAGAAGCGGAAGATCTGGGTGAGCAGGTTGCGCTCGCCCTCGGTGAGGTTCTTCTGCCAGTCCTTGACGTCATCCGCCATCGGCACCTCTTCCGGCAGCCAGTGGACGCGCTGCTGCGTCATCCAGGCGTCATAGGCCCAGGGGTAGCGGAAGGGCTTGTAGACCGGGTTGGCGGTGAGAAGGTCCATCTTCTCGGGCGCGGCGGTCTCGGAAGAGGCGGACATGGCGTGTCTCCGGCGGGAAAAAGCCACAGCGCCACAGGCCGGGAAGCGCGGCGGGCGCGGATGCGGCGGAAAAATCAGGAGAGATGTTCTTTTTTGAAAAAAAGAACCAAAAAACTTTTCTCCGTTGGCGTCCCGCTTCAGGCCTGAGGCGGGGCGCCAACTGAAAGAAAGTCTTTTTGCTTCTTTTTCTTCAGAAAAAGAAGATCTCTTTCTTCAGGAACCTCTTCCGCTCACTGGCAGGCGAGGCATTCCTCATAATCCGTGCCATTGGCCGTGGCGGCGCCGGCGCGGCTGCGCGGGGCGGGCGGCACGGGGAGGACGGCATCGACGCTGGTGGCGGCGGCGAAGCCCAGGGCGGGCTGCACCTCCACCTTCTCGCTGATGGCGTCGGCGCGCTGGATGGAGAGGGAGCGGCAGTAGTAGAGCGACTTCACCCCCTTCTTCCACGCCTGCATGTGGATCTGGTGCAGGTCGCGCTTGTGCACATCGGCCGGCAGGAAGAGGTTCACCGACTGGCTCTGGCAGATATAGGGCGTGCGGTCGGCGGCGTGCTCCACCACCCAGCGCTGGTCCAGCTCGAAGGCGGTCTTGAAGACGGCCTTCTCCTGCTCCTCCAGGAAGTCGAGGTGGCTGACGGAGCCCTTGTTGACCGTGATGGTCGTCCAGGTCTCCTCATCGTCGCGGCCATACTTGGCCAGCACCTTCTTCAGGTACGGGTTGCGGACGATGAAGCTGCCCGAGAGCGTCTTGTGGTTGTAGACATTGGCCGCGATCGGCTCGATGCCCGGCGAGGCGCCGCCGCAGATGATGGAGATCGAGGCCGTGGGCGCGATCGCCATCTTGTTCGAGAAGCGCTCCATGAAGCCGTATTCCGCGGCATCCGGGCAGGGGCCGCGCTCCTCCGCCAGCTGGCGGGAGGCGACATCGGCCTGCTCGCGGATGTGCTTGAACATCCGCTTGTTCCACACCTTCGCGATGACGCTCTCGAAGGGCACGTTCTGCGCCTGCAGGAAGGAATGGAACCCCATCACGCCGAGGCCCACGGAGCGCTCGCGCATCGCGCTGTAGCGGGCGCGCGCCATCGAGTCCGGGGCGCTGTCGATGAAGCCCTGGAGCACGTTGTCGAGGAAGCGCATCACGTCGGGGATGAAGCGCGGCTCGTCCTTCCACTCGAACCAGGTCTCGAGGTTGAGGGAGGAGAGGCAGCAGACCGCCGTGCGCTCCTTGCCGTGGTGGTCGCGGCCGGTGGGCAGGGTGATCTCGGAGCATAGGTTGGAGGTCTTGACCTCCAGGCCCGCCAGCTTGTGGTGCTCCGGCTGCGCGCGGTTCACGTGGTCGGAATAGATGATGTACGGCTCGCCCTGCTCGATGCGCGCCATCAGGATGCGGATCCAGAGCGAGCGGGCGGAGATCTTGCGGATGACGGCGCCATCCTTGGGCGAGGTCAGCGCCCATTCCTCATCGGCCTCGACCGCGCGCATGAAGGCATCCGGCACCAGGATGCCGTGGTGCAGGTTCAGCGCCTTGCGGTTGGGGTCGCCGCCGGTGGGGCGGCGCAGGTCGATGAATTCCTCGATCTCCGGGTGGGAGACGGGCAGGTAGACGGCGGCCGAGCCCCGGCGCAGCGAGCCCTGGGAGATGGCCAGCGTCAGGCTGTCCATCACCCGGATGAAGGGGATGATGCCGGAGGTCTTGCCGTTCTGCCCCACCTTCTCGCCGATGGAGCGCAGATTGCCCCAGTAGGAGCCGATGCCGCCGCCCTTGGAGGCCAGCCAGACATTCTCGTTCCAGAGGTCGACGATGCCGTTCAGGCTGTCATTGGCCTCGTTGAGGAAGCAGGAGATGGGCAGGCCGCGGGTGGTGCCGCCATTGGAGAGCACCGGGGTGGCCGGCATGAACCACAGGCGGCTGATATAGTCATAGATCCGCTGGGCATGGGCGCGGTCGTCGGAGAAGGCGCTGGCGACGCGGGCAAAGAGGTCCTGGTAGGACTCGCCCGGCAGCAGGTAGCGGTCATCCAGCGTGGCCTTGCCGAAATCCGTCAGCAGCGCATCGCGGCTGCGATCCACGCGCACCTGGCCATGCCCTGCAAGCTGAACATCATCGGCAAGGTGAACGGCATCGAGCACGGCGAGGAATCCCTGATGTCGGTGGGGGGGCAGCGGGGGGCACATTTGCACCGGCCCGGCAAAGGCTTCAACCCATATCTGGTGGGTCAGGCGCGGCCCAACCCCCCAGAATTTGCTTTACAGGCGTTTCGTTCACAGGCGGAACGCGGCGCGACTCATGGAAAAAGCTGGCGAAGCGGAGGTTATCCACGGCCGGCCCGGGCCGGCGGAAGGGCGATCACTTTTTGCCCCGCCCGGGTTCCGCCCTCTGCCCGGGATGCCGGGCGGCGGTGGCGCCCCCTGCCCTGCTGGCGGGGTGCGGCCAATAAAAAAGGAGCCTCGGGAAGACCCTGGCTCCTCTTCGAAGAAGGTAACTGGCGCGCCCGAAAGGATTCGAACCTCTGACCCCCAGATTCGTAGTCTGGTGCTCTATCCAGCTGAGCTACGGGCGCTTGCCAGTGGCGGGGTCATAACCGCCGGCGGCGGGGGACGCAACAGGGGGAGCGACATTTTTCTGCAAAACCTGCTCTTTTCCACAGGAAAGCAGCAGGATACCGCGCGGAAGCGCACCGGATGCCGGGAAGCGGCACAGGCCGGCCCAGGGAATGGCGAGAGGGCGCGGCGGGGGCCGGAAACGACAAAGCCCGGCACGGGGCCGGGCTTCGTTCGAAGAAGGTCACTGAAAAAAGTATCCGCTGGCGCGCCCGGGAAGATTCGAACTCCCAACCCCCAGATCCGTAGTCTGGTGCTCTGTCCAGTTGAGCTACGGGCGCCGGCCAGCGGCGGGGGAGATACTTCCCTCCCCCGCCGGCCGCAAGAGGCGGGCGGGCTCGTTACGCGGCCAGCTTGTCCAGCTCGCGCAGGATGGCATCGCCCATCACGCTGGTGCCGACGCGGGCGGTGCCGGGGCCCATGATGTCGGCGGTGCGCAGGCCACCGGCCAGCACCTTCTCCACCGCCGTCTCCACCAGCTTCGCATCCTCCTCCATGCCGAAGGACCAGCGCAGCAGCATGGCGAAGGAGAGGAGCTGGGCGCAGGGGTTGGCGATGCCCTTGCCGGCGATGTCCGGCGCCGAGCCGTGGATCGGCTCATAGAGGGCATGGCGGCGGCCGGAGGCGTCCTGCGCGCCCAGCGTGGCGGAGGGCAGCATGCCGAGCGAGCCGGTGGCCGCCGCCGCGAGATCGGAGAGCAGGTCGCCGAAGATGTTGCTGGCCAGGATCACGTCGAACTGCTTCGGCCGGGCGCAGAGCTGCATGGCGCAGTTGTCGGCGTACATGTGCGAGAGCTGCACATCCGGGAACTCGGCCTTGCCGATCTCGCTGACCACGGCGCGCCAGAGGCGGCCGGACTGCATGACATTGGCCTTGTCCACGCTGGTCATCTTGCCGCTGCGCTTGCGCGCGAGGTCGAAGGCCACGCGGGCGACGCGGGCGATCTCGTCCTCGGTATAGACCTCGGTATCGACGCCGCGGCGCTTGCCGCCGGGCAGGGTCTCGACCCCGCGCGGCTCACCGAAATAGATGCCGCCCGTGGATTCGCGGACGATCATCAGGTCGAGGCCGCGCACCACATCGGGCTTCAGGCTGGAGGCATCGACCAGCGGCTCCAGCACCAGGGCGGGGCGGAGATTGGCGAAGAGGCCAAGCTCCTTGCGCAGGCGCAGGATGCCGAGCTCCGGCCGGCGGTCGAAGGGCAGCGAATCCCATTTCGGCCCGCCGACGGAGCCGAAGAGAACGGCATCGGCGGCGAGGGCGCGCTCGACCGTGGCATCCGGGCAGGGCGAGCCCTCGGCATCGAGGGCGGCGCCGCCGACGAGCCCCTCCTCCAGCGTGAAGGAAACATGGCGGCGCCGGTCCATCCAGTCGATGACGCGGCGCACCTCGCGCATCACCTCGGGCCCGATGCCATCGCCGGGCAGAACCAGCAGTCTCTTATTCGCCGTCATGTCTCTCGTCTTTCCCCTCTCGGCCCTGGCTTAGCGGTAGAGCCAGGGCTGCGCGGCGCGCTGCCGCGCCTCAAATCCATCAATGGCGGGCGCACGCTGCATGGTCTGGCCGATATCGTCCAGGCCGTTCAGCAGCAGGTGGCGGCGCAGCGGGTCGATCTCGAAGGCGATTTCCTCGCCATTCGGGCGGATCACCACCTGGCGCTCCAGGTCGATGGTGATGCGGGCATTCTCGCCGAGCCGCGCATCCTCCATCAGCTGGTCGCAGACCTCGCGCGGCAGGCGCACGGGCAGGATGCCGTTCTTGAAGCTGTTGTTGTGGAAGATGTCGGCGAAGTCCGGCGCGATGACGCAGCGGATGCCGAAATCCAGCAGCGCCCAGGGCGCGTGCTCGCGCGACGAGCCGCAGCCGAAATTCTCGTGCGCGATCAGGACTTCCGCCCGGCGGTAAGGCTCCTGGTTCAGCACGAAATCCGGGTTCTCCGTGCCATCCTCGTTGTAGCGGAGGTTGGCGAAGAGCGACTTGCCAAGCCCCGTGCGCGCGATGGTCTTGAGGAAGCGCGCGGGGATGATCTTGTCGGTATCGACATTCGCCATGGGCAGCGGGGCGGCGATGCCGGTGAGCGTGGTGAAGGCGTCCATGGTCGCGTCTCCCTCAGGCGATCTCGCGCACGTCGGTCAGCCGGCCGGTGATGGCGGCGGCGGCGGCCATGGCGGGGGAGCAGAGATGCGTCCGCCCGCCCGGGCCCTGGCGGCCCTCGAAATTGCGGTTGCTGGTGGAGGCGCAGCGCTGGCCCGGCGTCAGCTTGTCCGGGTTCATGCCGAGGCACATGGAGCACCCCGCCTCACGCCATTCGAAGCCCGCTTCCTTCAGAACGGCGTCCAGCCCCTCGCGCTCGGCCTGCTGCTTCACGAGGCCCGAGCCCGGCACCACCATGGCGCGCACGCCCGGCGCCACCCTGCGGCCGCGGGCGATGGCGGCGGCGGCGCGGATATCCTCGATGCGGCTGTTGGTGCAGGAGCCGATGAAGACGACATCCACCGGCAGCTCGGTCAGCTTCTGCCCCGGCGTCAGGCCCATATACTCGACCATGCGGCGGAGCTGGGCGCGGCGCGCCTCGTCCGTGGCGGCCTCGGGGTCGGGCACGGTGCCGGTGATGGGCAGCACATCCTCGGGGCTGGTGCCCCAGGAGACCATCGGCACGATCTCGGCGGCGTCGAGGAAGACGTCCCGGTCGAAGACCGCGCCTTCATCGGTGGGCAGGCTCTGCCACCATGCCACCGCGCGGTCGAAGGCCTCGCCCTGGGGCGCGAAGGGGCGGCCCTTCACATAGGCGAAGGTCGTCTCGTCCGGCGCGATCATGCCGGCCCGCGCGCCGGCCTCGATCGACATGTTGCAGATGGAGAAGCGCCCGGCCATGTCGAGCGCGCGGATGGTGCTGCCCGCGAATTCGATGACATGGCCATTGCCGCCGGCCGTGCCGATCTTGCCGATGATGGCGAGCACGATGTCCTTCGCCGTGCAGCCGGCGGGCAGCGGGCCTTCCACGGTGACGCGCATGTTCTTCGCCCGCTTCTGCAGCAGGGTCTGCGTCGCCAGCACGTGCTCGACCTCGGAGGTGCCGATGCCGAAGGCCAGCGCGCCGAGGGCGCCATGGGTGGAGGTGTGGCTGTCGCCGCAGACGATGGTCATGCCCGGCAGGGAGAGGCCCTGCTCCGGCCCGACGACATGGACGATGCCCTGGCGCGCATCGGTCAGCGGGATATAGGGCACGCCGAATTCGGCGACGTTCTTCTCCAGCGTCTCGACCTGGGTGCGGCTCTCGGGGTCGGCGATGCCGGTGTAGCGGGAGGCGTCGGTGGCGATGTTGTGGTCGACCACGGCCATGGTGCCGTCCAGCCGGCGCACCGGGCGCTTCGCCAGGCGCAGCCCCTCGAAGGCCTGCGGGCTGGTCACTTCATGCACGAGGTGCCGGTCGATGTAGAGAAGCGCGGTGCCGTCCGGAAGCGTCTCGACCAGATGGGCGTCGAAGATCTTGTCGTAGAGCGTGCGCGGCTTCGTGACCGGGTTCGGGGCCGACATGGGCATTCCTCGTGGCAGATGGAACTTCACCCGTGTGGCGCTGGGGCAGGAGGGGGCCCACCGCCACCCGGAGGTCGCGTTGGCGTCACGGAGGGAGGCATCCCCCGGAACCCCGTCCGGCATGGGATCACGGGGGGAGGCATCCCCCGGATATCCTCCGGTCTGGCAACGCCTCCATGTTTGGATGCGCCGCCGGTCCGGTCAAGCCTGCCCAGGGCAGGCCTGACCCGCTTTCCGCCCATGGGGGCAGCCATGGCCCTTGAGGGGGCTTTGCCCCCTCACCCCCAGCAGGGGACAGGGTCCCCTGCACCCGCCATCAGGGGGTGACCCCCTGATGGGTTTCCAAAGGCCTCAGGCCTTTGGTCGGGAGAGTTTGAGAGGGGCGAAGCCCCTCTCAAGAGGCGAGTGCCGACCTGTCCGGTGCGGCCTCTTACTCCTTGGTGCTCACCGCCCGCTCGGCGATGCGGGCGGACTTACCCGTGCGGCCACGCAGGTAGTACAGCTTGGCGCGGCGCACCTTGCCGCGGCGCAGCACGGCGATCTCGGCCACGTTCGGGGAGTAGAGCGGGAAGACGCGCTCCACGCCCTCACCGTAGGAGAGCTTGCGCACGGTGAAGTTGCTGTGCACGCCCTTGTTGGAGCGCGCGATCACCACGCCTTCATAGGCCTGGGTACGGGTGCGCTCCCCCTCGACGACCTTCACCATCACGCGGACGGTGTCGCCGGCGGAGAAAGCGGGGACCGGGCGGGCCTCGGCCAGACGGGCGAGCTGCTCGGCGTCGAACTGCTGCAGCAGGTTCATTGTTGTGGTCCTCTCGACAATCCGTTTAGGCGGCGCGGGCCGCCCGTTCAATCCTGTGTACTGGCCTGTGCCCCGACCTGTGCCGCGGCCTGTGCCCTTGCCTGTGCCCCCTGGTGGCGCGCCCAGAGATCGGGCCGGCGCTCGCGCGTGGCGGCTTCGGCCATCGCGCGGCGCCACTTCGCCACCTCGGCATGGTGGCCGGAGAGCAGAACCTCCGGCACCGCGCGCCCCTGCCACGCCACCGGGCGGGTGTAGTGGGGGTATTCGAGCAGCGCGCCGCGCGGGTCGGAGAAGCTCTCCTCCTCCGCGCTCCCGGCGCCGCCCATCACCCCCGGCAGGAGCCGCACGCAGGCATCGAGGAGGATCAGCGCCGCCGGCTCGCCGCCGGAGAGCACGAAATCCCCCACCGACACCTCGCGCATGGCGCGGGCCTCGATGACGCGCTGGTCCAGCCCCTCATAGCGGCCGCAGACGAGGATGACCCCCGGCCCGGCGGACAGCTCCCGCACCAGCGCCTGATCGAGCGGGCGTCCGCGCGGGGTGAGGTAGACCAGCGGGCGTTCCGCCCCCTCGGCCAGGGCGGCGGCGCAGGCGGCGTCCACCACATCCGGCCGCATCACCATCCCGGCGCCGCCCCCGCAGGGGGTGTCATCCACCGTGCGGTGCCGGTCGGTGGCGAAGTCGCGGATCTGCTTCGTGTCCAGGCGCCACTTGCCCTCGCGCATCGCGCGCCCGGCCAGGGAAAGGCCGAGCGTGCCCGGGAACATCTCCGGGAAGAGCGTGAGGGCGGTGGCGTGCCAGGTCACGCGGCACCTCCGCGCACACCGCGCGGGCCGCTGCGCTTCGGCGCATCCTGCCGGCGCGGCAGCGGGCGGGTGGCTTCGGCCAGCGGGGCCTCGGCCGCCTCTTCCTCACCGGGCTGCGGCGGGACGATGACATCCGCCGGCGGCACGGCCAGCAGATAGCCCTCGGCCACCGCCACCACCGGCACCACGGCGCGGGTGAAGGGGAGCAGAAGCTCCTTCCCCGCCGCGTCGAGCACCGTGAGGAAGGCGCCGGCGCCGTAATCCTCCACCGCGCGCACCGTGCCGAGCACCGCCCCCATGGCATCGGGCGTGCCATTGGGCGTGCCATCGCGCACCGCCAGCCCGATCAGGTCGGCGAGGTAGAATTCCTCCTCCTCCGTCCCGGGCAGGCGGTCACGATCGGCATAGAGGCGCGTGCCGGTCAGGCGCGCGGCGGCGTCACGGTCGTTGACGCCGTCGATGCGGGCCAGGCCATTGCCCTGCCAGTGCAGCACGAAGCGGCGGGCGCCGCTCTCGTCGAGCAGCGGCCCATAGGTGGCGATCGCCGCCGGGTCGGCGGTGAAGGGATTGATGCGCACCAGCCCACGGACACCGTGCGGCCGGCCGATTTCCCCCACCAGGATGCGCTGCGCGGGCATGGGCGTCAGTCAGCGGTGAGCGATCAGCCCGCGGCCGCGGCGGCGGCGGCGGCGCGCTCCTGCGCCTTCTTCTTCATGGCGGACTGCTTCGGCTGCTCGCGGAACACCGGCATCGGCGCCAGCTCGGCCTTGCCGAGGAACTTGGCCACGCGGTCGGTCGCCACGGCGCCCTGGCTCAGCCAGTGCTTGATGCGCTCGTCGAACAGACGGATGCGCTCGGCATGGTCGGAGGGCAGCATCGGGTTGTAGCTGCCGACCTTCTCGATGAAGCGGCCATCGCGGGGGGAGCGGCTGTCGGCCACCACGATGTGGTAGTAGGGGCGCTTCTTGGCACCAGCACGCGCGAGGCGGATCTTCAGGCCCATCTTTGCTTCCTTAGTATGGTCGATTGATCAGAAGGGGCGCTTGCCATTCTTCATTTTCAGAAGGGGCGCTTGCCCCCGGCACCGGGGAGGAGCGCGCCTAAACCGCCGCGCAGCAACCCCTTCTGGCCGATCTTGTTCATCCGCTTCATCATCGCGGACATGTCGTCGAACTGCTTGAGCAGCCGGTTGACTTCCTGAACCGTCGTCCCCGACCCGGCCGCGATCCGCTTCTTGCGGCTGGCCTTGATGATGTCGGGGCTGCGGCGCTCCTTCGGCGTCATGCTGCCGATGATGGCGGCCTGGCGCTTGAGGATGGTGTTGTCGAGATTGGCCTCGTCGAGCTGGGCCTTCAGCTTCCCCACCCCCGGCAGCATGCCGAGGATGCCGGAGAGCGAGCCCATCTTGCCGATCTGCCGGAGCTGCGCGGCGTAGTCTTCCAGGTCGAACTGACCCTTCTGCATCTTCGCCGCGAGCTTTTCCGCCTCGGCCTTGTCGATCGTCTCCGCCGCGCGCTCGACGAGGGAGACGATGTCGCCCATGCCGAGGATGCGGCCGGCGATGCGGTCCGGGTGGAAATCCTCCAGCGCCTCCAGCTTCTCGCCGGCGCCGAGCAGCTTGATGGGCGCGCCCGTCACCGCGCGCATGGACAGCGCCGCGCCGCCGCGCGCATCGCCATCGATGCGCGTCATGACGATGCCGGTGAGGCCCACGCGCTCGTTGAAGATGCGGGCGGTGTTCACCGCGTCCTGGCCGGTCATGGCATCCACGACCAGCAGGCTCTCATGCGGCTTGGCGAGGGCCTTGACCTCCGCCACCTCGGCCATCAGCGCCTCGTCGATCGAGAGGCGGCCGGCGGTGTCGAGGATCACCACGTCATAGAGTTCGCCGCGCGCCACCTGCAGGGCGCGGGCGGCGATCTCCAGCGGCGTCTGGCCGGGGATGATGGGCAGGCTGGTGACGCCCGCCTGCTTCGCCAGCGTCTCCAGCTGGAGCTGCGCCGCCGGGCGGTGCACGTCCAGGCTGGCGAGCAGAACCTTCTTCTTCTCGCGCCCGCGCAGGCGCAGCGCGATCTTGCCCGAGGTGGTCGTCTTGCCCGAGCCCTGCAGGCCCACCATCAGGATGGCGATGGGGGCCGGGGCGTTCAGGCTCAGCCCGCCGGGGGCGGCGCCTTCGCCACCGCCCAGGGCCTCCACCAGGCAGTCATGGACGATCTTGATGACCTGCTGCGCGGGCGAGACGGAGCGGATGACCTCCTGCCCCACCGAGCGCTCGCGCACCTTGTTGACCAGGTCCTTGACGACCGGAAGGGCGACATCGGCCTCAAGCAGGGCGATGCGGACTTCGCGCAGGGCCTCGTTGACATCGGCCTCGGTCAGCGCGCCACGGCGGCGCAGCCGGTCGAAAACCCCATTCAACTTGCCCGACAGAGCCTCGAACATCGCGGCCGCCGTGTTCCTTTCGCGGGACCCGCCCGCCCATGACAAAACGCGCCGCTGCGCGAGCCTTCGCGGAGCGGCGGAGCCGGGCCTCCCCATGAGGCGACCGACCATCAGCCCGGACTGATCCGGACACGGCTCCCTAGACCAGCGCGCCCGCGAAGGCAAGCACCAAGAATGCCCACCATTCTCTTGAGGGGGCTTTGCCCCCTCAAACTCCCCCCATTTTTTCCCTTGGGCAGGGGACAGGGTCCCCTGCACCCGCCTTCAGAAAGGGTTTCCAAAGGCCTCAGGCCTTTGGCGGGGAGAGTGTGAGAGGGGCGGAGCCCCTCTCAAGAGCCACGCTCAACTCAGAAAGAGACCGGCCAGAGCGATGAGGCCGAACACGGCCAGGAGAGCCACCAGGGGATGATCCATCGCCCCCTCCAGCAGCGCCATCGCCAGTTCCTGCAACAGATGGCCCAGGAAAGCCTTTCCCCGGGGCGACTCCGGGTTCCCCCCGGGCGAAGTCCCATCCCGCTCCATCGCGCCACCCTCCTGCCCGCGAGGCGCGAAGATGGCACCAGCTTCGTTACGATATTCACGCTTGCCCCCGGCCGTGCAACCGCCCTAAGCTGCCCACATGAACACGCGCATTCCCTCGCAACGCTGGTGGTGGCCCCTGTAAACAGGCGGCCCGTGTAGTTCACCTATCCTCAGGCCGCCTCGGAGATCCGGGCGGCCTTTATTCTGCACTCTCCCCAAGCCCCCCGGACCTCTGAGGCGACCACAACGCCCGGAGTGACCGAGATGCAGAGCTACCAGACCCAGGGCGGCCTCACCGTCCACCGATCCACCGCCGAGGCCGATTATCCGGGCGCGCGCGAGCTTCTGGCCCATAAGCTCGACAGCCAGCGCGGCGTGCTGCTCTCCTCCTCCTTCGAGTTTCCGGGGCGCTATACCCGCTGGGATCTCGGCTTCTCCGACCCGCCGCTGATGGTCACCGCCCGCGGGCGGGAGATGCGCATCGCCGCTCTCAACGCGCGCGGCGCGCTGCTGCTGCCGGCCATCGCCGCCACGCTGCGCCCCATGCCGGAACTGGCCGCCTTCGCCGCCGGGCCGGAGCTCATCACCCTTACCGTGCAGACGCCCACGGAGCGCCTGCCGGAGGAGGAACGCTCCCGCCTGCCCTCCGTCTTCTCCGTGCTGCGGGCGCTGCGCGACCTCTTCGCCAGCCCGGAGGACGCGCATCTCGGCCTCTACGGCGCCTTCGGCTACGACCTCGTCTTCCAGTTCGAGCCGATGCCGCTGCGCCTGCCGCGCGCGGCGGACCAGCGCGACCTGGTGCTCTACCTGCCGGATGAAATCCTGGTGGTGGACCATCTGCGCGGCGCCGCCACGCTGCACCGCTATGATTTCAGCGGGGTGGGCGCCAGCACCGCCGGCCTGCCGCGCGCCACCCCGGCCGACCCCTTCCGCAGCGGCACCAGCATCGCCCCGCCGGAGAGCGACTATGGCCCCGGCGAATACGCCGCCATGGTCGAGCGCGCCCGCGACTCCTTCGCGCGCGGCGACCTGTTCGAGGTGGTGCTGGGCCAGACCTTCGCCACCCTCTGCGCCGACGCGCCGAGCGCCCTGTTCGAGCGCCTGCGCCGCGTCAACCCCTCCCCCTATGGCGCCCTGATGAACCTGGGCGAGGGCGAGTTCCTGGTGGCCGCCAGCCCGGAAATGTTCGTCCGCGTCGAGGGCAGCCGGATCGAGACCTGCCCGATCAGCGGCACCATCAAGCGCGGGCGCGACGCGCTGGAGGATGCGGCCAATATCCGCACCCTGCTCAACTCCACCAAGGAGGAGAGCGAGCTGACCATGTGCACCGACGTGGACCGCAACGACAAGTCGCGCGTCTGCGTCCCCGGCTCGGTCCGGGTGATCGGCCGCCGCCAGATCGAGATGTATTCCCGCCTGATCCACACGGTGGACCATGTGGAGGGCACGCTGCTGCCGGAGCGCGACGCGCTGGATGGCTTCCTCTCCCATGCCTGGGCCGTCACCGTCACCGGCGCGCCCAAGACCTGGGCCATCCGCCATGTCGAGGCGGAGGAGCGTTCGGCCCGCCGCTGGTATGGCGGCGCCATCGGGCGCATGACCTTCGACGGCAACATGAACACCGGGCTGACGCTGCGCACCATCCGGCTGAAGGAGGGCGTGGCCGAGGTGCGCGCCGGCGCCACCCTGCTGCATGACAGCGACCCGGCGGCGGAGGAGGCGGAATGCCGCCTGAAGGCCAGCGCCATGTTCGCCGCCATCCGCGGCGCCGGCGCCGCCCAGCCCGCCACCGCCGCCGCCGCGCCGCGCCCCGCCTCCGGCACCCGCGTGCTGCTGGTCGATCATGAGGACAGCTTCGTCCACACCCTGGCCAACTATGTCCGCGCCACGGGGGCGGAGGTGCGCACCCTGCGCCCCGAGCTGGCGCGCGCCGCGCTGCGGGCGGGGGAGGCGGTGGATCTCGTCCTGCTCTCCCCCGGCCCGGGCAAGCCGGCGGACTTCGCCATGTCCGAGACGCTCGACCTGCTGCTGAAGCGCGGCCTGCCGGCCTTTGGCGTCTGCCTCGGGCTACAGGGGATGGTGGAGCATTTCGGCGGCGCGCTGGATGTGCTGGCCCAGCCGATGCACGGCAAGCCCTCGCGCATCCGCCGCAGCGGCGGGCGGCTGCTGGCCCATCTGCCGGAGGAATTCACCGTCGGCCGCTACCACTCGCTGCACGCCCGGCGCCTCGCCCTGCCGGATGCCCTCCAGGCCACGGCGGAGACGGAGGATGGCGTCATCATGGCCATCGAGCACCGCAGCCTGCCGCTGGCCGCCGTGCAGTTCCACCCCGAGTCGCTGATGACCGACCCGGGCCTGATCGGCATGCCGCTGATCGAGGGTGCGCTGCGCACGCTGCGCGCCAGCGTGGCAGTCTGATTTTTTTCAGTCTGGCGTCCCGCCTCAGGCCCGAAGCGGGACGCTCACTGAAAAAAGTTTTTTGGTTCTTTTTTTCAAAAAAGAACGAAGAGCCTGATTCTCAGTTCGAGCTGAGCCCCAGCAGGTAGGCGATCACATCCGCCCTGTCCTGCCGGGTCAGGGGTTGCTCGGGCATGATGGGGTGGGGCGCCTGGAGGAAGGCGTCCAGCCCGGCGGCGGTGATGCCGGGGCGTGCGGCGATGCTGGCGAAGGTGGGCGCGGCATCGGCGGCGCGGGTGCTCCCGGGCGCGGTGATGTGGCAATTGGCGCACCAGCGGGCGGCGACGGCCTGGCCATTGGCGGGATCTGCGTTCTGGGCCTGGGTGCTCTGGGCCTGGACGCTCTGGGCCTGGACGCTCTGGGCCGCCGCGGGCATGGCCAGCAGCAGCAGGGCGGCGGCCGTTCGGCATGGGGTGGTCATGGCATCCTCCGGGTGGCGCCCTGCGTGGCGCCAGCGCCAGGAGACTGCCATGGCGCCCCTCACGCCATGATCGACATCAAGACCGGCGCAGCACCAGGGCGGTGATGTCATCCGCCTGCGGCGCGCCGGCGACGAAGCCTTCCACCGCGCGCAGCACGGCCTCCACCACGGCGGCGGCGGGGGCGGCGGCCTGGGAGGCCAGGGCCGCCTCCAGCCGGGCGCGGCCGAAGAACTCCTCCCGCGCATCCTCGGCCTCGGTCACGCCGTCGCTGAACAGCAGCAGCCCCTCCCCCGGCGCCAGGGCGATGGGGTCCGAGGCATAGGGGTAGCCCTCCAGCGCGCCCATCGGCGGCTGGCGCGTCAGCCCGGTGAGGGAGGCGACGAGGGGGGCCTCCCCGGCGGCGGAGAGGCGGTAGGGCGCCTCATGCCCGGCGACGCAGATGCGCCCCTCGCCGCTGGCGGCATCGATCACGGCGAGGGCGATGGTGACGAAGGTCTGGCTGTCATTGTCGCGCGCCAGGTCGTCATTGGCATGGGCGATGATGGCGGCCGGGTCCGGCGCCACGCCGCCGGTGGAGAGCAGGGTGGCGGCGGCGCGGATCAGCCCCAGGCTGCGCGCCATGGTCAGCCCGGCGGGGGCGCCCTTGCCGGAGACATCGGCCACCGTCACCAGCAGCAGGCCCGAGGCCGCGGCATGAGGCGCAGAAACATGGGGGGCGATGCGGAAGGCGTCATAGAGATCCCCCCCCACCTGCCGCGCCGGCACCATGGCGGCGCAGAGGTCGAGCCCGGCCGGGGCGATGGCGCGGAAATCCCGCGGCACGAGGGAAAGCTGCGCGGCGCGGGCGCTTTCCAGCTCCGCCTCCAGCAGGGTCAGGCGCTGGTCGGCGAGGTCGCGCAGCCGCTTCTTCTCCAGCACCGCGCCGAGGCGGGCGCGCAGGATCGGCGGGTCGAAGGATTTCGGCAGGTAGTCCTCGGCGCCGAGCTCGATGCAGCGGACGATCTTTTCCATCTCCGTCAGGGCGGAGATGACGATCACCGGCGGCGCGGCGCCGCGCGCGGCGTGGAGCTGCTCCAGCACCGCGATGCCATCGAGGCGCGGCATCTCGAGGTCGAGCAGCACGACATCGAAGCGCTGGCGCTGGATGGCGGCCAGCCCCTGCTCGCCATCCTCGGCCATGGTGATGTTGGTATAGCCGAGCTCGCCCAGGCGGCGCTTCAGCATCAGGCGGTTGAAGCTGCTGTCCTCGACCACCAGCAGCGCCACCTCGTCATTCCCGCCCGGCGTGGGGGGGGTGGGTGGGGTGCCGGGTCCGTTCCGGTCGGTCATGCGCCGCGCCCTGCCATGCTTTCCACCGCGCTCTGCGTCTCGGAGGCGAGTTTCGCCAGGTCGATCATGGTCACGGTGATCTCCTCCGCCGCCGTCGCGTTGGACTGGCCGATACGGGTCAGGGTGCCCACGCGGGCGTGGATGTCGGTGACGGTGGCCTGCTGCTCTTCCATCGCGACCGCGATGGCGCCGGAGAGTCGGGCGCTGTCGGCCACCAGCCGCTCCAGCGCATCCATATCCTCGCCGACGGCGGCGGCGGTGCCGCTGCCCTCGCGGGTGCGGCGGCCGGCGACCAGGACGACATCGGCGATCTCCTGCGCCAGCTGCTCGCTGCTGGCGGCCAGTGCCCGCACCTCCTCCGCCACCACGGCGAGGCCGCGGCCATGCTCGCCGGCGCGCGCCGCCTCGATGGCGGCGTTGATCGCCAGGATATTGGTCTGCGTCGCGATCTTGGAAATGGTGCCGGCGATGCGGGTGACGCGCTCGGTATCGTCGCCCACCGCGTCGACGAGGCCGATCAGGCTGCGCACCTTGGTCAGGTTGGCGGCGAGCAGGGCCTTGGCATCCTGCGTGCGGTCGTTGGAGAGGCTGGTGGTGCGCACCACGTCGCGGATGGCCTCGGCCGACTGGGAGAGCGCCTCGGCCACCTGCCGCAGCTCGGCGAGCTGGGTCATGGCGCCGTCGCTCACCTGGCCGATGGCGCCGGAGGCCTGGGTGGTGGCGATGGCGGTACGGCGGGCATTCTCCGCCGCCTGCCCGGTGAGCTGGCGGGTGGCGAGCAGGCTCTGCTTGAAGATGACGACGGCGCGGGCCATGCCGCCGACCTGGTCGGAGCGGCCGGTCTCGGGCACCTCGGTGTCCAGGGCGCCGCGCGCCAGCGCCTCCATGGCGCGGGCGATGCGCGAGAGCGGCCGGGCGATCAGCCCGACCAGCACGACGAGGATGAGGGCCGAGCCGGCGAAGCCCGCGAGGGTGACGGCGATGACGAAGCGGCGGGCGCGCTCGGCCAGTTCGCGGGCCTCGGCCAGGGAGTGGTCGCCGCGGCGCTGGACGAAGTCCCGCGCGGCATTGGCCACGCGGGTATAGGTCGTCATGTAGTCCAGCCATTCCTCGTGCAGCGGGCCGAAGCGGTCGCGCTGACGGCCGGCGAAGGCGGCGCGCACCTGCTCGACCAGTTCGGGCATGCGGGCGGCCATGTCGCGCCCGCCGCCCATCAGCAGCGGGTCGAGGCTCTGGCCGAGCAGCGAATCGACGCGGGCGAAGCTGCGCAGGATCTGCTCGCCGCCGCGCACCATGCGCGGGGCGGCGGGGGTGGGCTGCAGCACCCCGGCGATGACGCTGGCGAATCCGGCCGAGAAATCGGCGACGTGCTGGGTCAGTTCATCCACCGCCGCATCCGCCTCCCGGTCGCGCACGCCGATCTGCTCGATGAAGCTGGCCTGCCGCTGGTCGGTGACCAGGGCGGTGCCGCTGAGCAGCAGCACCACCCCGAGCATCAGGGTGGAGACCAGCCCGGCACGGGTGCCTATGCGGCCGAACCAGGCGGCGGCGCGGCTGACCTCTCCGGCGCCGCCGCGCAGGCTGGCCCGCGGCGGCGGGGCGGGGTGGCTGGCGGGCTGGGAGGCGGGCATGGGTCTCCGGGGGCTGGCGCGCGTCAGGGTATCGCTCCCCACGCTATCGGCCAACCTCTCCTGGCGCCAAGCCGGCTCTTGCCGGGCGGGTGGCGCCCGGCCGGGGCCTGAGGCAGGCCGGGGTGGGGCCGCTCTGGCCAGGGCGGGCGGTTCGTGGCATGGGCGGGCTGTCACGTTGCCGCGCAGCATCGCCGGGGACGGGTGGGCGACTCCGCGCCGGCACCCCGCCGCGCGCCGTGCCGCCCCGCCCGGCGACCGCAGGAGAAGACCGCGCATGCCCGCCCGCCACCGCCCCGCCCCTTCCCCCACCGCCGCGCTGGCCCTGCTGCTGGCCGGGCTGGCCCTGCCGGCCGCCCCCGGCCCGGCGCTGGCCCAGGGAGCGGGGGCGGGCACGGGAGCGGGAACGGGCCGCGGCAGCGCGCTGGAGGGATGGGGCGAGGGCTGGGCGCGCTTCCTGCCGGAGACGGCCCCCGCCATCGCCGCCTGCCTGGAGGGCGCCACCGGCACGGTGGCCACCGCCGCCCTGCCGCTGAATGGCGGCCGCGTGCTGGTGCGCCTCACCCGCCCGGATGGCGAGCGCCAGGAATGCACCGCCACCCTGGGTGCGCCGGGGCAGAAGGCGCGGCGCGAACGCACCACCCCCGTGGGCGCCGCCCCGCCCCTGCCGGGCGAGGATGCGCAGCGCCTGAGCCTCGCCCCGCTCTGCCCCGGCGCGCAGCCGGTGCCGCAGGCGGCGGGCCTCTTCCTCAACCCGCCCGGCTGCCGCTGAGGCCGGGCGCCATGGCGGAGCGCGTCGCCCCCGAGCCTGTGCTGACCGGCCCTGTGCCGCCCGGCCTGATGCCGCTCGGCCCCGTGCTGCCGGGCTGGGTGGACCATTACGGCCACATGAACCTCGCCTACTACCTGGTGGCCTTCGACATGGCGACGGACCTGCTCTGGCCCGGCCTGGGGCTGGGGGATGGCTTCCGCGCCCGGGGCCTTGGCACCTTCGCCGCCGAAAGCTGGGTGGGCTACCGGCGCGAGCTGCGCGAGGGCATGCCGCTCGCCGCCCGCAGCGAGGTGCTGGCGCATGACGCCAAGCGCCTGCTGCTGCGCCACCGCCTCTTCCATGCCGGCGAGGGGTGGGAAAGCGCGGTCTGCGAGCTGCTCTTCCTCTGCGTCGATCTCGGGCAGCGGCGGGTGGTGGAATGGCCGGCGGAGACGCGCGCCGCCTTCACCGCCGCGCCGGCGGGACCGGCGGCGGAACGTCTCACGCTGCGTCGCCGGGATTGAAGGGAAATTGAGGGGAGCCCCGGTGATCTTTACCGGGCGCTAAGAGTTGGGCGGATAAGCAGGGCGCTTCCCTGGAAACGCCATGCTCCTGTCCGCCGCCTCCTGCCATTGCCCGTCCCGGGCCGCGCCATGCCCGGCCGGGAGGCCCACCGCGCCCCTCCCGCCCACGGGCGGAGGGCGGCCATGAACGCACGCACCGGCAGCCCGGGCGACGCAGGCCCGCCCCCGGGCGGCACGCCCGGCGGCGCCCATGGCCATCTGGGCGGCGCGGCCGGCCTGGCCCGGCAGGGCACCGGCCCGCTCTCCGCCATCCCGCTGACGCCGGGCCCGGTCGGCACGGCGCCGCCGCTGCCGCCACCGCCGCCCTGGCCCGGCCCGCCGGACAGCCAGCCGGTGATGCTGGACCGGCTGAAGACCGCCCTGTGGATCTACGATATCGACCGCGGCCGGGTGATCTGGGCCAATGCCGCCGGGCTGGCCCTGTGGCGCGCCGACAGCATGGCCGAACTCGCGGCGCGCGACATGCTGCGCGACATGTCCCCCGTCGTCGCCATGCGGCTGCGCCAGTACCAGGAAGACTTCATCCGCGCCGATGCCAGCTTCATCGAGCTGTGGACCCTCCACCCGCGCGGCGAGCCGCGCAGCATCCATGTGGTCTATCGCGGCCAGCGCCTGATCGATGGCCGCATGGCCATGCTGTGCGAGGCGCTCGACGATTTCAGCGCCGAGGCCGAGACGCTGCGCAGCGCCGAGGCGCTGGTCCACACCACGGTGATGATCACCCTGCACGCCATCACCGGGCAGATCCTCTACCGCAACCCGGCGGCGCGCGCCGCCCTGCCGGAATACCCGCAGGACCTGCAGGCCCGCTTCCTGGACCCGGCCCAGGCCGAGGCCTTCATGGCCGAGGCCGAGACGCGCGGGCAGGGCCGCGTGGTGGCCCGCATGCGCACCGCCCGCGGCGCCCGCTGGCACGAGGTGACGCTGCACCGCTGCCGCGACGCCGCCACCGGGCAACCGGCCTGGCTGGTCAGCGAGGTCGATGTCTCCGACCTCAAGGAGGCCGAGCGCAAGGCCGAGTTCCTGGCCGCCCACGATACCCTGACCGGCCTGCCCAACCGCAGCTCCCTCCACCCCATGTTCGCGCGCATCAGCGAGCTGGCGGACCATGAGGGCGGCGGCATCGCCCTGCTGTTCATCGACCTCGACGGATTCAAGTATATCAACGATGCCTTCGGCCACCCGGCGGGGGACCGGCTGCTGGTCGAGATCGCCGGCCGGCTGCGCGCCTGCCTGCGCGCCGAGGACGGGGTGATCCGCCTCGGCGGGGATGAGTTCCTGCTGCTGCTGCGCCGCCCGCCCGGCAGCGCGGACCTGGAGAACGCCCTGGCCCGGCTGCGCGAGCTGCTCTCCCGCCCCATCGACATGGCCGGGCAGCCACTCCAGGTGACGCCCAGCATCGGCATCAGCCTCTACCCCGAGCAGGGGCGGGACGTGAATGTCCTGGCCAAGCAGGCCGACCTCGCCCTCTATGAGGCCAAGGCCGCCGGGCGCGATGGCTGGCGCTACTTCGTCCCGGAATATGACCGCCGCGCGCGCGAGCGCCTCCAGGTCGAGGCCGAGCTGCGCCAGGCCCTGGCGGCCCGGCAGTTCGAGCTGTTCTACCAGCCGCGCCTCTGCGTCCGCACCGGGCGCATCCTGGGGGCGGAGGCGCTGCTGCGCTGGAACCACCCGCGCCACGGCCGCATCGGCCCCGCCGGCTTCATCGGCCTCTGCGAGGAAACCGGGCTGATCAGCCCGATCGGCCGCTGGGTGCTGGGCGAGGCCGCCCGGCAGCAGCGCGCCTGGGCGGAACGCGGCTTCGGGCTGATCGTCTCCGTCAACCTCTCGCCCCGGCAGTTCAAGGAGGCGGATTTCCTCCCCAGCATCCGCGAGCTGATCGCCGAGACCGGCGGCGACCCGCGCCGGCTGGAACTGGAAATCACCGAATCCATGCTGATGGGCGGCGACCTCGCCACCCTCGGCCTGCTGAACGGGCTGCGCGAGCTTGGCTTCCGCCTCTCCATCGATGATTTCGGGACGGGCTATTCCAACCTCGCCTATCTCCAGCGCTACCCGCTCGACAGCCTGAAGATCGACCGCTCCTTCCTCGCCGGGCTGGAGGCGGAACAGTCCATCGCCGCCCTCGTCGTCTCGCTCGGCCGGCTGCTGAAGGTGAATCTGGTGGCCGAGGGGGTCGAGACCCTCTCGCAGCTCGACTGGCTGCGCGCCCAGGGCTGCGAGGAATACCAGGGCTTCCTCTTCAGCCCGCCCCTGCCCGCCAGCGGCATGACCGAATTGCTGGAGGCCGAGCGCGAATGGCAGCGCCTGCCGCCCCCGGAAGCACCGGAAATGTAGTGTGACAGGGAGGCGTTCTTTTTTGAAAAAAAGAAACAAAAAACTTTTTCAGTTCGCGTCCCGCTTCAGGCCTGATGCGGGACGCTAAACGGAAAAAGTCTTTTTGCTTCTTTTTCTTCAGAAAAAGAAGATCTTGACATCACACTGACTTCGGCGTCCCCGGCTCGCCAAGATCCCACCACATCCCGGCGAAGGCCAGCAGACCCTCGCGCGCCGGGGCCTTCAGCAGGTGCTCATCCGGGCCATGCTGCTTGCAGCCATTGTAGCTGTGCGGCACCCAGACCAGCGGCACGCCGAGATGGTCCACGAAGACATCGCCCGGCAGGCCGCCGCTGGTGTTGGGGATGATCTGCACCTTGCGGCCCAGGCTGCGCTCCATGCTCGCCTGTGCCCAGAGCACCCAGGGGTGGTCCGGCGCGGTGCGGCTGGCCGGCATGCGCACCGCCGCCTTCTCGATCCGCACCAGTTCCAGCCCATGCGCGTCCAGGTGGCGGCGCAGCGCGCCCTCGAACTGCGCCGGGTCGCTGTCCACCGTGTAGCGGATCTGGCAATGCGCCCTGGCCCAGGGGGCCACGGCGTTCACCGGGCTGGCCGGCACGCCGCTTTCCATCGCCAGCACGATGAAGCTGTTCCAGCCATAGATCTTCTCGGCCGCCGTCAGGCCCGGCTCGCCCCAGTCGGCATCGATGGTGGCGGCGCCATCGCCACCGCCCACGGGGCAGCCTTCCAGCACCGCCTTCACCGCCGCCGGCACGCCGCCCACCGGCAGCCAGTCGCGCACCAGGATCTTGCCGTTGCGGTCCATGATGGTGGAAAGCGCATGGGCCAGGATCACCGCCGGGTCGGTGGTCAGACCGCCCCAGTGGCCGGAATGCACCCCGCCCTCGCGCAGCGACACCACGAGGTCGCAATGCCAGGTGCCGCGCGTGCCGGTGGCGATGGTCGGCACCTCCGGCATGACGCGCGGGCCGTCGGAGGCGATCAGCGCATCCGCCGCCAGCGCGGCGGCATGGGCGGCGACGAAGGCGCGCAGCCCCTTGCTGCCCCGCTCCTCGGCCATCTCCAGCACCAGCTTCACATTGGCGCCGAGCCGGCCGCCACGCTCGGCCAGCACGGCCTCCAGCGCGGCGAGGTTGATGGCGTGCTGGCCCTTGTTGTCGGCGCTGCCGCGGCCATACCAGCGGTCCTCCCGCGGCGTCAGCACCCAGGGGTCGAGGCCGGGGCTCCACTGCGCCGCCAGCCCCGCCACCGTGTCGCCATGGCCATAGAGCAGGGCGGTGGGCAGGGCGGGGTCCTCGACGCGGGTGGCGGCCAGGATGGGGCCGAAGCCGGGCTCGGGGTTGTCATGCAGGGCCACGGTGAAGCCCATGCGCTCCAGCCAGGGGCGGATCAGCGACTCGAGGTAGCGCCGCAATTCCGGCTCCCGCCCCGCCTCCTGCGAGGTGGAGGGAATGGCGACCATCCCGGCGAGCAGGCCCTGGAAGCCGCCCTCGTCGAAGAAGCGCGCCGCGCGCGCCAGCGCGCCATCCCGAGTGCCCATGAACCCCCTCTCCCCACGGCTGTCGCCGTGCTCCGTTGCGGGGCACAGGCATGGCCCTGGCCCGCTCTGCCGTCAACGCCCTTGGGCCCGGCCACGCGGGCCGGGGGCCTCAGCGCGTGCGGGTGGGGGCCGTGCTGGCGGCGCTGCTGACGCCGCCGCCGCCGCAGCCGCCACTGGCCAGGCTCTGTATCTTATTCAAATCTGACCCTGCCGACGAATTCGCCGG
>NZ_JANFNY010000159.1 GCF_024437745.1 Roseomonas sp. GC11 | reverse complement strand
AAGACCGCCCGATCATTCCTCGGCATCCTCTGCCTCGCAGCCACCGCAGACTGGATCAAGCTCTAACAGGCCTTAAACTGAAAAAGTTTTTTGGTTCTTTTTTTCAAAAAAGAACCCTTACCCTTCGACTTTCACAGGCTTCCCGCTGAACGCTGACTCCGTCGCCGCATCGGCCAGCAGCAGGGCGCGCAGCCCATCCTCTCCATTGGGGGCGCCGGCCACGCCATCGCGCACCAGGGCGATGAAGGCATCCAGTTCCGCCTGATAGGCGGCGGCGTAGCGTTCCAAGAAGAAGGGCAGGGCGGGTTCGCTGGTGAAGCCGGCGGGGCCGGCGGATTCCACCGTGGTCGCCGTCATATTCGCCGCGCGCAGCAGGCCGAGGGCGCCATGCGCCTCGATGCGCTGGTCATAACCATAGGTGGCGCGGCGCGAATTGCTGATCTGGCAGAGCTTGCCGCTGCGCGTCTTCAGCACCACCAGGGCGGAATCCACATCGCCCGCCGCGCCGATGGCCGGGTCCACCAGGGCGGAGCCGGCGGCATAGACCTCCACCGGCTCTTCGCCGAGGAGGAAGCGCGCCATGTCGAGATCATGGATCATCATGTCGCGGAACAGCCCGCCGGATTGGGCGACGTAGCTGGCCGGGGGCGGGGCGGGGTCGCGGCTGGTGATGCTCAGCATTTCCAGCGCCCCGATCTCCCCGCTGGCGAGGCGGCGGCGCAGGCTGGCGAAGCTGGGGTCGAAGCGGCGGTTGAAGCCCACCATCAGCGGCACCCCGGCGCGCGCCACGGCCTCCAGGCAGGCGCGCACGCGGGCGGCGGAGAGGTCCACCGGCTTCTCGCAGAACACCGCCTTCCCCGCCGCCGCCGCGCGCTCGATGTAATCCGCGTGGGTGGGGGTGGGGGAGCCGATCAGCACCGCATCGGCGGTGAAGGCTTCGTCGAGCGGGATGGCGCGGGCGCCGCAGGCTTCGGCCAGGGCCTGGGCGGCGGCCTGGTCCGGGTCGCTCACCCCGGCGAGGCGGGCGCGCGGGTGCAGCGCGATGTTGCGGGCATGGATGCGGCCGATGCGCCCGGCCCCGATGACGGCGATGGAGAGCATGCTGTTTCCCTGGACGAGGCTCCGCCTGGGTGGCGGTATGATTGTTCTGAACCGAAAGAAAAATGGAATTGACAATCCATTAGGCTCTTCCGAGACTGCTGGCAAGGGAGAGCCGCGCGCCCGCCGCGTGGCGTTCAAGGAAGACAACAGGCGATGACACAGGCGCCGGAACTCGACGTCATCACGCTCGGCCGCAGCTCGGTCGATCTCTACGGCCAGCAGATTGGCGGCCGGCTGGAGGATATGGCGAGCTTCGCCAAGGCGGTGGGCGGTTCGCCGGCCAATATCGCCATTGGCGCCGCGCGGCTGGGGCTGCGGGCCGGGCTCGTCACCCGCGTCGGCAACGAGGCTTTCGGCCGTTTCCTGCGGGAGCAGCTGGAGCGCGAGGGGGTGGACACCGCGATGGTGGCCACCGACCCGGCGCGGCTGACGGCGCTGGCCATTGTCGGCGTGCGCGACGACCACAGCTTCCCGCTGCTGTTCTACCGCGAGAACTGCGCCGACATGGCGCTGAGCATCGCCGATATCACGCCCGCCGGCATTGCCCGCGCCGCCGCGCTGGTGGTGACGGGGACGCATCTCAGCACGCCGGGCGTGGCCGGGGCGAGCCGCGCCGCCATCGCCGCCGCGCGGGCCGCCGGGCGGCGCGTGGCGCTGGATATCGACTACCGCCCCAATCTCTGGGGCCTCGCGCATCTGGGGGAGGGGGAGGAACGCTATATCGCCTCCACCCGCGTGACGGCGGTGATGCAGGCGATCCTGCCCGATTGCGACCTGATCGTGGGCACGGAGGAGGAAATCCGCATCGCCGGTGGCGCCGAGGATGTGCGCGCGGCGCTGCTGGCCATCCGCGCCCGCAGCCGCGCGGCGATCGTGCTGAAGCAGGGGCCGATGGGCTGCGTCGTCTTTGAGGGCGCCATCCCCGAGCGGCTGGAGGATGGGCTGCGCGGCCAGGGCTTTCCCATCGAGGTCTATAACGTGCTGGGGGCGGGGGATGCCTTCATGGCCGGCTTCCTGCGCGGCTGGCTGCGCGGCGAGGATTGGCGCACCTGTTGCAGCTGGGCCAATGCCTGCGGGGCGTTTGCCGTGTCGCGCCTGCTGTGCTCGCCGGAATATCCCAGCTGGGCGGAGTTGCAGCATTTCCTGGGGCAGGGCAGTGCCTTCCGCGCGCTGCGCAAGGACCCGGTGCTGGCGCATCTGCACCAGGCGACGACGCGCCGCCCGCAGCCGCCCTTCGTGATGGCCATGGCCATCGACCACCGCCCGCAGCTGGAGGCGCTGGCCGACCGCGCGGGCGCGCCGCATGCGCGCATCGCCGCCTTCAAGCGGCTGGCGGTGAAGGCTGCCCTGCGCGTCGCCGCCGGCCGCCCCGGCTTTGGCATGCTGCTCGATGACCGGCATGGCCGGGAGGCGCTGTTCGAGGCGGAGGGCAGCGGGCTGTGGATCGCGCGCCCCGTCGAGGAGCCCGCCTCCCGCCCGCTGCGCTTCGAGCTGGACCGGAACCCGGCGGTGACGCTGCTGGAATGGCCGGTGACGCACACGGCCAAGTGCCTCTGCTTCTACCACCCCGATGATCCACCGGATGTGCGGGCCGCGCAGGAAGAAACGCTGCTGGCCTATCACGAGGCCTGCCGGCGGATGGGGCGGGAGTGCCTGGTGGAGATCATCGCCAGCCGCCATGGCGCGCTCGGGCGCGAGACGACGGCGGCGGTGATGCAGCGCCTCTATGACCTCGGCATCCGCCCGGATTGGTGGAAGCTGGAGGCGCAGCCGGATGACGCCGCATGGGCCGCCATCGCGCGCGTGATCGCGGCGGAGGACCCGCTCTGCCGGGGTGTCCTGCTGCTGGGGCTGGAGGCGCCGCTGCCGGTGCTGGAGGATGCCTTCGCCCTGGCCGCGCGCTGCGGCGTGGTGCGCGGCTTTGCCGTGGGCCGCAGCATTTTCGCCGAGCCGGCGGAATCCTGGCTCGCCGGGGCGATCGGTGACGAGGAGGCCATCACCCGGCTGGCGCGCAATTTCGCGCGGCTGGTGGAGGCCTGGAGCCGCGTGCAGCCGGGGAGGGCCGCGGCATGAGCGGGGGCATGAGCGGCGGGACGATCCGCCTGACGGCCTCGCAGGCGCTGGTGCGCTATCTGGCCGCGCAGCGCGGCGCGCCGGAGGAGGGCGGCCTGCCGCTCTTCGCCGGGGTCTGGGCGATTTTCGGCCATGGCAATGTGGCCGGGCTGGGCGAGGCGCTGCATGCCGCGCGCGATGCCCTGCCCACCTTCCGTGCGCATAACGAGCAGGCCATGGCGCATGCCGCCATCGCCTTCGCCAAGGCCAGCGGGCGGCGGCGGATGATGGCCTGCACCACCTCGATCGGGCCGGGCGCCACCAACATGGTCACGGCGGCGGCGCTGGCGCATGTCAACCGCCTGCCCGTGCTGCTGCTGCCGGGCGATGTCTTCGCCTCGCGCCGGCCTGACCCGGTGTTGCAGCAGGTGGAGGATTTCGGCGATGGCACGGTGAGCGCGAATGACTGCTTCCGCCCCGTCTCGCGTTATTTCGACCGCATCACGCGGCCGGAGCAATTGCTCACCGCCCTGCCGCGCGCCCTGGCGGTGCTGACCGATCCGGCGGAATGCGGGCCGGTGACGCTCTGCCTCTGCCAGGATGTGCAGGCGGAGGCGTTCGACTGGCCCGAGGCTTTCTTCGCGCCGCGCCTCTGGTCGCCGCGCCGGCAGGGGCCGGACCGGCGTGAACTGGCGGAGGCCGTGGCGCTGCTGCGTGCCGCGCGCAAGCCGCTGATCATCGCCGGGGGCGGGGTGCATTATTCCGGCGCCTGTGCCGCCCTGGCCGATTTCGCCGCGCGGCACGGCATTCCCGTGGCCGAGACCCAGGCCGGGAAATCGGCAATGCCGGAGGGGCATCCGCTGCATCTGGGCGCCATCGGCGTGACCGGCACGGGCGCGGCCAATGCCATGGCGCGGCAGGCGGATGCCATCCTCGCCATCGGCACGCGGCTACAGGATTTCACCACCGGCTCCTGGTCGCTCTTCACCGCGCCGGGGCGGAAGATCATCGGCCTCAACACGCAGGTTTTCGATGCGGCGAAGCATCTGGCGCAGCCGCTGGTGGCCGATGCGCGCGAGGGCCTGGCCGCGCTGGCGGCGGCGCTGGAGGGCCATCGCGCGCCGCCGGAAT
>NZ_JANFNY010000158.1 GCF_024437745.1 Roseomonas sp. GC11 | reverse complement strand
GCCCAGCCGGCGCGCGACTCGGCCCATGACGCGGCGGGGCGCTGGATCACCAGCCCGCCCCGGGTGGCGAGCCGCCCCACCGCCGGCACGGGCAGCCCGCCCCGCGCCAGCACCACGGCGCGATGCGCGAGATGCACGGCGCCGAGCGTCAGCGGTGTCAGCAGCTTGGGCGCGGGGCGGGCCATCACGCGCGGCCTGGGGCGGGCTGGGGCTGCATGGGGTTTCCTTTCCGGGGATGGGCACGGCCTGGCCACCCGCCAGGATCGGCGCCGGCCGCCACCATCGCTTGCAGCCCCGTCGCGCGGCTTGGATGGGCGCGCCGCGGCTCAACCCGCTGCCAGCAGCGCATCGGCCCGGCACAGATCGGCGGTGCGGGCCCCCTCGGTGAAGCGGGCGCGCAGGCTGGCCAGCGCCTCCAGCGCCTCCTGCGCCGCCCCGCGCGGCACCGCCGGGGAGGGCTCGGCGAGGCTCGTCACCACGCGCAGCTCCCAGCCCGGCGCGCCCTGCGCGCGGGCGATGCGCAGGGCGCGGCGCAGCATCGCCTCCGCCGCCTCCTCCGCGCCCCCCTGCCGCAGCGCCAGCGCCTCGCCGCGCAGCACCTCGGGCGCGCACCAGCTCCGCGCCTCCCCGGCGGCACGGCCACGCGCCAGCTCCGTGCCGAGCAGGGGGTGGAAGGTGGCGAGCAGGTCCGCCTGGGCGGCGCTCATCGGCAGGGCGCGGATGCGCGCCGCCAGCGCCGCCCGCTCCGCCGGCCCGGCCTGGCCGAAGGCCACCACCGGCTCATAGAGGCGCCGCCAGCTGTCCCAGTAGCGGAAGCCGAGATCGGCCGAATGCTCCACCAGCAGCGCGACATGGCGCGCCGCCGCGGCGTGGTCGCCATTCCAGCAGGCCACGGGAAAGGCGGCGAAACACAGCGTGTCGCACAGCAGCGAGGGGTAGCCGAGCGAGAGGGCCAGGGCCACGCTCTCCTCCGCCACCGCCGCCGCCGTGTCGGGCTGGCCCTGCATCCACAGCAGCCGCGCCAGATGCGCCCGCGCCATCACCCGGTTGTCATGCGGGTGGAAGCTGCCATGCGCGAGGCGGATCACCCGCGCCGGGCGCTCCACCGAGCGGGTGGTGAAATGCAGCGCCTCCACCGTGCGGCCGACCAGTTGCAGGCCAAGGCCCAGCATGCGGTCGCGCATGGCGGCGCAGACATCCTCCCCCATCGTCGCCATCACCGCGGCGAAGCGCTCGCAATGCCGCCGCGTCACCTGGTACTCGCCAAGGGCATAGCTCTCCCGCACCAGCGCCCAGAGCGCGCGCAGCTGGTGCGGCAGGGAGCCATGGCGCTCCGCCAGGGCGAGGGCGCGGGTGGAGAGCGCGGTCAGCTCCGCCCCCGGGCCGCGCGTCTCGAACATCGCCAGCCCCGCCGAGAGGCAGAGCGACATCTCCACCGCGCCGCCCTCCAGCGGCGTGCCCGGCAGCCGCGCCAGGGCGCGCGCCGCATGGTCGCGCAGCTCCTCCACCAGCGACAGCTCGAACCAGAGCGGGGCGGAGACGGCGGCGAGGGTGATGCCGGTCTGCGCGTCGCCACCGGGGGCGAAGCAGCGGTGCAGGGCCGCGCGCACATCGTGGATCCAGCCGCCATACTGCGCGAGCCAGGCATGGCGTGGCAGCGCCGCGCGGTCCGCCTCCAGATCGGCGAGGAGAGCGGCGCAGTGGCGGGCATGGCGCGCCGCCACCGCCGGCTCCTCGCCGGACGCCGCCAGCTTCTCCGCCGCGTGCTCGCGCGTCATCGCCAGCAGCCGGTAGCGCGGCGCATCGCCGCCGATATCGACGGCGAGCAGGGATTTCGCCGCGAGGCTGGCGAGGCCATCCATCATCGCAGTGCGCGGCGCGCCGGGCTCGCCCGCCACCTCCTGCGCCGCCGCCAGGGTGAAGAAGCCGCGGAAGACGGAGAGGCGGCGCAGCAGCACCTGCTCGCGCGGCTCCAGCAGGGCGTGGCTCCAGTCGAGCGTCGCGCGCAGCGTGCGGTGGCGCGGCACGGCGGCGCGGCGGCCGCGCGTCAGGGCGGAGAGGCTGTCATCCAGCCCCGCCGCCAGCCCGGCGAGGCCGAGGAAGGGCAGCTGCGCCGCCGCCAGCTCGATGGCCAGCGGAATGCCCTCCAGCCGCCGGCAGATGGCGGCGGCCAGCGGCGCCTCGGCATCGCCCAGGGTGAAGCCGTCCAGGCTGGCCGCGGCTCTTTCATGGAAAAGTTGCAGGGCGGGGTAGGCCAGGGCCTCCGCCGCCGTCGGCCGCCCCGCCATGGCCCCCCCCCCCGGCGGCAGGCCGAGCGGCGCCAGCCGGTGCACCCATTCCCCGGCGGCGCGCAGCGGCTCGCGGCTGGTCGCCAGCAGCCGTAGCTCCGGCAGGCCGGCCAGCAGCGCCTCGGCCAGCGCGGCGGCGGCATCGACGACATGCTCGCAATTGTCGAGCACCAGCAGCAGCCGCCGCCCGCGCAGCGCCGCGACAAGGTCGCGCAGTTCGCCGCTCGGCCAGGGCACGTCCAGCATGCGGGCGATGGCGGCGGGCAGCTGCCCCTGCTCTGGCAGCGCGGCGAGGTCGAGGAAATGCGCCTCCCCGCCACCACGCGCCGCCAGCGCGCCGGCCACGGCCAGGGCCAGCGTCGTCTTGCCCATGCCGCCCGGCCCGGCGATGGTGAGCAGGCGGCATTCGCCCATCCGCGCCACGAGATCGTGCAGCGTCTCGCCCCGGCCGATCATCCGCCCGAGCGGCGGCGGCAGGCCGGAGGGCGCGGCCCGTGCCGGGGTGGGCGCCTCGCCCGGCATGTCCAGCCGCTGCACGGGGGCGGCGAAAACGTAGCCACGGCCTGGAATGTTGACGATGTAGCGGCGCTCACCCTCATTGTAGCCAAGCACCTTGCGCAGCGCCGCGACATGGACGCGCAGCGTGCTGTCATCGACGAAGAGGCCGGGCCAGACGCGCGCCACCAGCACATCGCGCGGGACCATCTCCCCCGCCTGCTCGACCAGGGCGAGGAGGATGCCGAAGGCGCGCGCGCCGAGCCGCACGCGCTGCTCGCCATCGAACAGCGCCTGCCCCGCCGCATCCAGGCGGAAGGGGCCGAAGGACCAGACAGGGCCGGTGGCGCAGACCCGTGCGAGACAGCTCATGCCCAACCTCCCCTTTTTGTTTTTCTCCAGTCCCACACAGGATTTTCACAAGGCCGCGCGGTGGCGTGAAAAACCGGCCCAGCAACTCTTCGCAGGGATTCACTGCCGCTGCGCGGCAGCGCCCGCGCATTCTCCGCCGCGGATGAGGGCGGCCCCGCCAGGCGCCGCCGGGACGCGGAAGGAGAGGCAGAATGATGGACGCACAGGATCATGCCGGCCTTGTCCCTGGCGAGGGGGCGCATGGCCTGCCGCCCCGCTTCGCCACGGCCCTGCTGGCGGGGCTGCTCGAACAGGCGGGCCGCGCGCTGGAGCACGACCCGGGGGCGGCGCGCAGCCTGCTCGCCCGCGCCAGCACCCTGCTGCGGCAGGAGGCGCCAGGACATGGCACGGCGCACGCCCCGGGGTACAATCCGGGGCACAATCCGGAGCGGGGCGGCGCGAGCGGCCTGTCTCCCTGGCAGGAACGCCGGGTGCGCGAGCATGTCGCCACCCATCTCGGCGGCACGCTGCGCGTCGATGACATCGCCGCCGTCACCCGGCTGAGCGGCAGCTATTTCAAGCGCGCCTTCAAGGTGAGCTTCGGCGAGACGCCGCATGGCTATCTGCGGCGCATGCGCATCGAGCGGGCGAAGCGGATGATGCTGGAAGGGCGCGAGCCGCTGGCGCAGATCGCGCTGGCCTGCGGCCTCGCCGACCAGGCGCATCTCTCGCGCCTGTTCCGCCAGATCACCGGCAGCAGCCCGAGCGCCTGGCGCCGCCGGCACGCCAGCGCGGCCTGAGGCCCGGCCGGAGGCCGGCCGGACTGCAACCAGCGCGCGGAATGGCATCCTGTCAGGCATGATGCAGGGTGTGGCCGAGCCGCGGCGCCGCTGTCTCCTATACGAAGGTATGAGTGCCGCGGGCCCTGTGCCGGCCATCGCACTCTTTGTCGCCGCCCCCGCCCTGGCTACTCTGCCCCCTGTGCTGTCGGCGCGGGGGGAGAAGGGCAAGGTGGGTGGCGGGGCGGATATTCCTCCGGGGGGCCGGTGGCGGTGAAGCCTGTCTTCTCGCTCTGGCCGGGCCCGCCGCCTGCCGGCCAGCCGCCCGATGAGCCGCCGCTGGCCGGGCAGTCCATGGAGGGGCAGCCCATGGCGGGGCGGAGCGGCCCGCGCCAGCCCGCCGAGGCCATGCCGCGCTGGGCCACGGCGCCGCGCCGGCGCGATGCGTCCCGGC
>NZ_JANFNY010000157.1 GCF_024437745.1 Roseomonas sp. GC11 | reverse complement strand
CTTGAGGGGGCTTTGCCCCCTCAAACTCCCCCAGCAGGGGACAGGGTCCCCTGCACCCGCCATCAGGGGGCGCCAACTGATGGGTTTCCAAAGGCCTCAGGCCTTTGGTGGCTGCGCGGCACTGCCGCGCAGGTGCGGAGAGGGGCGAAGCCCCTCTCAAGACCACATCCCCCGGCGCGCCACCGGGCAGCGCTTGACCGGGCGGGGGCGAAGGCAAAGATCACGCTCCATGCATTGCCCCGCCCCACGCCGCACCCTGCCCGCCACCCTGATCTGGGCCCTGGCCGCGCTTCCCCTCCCGGCCCTGGCGCAGAGCGCGCCCGCGCCTTCCACCGCTGCCCCGGCGGCGGAGGAACACCGCATCCAGATCGCCAACCGCACCGGGCAGGACGCCACCACCGTCCAGGCCGTGCGCAGCGGGCGGCAGGATTGGGGGAGCAACACCCTCCCCCGCCCGATGCCCACGGACAAATCCTTCACCCTGCGCACCCGCGCCGAGGCCGGGTGCCGCTTCGATATCCGCATGGTGGTGGCCGACGGGCGGCAGGCCGTGCTGCGCAACCGCGACATCTGCGCCGAGCCGCGCGTGGAAGTCACCGCCGGCGACCTGCGCGCCGCCGCCTCCGCCCCCGCCCCCGGCGCGCCCAACCCGCGCGCCCGCGCCTCCTCCGGCACCGGCTTCGTGGTGGCGACCGACCGCGTGCTGACCAACCAGCATGTGGTGAATGGCTGCGAGCGCATCTTCATCCGCACGGCCGATGGCCGCACCCTGCCCGCCGTGCCGCCCGCCCGCGTCGATGACAAGCTGGACCTCGCCCTGCTCGCCGTGCCGGGCGACCCCGGCGAGGTGCTGCCCTTCCGCGCCTCCCCCGAGGTGCGGCGCGGCGAAGGGGTCATCGCCTACGGCTTCCCCCTGCCGGGGCTGCTCTCCTCCGACCCCAAGCTGACGCGCGGCGAGGTGAACGGGCTGAACGGGCTGGGCAACAACCCCAACCACTATCAGGTCAGCGCCGAGGTGCAGCCGGGCAATTCCGGCGGGCCGCTGCTCGACCTGCACGGCAATGTCGTGGGCGTCGTCGTCAGCAAGCTGCACGCGCAGAACATCGCCAAGCAGACCGGGGACATCCCTCAGAACGTCAATTTCGCGGTGAAGGGGAATGACGCCCAGGCCTTCCTGCGCCGCGCCGGCCTCCAGCCCCGCACCGCCGCCAGCAGCGGCGCCGAGCAGAGCGCGGCTGATGTCGGCGATGTCGCCAACCGGGGGACGGTGTTCATCCGCTGCGAGAAGGGCGCGTAAGGCACCAAGCGGGGGCGCCGCCCCCGCGGCCCCGCCAGGGTGGCGCACCCAGGCGGGGGTCACGCCAGCAGCATCTCATCCGGCTGCAGCGCCAGGGTGGCGAGCGGCCAGCGCCCGAGGTAGCGGAACGGCCCGCGCAGCCGCACCGCGTCATGCCGCAAATGCCGCCCCACCAGCAGCCGCGCCTCCTCCACCGGCACCGGCTGCCCGGTGAAACAGCGCGCCGGGAAGGGGCGGAACCGCTCCTCCGTCTCGCCATAGATCATGCGACGCCGGTCATCGAGCATGTCCCAGGTGACCAGCCCGTCCCACTCATGCCGCGCCGCCCAGGCGCCGCGCACAATGCCCGCCGCCGCCGCCAGCAGCAGGAACTCGCAGCCCGGCATGATGCGCCGCGCATGCCACCATTTCCGCGCCGCCTCCCACAGGGCCGAGGAATCCATCCCGTCGATCCAGCTCCGCCCGATGGACACCAGCAGCACGGGCTGGTCCGGCACCTCCAGCGGCCAGGCGGCATGGTCGGAGAGGAAGGTGCCAAGGCTGGTCAGCCCCCGGTCCACATGCGTGCCGCGCACCAGATTGGCCAGCCCGTCATAGCGGTGCAGGGCGAAGTCGATCAGCGCCGCCTCCACCTCCTCGCTCGCCTGCGGGGTCAGGCCGTGGCGGATGATGTCGATCACCGGATCCAGCCCGCATTGCTGGATGGCGCGGATGATCTCCAGCCGGTCCGTCGGGTGCGGGTTGCGCAGCGCCTCCCGCCCGTGCTGGTAGGCGCGGTCGCCATGGCCCCGCCCGATGTAGAACAAGCGCCCGGTGCGCGGGTCGGTCAGGCTGTAGACGTAATGCCCCAACCCCTCGAAGCCTCGGCCCTCGAAGCCCCGGCCCTCAAAGCCCCGCCCCGCGAGGCCCAGCCTGTCGCTCATGTCGCTCCCCTGGCGTGCGGTGATGCCCGGCCGATCAACCAAGGGTATTCGACTCGATCCGGAATCGTTCCGGAAAATCAATTTTTGGTCAGTCTTCCCGGATGCGGAACGCCATGCGCCGCACCAGCGCATCCACCAGCCGCGCGGGCGCGAGGGGGGAGAGTCGCAGCGCCAGGGCGAGCGGCCAGGGGAAGGCGGCGCGCGCGGCCCCCCGGCGCAGGGCGCGCTCCAGCTTCGCCGCCGCCGCCTCGGCGCTGATGGAGAGCGGGCGCGGCCCCTCCCAGCGCCCGCCCATGGCGCTGTCGAAAAAACCGGGGGCGAAGAGGGTGACGGCGAGGCCGCGCGGCGCCAGTTCCGCCCGCAGCGCCTCGCCATAGCTCCACAGCGCTGCCTTGCTGGCGCAATAGCCCGGGCTGTCCGGCAGGCCGCGGAAGGAGGAGAGCGAGCAGACCAGCCCGAAGCTGCCGCGCCCGCGCGCCAGCATGGCCGGCAGCAGCGGCTCCACGAGATGGGCGGCGCCGAGGAAATTCACCTCCATCTGGTCGCGCAGCGCGGCCAGCCCCTCGCGCGCGCCGCCGGGGCGGGTGCCGGCGGCGATGCCGGCATTGGCCACGGCGAGGTCCACCGGCGCCGCCGCGTCCCATTCGGCCAGCGCCGCGGCCAGGGCCGGGCCGTCGCGCACATCGAGCCGGGCGATGCGCGGCGTGGCGCCGCGCGCCGCGCAGGCCGCCGCCACCTGCTCCAGCGCCGCCGCGTCGCGGCCGACCAGACCCAGCACCACCCCCGGCGCCGCCAGCCGCCGCGCCAGCGCCGCCCCCAGCCCGCGCGATGCCCCGGTGATGACCACCGAGCGGAACGCCCTCACCCCTCGCACCCCATCGCAGCCGGCTTGAGGGGGCTTTGCCCCCTCAAACTCCCCCAACAGGGGATAGTATCCCCTGCACCCGCCTTCAGGGGGGCCTCCACAAATGGGTTTCCAAAGGCCTCAGGCCTTTGGCGGGGAGAGTTTGAGAGGGGCGGAGCCCCTCTCAAGGCCATGCCCCTCACCGCAGCCGCCTCTGGCGCGCCCAGAGGCCGCGCAGCCAGCCCTCGACGCCGCGATGCAGCGTCAGGGGGGAAATCCTCCAGGCCTCCGGCTGCTCCAGCCGCTCCAGCACCAGCTCCGGCGGGCAGGGCAATTCCGTCACCGGGTCCACCTGGCGGGGAAAGAGGATCAGCGCGGCGGCCACCAGCGCATCCAGGCTGAGGGCGCGGCCGCGGCGGGGCGGCGGGGCGCGGTCCTCCGTCAGGCCCCAGCCGGCATAAAAGGGCTGGCCCCAGGTGACCACCGGCACGCCGCGCAGCAGGGCCTCGAAGCCGGAGAGCGAGGTCAGCGTGTGCACCGCCGCCACCTGCGGGAACAGCGCGGTGAGCGGAGCCTGGGTGACGACCTCATCCGCCAGCCCCTCCAGCGCCTCCGGCGGCAGGCGGCCCTTGCGGAAGCCCGCCTCAAGATCCGGGTGCGGCTTGTAGACGATCCAGGCGCCGGGATGGGCACGGCGAACGGCGCGCAGCAGGGCGAGGTTGCCGCGCAACCCGGCGCCGCCCAGGCGGACGGAGGCATCATCCTCCACCTGCCCCGGCACCAGCAGGCAGGGATAGCCCGGTGGGGCGGCGAGTCGCGGGGCGGGGCCACGCAGATTATACTTGGTGACGCCGCGCGCAACGATCGCCTCCCGCAGCGCGGCGGCGCGGGCCAGCAGTTCGGGCGGGAAATCGGCGGTCGCCAGAATGTGTTCCAGCGCGCTGGGCCGCGCCGGGTCGTAATAGACGCCCCGGTCATCCACCGCATAGGCGGCGCCGGGCAGGAAGCGCGCCCCCAGCCCGCGCGAGCGGACGAAGCCATCCTCCACCGTCAGCAGCGGCACGCCGGCGCGGCCGCAGGCCTCGCGGAAGCCCTGCGGCATGGCCCCGGCCCAGGCGGCGACGGCGCCACCCTGGCGCTTCGCCTCGGCGATGGCGTGGTCGGCGCTGCGGGTGAAGCGCGGCGCGCCGCCGGCATGGGCGAAGAGCGCGGCGATGCGCCGGCGCTTCCAGAAGGCCATGCCGAAGCAGATGGTGACGCGCCGGCTCTCCTCCTGCGCCCGGCGCCAGTCGGCGAGCTGGCGCTGCGCCTGCTCGAAGCGCCAGGGGCGGGAGAGGAAGGGGTCGGCGCAGCGCGTGGCGGCGATCAGCGCGGCCCAGAGGAGGGCCGCGTCCAGCCGCCGCCCGGCGACGGGCACCCCGGCGGCGGCGGCCAGCAGCGCCATGTCCGCCCCGCCGCCATGCACCTCCTCGGCGAGGTCGAGCAGGGTCCAGGGCGAGAGCCGGGCGCGCAGCACGCGCTGCCCCGGCTCCGGGTGCAGCAGGGGCTCGGCGGCGGCGGGGGCGGTGGGGTCGCGCGCCAGCAGGAGGGGGCGGCCCCGCGCGGC
>NZ_JANFNY010000156.1 GCF_024437745.1 Roseomonas sp. GC11 | reverse complement strand
TGCACGCGATGCAGCCAATAAGCGAGCGGCTCGCCCGCCTCGCCGAGGGCGATGCCCTGGAGCGTCGGGTGGCCGGCAATCAGGCCATTGCGCGCCGTGTCGAGGTGATCGCTCTCCAGCACTTGCAGCCGCAGGCCGATCGGGTTGGCCGGCGTCACTTCGGCCGGCAGCAGGCGGACGAAGCACTCGCCGCTCTCCACCACCGCCCGCATCACCAGCGCCTGCAGGCCGGCGAGATCGAGCCGCCCCTCGGCATCGCAGGCGGTGCTCTCCGACCAGCGGCGCCAGGCCTCGGCCTGCGCCCGGCCCGGCCAGCGGGTGGTGATGCCGGCGCCGACCGCATTGCCCGTCCACAGATCGACGATGCGCGCGGCATAGGGATCATTGCGCACCGCGTCGCGGGCGCGGCGGGCCACCGTGGCCGCGGCGGCGCCCACCTCGGCATTGGCGCTGCCACCGGAGGGCGCCCAGGCCGAGGCACGGCTGTCCTGCGCCGCGGCATAACCGCGCAGCGCGTTCCAGGCTTCCCGGAGCCGGCCCATCATTGGCTTCCCTCCCGCGAGAAGCTGGCAAGGGTCACAGGCGGGCGACGCGCGGCGGTGTTCTCAGCGGCACGCAGCACGGCGAGCGCGCGGCCGAGCTCGTCGAGGCTGCGGTATTCCACGGTGCGGCCATCGAAGGTGACGCGCGTCGTGCCGCCGGTGTAGGCGGCGGCGAGCGCAGCGGCACGGCTGCCGGCGGGCTGGGCCAGCGCCCAGGCGAGGATGTCAGGGGTCATGTCAGCCAAACAAAGTTTGCTGGCGCCCGGGCAGACGGCGTCGATGATAACCGCTTGATCGGTAGGGCTATCCAGATCTGGATGGCCCGAGACTGTCAGAGATTTCGTGTGCAGCGGGGTATACATACTGTGAAGGAAGGAGAGCCCCGATGGCGCGACGGAAATCCCCCCGTATCCCGGATGCCCTACTGGACCAATTGCTGGCGGGAGGGGATGCGCGTGAAGCGCTGGACCCTGGCGGATTGCTGGCTGAGCTGAAGAAGGCGCTGGCCGAGCGTGTGTTGAATGCCGAGATGGAGCACCATCTGGCTGGCGAGGGCGGCGAAGGCAACAGCCGCAACGGCTATGGCCGCAAGACGGTGACGACGGAGAGCGGCAAGTTGACGCTGGAGATCCCGCGCGACAGGCAGGGGAGCTTCGACCCGCAGTTGATCGCCAAATACCAGCACCGCTTCCCGGGTTTCGATGACAAGATCATATCCATGTACGCCCGTGGCATGAGTGCGCGCGAGATTGTTGGCCACCTGGGCGAACTCTACGGCGTCGAGGTGTCGCCCGACCTGATCAGCACGGTCACGGATGCTGTGCTGGACGAGATCGCTGCCTGGCAGAACCGGCCGCTGGAGGCGGTCTACCCGGTGGTCTTCTTCGATGCGCTGCGCGTGAAGATCCGCGACGAAGGCTTGGTTCGCAACAAGGCGATGCATATCGCGCTGGGTGTTCGGGCTGATGGTGGCAAGGAAATCCTCGGCCTTTGGCTGGAACAGAATGAGGGTGCCAAGTTCTGGCTGCGCGTGATGAACGAGTTGCGCGGCCGTGGCGTCGAGGATCTTCTGCTGGCCGTGGTGGATGGGCTGAAGGGCTTTCCCGAGGCGATCCTGGCCGTGTTTCCCGAAGAACAGGTGCAGACCTGCATCGTCCACCTCCTGCGCCAGAGCCTGGCCTTTGTGCCCTAC
Source organism: Roseomonas sp. GC11 (assembly GCF_024437745.1). Classification (GTDB taxonomy): domain Bacteria; phylum Pseudomonadota; class Alphaproteobacteria; order Acetobacterales; family Acetobacteraceae; genus Pseudoroseomonas. Next base: position 3,050 of record NZ_JANFNY010000156.1, on the reverse strand, counting down.
AAGGACCGTAAGGCAGTGGCCGCGGCCCTGAAGGCGATCTACCAGGCGGTGGATGCCGCCGCGGCCGAGGCAGCCCTGGCCTCCTTCGAGGCCGGGCCATGGGGTCAGAAATACCCGGCCATTGGCCAGAGCTGGCGCCGGGCCTGGACCGAGGTGATCCCCTTCTATGCCTTCAGCGTTGAAATCAGGCGATTTCTCTACACCACCAATGCCATTGAGGCGCTGAACGCCAAGCTGCGGCGAGCGGTTCGCAGCCGGGGGCATTTCCCCACCGACGAGGCAGCGCTGAAGCTGCTCTTTCTGGTCTTGAACCGGGCCGAGAAGGAGTGGACCATGCCGCCGCGGGAATGGGCCATGGCCAAGGCGCAGTTCGCCGTCCTTTTCGGCGAGCGCTTCACCCGGGCCATGGTCTGATCATGTGCAACCGCCCCGCCGCACACGAAATCCCTGACAGTCTCCCAGCAGATGGCCCAGCGTGTCGACCGCCAAGTGCAGCTTTGAGCCCTTCTTGCGCTTGGCGCCATCGTATCCCGCCCGCTCGCCACTCTCAGGCGATGAGCGCAGCGTCCGGCTGTCCAGGATCGCCGCGCTGGGCTGCGCCTTTCGCCCAGCGGCCACGCGCAACACTGTTCGAAGATCATTGGCCAGCGCCTCGAAGCAGCCCGCTGCCAGCCAGAGTTGCGCTTGCTGATAGACAGCCGCCCAGGGCGGCAGGTCGTTGGGCATCCAGCGCCAGGGCGCGCCGGTCTTGATCACGTAGCGCAGGCCGTTGAACACCTCGCGCAAGCTATGCTCGCGCTGCCCGGCCACCTCGGGAAGCAGCGTCAGGTAGGGCGCGACCAGGGCCCATTCATCATCAGAAACATCAGAGGGGTAGGGCTTGCGGGCTCTCATGCCCCGCAGCCTGAGCGTTACCCGCCTGCAGGTCCATAACAGCCTCTAGCCGATGGGGGAATGGAGGCCAACCGCAACGAGCGGCCGCCAACGCCTGCTGCACAACCGGCCTGGATAACACCTTCCTGCTGAGCATCCCGGCGTTCCGTGCCTTTCACCGCGGTGACGATGCGGCTGATGAGGCCCCCTCCCCGCTCGCCACAGCCTCCATCCCGGTGGCGCCAGCCGAGGCTGCGGCCACGCCGGAAGACGCCATCGATGGCGCCTACCGCATCCTGCATGCCTCCCTGCGCGCGGAACTCCTGGAGCGCATCCTCCAGAACGGGCCCGACTTCTTCGAGCAGGTGATCGTCGAGTTGCTGGTGGCCATGGGCTATGGCGGCTCGCGCCGCAACGCTGCCGAGCGTCTCGGGCGGTCGGGCGATGGCGGCGTGGATGGGGTGATCAACGAGGACGTGCTGGGCCTGGACCGCGTCTATATCCAGGCCAAGCGCTATGCGCCCGGCAACACGGGGGGCCGGCCCGAAGTCCAGGCCTTCACGGGCAGCCTGGTGGGGCTGGGCGCCTCCAAGGGGGTCTTTGTCACCACGTCGGGCTTCTCGGCCCAGGCGGCCGAATATGCCAGCCGCATCCCGCAGCGCGTCGTCCTGATCGATGGCCAGCAGTTGGCGTAGCTGATGGTCGAGCATTCCGTGGGGGTGCGGGTGAGCAGGGTCATCGAGATCAAGCGGCTAGACGAGGATTTTTTCAGCGAGGAATAGGCCGGGGCGGGCGCGGCGGTGGCTGGCGGCACGCGATATCGTCGCCGACTCTGGGGGAGGCTCCCCACTGGCAAGCCGCCTTCAGCTCTTCTTTTTAGCGCCCTCAGCCGCTCCTCTGCTCGGCTCATTGCTCCCGCTATTTGCTTGAGCAGGGATGAACCAGGCAAGCGGCAGCCCTGCCCTGCCGGGCGGCAGACGGACAGCAAGCCCTGATAGGCCAAGTTATCCGGCCTGCCGCTCCCGTCGCACAGTTTCCCGGACGGCATGCGCCAGATAGCCCGAGCGCGTGAATCCCTGCTGGCTGGCAGTGGCGTCGAGCAGGTTCAACACATCCTCAGGCAAGGATATATTGACGCGGATCGAGCGTGGCGCGGGCTCAACGCGAATCAGCACCTCGGCCAGCGTCCGCTCTCCCTCCTCGGTGTCCTGCGCCCAGTCTGGCAACGGGGCACCGATCTGGCTCGGCTCAGGCAAGGGGATGCCATCCTCGATGAGCGCAGCAATGTGCAAGGCCAGCGCCTCTTCCGCATGCAGGGCTGCCTCTGTTGGCGAGTCGCCGGCTGATGTGCAGCCAGGCAAATCGGGGAAAACGACGCCATAGTTTTCGTTTCCAACCTCGATCAAAGCTCGATAATATTTAATTGTCATATTACCCTCTCGTATTTACACTCTTCGAATTTAAATTCTAGAGGTAGAAGACGATATCAGGAACCCAGCACCCTGCGATTGCAAAACCCGTGCTGGGAAAGCGCCTAACGGCGACGGCCCTTCCTCCGCTTCGCTACCGGCTTGGGCTTCCTCGCCGGCGGCGCCAGGCGCAGCGGCTTGGTGGCCGGCATGCCAGCCGCTCCGGCATAACGCTGCAACGTCGCCCCTGCAGCCAGATACGGATAGGCCTGCGCGCCGGCTGGCCAGGTCCGGGCGAAGGCGGCCACCTCCGCCTGATCATGGCCGCGGATGGCCTGGACCATGAAGACTTCTGCCTGCGCGGGCCTCAGTCGCTGCTGGCGCAGCAGGTGCTGATGCCACTCCTGGACGCGCAGCGGGCACCAGTCCACCAGGGCTTCCTGCAGCGCCCGGCGCACCGCGAAGGGCAGTTCTTCATAGGCGCGGTAGGGATCGCCCTTTAGCGGGCTGTAGGGCTTGGCGGCCATGCTGTTGTCTATGGCGGCCTTCTAGCCAGGGCAAAGCCCTCGCGAAACAAGCGCTTGGCGCGCGGCACCTCTGCGGCGGCGGTTTGCAACTCGCCCCACCGTTCGCAATGCCCAGGCATTCGATACACGAACTTCCGCGCCCCCTGCTACCAACAGAACGCAGCAAAATCAGCGCTCTAAACCTTGTAGAGTGAATGGGCCAAGTCCCAAGGTTCGGAGAGAAAGGGCCATTTGGAGAGCG
>NZ_JANFNY010000155.1 GCF_024437745.1 Roseomonas sp. GC11 | reverse complement strand
GCCGACGGCGGCGCTGCCGCGCGGCCCGGGCCTGCTGGCGCTGGCCGGGCTGCTGGTGGGCTTCGGCGCGGTGCTGGGCAGCGGCTGCACCTCGGGGCATGGCGTCTGCGGGCTGGCCCGGCTCGCGCCGCGCTCGCTGGTGGCCACGGCGCTGTTCCTGGCCACCGGCATGCTGGTGGCCGTGCTGATGGGGGCGCGCGCATGACGGCCCTGCTGCATCTGGCCGCCGGGCTGCTGCTCGGGCTGGGCCTGCTGCTCTCGGGCATGGCGGAACCGGCGCGGGTTCTGGGCTTCCTGGATCTGGGCGGGATGGCGCGCGGGGCGTGGGACCCGTCGCTGGCCTTTGTCCTGCTGGGGGCGGTGGGGATGGCCGCGCTGGGCTACCGGCTGGCCTGGCGCCGGCCGCGCCCCTGGCACGCCGCGGCCTTCCACCTGCCCGCGGCACGGCGGATCGATGCGCCGTTGGTGCTGGGGGCCTTGCTCTTCGGCGTGGGCTGGGGCCTGGCCGGGATCTGCCCGGGGCCGGCCCTGGTGCTGGTCGGCGCGCGGGGGGCGGAAGTGCTGGCCTTCCTACTGCCCATGCTGGCGGGCATGGCGCTGGCCCGGTGGCTGCGCGCGGGCCTGAGGCAGCCCTGACGAATGGGTTTCCAAAGGCCTCAGGCCTTTGGTGGGGAGAGTTTGAGAGGGGCGAAGCCCCTCTCAAGAACGGGCGCCCCCCCTTCAATCGTAGCGCAGATCCGCCGCCTTGCCGCCGAAGACGCGCCAGGCGAGCAGGGTGTAGAGCAGGATCACCGGCAGCACGAAGAGCGCCCCGGCCAGGATGATCGAGAGGCTTTCCGGCGCCGCGGCGGCCTGCCAGAGGGTCAGCTTCTCCGGCACGATATAGGGGAAGAAGGACCAGGACAGCCCGGCGAAGGAGAGCACGAAGAGGCCGGTGGCGCCCCAGAAGGGCAGGCGTTCCAGCGCGCCCTGCGGCAGCGGCAGGTGCTTCAGCAGGCTGTGCAGGCCGAGCAGCAGGGCGAAGGTGGTGGCCGGCAGCGGCGCCAGCAGGGCGAGGTTGGGCATTTCCACCCAGCGCGCCAGGATGCGCGGCGAGGCCAGCGGCGTGGCGATCGAGACCGCCAGGATGCCCGCCGCCACCAGCCAGAGCGTGGCGCGCGCCCAGGCCACGGCGCGGCGCTGCAGGGCGCCCTCGGTGCGCCAGATCAGCCAGCAGGCGCCGATGAAGGCGTAGCCCGAGGCCAGCCCCACCGCCGAGAGGGCGGCGAAGGCCTGCGCCCCGAAGCCCTCGGCGAAGCCCAGCACGTAGCGGCCGAGCATCCAGCCCTGCGCCAGCGCCGCGAGCAGCGAGCCGGCGAAGAAGATATGATCCCAGCGCCGCTTGTCCGGCACGGAGCCGGCCTTGGCGCGGAACTCGAAGGCCACGCCGCGCAGGATCAGCCCGGCCAGCATCACCGCGACCGGGAGATACAGCGCCGTCAGGATGGCGCCATGGGCAATGGGGAAGGCCACCAGCAGCAGGCCGACGCCGAGCACCAGCCAGGTCTCGTTGGCGTCCCAGAAGGGGCCGATGGAGGCGACCATGCGGTCGCGCTCCGCCTCCGCCGGCGTGGCGTTGAGCAGCAGGCCGACACCGAGGTCGTAGCCATCCAGCACGACATAGGCCAGCACGGAGAGCGCCATCAGCGCGGCGAAGGCGACCGGCAGCAGGTCGGGGGGCAGGAAGGGGGTCATGCGGGCGGTCTCCTCACGCGGTGCGCGCGGCGAGCGCGGCGTCCGGCCGGCCGGGATGGGCATCGGGATGGGCGCGGCCCTTGCGCGCCAGCCGGAACAGCGCGGCGATATAGGCGGCCAGCAGCACGGCGTAGAGCGAGAGATACAGGGCCAGCGTCAGGCCGATCTGGCCCGCCGGCACCGGCCCCGCCGCCTGGGCGGTGGTCAGCACGCCGGTGACGAGCCAGGGCTGGCGGCCGATCTCGGTGACATACCAGCCGGCCAGCGTGGCCACCCAGCCGGCGAAGCTCATGCCGGCCAGAGCGCGCAGCAGCAGCACCGGCAGCGTGCCGCGGCGCCACAGGAAGAAGGCGGCGGCGGCGCTGATGGCGATCATCAGCAGCCCGGTGCCGACCATGACGCGGAAGGCGTAGAAGACCGGCTTCACCGGCGGGTGGCGCCCCTCGAACTGGTCCAGCCCCGGCACCACGCCATCCGGGTGGTGGCGCAGGATCAGGCTGGCGCCCAGCGGGATGCCGATCTCGAAGCGGTTCTCGCGCGCCGCCTCGTCCGGCACGGCGAAGAGCAGCAGCGGCACGCGCCCCCCCGTGGTCCAGTTGCCCTCCATGGCGGCGATCTTGGCCGGCTGGTGCTCCAGCGTGTTCAGCCCGTGCAGGTCGCCCACGAAGGCCTGCACCGGCGCCAGGATGGCCGACAGCACGATGCCGGTGCGCAGCGCCACGCGCACGCCCGGCGCGCGGTCCCCCTTCAGCCAGCGCCAGGCGGAGAGCCCGGCCACCAGGAAGCCCACCGTCAGCGCCGAGGCGATCAGCATATGCGTCAGGCGGTAGGGCATGGAGGGGTTGAGGATGATGGCCAGCCAGTCCGTCGCATGGGCCACGCCGTCGCGCAGCTCGAAGCCCTGCGGCGTGTGCATCCAGGAATTCAGCACGATGATCCAGAAGGCGCTGATCGTGGTGCCGAAGGCGACGAGGAAGGTGGCCAGGGTGTGCAGCCAGCCCGGCACGCGGCGGAAGCCGAAGAGCATGATGCCGAGGAAGGTGGCCTCCATGAAGAAGGCCGTCAGGATCTCATAGGCCAGCAGCGGCCCGGCGATATTGCCGACATGCTGCATGAAGCCCGGCCAGTTGGTGCCGAACTGGAAGCTCATGGTGATGCCGGAGACGACGCCGAGGGCGAAGGACAGCGCGAAGACCTTCACCCAGAAGCGGTAGGCGTCCATCCAGGCCGCATCCCCCGTGCGGTTGAAGCGCAGCTTGAAGAACAGCAGCACCCAGCCGAGGGCGATGGTCACGGTGGGGAAGAGGATATGGAAGGAGATATTCGCCGCGAACTGGATGCGGGCGAGGAGGGTGGGGTCCATGCTGCCTACTCCGCGCTGTCGGGGGTGCCGCGCCGGGCGCGGCCGAGGGAGACGATGCGGTCCTTGGCCTCCAGCAGCCGCGTCACCTTGGCGCCGAGGGCGAGGAGCGAGGCCAGGCGCTCCGTCTCCAGGCGCTTCACATCCTCGTACCAGGTGGTGAGCTGCTCGATCAGCCCGTGCATCTCGGCGATGCGCGCCTGGGCGAAGCGCTCCTGCTCATTGCCCGGCTGCTGCATCTGGAGTTCGCGCAGGACGGAGAGGGTGGGGTCCACCTCGCGCTTCTTCCGCTCCTCCGCCAGGGTGCGCAGGATCTGCCAGACATCGTCCGGCGTGGTGAAATGGTCGCGCCGATCCTCGGGGATGTGCTTGGGGATGATCAGGTTCCAGGCCTGCAGCTCGCGCAGGCCCATGGAGACGTTGGAGCGCGAGACGCCCAGCGCCTCGACGATCTGCTCGGCATTCAGCGGGGCGGGCGAGATGTAGAGCAGGGCGTAGATCTGGCCGACGGTGCGGTTGATGCCCCAGCGGCTGCCCATCTCGCCGAAATGCAGCACGAAGGCCTGGGCGATGGGAGGGAGGTTCATGACATCCTGACAGTTCTGGAATTTCAGGAAATACTGAAAATTGATATAGCGCAAGTTTCCGCGCGGCAAGAGCCAAAGGGGGCGCCGATGCGATGCGCCTTGTCTTTAATGCGACTCATTTGCAACACTGGCGGCCTATTCCGCCGGGGCAGGCAGGCGGCGCCTTGCCCGGCGGCTCCCGCCGCGCTTTTAAATGAGAATAATTCTTATTTTCATATCAAAACGCCCCGCCCCCCCCTGTCGAACGGAGACAGACCGTGACCACCTCCCTCCCCGCGCGCTTCCAGGCCCTGCAGGCCAGCACCCCCCATCTGCGGGCGCGCGACGCCGCCGCCCGCCTCGGCACCACGGAAGCCGCGCTGCTGGCCAGCGGCGCGCTCGGCCCCGTCACCCCGCTGCGGCCGGACTGGGGCGCGCTCTTCGCCGCCATGCCCGCCCTTGGCCGCGTCATGGCGCTGACGCGCAACGAGATGGCGGTGCATGAGCGCTACGGCACGGTGCGCGATGTCTCCGCCGGCCCTGGCCATATCCTGGTGGTCGGTCCGGAGATCGACCTGCGCCTCTTCCCCGGCCGCTGGGCGCATGGCTTCGCCCTGGGCGGGGAGCGCCCCTCGCTGCAGATCTTCGACCGCCAGGGCGTCGCCGTGTTCAAGCTCTACGCCGCCGAGGGCACGGACCGCGCCGCCTGGAGCCAACTGGAAAAAACCTTCGCCGACCCGCAGGCCGCCCTGCCCCCGGCCGAGCCCGCCGCCCCCGAGGCGCCGCCCGCCGAAACCGCGGTGGATGGCGCGGCCCTGCGCGAGGGCTGGCTGGCGCTGCGCGACACGCATGATTTCTTCCCGCTGCTGCGCCAGCACGGCGCCAGCCGGCGGCAGGCCTTCCGCCTCGCCGGCCAGGATCTCGCCCGCCCCCTCGCCCCGGCGGCGGGCGGCCTGGCGCTCACCCTGGCGGCCGAGCGCGGCGTGCCGGTGATGGTCTTCGTCGGCAATCGCGGCGCCATCCAGATCCACACCGGCCCGGTGCAGCGCATCCTGGAGCGCGGCGGCTGGTTCAACGTGCTGGACCCGGATTTCAACCTGCATCTGCGGGAGGAGGGCGTGGCCGAGGCCTGGCACATCACCAAGCCGACCGAGGATGGCCCCGTCACCTCCATCGAGCTGCTGGACGCGGCGGGCGAGGTGATCGCCATGCTGTTCGGCGCGCGCAAGCCGGGCCAGCCGGAACTGGCCGAGTGGCGCGCCCTGGCCGCCGATGTCGCCGCGCGCCTCGCGCCCACGGCTGTCACGCCCACCGCTGTCGCGCCCGAGGCCGTGGCATGACCGGCCGCCGCCGCCTGCTGGCCGGGGGCTTCGCGCTGGCCGCCGC
>NZ_JANFNY010000154.1 GCF_024437745.1 Roseomonas sp. GC11 | reverse complement strand
GGGGGGGCGGCCGGGGGGCACGCCCGCCCCGCCTGCGCGGCCCGGAAGGGGGAGGCGCGGGGGTGGCGGCGGGGCGCGGCGGGGCGGCCATGGCCGCGCCTCAGACGGGGCGGCCGAGCTGCTCCATCAGCTCGCGCCATTCCCGCTTCGACAGGCCGCTGCCCTCCTGCGTCACCGGCTCCCCGGCCAGCAGGCTCTTCACCACGCCCAGCATCTGCGCCGAGAGGGTGACAGCACCCAGGCGGTAATCCCGGAACGCCTCCGCCACCGCCGGCACCCAGGCATCGAGCACGGAGAGCATCGCCTCGGCATAGACGCGGATCTCATACTGCGCATGGGCATCGGCGCGCAGGCGCAGGAAATGCAGCAGGTTGTGGAGATCGGTCTTCCAGTACCACTGGGTATAGGCGTTCAGCGTCAGGTTCATGCGCGCCAGCTCGCGCGCCAGGCCCTGGCGGGCGGGGTCGAGCGTGTTGCCCGCCTCGTCCAGGTTCAGCATGGCCTGGTAGTGGTCATAGTTGCGCATGGCATCGTGGCGCAGCAGTTCCAGCACCTCCGCCGCCTCGGCACCCTGGAGCACATCGCCCCGGCCCTGGCGGTTGCTGGCGGACTGGGCGGCCAGCTGCTCCGGCGCCGGCAGGTAGAACTCCCGGTCCATGATGGAATAGCGGGCGGAGTATTCGTTCACATTGGCGGTGCGGTGGCGGATCCACTGCCGCGCGACGAAGATCGGCAGTTTGACGTGGAACTTGATCTCGCACATCTCGAAGGGCGTGCTGTGCCAGTGCCGCATCAGGTAGCGGATCAGCCCGCGATCCTCATTGGCCGCGCGCGTGCCGCGGCCATAGGAGACGCGAGCGGCCTGCACCACCGCCGCATCGTCGCCCATATAGTCCACCACCCGGACGAAGCCGTGGTCGAGCACCGCAAGCGGCTCGAACAGCATGGCCTCCAGCGCCGGGACGGTGGGGCGGCGGGTCTCGGCCCGCGCGGCGCGCGCCTCCTGGAGTTCCTGACGCTGCGCTGCGGTGAGTTCCATGCCGGTAGAGTCCTAGTCTGAATCCGAATAGGCGGCAGGGTTTACCAGAAGAACAGGCCGCGCGACATATCGCGGGGGCTCTGCCCCCGCACCCCCGCCGGGGGGACAGGGTCCCCCCGGACCCCGCCTTCTGTTGGCCCTCCCAAAGGGCCGCGGCAGAGGCCAGGAAAACACGCATCCCCCCTCGCTTTCCGGTGGGGGGCGCCCTATATCGGGGGCGTCTCCTCGGAGACTATGGCGATAAACGGTGTGTGGAATAAGCGTTGCGGACCCGGGGGCAGTGCCCGGCGTCTCCACCAAGCTCCTCGGGGCGCTGTGGGGACGACACAGGCTCGACGCGCGCGGTAAAGACACATCCTTTGCCCGGCATTGTACCGCCGTTATCGGGCTAAATCACAAGTGCCAACGATAACAGCCGCGAGGCTGTGGCGCTCGCTGCCTAACAGGTAAGCGCGGTCCGGGGGGAACCGGGCAACAGAATCCCCCCACTTCGTCCCCCTCTGCCTTTTGTCCCCGTGCGTTCATATTTCTCCCCCTCTGGCCCTTCCCGGCCAATGGGGGCATCCGGTATGGGGGCTTCACTCTCTGCTGGGCGTCTGCCGGGGTATTGTGATGACGGATGAGACGAGGCAGGTCGAAAGCCTGCTGCCTTACGACCGCTGGACCGAGGACGCGATGCGCGAGGTCGCCCTGCGCGCCCTCGAGCATGCCGGCGAGCACGGCCTGCCGGGCGAACACCATTTCTACCTCACCTTCCGCACCGACCGCCCCGGCGTGGCCATCCCCAACCACCTGAAGGTGCGCTACCCGGAGGAGATGACCATCGTCCTCCAGCACCAGTTCTGGGACCTGAAGGTGGACCGGGTGAAGGGCATGGTCAGCGCCGGCCTCTCCTTCGGCGGCGTGCCGGCGACGCTGATGATCCCCATCTCCGCCATCACCGCCTTCTGGGACCCGCATGTCCGCGTCGGGCTGCGCTTCCCCTCGGCCGAGGCGGGGATGAGCCAGGGCGAGGCCGGCGCCACCGGCCCCCTGGCCGAGAGCCTGCAGGACGATGGCGGCGACTCCGAGGCCCGCCCCGCCGAGCCGGAAGGCCCGGCCCAGGTGGTCAGCCTCGACGCCTTCCGCCGCCGCCCCGCCCGCGACTGACAGCCGCCGGGGCGCGCCCGCGGCAAATCCCCTTCTGGGACAGCCAGCCGGCGGAACCCCCCCCCCGGCGGAAAACCCCACGGGGCACGGCCCGGCGGCCGTGCCCTGGGCGCGGACCAGCCCCGCATCCCGCGCAAGGGCGGCCGGGGAAGCTCCGCCCCGCCCGGCGCCCCCTCACCCGTGGCACCCTGCGGTAGCCCGCCCCGCAGGCCCGGCGGCCGCTTCCGCCCCACCGGCCCGCGCCCCGGCGCCCGCGCCCTTGCCATGGCACCGCGCGGCCTCGCCCCCGGTTGGTTTGCCCGGCCCTCTGCGCTACCACTGCCGGCACGCGACGCCGCCACCTTGGTGGCGCCAGACCATGCCGCCCTGCCGGAGCGTACCATGTCCCCTGCTGACGCCATCCCCCATGCCGAGGCTCCCGCCCGGCCCGCGAATTTCCTCTACAGCCCGATGCTGCCGCTGGGCGAGGACAAGACGCCCTATCGCAAGCTGCCGATCGAGGGCGTGAAGGTCATCGAGGTCGAGGGCAAGCCGGTCCTCAAGATCGCCCCCGGCGCGCTGGAGGAACTGGCCTTCACGGCGTGCAAGGAGGTCTCCCACTTCCTCCGCCCCGGCCATCTCGAACAACTGGCGAAGATCCTGAAGGACCCCGAGGCCAGCGCCAATGACCGCTTCGTGGCGCTCGACCTGCTGAAGAACGCCTCCATCGCCGCCGGTGGCGTGCTGCCCATGTGCCAGGACACCGGCACCGCCATCGTCTTCGGCAAGAAGGGCCAGCGCGTCTGGATCGAGGGCGACGAGGAAGAGGCCCTCTCCTACGGCGTCCACCGCACCTACACCGAGACCAACCTGCGCTATTCCCAGATGGCGCCGCTCTCGATGTATGACGAGGTGAACACGGGCAACAACCTGCCCGTCCAGTTCGACATCTACGCCAGCCCCGGCGAGCACCACGCCGACGAGTTCCACCTGATGTTCGTGCTGAAGGGCGGCGGCTCGGCCAACAAGACCTTCCTCTTCCAGCAGACGCGCGCCGTCCTCAACAAGGACAAGCTGCTGAAGTTCCTGGAAGACAAGATCAAGACGCTCGGCACCTCGGCCTGCCCGCCCTACCACCTGGCCGTGGTCATCGGCGGCACCTCGGCCGAGACGACGCTGAAGACGGTGAAGCTGGCCTCCACCCGCTACCTCGACAGCCTGCCCACCACCGGCGACAAGTCCGGCCACGGCCTGCGCGACCCCGAGCTGGAAGCCGAGATCCACAAGCTGACGCAGAATCTGGGCATCGGCGCGCAGTTCGGCGGCAAGTATTTCTGCCACGATGTCCGCGTCATCCGCCTGCCGCGCCACGGCGCCAGCCTGCCCATCGGCATCGGCGTCTCCTGCTCGGCGGACCGCCAGATCAAGGCCAAGATCACCCGCGAGGGCGTCTTCCTGGAGGCGCTGGAGCACGACCCGGCCCGCTTCCTGCCCGAGGCCACCGATGAAATCCTGGGCGGCGAGGTGGTGAAGATCGACCTCAACCGCCCGATGGACGAAATCCGCGCCGAACTGTCGAAGCACCCGGTGAAGACGCGCGTCTCCCTCACCGGCACCATCGTGGTCGCGCGCGACATCGCCCACGCCAAGCTGCAGGAGCGGCTGGATGCCGGCCAGGGCCTGCCGCAATACATCAAGGACCACCCGGTCTATTACGCCGGCCCGGCCAAGACGCCCGAGGGCCTGCCCACCGGCTCCTTCGGCCCCACCACCGCCGGGCGCATGGACAGCTACGTGGCCGGCTTCCAGGCCGCCGGCGGCAGCCTCGTCATGCTCGCCAAGGGCAACCGCTCCAAGGCCGTGCGCGACGCCTGCCGGCAGTTCGGCGGCTTCTACCTCGGCTCCGTCGGCGGCCCCGCCGCCCGCCTGGCCCAGGACTGCATCAAGAAGGTCGAGGTGCTGGAATACCCCGAACTCGGCATGGAAGCGGTGTGGAAGATCCAGGTGGAAGACTTCCCGGCCTTCATCGTCGTCGACGACAAGGGCAACGACTTCTATGACGGGCTTGAGTAATATTTTCTTCTGAAAGAATCTTCTTTTTCTGAAGAAAAAGAAGCAAAAAGACTTTTCCCGTTGGCGTCCCGCTTCAGGCCCGAGGCGGGACGCCAAACTGAAAAAAAGTTTTTTGGTTCTTTTTTCCTAAAAAAGAACCCTGCTTTTCGGAATCTTCTCCCCCGCACACTTCACCCTCGCGCGGGGCGCGCAGGTGGTTTACTCCGCACCCATCACGCGGAGGGCGCCGGTCGGCGCCGGGGGAGAGAGCTGATGCGTTTCGCGGTCGACCGTCTGGACCACCTCGTCATCACCTGCCGGGATGTGGAGATCAGCGCCTCCTGGTACCAGCGCGTCCTGGGCATGGACCGCGAAGCCTTTGGCGAGAAGCGGCGCACCGCCCTGAAATTCGGCGGGCAGAAGCTGAACCTGCGCCCCGAATCGGCCACGCAGGAAGAATGGTTCACCGGCCCCACCGCCGCGCCGGGCGGGCAGGATCTGTGCTTCGTCGTCGCCGTCACGGCCCAGGATGTCGTCGCCCACCTGCATGAATGCGGTGTGACGGTGGAACTCGGCCCGGTGGCCAAGCAGGGCGCGCTCGGCCCCATCACCTCGGTCTATTGCCGCGATCCTGACGGAAATCTGATCGAGATCGCCACCTATGGCCCCCGCGCATAGGCGCCCAGCCATAAAGTGACCCCCGCTTCGCCATAATCTGGCGCGGATCGGCGCTATATTAGGATCATCTGAAGCCCAGGAGGGCGCCATGACGAAGACGATCCGTTCGCTGATCCTGGCCGGTGCCGCCGCCGCGGTGGTCGGCCTCGCCAGCCCCGCCGCCCAGGCGCAGGGCTGGCAC
>NZ_JANFNY010000153.1 GCF_024437745.1 Roseomonas sp. GC11 | reverse complement strand
CCGTGAAAACCTGATTGTCGCTGCTCTCCACCATGCCCAGAACATGGGAACAGCATTCAAGCTCTAACAGGCCTTAAAGCATCCAACGATCAGCCAAAGCAAACACTTTTGGGTCAGGCTCTGAGCCAGCCCCGCGCCTTGCCTGCCTTCAGCGCCACAGAAAAGTCGGTTGATAATGATGCAACAACGGTCTTCGATCCTGTCCAACGGGTCATGATTTGTTGAAGGAGTCCTGGATCGATGCCGATCCATCTTGGTCGCCGAGCAGCGATGACCGCCGCATTGTCGCTGGCGGCCTGCTCATCAGAGGTCCGGAGACATCGCCCAGCTGAGATGCGGGCCAACTACAGCTACGATCCCTCCCGCGGGGACGCTGTTCTTCTCGGGTCGCTCGAGACCTTTGCGGCCTATCCCAATCTCGCTGCCAGCGTCCTCCTCCAACAACCACGCCTAATCTTCATGGGAATCATGCGAGTTGTCGAAACCGGCGACCGCGTAGAGCCATCCGCCCCGCAACAGCGCGGGTACAACGTTACCGGCGGGTCCAGCGCTGAAGAGTACGCCGACAAAGTCAGCGGTCTCGATTCCTCGACCGTGCTCTTCTGCTTTGTTGCTTCGCCAGCTCGCTACAGAATATCCGGAATAAAACTATGGACCGCCGGAGGAACTATTTACGACTCCAGCCGCACCACAGAATTTCCGCCCATCGAGTTCACCGCAGAAGCAGGCGTAGCACGCTACATTGGAAATTTTGCATTTGGATATCGGTCGCAACTCCGTGTTTCCCATATCGCCTTGCGCGATCGGGCAGAGCGCGATCTTCAGAGGCTCCGCAACGAGGTGCCGTGGTTGGCCTCGGTCAATCCGGTGATCGATATTCCCAGGCCCGCCGGCTTTCCCGCCGAATTTCCGGCAGAAATCACATGAGCGGAGGGGCAATTCCCCTGCTCCGGCGCCGCGCCTTGCTGGGTGTCTCGATGCTCGGCATGGCGGGGCTGGCGGCCTGCGGTTCGAGAACCAAGCTTTCCCCCGGGGAAGCTTCGGCCCCTCTGCAGCCGGACGAGGGCCTGGCACTCCTCTCCCTGCGGCGTTACGTCCGGGAAGACTGCCGTGATGCCTTCCGTCCCAGTCTCGTCCTGGCCCACCGGGATGGCAGCCCGTCAGAGCATGTTTATGTCGAGCATCCCACCAGCGTGGAGTGGCCGCCGGATTCCAGGAGGGCCAATGTCATCCGCTATGTCCAGGCCCTCCGCCTGAAGGCCGGACAGCACGCTTTTATCGCCTACACCTACTCCTTCGGAAACTCCTACCCTTCCCTCAGAGTCGCGCCTTTCACTTTCATCGTCACAGCAGGGCAGGCGACCTACATTGGCGGAATTGGGTTTTATCCAGAATATTTCCCAGGTCTTGGCTGCACCAGCTACAATTCGACGCCCTTCTATTTCAGTGATCTTGAACAGGATCGCGCCCTTTTTTTCGAGAAGTTCTCTCTCCTCTCGAAGATGGACATCGTGGATCGGAGCTCTCTGCCGCGCGAGTGGCGCCGTGGTCCTGAAGGCTTCGATTGAGCGCGGTGCTCTCCCGGCCCAAAGCATGACGAATATGCGCCGCTGACGCCCTTGCCCCGGCCAGGGGCCGCCGGTCCTGCGCCTCAGGACGGCCACCCCTGGCGGCGCAGGATTCGGTGCAAGGGCTGCCCCGGACATCCCGGTAAAACGGATGCAATCGCGAAGCAGAGCTCCGCGGAACCGAGCCAGATGCACCCGACGGCAGGGCCACAGGCTGGAAAAGCCAGTAGGATGGCAGGCGCGGCGAGCTGCACCCTTCCCGAGCCATTCAGAAGAGCCCTACCGGAGAACGCCCATGACCTTCCTGATCATCGCCCATGATGGCACCGACGAGGCCGCGCTGGAGCGCCGCATGGCCGCCCGCCCGGCGCATTTCGAGCGCGCGGCGGCCGAAGCCGCGGCCGGGCGGCTGATCGTCGGCGGGGCGATCCTGGACGAGGCCGGGAAGATGGTGGGCTCGTCGCTGCTGTTGAAGGTGGCGGATGAGGCGGCAGCGCGGACCTGGATCGCCGCCGACCCCTACAGCACCGGCGATGTGTGGCGGGAGATCGAGATCCGCCCCTTCCGCGTCGCGCCGCTCCCCTACCACGCCCTGCCGCAACCCTAATTCTACTGTGTCATAAAAATTTGTATGACGCGGGCCTTGCCGTGTAGAGATGGAGCTTCTCCCTCATGGAGGCAGGGCGTGGGTCTCTCATCTGATAGGCACGGCGGCGAAGCCCGGCTTACGGCGTATGTCGATGCCCTGGCAGCAGCGCTGGGCCATGCGGACCGGGTGGCGCCTTTCCAATCCTACTGCACCGGACTGCTGTTGCCCGGTGCACGCAAGAGCGTCGAGCCGATAGCAGCGCGGGTTGAACCGGGACGCGTGCAGGCGGCACACCAGTCGCTGCACCACCTCGTTGCCAAGGCCGACTGGTCCGACGATGCGGTGCTCGGCGCCGTTCGCGCCCAGGTGCTGCCGCTGATCGAGCAGCGCGGCCCCATTCGCGGCTGGGTGGTGGACGATACCGGCATCCCGAAGAAAGGCCAGCATTCGGTCGGCGTGGCACGGCAGTATTGCGGCCAGCTCGGCAAGCAGGACAACTGCCAGGTGGCCGTGACGCTCTCGCTCGCGGCCGAGCACGCCAGCCTGCCGGTCGCGCACAGGCTCTACCTGCCGCAGTCCTGGGCCGGCGATCCGGCGCGGCGCGCCAAGGCAGGCGTGCCGGAGGCGGTGACCTTCCGCACCAAGCCGCAGATCGCGCTGGAACAGATCCGCACCGCGCTGGCCGCCGGAATGCCGCCCGCCCCGGTACTGGCCGATGCCGGATACGGCGTCGACACTGACTTCCGGGACGGCATTACCGAACTTGGCCTGCACTACGTGGCCGGCATCCAGTCCTCGGCCAGCCTGTGGCCGCCGGGCATGGAACCGCTGCCGCCGAAGACGTGGACCGGCCGCGGCAGGCCGCCCTCGCGGGTGCGGCGAGACAATGACCACAAGCCGGTCTCGGCGAAGCAGGTCGCGCTCGACCTGCCCCCGACAGCCTGGCACCGCGTGATCTGGCGTGAGGGCAGCAACGCCCCGCTCGCCTCGCGCTTCGCCGCCGTGCGGGTGCGCCCGGCCCATCGTGACGGTCAACGCCCGGCACCGCGTCCCGAGGAATGGCTGCTGGTTGAATGGCCAAAAGGCGAGGTGGAGCCAACAAAGTACTGGCTCGCCACCCTGCCGGGGACGACGAAGCTGCGGGCATTGGTCAGCCTGGCCAAGCTGCGCTGGCGCGTCGAGCGGGACTATTTGGACCTCAAGCAGGAACTCGGGCTCGGCCACTACGAGGGCCGCGGCTGGCGCGGCTTCCATCACCACGCCACGCTGTGCATCGCCGCCTACGGCTTCCTGCTCGCCGAACAGGCCGCGCTTCCCCCCTCGGGAGAGCGAAGTCCGCTATCCATCCCGCAATCTGCCCTACCCAACTCCTACAGACCCCGCGGCGCTCCCGATCCGGCCTGAGCGCCATGTCGCCGCCTCGATGACCTCGCTCCGAATCACAATCACACGCGGCCTGGCGCGAACGCTGCCACGGTGTCCCTGCTGCCAACGCCAGCGAGCAAGATATTTTATGACACAGTAAAAGTAGGCGCCTATAGGCTTGCGCCTGCGCCTCGGTATGAGAACTGCGCTGTCTTACAAAACCCACCCCTCTGCTCCCCCCACCCCACCGGCACCCCCTCCATCAACCCCGGCAGCGTCACCCCCTCCGGCTGCCGCCCATCCAGGATCGCCTCCACGATCTCCGGCGCCAGCAGGGTCAGCTGCAGGAGGCGGCCGAGATACCCCCTGTCGATCTTCTCGGCCGCGGCCATCTCGGTGATCGAGGCGTAGCGCCCTTGGTCCAGCAGCTTGCGGTAGCGGAAGCCCCGCGCCAGCGCCTTCACCAGCGCCGGGTCCGCGCGGCAGGCCAACACGGTGACGCCGGGCGCCCCCTCCGGCGCCACCACCCGCTTCCGCCCGCCGCGGCGGCGGATGGCCAGCGGGACATGGACGGTGAGGCTGGTCATGCCGCCCTCCGCAGATCCTGCACCAGGCTGGCCAGCCCCTCCAGTCGCAGCCGGATGTCGGCACCGGCCGGGCCGACATCCACCCGCTCCACCAGCAGCCGGACGATCCGCGCCTGCTCGGCCGGGAAAAGCTCCTCCCAGAGCGGGTCCAGCCGCTCCAGTGCTACCAGGGTCTCGGCCTCGGTGAGCTCCGGCGCCTCGGCCCGCGCCGCGCGCCAGGTGCCCACCACCACCTCGGGCTGGCGCAGCAGCGCGCGCAGTTGCGCCACCACCGCGCCCTCGATCTCGCCGGCCGGCAGGCGCCGCACCGGGCAGTCGCTGCGCGCGCCCTTCATCACGGCCTGCGCGACGTAATAGCGATAGAGCTTGCCGCGTCGCCGCGTCTGCGAGGGCGACATGGCGCGGCCATCGGGGCCAAAGATCAGGCCGCGCAGCAGGGCCGGGCTCTGCCGGCGGTTCTGGTTGGCCCGGCTGGCTGCGGGGGTGTTGATGATGGCCTGCACCTCCTCCCACAGCGCCCGCGGCAGGATGGCCGGATGCGCGCCCGGATAGGCCTGGCCCTTGTGGGTGACCTCGCCGATGCTGATGCGGTTGTGCAGAAGCCGATAGAGCGAACCCTTGTCGAAGAGCCGGCCGCTCTTGCTGCGCACCCCCTCAGCGGCGAGTTGGCGCAGCGTGGCAAAGCCGGAGCGGGTTTCGGCAAAGAGAGAAAAGATCCTTTGCACCACAGCAGCCTCGGCCGGCTCGATCACCAGCTTGCGCTCGCGCACGACATAGCCGAGCGGCACCGGCCCGCCCATCCACAGGCCGCGCGCCTTGGAGGCGGCAACCTTGTCCTGCACGCGCTCGCGGATCACTTCGCGCTCGAACTGCGCGAAGGAGAGCAGGATGTTGAGGGTCAGGCGGCCCATGCTGGTGGTGGTGTTGAAGCTCTGCGTCACCGAGACGAAGGTGACGCTGTGGGCGTCGAACACCTCGACCAG
>NZ_JANFNY010000152.1 GCF_024437745.1 Roseomonas sp. GC11 | reverse complement strand
CGCCCGGGCAGCGATGCCGCGCGCGCCGCCGCGCGCTGGCGCGGCCCGATGCTGCCCTTCGCCGCGCAGGAGGTGGAGCGCGCGGCGCTGGTGGTGGATGCCCTGTTCGGCGCCGGGCTGGACCGCCCGCTGGAGGCCCCGGTGGAGCGCGTGCTGCGCGCCGCGCGGGCGCCGCTGGTGGCGGTGGACGTGCCCTCCGGCCTGGACGGCGCCACCGGCCAGATCCTGGGCCATGCCCAGAAGGCGGCGCTGACCGTCACCTTCTTCCGCCGCAAGCCGGGCCATCTGCTGCTGCCCGGCCGCGACCTCTGTGGTGAAGTCGTGCTGGCCGATATAGGCCTTCCCGCCACCGTGCTGGAGCGCATCGCGCCGCGCCTCTTCCACAACGGGCCGGGCCTGTGGCGCCTGCCGCTGCGCGGGGCGGAGAGCCATAAATTCAGCCATGGCCATGTCACCATCCCCGCCGGGGCGGCGCTGCCGGGGGCGGCGCGGCTGGCGGCGGGGGCGGCGCGGCGGGTGGGGGCGGGGCTTGTCAGCCTGATGGCGCCGGACCGGCCCACCGCCACGCTGCTGCGCACCGGCGAGCCGGGCCTGATGGTCACAGAGGACAGCCCCGCCACCCTGCTGGCCGATTCCCGGCGCGGCACCTGGCTGGTGGGCCCCGGCCTGCCGCCCCGGCCGGAAACCCTGGCTCTGCTGCGGGCGTTGCTGCGGGCGGGGCGCGCCGTCGTGGTGGATGGCGGCGCGCTGACGGCCGCCGAGTCCCAGCCCGTGGCGCTGCGCGGCGCCGCCATCCTGACGCCGCATGCGGGCGAATTCGCCCGCGTCTTCGGCCCGCCGGGGCCGGACCGGCTGGCCGCCGCGCGGGCGGCGGCGGCGCGGGCCGAGGCAGTCACCATTTTGAAAGGTTCTGACACCATCATCGCATCACCCGACGGCCGCGCCGCCATCAACGACAACGCCCCGCCCGCCCTGGCCGCGGCCGGCAGCGGCGATGTCCTGGCCGGCCTCGCCGCCGGGCTGCTGGCGCAGGGCATGCCCGCTTTCGAGGCCGCCTGCGCCGCCGTCTGGCTGCATGGCGATGCCGCCCGCCGCGCCCTGCGCGGCCGCCCGGCCGGCGCCCCGCTGCTGCCGGAAGCGCTGTTTGAGGAAATCGCCCTGAGCCTCGCTTCCGCCCTTCCTTCCTGACCCTGGGCTGGGGCAAGCTGCTCACCATATGTTTCGCCAGATTTCAGCCGCCGCCCCGCCCCCCCGGGGCCGGCAGGAAAGGGAAGCACCATGTCCGATGTCGCCATCGCCGAACCGGGATTGTTCGACCGCGCATTGAAGAAGGTGGCCCTGCTCTGGCGGGACATGGCCTCCTCCGTCTCCGCCCCCGCGGAGGATGACAGCTGGGAAGCGCGGATGCGCGCCTGCCTGGAAGCGCGCGGCGGCGAGATCTCCGCCCGCAACCGCGCCGCCGGCCTGGCCCAGGCCTATCTCTCGCTGGATGAGGCCGGGCGGCGGGCCTTCCTCAGCGCCCTCGCCGGCTTCGATTCGGACCCGGCGGCGGTGGAAGGCGCCATGCGGGAAGTGAGCGCGGCGCGCGACACCGCCGCCCGCGCCGCCGCCAAGGCCAAGCTGCGCCGCGTGCTGGAACCGCCCCGCCTGCGCCTGCTGACGCAGTTCACCAGCATCCCGGTGGGCGTGAAATTCCTCGTCGATCTGCGCGCCGACCTGATGCACGCCATGGGCCGCGACCCGATGCTCCAGGCGCTGGAAGCCGATCTGCGCGGGCTGCTGGCCAACTGGTTCGACCTCGGCTTCCTCGAATTGCGGCGGATCGACTGGCAGTCCCCCGCCGCGCTGCTGGAGAAGCTGGTGGGCTATGAGGCCGTGCACCGCATCCGCACCTGGCGCGACCTCAAGAACCGGCTGGATTCCGACCGCCGCTGCTACGCCTTCTTCCACCCGCGCATGCCGGAGGAGCCGCTGATCTTCGTCGAGGTCGCGCTGGTGCAGGGCCTCTCCGGCTCGGTGCAGAAGCTGCTCGACGAAAAGGCGCCGGTGCAGGAACCGCGGCAGGCGGATACCGCGATCTTCTACTCCATCAACAACTGCCAGCGCGGGCTGGATGGCATCTCCTTCGGCAATTCGCTGATCAAGCGTGTCGTCGCCCTGCTCTCCGAGGAATTTCCCAACCTCAAGACCTTCTCGACGCTCTCGCCCATTCCCGGCTTCCGCCGCTGGCTGGAGGAACAGCTCATCGAGCCGCAGCCCAAGCTGCTCAGCGAGGAAGAAGCCCGGCAACTCACCGAAAGCAGCGGGCTGGCCGATGGCCATGCGGCGCTGCGCGCCCTCGTCGCCCACCGCCGCCCCCTCGGGGAAGGCTGGTGCCAGAAGGCGGAGCCCATCCTCACCCGGCTCTGCGCCCGCTACCTCGTGCTGGAAACCGGCAAGGGCGGGCGCCGCGCGCGCGACCCCGTCGGGCATTTCCATCTGTCCAACGGCGCGCGGGTGGAACGCGTCTGCTGGCGCGGCGACACCTCGGACAAGGGCGTGCGGGAAAGCCTCGGCTTCATGGTCAATTATCTCTACGACCCGGCGAAGATCGAGGATTACCACGAGGCCTATGTGGGCGAGGGCAACCGCGCGGCGGCGCCGGCGCTGAAGAAGCTCGCGAAAAGCGGGGGGTAAAAGAGGAAGGGTTCTTTTTGGGAAAAAGAACCAAAAACTTTTTGTCCGTTGGCGTCCCGCCTCAGGGTTGAGGCGGGACGCTTTTTGCGGGTCAGGCGGCGCGGACTTCGGAGAGGAAGCCGGACACCGCATCGCGCAGCGCGCCGGACTGGTTCTTCAGCGAGCCGGAGGCCTGGTTCAGCTGCTGGACCAGCTGCTGCGCCGCCCGCGCATCCGTCTCGAAGCTGCGCATCAGCTCGCTGACACGGCGGTTGCCCTGCGCGGCATGCTGCACCGTGCGCGCGATGGTGTCCGCCGTCTGGCCCTGCTGCGCCACGGCATCGGCAATGGCGGCGGCGATCTGGTTGATCTCGCCAATGGTGCGCGCGATGCTCTCGATCGCCCCCACCGCCTCACGCGTCGCGCCCTGCACCTGGCCGATCTGGCCGGAGATCTCCTCCGTCGCCTTGGCGGTCTGGTTGGCGAGGTTCTTCACCTCGCTGGCCACCACGGCGAAGCCCTTGCCGGCCTCACCGGCGCGGGCGGCCTCGATCGTCGCGTTGAGGGCGAGCAGGTTGGTCTGGCCGGCGATGCTGTTGATCAGGCTCACCACGTCATCGATGCGCTTGGCGCCCTCGGCCAGGGCCTGCACCACGGCATCGGTGCGCCGCGCATCCTCCACCGCGCGGCCGGCGATGCGGGTGGCATCGCCCAGCTGCCGGCTGATCTGACCGACCGAGGAGGCCAGCTGCTCCGCCGCGCCAGCCACCGCCTGCACATCCTGGTCCGCCTGCGCGGCCGACTGCGCCACGGCGCCCGAGGTCTCCGCCACGCGCGAGGCATTGCCGCTGATGACGCGGACGGCATCCTCCATCTGGTGCGCGGACTGGCCGAGCCCCTCCACCACGCCGCCCATCTTCTTCTCGAAGACGCCCTGGATGCGCGACGCCACCTTGTGGCGCGCATCGCGCTCCACCTCGGCATAGGTCTCCAGCAGGATCTCGATATGCACCTGCACGATGCGGCTCAACGTCACCCGCAATTGCAGCTTGCGCAGCGCCTCCCGCCCCAGCCAGCCGGTGGAGGGGTTGGCGAGGTTCATCTCCTCCATCAGCCCCATCATCACGCCGCCCGCGCAGATGGAGACACCATTCACCGGGACATTGTGGTTGTGGAGGCTGCGCGCCAGCGCCTTGGCGGACTCAAGGAAGCCGCCATCGAACCGCCCGCTCAGCACCCGCTGCCAATGCGCCACGCGCAGCTTGTGCACTTCGGGATGGCGCAGCGCGGCCTGTACCTCCGGCCATTGCGCATAGCGGCTGTGCCAGCGCTCCATCAGCCCCGGCAGGCTCCGCTCCGTGAACTCGCGCAACTCCGACAGGGCCTGGAGATCGACCTCAGACACCCCGAAGAAGCTGAAGCGCTGGCGAAGTTCGCTGGGAATGGAGGTGGACATGCGCGGGACCTTGTGAGCGGAAGTGCCGCGGCGGGTGCGGCCATCACAGCCTCGCGCAATGGGCTTAAAAAAGACTGCACGACCGGGGCGGGAAGCCCCGGCCACCGCGGATTCCTCCCCCGCGCGCCGCCCCGGCCCGCAGATTCCACTGCCCCGCCGCCTGAACACGGCGTAAGGATTGCGACAGGTTTTCCGCTTCCGCTAATATAGTTTGTGGTCCGGCCTGTCGGCCCGCGCCGCCCGCCCAGGGCCGCGGCACCCGGCGCGCCCTCCCCGAATCCATAAGAATTCCCAGAAGAATCCCACAGGAACCACGTCCATGGTGCAACGTCGCCACCTGCTCCGGCTGGCCCCGGCCGCTCTGGCAGCCCCCGCCCTCGCCGCCCCGGCCCTCGCCCTGCTCGCCCCCCGCACCGCCCGCGCCGACGAGGTGACGCTGCGGCTGCACCACTTCCTGCCCGCCGTCTCCAACGTCCACCGCCACTTCCTGGCCCCCTGGGCGAAGAAGGTGGAGGAGGCGTCGAATGGGCGCCTCAAGATCCGCATCTTCCCCTCCATGCAGCTCGGCGGCGCGCCGCCGCAGCTCTACGACCAGGCGCGCGACGGCGTGGCCGACATCATCTGGACCCTGCCCGGCTACACCGCCGGCCGCTTCCCGCGCATCGAGGTGCTGGAACTCCCCTTCATCGCCAACCGCAGCGGCCTCGCCAATGCCCGCGCCACCCAGGCCTTCGCCGAGAAGCATCTGGCGCAGGAATTCAGCGAGGTGCAGCCCCTCTGCTTCTGGGCCCATGATGGCGGGCTGATCCACTCCCGCGCCCCGGTGCGCCGGCTGGAGGATCTGCGCGGGATGAAGCTGCGCTTCCCGACGCGGCAGGCCGGCGAGGGGCTGCGCGCCCTCGGCGCCGCCCCCGTCGGCATGCCCGTCCCCCAGGTGCCCGAGGCCCTCAGCCAGGGCGTGCTCGACGGCGCCGTGGTGCCCTGGGAGGTCGTGCCCTCCATCAAGCTCCAGGAGCTGGTGAGGAACCACACCGCCTTCCCCGGCAGCCCGACCTTCTACGTGGCCACCAACGTCCTCGCCATGAACAAGGCGAAGTACCAGGCCCTGCCGGCCGACCTGCGCGCCGTGCTCGACGCCCAGTCCGGCCAGGCCGCCGCCGCCATGGTCGGCGCCATGCTCGATGAACAGGCCGTCACCGTCGCCGACCTCGCCCGCAAGCGGGGCAATACCCTCATCGAGCTGGAGGAGGCCGAGGTGGCGCGCTGGCGCGAGGCCTGCCGCCCCGTCACCGAGGCCTGGGTGGCGCAGATGAAGGAACGCGGCACCGATGGCGCGGCCCTCCTCGCCGAGGCGCAGGCGATGTTCCGGCAATACGCGGCCTGAGCCGCCTTGCGGGGGGGGCCGCCCCCCCCCCCCCCCCCGGGGGGGGGGGGGGGGGCCCCCCCCCCCCCCCCCCCACACAAA
>NZ_JANFNY010000151.1 GCF_024437745.1 Roseomonas sp. GC11 | reverse complement strand
TCGGTATCGACGACACAGACATCGGTGCCGAATTCCGCGAAGCAGGCGCCGGATACGAGGCCAACATAGCCAG
Organism: Roseomonas sp. GC11; assembly: GCF_024437745.1. Lineage (GTDB taxonomy): Bacteria > Pseudomonadota > Alphaproteobacteria > Acetobacterales > Acetobacteraceae > Pseudoroseomonas. The sequence continues at coordinate 5,761 of NZ_JANFNY010000151.1, read as the reverse complement.
CCCCCAGTATCACTGCTTTCATCGATATCCCCGGATTACAGTCTTGATGACGAAGTTTGTGATATTATTTCATTGTTTTTTGATACCCTTAAACGTATCTCAGTTGATATGTTGCCGCAATGCAAAATCTTCGTGAGGGCTTGAGCTTGGCTGGGCTGAGTCGCAGCCGTGCGAAGCCCTTCTATCTTAATTAAACTGAAATACTTTTCAGTAAATAATGATGAAAAATACCCCCTGTTGGTAGGTGTGCGTAAACTTAACGCCTCCAAAACGTGTATCGGTGGATAAAATATCAATTTTTTGGTGATAATTTAAAAATCATCGCGCGAGAAAAACCCTCGAATCTTCGCGATTTTGGAGCGTGAGCGGTAATGAGATACCCTTGCTGCTCTCCATGTCCTCCGCTCAGGGGACGAAAAATTTCCAAAAATTCACAAAGAGACCCGTCTCTGCCTCCCTACGGTGCGCGGCACTCTGTGCCGCCGCAGTCTCCGCCTGCTACCCGCGGCGCGCATGGCCGAGTGTCACGGCATCATGTCCAGGAAAAAACAGATCGCACCGGCTGGCATGGCGGCCAGGACACCGGGGCCGTCTTTTGTCCGCCCGGATGAGGCTTGGCTTTTCAATCTGCTATGCCGGCGGGAGGGGGCCATGGCGCGCCACGCCCCGGCCATCGCCCGCAGCGGTGGGGCTGCCGTGTCATGCCGGAGTCAGGGCGCGGCGGGGCGCGCGGCCGCCCTGGCCCTGCCGTGGCGCAGGGCGGAGCCCGCCCGTCCAGCCCCTCGGGAACGGGGTTGCGCGCTACGCCTCGGGCACGTTGCGGCGCAGCTCCTCCAGCCAGATGGCCGGGTTGCCGTCCGAGGGCGCGCGCCAGTCGCCACGCGGCGAGAGCGAGCCGCCCGCCACCACCTTCGGCCCGTTCGGCAGGGCGGAACGCTTGAACTGCGCGAAACCGAAGAAGCGCGCCAGGAATACTTCCAGCCAGCGGCGGATCGTCGGCAGATCGTAGGTGTGGCGGCGATCCTCGGGGAAGCCGATGGGCCAGGAGCCGCGCGCCGCATCGCCCCAGGCCATCAGCGCCAGGAAGGCGATCTTCGAGGGCCGGAAGCCATAGCGCAGCGTATAGAACAGATGGAAATCCTGCAGCGCATAGGGGCCGATTTTGGCCTCCGTGCTCTGCAGCGCCTGGCTGCCCGCCTCGGCCGGGATCAGCTCGGGCGAGATCTCGGTGTCCAGGATGGCCTGCAGCGTGGCGCCCACCGCGGCGGAGAACTGGCCGCTGCGGATCACCCAGCGGATCAGGTGCTGGATCAGCGTCTTCGGCACGCCGCCATTGACGTTGTAGTGCGACATCTGGTCGCCCACGCCATAGGTGCACCAGCCCAGCGCCAGCTCCGACAGGTCCCCGGTGCCGAGCACCATGCCGCCATGCCGGTTGGCGGCCCGGAACAGATAATCCGTGCGCAGCCCGGCCTGCACATTCTCGAAGGTCACGTCATAGACCGGCTCGCCGGCGGCGAAGGGGTGGCCGAGATCGGCCAGCATCTGCCGGGCCGCCGGGCGGATATCCAGCTCATGCGCGGTGACGCCCAGGGCCGCCATCAGCGCATGGGCATTGCCCCTGGTGCCGTCGCTGGTGCCGAAGCCGGGCATGGTATAGGCGATGATGTCGCTGCGCGGCCGGCCCATCACATCCATCGCATGGGCCGCGACGATCAGGGCCTGGGTCGAGTCCAGCCCGCCCGAGACGCCGATGATGATCTTGCCGTTGCCCGTCGCCTGGCTGCGCTGCACCAGGCCGGAGACCTGGATATTGTAGGCCTCGTAACAATCCTGGTCGAGCCGCGCCGGATCGGACGGGACGAAGGGGAAGCGCTCCAGCGCGCGCAGGAAGCCGATATCCCCCGCCGGCGGGTCGAGCCGGAAGCGCACCTCCCGGAAGGCCGTGGCATGGGCGCGGCGGTTGTCGTCGAAGGTGCCCTGGCGCGCCCGCTCCTGCCGCAGCAGGTCGAGGTCGATATCCGCCATCACCAGCTGCTCGCCCTGGGGGAAGCGGTCGCTCTCCGCCAGCACGGCCCCGTTCTCGAAGATGGAGACCTGCCCGTCCCAGGCGAGGTCCGTGGTGGATTCCCCCGCCCCGGCGGCGGCGTAGAGATAGGCGGCGAGGCCGCGCGCCGATTGCGACTGGCAGAGCAGCCGCCGCGTCTCCGCCTTGCCCACGGTGATGTTGCTGGCGGAGAGATTGGCCAGCACCGTCGCCCCCGCCAGCGCCGCCAGCGCGCTGGGCGGCACCGGCACCCAGAAATCCTCGCAGATTTCCGCGTGCACGGTCAGGCCCGGCACATCCTCGGCGGTGAAGAGCAGGTCGCCGCCGAAGGGCACCTCCTGCCCCAGCAGGCGGATGCAGCCGGTGATGCCCTGGCCGGAGGCGAAATGCCGCCGCTCATAGAATTCGCGGTAATTGGGCAGGTATTGCTTCGGCACCACGCCCAGCAGGCGCCCGCCCTGCATCGCCACGGCGCAGTTATAGACCCGCCCCTGGTGGCGCAGCGGCGCGCCCAGCAGCAGCAGCGGGCGGAGTGCCGCCGTCTCCGCCAGCAGGCCGGACAGGGCCGCCTCCACCGCGTCCAGCAGCGTGTCCTGCAACAGCAGGTCGTCGATCGCGTAGCCGGAGAGGCCCAGCTCCTGAAACACCACCAGGGCGGCGCCCTGCTCATGCGCCCGCCGCGCGGCGGCCAGCAGGGCCGCGGCATTGGCGGCGGGATGGGCGATGGCGCAGCGTGTGGTGCAGGCCGCCACCCGCGCGAAGCCGTGGCGATAGAGGGACAGGAAGCTCATGCTCGCAGCATGGGGCGGGTCCTGGCGAACGTCCAGTCAGAAGCAAAAAACTTCTTTCAGGCTGCCGCCGTCTCCCGGCACAGCGGGACGCCAGACTGCAAAAAGTTTTTTGGTTCTTTTTTTCAAAAAAGAACGTCTCTCCTCAAACCATAATCCGGCGCCAGCACCCCGCCGGCATCGCGGAAGGGCACGCCATAGAGGTCGCCGAGCGCGCCCGGCTCCAGCACGGCCTCCGGCGCCCCCGCCGCCAGCAGCCGCCCGCCCGCCAGCAGCGCCACGCGGTCGGCCACGAAGCGCGCCTCGTTGAGGTCGTGCAGCACGATCAGCACCGCCACGCCCTCCGCCGCCAGGGCGCGCAGCAGGCGCAGCAGGGCGGCGCGGTGGCCGGGGTCGAGGCTGGCGGTCGGCTCGTCCAGCAGCAGCGCGGCGGGGCCGGGCATGCCCTCCATCTGCGCCAGGGCCCGGGCGATCTGCACCCGCTGCTGCTCGCCGCCCGACAGCCGGGCATAGGGCTGCCCGGCCAGATGGGCCACCCCGGCGCGGGCCAGGGCGCGGGCCACCGCCGCGCGGTCCTGCCGCATGGCAGGGGTGCCGTGCCAGGGCAGCCGCCCCAGCGCCGCCACCTCCGCCGCGCGCAGCGGGAAGGAGAGGGCGACGCTCTGGCTCACCACCGCGCGCCGCCGGGCCAGGGCCAGCGGCGCCCAGGCCGCCAGGGCGCGGCCTTCCAGCCGGACCTCCCCGGCATCCGGCCGGTGCTCGCCGGAGAACAGCTTCAGCAGCGTCGATTTGCCGGCGCCGTTCGGCCCGGCCAGGGCCAGCACCTCGCCCGGCTGCAGCGCCAGCGAGACATCCTCGACCAGCGCGCGCCCGGCCCGGCGCAGGGTGCAGCCTTCCAGCGCGATCATGCCACCCCCCCGCGCCGCAGCAGCCACAGGAAGAAGGGCGCGCCGAGCAGCGCCGTCACCACCCCGATCGGCAGTTCCGCCGGGGCTGCGAGGCTGCGCGCGGCGAGATCGGCCAGCACCAGCAGCGCGGCGCCGAGCAGGGCGGAGAGCGGCAGCACCAGCCGGTGATCCGCCCCCCAGGCCAGCCGCACCAGATGCGGCACGACGAGGCCGACAAAGCCGATCAGCCCGGTGAAGGCCACCCCGGCGGAGACGCTGATGGCGGCCAGCAGCGTCGCCTGGCGCTTCACCCGCTCCACCTTCAGGCCGAGATGGAAGGCCCCGGCCTCGCCCAGCACCAGCGCGTTCAGCGGCCGCGCCAGCCGCAGCAGGGCCAGCGCCGGCAGCAGCACCAGCACGAGCAGCACCGGCAGCTGCGGCCAGCGCGCCCCGGCGAGGCTGCCCAGCGTCCAGAAGGTGATGTCGCGCGCCTGCCGCTCATCGGCCAGGAAGACCAGCATGCCGGTGAGCGCCCCGGCCAGGGCATTCACCGCCACGCCGGCCAGCAGCAGGGTGGCCACCGCCGTCACCCCCTCGCGCCGGGCGAGGCGGGTGATCAGCAGCGTGGCGCCAAGCCCGCCGAGGAAGGCCATCAGCGGCATCAGCCAGAGGCCGAACGCACCGCCGCCCAGCCGCAGCAGCGCGCCGCCGAAGACGATGGTGCCCACCGCCCCGAGCGCCGCCCCGGCGGAGACGCCGATCAGCCCCGGATCGGCCAGCGGATTGCGGAAGAGGCCCTGCATCACCGCCCCGGCGACGCCCAGCCCCGCCCCCACCATGGCCGCCATCAGCGCGCGCGGCAGGCGGATGACGGTGAGCACCGCCGCCTCCCGCCGCAGCGCCTCGGGCAGGGTGTGCAGGCCCAGCGCATCCCCGAGCGTGCCCCAGAGCGCGGCCGTGCTGACCGGCGCCGGGCCGAGCGACAGCCCGGCCAGCAGCGCCAGCGCCAGCGCCGCCACGCCGCAGGCCCAGGCGTTCAGGAACAGGGCCGAGAGAGGGCGCCTGTTGTTGAGAGGGGCTTCGCCCCTCTCAAACTCTCCCCACCAAAGGCCTGAGGCCTTTGGAAACCCTTTCTGATGGTGGGTGCAGGGGACCCCGTCCCCTGCTGGGGGTTGAGGGGGCAAAGCCCCCTCAAGGCCGCTGGTGCCGCGCATGGCCCTTCAGCCCCGATACCAGGGCCGTTCCGGCAGTGCCGGCAGGGCGAGGCCGGGATGCAGCAGCGCCGCCACCTCCCGCCGCGCCAGGGCGGCGCGCGGCCCGAAGCTCAGATGGCCGGCATCGACACTATGCAGCCGCCCGGCCGCCGCCGCCGGGGTCAGCGCCAAAGCGGGGCTGGCCAGCACCGCCGCCTGCCCGCCCGCCTCGTCCAGCGAATGCGGCATCATCAGCAGCACATCCGGCGCGAGGCTGGCCGCCGCCTCGGCCGAGAGCGGGCGGTAGCCCTGCACCCCGGCCATGACGTTGACGCCGCCGGCGGCGGTGATCAGCGCATCCGCATGCGTCCCCGCGCCGGAGACCAGCGGCGCCCCGCGCCCTGCGGAGAGCACGAAGAGCACGCGCGGCCTCGGGGCATGGGCGAGGGGGGCGTCCAGCGCGGCCCAGTCGGCGGCGATGGCACTGGCGAGCGGCGCCGCCGCCTGCTCCAGCGCGGCGGCGATGGCGGCGGTCTTGGCCTGCACGGCGGCCAGCCCCGCGCCATCGGCCACCACGGCCACGGGCAGGCCGGAGGCGCGCAGCACCTCCACCGCCTGCGGCGGCCCCGCCTGGTCCGACAGCAGCAGCAGGTCCGGCGCCAGCCCGATGATGCCCTCCGTCGGCAGGGCGCGCAGATAGCCCACCTGTGGCAGCGCCGTGACGGCGGGGGGGAAGAGGCTGCTGCTGTCCACCGCGACCAGGGCGCGGCCGAGGCCGAGGGCGCAGACCGTTTCTGTCAGCGCCGGGCCGATGGCGACGATGCGGCGCGGCGGGGTGGCCCGCGC
>NZ_JANFNY010000150.1 GCF_024437745.1 Roseomonas sp. GC11 | reverse complement strand
AACGGACAGATTGTCCATGGAAGCAGGACAATCCGCCGGGATGGCCGCCAGGGCCACGCGCGGCGCCGCCGTGCCGAAGGCGGCCAGCCGCGCCGCCGCCGCCAAGGTGGCCCGGCCCGCCGCCAGCGTGACGCCGAAGCCCGCCGCCAAGCCGGCCAAGGCCACCGCCGCCAAGCCCGCCGCGACGAAGAAGCTGAAGGGCCCGAAGGCCGCGAAGCTCACCCCGCCGCAGATCGACGCCATCGTGCAGGCCGCCGTGCGCAGCCTGGAGGATGACAAGGCCGAAGATGTGGTGGTGCTGGATGTCGCCAGCCGCGCCGCCTTCGCCGACCGCATGATCGTCGCCACCGGCCTCGCCGACCGGCAGATCCAGGCGATGGCCGGGCATCTGGAGAAGACGCTGGCCGAGCATGGCATCCGCCGCATCCGCACCGAGACCTCGCCGGACTGGGTGCTGCTGGATGCGGGGGACCTGATCGTCCACCTGTTCAAGCCCGAGGCGCGCGCCAATTACCGCATCGAGAAGATGTGGGGCCCGGACAGCCCGCCCCCCGGCGAGGACAGCACCATGCCCGCGCCGCTCCCCCCCTCGCTCCCCCTGGCTGACGAGATCGCCGAGGAGGAGGAAGATGATCTGGATGACGACCTGATCCTCTCCGGCGCGCAGGTGAATGGCGGCAGCCTGCACCATGACGACGAGGATGAGGAAGACGAGGACGAGGATGACGAGGAGGCGCGGGGCTGAGCCGCGCGCCCCTGCTGGTCTCCGTGGGCCGGATGAAATCCGGCCCGGAGGCGGATCTCTTCGCGCTCTACAATGCCCGGCTGCGGCCGCCGCTCGTCCTGCGGGAGATCCCTGAGGCGCGCGGCTCCGCCGCCGAGGTGCGGCGGCGGGAGGGCGAGGCGATCCTCGCCGCCCTGCCGCCGGCGGCGCTGGTGGTGGCCATGGACCTGGGTGGCCACAGGCCGGATAGCGAGGGCCTCGCCGCCCTGCTGGAACGCTGGGAGCAGGCGGGCAAGGGGCTGGCCTTCGTCATTGGCGGCGCCGAGGGCCTGGACCCCGCCGTGCAGGCCCGCGCCGAGCAGCGGCTTTCCCTCGGCCCGATGACCTGGCCGCATTTCCTGGTGCGGGGCCTGCTGGCCGAGCAGCTTTACCGGGCCCAGGCCATCCGCGCCGGCCACCCCTATCACCGCAGCTGGCGCCCCTGAAGGCGCCCCCCCTGACGGCGGGGTCTGGGGAGGCCCTGCCTCCCCAGCGGAAGGGGTGCGGGGAAGGCGGCGCCTTCCCCGCCCGCTACAGATAGCCGCCGCGCCGCAGCAGTTCCGCGCAGGGCTGCACCAGCACCGCCGTCAGCGCGATGCGGACGAGGTGGAAGGCGACGACGATCGGCACATCCAGCGCCAGGGTCTTGGCGGTGAGCGACATTTCCGCGACGCCGCCCGGCGCCGTGGCCAGGATGAGGGTGGCCAGCCCCAGCTCCGCCCCCCAGGACAGCCCGAGCGCCAGCACGGCGCAGAGCGCCGTCAGCAGCAGCACATGCAGCACCGCCGCCAGCAGCAGGCGGGTGCCGCCGCGGAAGGCCCGGCGCTCGAACTGCGCGCCGAGGGCGGCGCCCATGCAGAGCTGCGCCGCCGCCGTCATCCAGGGCGGGATGCCGCTGAGTTCATGGCCGCTGGCGGTCAGCCCCAGGCTGACGAAGAGGGCGCCGAGCAGCCAGGCATTGCGGATGTTCAGGCGGATCAGCACCCAGGTGCAGGCGCCGCCGAGGGCGAGCATCAGCGCCAGCCCCGGCCACCAGAGCGGCCGGGCCAGCGCCGCCGCCGGGATCTGCCCGGTGATGCCGAGCGCGGCGAAGGCGCTGGGCAGGATCACCACCACCCCCACCACGCGCAGCATCTGGATGACCGCGACGGGGATGGGCCGGGCGCCATAGGACTCGCCGAGCACGCTCATTTCCGCCACACCGCCGGGGATGGAGCCGAACAGCGCCGTGGGCCGGTCCAGCCGCCCCAGCCGCGCCAGCAGCGGGGAGAGCAGCACCCCGATGGCCAGCGTCGCCAGCGCGGCGCCGAGCACCAGGGCGGCATGTTCCGCCAGATGGCGCCCCGCCTCGGGCGTGAAGAAGAGGCCGAGGGCGGCGCCGATCAGCAGCAGGGCGGCGTTGCGCGCCGGCCTCCAGGCGCGCAGGCCGAGGCCGCAGAGCTGCCCGGCGGCGGTGGCCGTCATGGCGCCGAGCAGCCAGGGCAAGGGCGTGTGCAGCCAGGCGAAGAGCGCCCCGCCCGGCGCCGCCAGCGCCAGGCAGAGGAGATAGGGCAGGAGGCGTTGCATATCCCGGCCAGCCTAGACGCGGCCCGCCAGGGGCAGAAGGCGCCACCGGCCTTTTTCCGCCCGGCGGCTTCTGGAAAACCCGGCCTTGGGGGGGCTTTGCCCCCTCACCCCCCTTTCTTTCCCTTGGGCAGGGGACAGGGTCCCCTGCACCCACCTTCAGTTGGCTCTGACAAATGGGTTTCCAAAGGCCTCAGGCCTTTGGTCGGGAGAGTTTGAGAGGGGCGAAGCCCCTCTCAAGATCATGCGCCGCAACGTGTCGGCCGGGTTACGAAAGGCCAAGCCCGCGCCCGGAGCGTTTCCGTCGCGCCGCGAGCCATGCTAGGGGCGCCTGCGTGACCGACCGTAACACGCCGCCATGCTCCGCTCCCTGATCCGCCACCCGAGGACGCAGGCCATCCTGGCCGGGCTGCTCGGCGCCTATCTGGCCCTGTGCTACCGCACCACGCGGTGGACCCTGCTGGGGCATGAGCACATCGCGCCCTTCGCCAGCACGGGGCGGCCGGTCATCGCCGCCTTCTGGCACGAGCGCCTGCCGATGATGCCGATGCTGTGGACGGCCACCCACCGCCTCTTCCCCGGCGCCAAGGACTGGCGGCCGCATGTGCTGGTCTCCCGCCACCGGGATGGGCGCTTCATCGGCGCGATCGTCGCGCGCTTCCGGCTGGTGATGGTGCATGGCTCCTCCACGCGCGGCGGGGCGGCGGGGATGCTCGGGCTGCTGCGCGTGCTGCGCCAGGGCAGCCCGGTGGCCATCACCCCCGACGGCCCGCGCGGCCCGCGCCGCAAGGCGGCGGAGGGGGTGGCGCAGCTGGCGGCGCTGGGGGGCGTGCCGATCCTGCCCGCCGCCGCCGCCACCACGCGCCACCGCCTGCTGCCCAGCTGGGACCGCATGATGCTGCCCCTACCCTTCGGCCGCGGGGTGCTGGTCTGCGGCGCGCCGGTGGCGGTGCCGCGCGAGGATGCGGCCAGCGCCCTGCCCGCCATCGAGGCCGGGCTGAGCACGGCCTGCGACGCCGCCGATGCCTGGGTGCGGGAGGCCGCCGCCGGCCGCCCCGCCGGGGGGATGCGGCTGTGAAGGGCCGCCGATGAGCCTCGGCGCCGGGGCGGGCCGGCTGCTCGGGGTGGCGCTGGGGCCGCTGCTGCCCTTCTGGCTGCGCCGCCGCGCCCGCATCGGCAAGGAATTGCCGGATCGCCTGGCCGAGCGCCAGGGCTGGCACGCCGAGCGCCCGCCGGGAGCACTGCTCTGGCTGCACGCCGCCAGCGTGGGGGAGACGATGTCCCTCCTGCCGCTGATCGGCGCCCTGCTGGAGCAGCGGCCGGGGCTGCGGCTGCTGGTCACCACCGGCACCGTCACCGCCGCCACCATGCTGGCGCAGCGCCTGCCGCCCGAGGCGTCGGGGCGGGTGACGCACCGCTTCGCCCCGCTCGACGTGCCGCGCTGGCTGGCCCGTTTCCTCGATGGCTGGCGGCCGGATGGCGCCATTTTCGTCGAGAGCGAGCTGTGGCCCAACCTCTCCACCGCCCTGGCGCGGCGCGGCATTCCGGCGGTGCTGGTCAATGCCCGCATCTCGCCGCGCTCCGCCCGGCTGTGGCGCTGGGCGCCGGGGCTGATCGGCCAGATGCTCGGCCGCTTCCGGCTGGTGGTGGCGCAGAGTGCCGAGGATGCGGAACGGCTGCGCGCCCTCGGCGCCGCGCGGGTGGAGCATTGGGGCCACCTCAAGGCCGCCGCCGCGCCGCTGCCGGCGGACCCGGCGGAACTCGCCCGGCTGCGCGGGCTGATCGGCGCGCGGCCCGTCTTCCTCGCCGCCAGCACCCATGCCGGGGAGGAGGCGGCGGCGCTGGAAGCCCACCGCATCCTGAGGAACCGCTTCCCCGACCTGCTCACCCTGATCGCGCCGCGCCACCCGGCGCGGGCGGCGGAGGTGGCGGCGCTGGCGGCCCCCTATGGCGGCGTCACCCGCCGCAGCGCGGGCGGGCAGCCGGATGCCGGGTGCGATATCCACATCGCCGACACGCTGGGCGAGATGGGGCTGTTCTTCCGGCTGGCCGGGGTGGCGCTGCTGGGCGCCACGCTGGTACCGAAGGGCGGGCACAACCCGATCGAGCCGGCGCGGCTTGGCTGCCCGCTGCTGATCGGGCCGCATACCGGGCATGTGCAGGCCCTGGCGGCGCGGCTGCTGGAGAGCGGCGGCGCCCTGCCGGTGCGCGATGCGGCCACGCTGGCCGAGGCCGTGGCGGACGTGCTATCGGATACGCGTCGCGCCCAGGCCATGGCCCGGGCGGCGGCATCGGTCGCCGAGGATGCCTCCCACCTGCCGGGGAAACTGGCCTCCGCGATCCTCGACATCATGCCCGCCGAGGCCGGCCCCGCGCCGGAGACGGACGGGCCCAGGGAGAAGGACAGGTCTTAGCAGGATGCGTGCCCCCGGCTTCTGGAGCGGGGGCAGCGGGGGAATTGCGCCCCTGCTGCTGTCCCCCATCGCCGCGATCTACGCGGCCGCCACCGCGCGCCGCGTGGCCCGGCCGGGCTGGCAGGCGCCCGTCCCGGTCATCTGCTGCGGCAACGCCACCGCCGGCGGTGCCGGCAAGACCACGGTCGCCCTCGATCTCGGCCAGCGCCTGTCCAACCGCGGCGCCGCCACCCATTTCCTGACGCGCGGCTATGGCGGCCGGCTGAAGGGCCCCGTGCTGGTGGACCCCATGCAGCATGACAGCCAGGCCGTGGGGGATGAGGCGCTGCTGCTCGCCGCCTCCCGCCCCACCTGGGTGGCGGGGGACCGCGAGGCCGGCGGGCGCGCCGCCGTCGCCGCCGGGGCGCAGGCCATCGTCATGGATGACGGGTTGCAGAACCCGGGGCTGGAGAAGGATCTCTCCCTGCTCATCGTCGATGGCAATTATGGCTTCGGCAATGGGCACATCATCCCCGCCGGGCCGCTGCGCGAGCCGATCGCCGCCGCCGCCCACCGCTGCCGCGCCGCCGTGTTGATCGGCGAGGATGAGGCCGGCGCCGCCGCCATGCTGCCGCCCGGCCTGCCCGTGCTGCGCGCCCGGCTGGTGCCAGGGCCAGAGGCGAAGCTGCTCCAGGGCCAGCCGGTCTTTGCCTTCTGCGGCATCGCCAACCCGCAGAAATTCTTCAACAGCCTGACCCAGTGCGGCGCCGTGCTGGCCGGGCGCGTGCCCTATGCCGACCACTACCCCTTCGATGCCGGAGACCTGCGCGACCTGCTGGAACAGGCCGAGGCCCTGCGCGCCATCCCGGTGACGACGCGCAAGGACTATGTCCGCATCCCGCCCGCCTTCCGCAGCCGCGTCACCGTGCTGAGCATCCGCCTGCAATGGGAAGACCCCACCGCCATCGAGGCCCTGCTCGACCCGCTGGCCCAGCGGATTCCCGTGCCGGCCTGAAGAGGGCATGAAGCGGTTCTTTTTTGAAAAAAAGAACCAAAAAACTTTTTTCAGTTGGCGTCCCGCCTCAGGCCTGAGGCGGGTCGCCAAACTGAAAGAAAGTCTTTTTTCTTCTTTTTCTTCAGAAAAAGAAG
>NZ_JANFNY010000014.1:37581-78336 GCF_024437745.1 Roseomonas sp. GC11 | reverse complement strand
CCCCCCCGCCGCCGCGCCGCGACCACGGCGAGGCCCGCCCGCCCACGCTGGAAGACATCCTGGAGGCCAACCGCCTGCGCGCCCGCGCCGTGCGGCTGGAGGCCGGCTGGTGGCGGCACGATGCCGGGCCGCTGCTGCTGCTGCGCGCCGGGGATGGCCGGCCCCTCGCCCTGCTGCCCCGCCCGCTGCGCGGCGGCTGGCGGCTCTATGACCCGGTGGAGGAGCGCCTCTCCCCCCTCCCCCCGGCGGCGGCCGCGGCGCTGCGCGGCGAGGCCTGGCAGTTCTACCCGCCTTTGCCCGCGCGCCCGCTGGCGGGGTGGGAGATCGGCGGCAACCTGCTGCGCTGGGCACGCGGCGATACCGCCACCCTGCTTGGCCTGGGGGCCGCGGTGGGGCTGCTCAACCTCGGCGTGCCGATGGCGATGGGCGTGCTGGTGGACAGCGTCATCCCCACGCAGGACCGGCCCCGCCTGCTGGAACTGGCGGTGGTGCTGCTGGTGCTGGCGCTGGCCGGGCTGGTGCTGCGGCAGGCGGTGCAGCGCGCCGCGCTGCGCATCGAGGGCCGCGCCGGCACCCGCCTCCAGGCCGCGGTGATGGACCGCCTGCTGCGCCTGCCGGTGGGCTTCTTCCGTGACCACAGCGCCGGCGCCCTGGCCCGCCGCGCCCTGGCCATCCAGGCCATCGAGCGCACCATCGGCGCGGCGATGATCGGCAGCCTGCTACAGGGCGGGGTGGCGCTGCTCTCGCTCGGGCTGATGGCCTGGTATTCGCCGCCGCTGGCGCTGGTGGCGCTCGGGCCGCTGCTGGCCCTGGCCCTGGCGGTGCTGCTGCTCGGCCGGCGGCGCATCCGGCAGGAGCGGGAGGTGGTGGCGCTCGGCGCCGAGGCCGCCGGGCTGCTGCTGCAACTGGCCGGCGGCATCGCCAAGCTGCGGCTGGCGGCGGCCGAGCAGCGCGCCTTCCTGCGCTGGGCGCGGCTGCAGGCGCGGCTCTCGCGCCAGCGCTTCCTGGCGGCGCAGACCGGGGGCCTCTCCGAACTGGCGGGGGGCCTCGCCCCGCCGCTCGCCAGCGCGCTTCTCTTCGGCGCCATCCACCTGCTGGGGCTGGCGGAGGGGGCGGGGGCGCTCGGGCTCGGGGCGCTGCTGGCCTTCCTCAACGCCTTCACCCAGGCGCTGGGGGGGCTGGCCGCCCTCTCCGCCGCGCTGGTGCAGGTGGCGGGGCTGAAGCCGCTCTATGCCCATGCCGCGCCCATCCTCCAGGCGGTGCCGGAAAGCGGCGGGCCGCGCCACGACCCCGGCCCGCTGAGCGGCGCGGTGGAACTGCGCCACCTGCGCTTCCGCTACCGCCCGGATACGCCGCTGCTCTTCGATGATCTCAGCCTGGAGGTGCCGGCCGGGGCCTATGTGGCGGTGGTCGGCCCCTCGGGCGGCGGCAAATCCACCCTGCTGCGCCTGCTGCTGGGCTTCGAGCAGCCAGAGTCCGGCGCCGTGCTCTATGACGGGCAGGAGCTGCGCGGGCTGGACCCGCAGGCGGTGCGCCGGCAACTCGGCGTCGTGCTGCAGGGCGGGCGGCTGATGCCGGGCAGCCTGCTGGACAATATCCTGGGCGCCAGCCTGCATCTGGGCGAGGCCGAGGCCTGGGAGGCAGCGGAGCGCGTCGGCCTCGCCGCCGATCTGCGCGCCCTGCCGATGGGGCTGCGCACCGTGGTGGCGGAATCGGGTGGCGCGCTCTCGGGCGGGCAGGTGCAGCGCATCCTGCTGGCGCGCGCCATCATCGCCCGGCCGCGCATCCTGCTGCTCGACGAAGCCACCAGCGCCCTCGACAACCGCACCCAGGCCATTGTCACCGAGAGCCTGGACCGGCTGAGCGCCACGCGCATCGTCATCGCCCACCGCCTCAGCACCGTCATGCGGGCGGACCGCATCCTGGTGCTGCGCGAGGGGCGCATCAGCGAAAGCGGGCGCTATGCCGAATTGATGGCGGCGGGCGGGTTCTTCCGCAGCCTGGCGGAACGGCAGCTGGTTTAAGAAAAATCAAAAAGAAAACGTTCTTTTCTGAAAAAAAGAACCAAAAAACTTTTCTCCGTGTGGCGTCCCGCCTGGACGGGAGACGGCGGCAGCCTGGAAAAATCTTTTTGCTTCTTTTTCTTTAGAAAAAGAAGATTCTCTTATGAGCTACAACCGCCGGATCCATCCCGTGGTCGCCGGCTCCCCCTCCGGGACGGGCGCGGGAACGGGGCGCAGATTGCCGGCCATGCGGGCCTCGCGCGGGGACATGCCGAAGGCCTCGCGGAAGCTGCGGCTGAAAGCGGCCTCGTTGCGAAAGCCCCAGCCATAGGCGATCTCGGCGATGCGGCGGCGCTCCGGCACGGCGGCGGTGATTTCCTGGAAGCAGCGTTCCAGCCGGCGGCGGCGGATATAGGAGGCCACCCCGCCATAGGGCTCGAACAGGCGGTAGAGCGTGGGGCGGGAGACACCGAACTGGCGCATCAGCGTCTCGGGCGACAGGTCGGGGATGGCCAGATTGCTCTCGATGAAGCGGCGGATCAGCACGATGGACGGCGTATGCACCGGCGCCGGGCTATCCTGCCGGCTGGCCAGCACGGGCGCGACGCAGGCGGCGACCAGCATGGCGGTGGCCTGCAACAGCGGCTGGGCCTCGGCCTGGCTCATCTGCCCGCCGCATTCCTGCAACTGCGCCAGATGGCCGGCGAGCATGCGGCCGAGCGGCGTCGCGCCCTCCACAACCACGCCGTGCAGCGCCTCCGGCACCGGCACCAGCGGGGCGAGCGAGGGGCGCGGCAGGACCAGCGTGATATTCTCGAAATCCTCCGCCTCGGTGTGCAGGGTCTGCGCCATGTCGAGGATGCTGATATCGCCCGGCCGTACCAGGATGGGCCGCTCCCCCGCCACGCCGCGATAGCCGCCGCGGCGGTAGAACTGGACGAGGTAGTGGTCCATCCCCGTGCGCGCGATGGTGAAGGAGGAGCGGCGGAAGACCTGCGCGCTGGCGGCGACACGGCCGATCACCACGCCGCCGAGATTGTGGCTCTCCACCTCGACCTGGAAGCGTTCCATCGCCTCGGGGTGGGCGATGGCGACATCGAAGAACACGCCGGCGATGCTGCGCCAGGCCCAGAAGGCTTCCTCCGGCGAGGCGACCATGGCGTTGGAAAAGCGCATGGCTGCGGCGGCGAGGGCGGAGGCGGCTTCGGACATCGCGGCCGAACCTAGCGGCAGCGGAGCCGCGCGGCCAGAGCGGCCCCGCACACGTGGTGGAGAAGCTCCCATGCGAACCATCCCCTTTCTGTGCAGCGCAGCATAGTATTGCGCGAACGGGGATGCGTTGCACTATCGGAATGGAGAAAGATCGGGGTCAGGATCCGGCATGGCGGCGAGGAGGCTGCGCGCATAGTCGCTGCGCGGGGCGCGGAAGAGGGCCTCGGCCTCGCCCTCCTCGACCAGCTGGCCGCGATAGATCAGCGCCACGCGGTCACAGACATAACGGATGACGCCAAGATCGTGGCTGATGAAGAAATAGGTCAGCCCCATCTGCTGCTGCAGGTCGTGCAGCAGGTTGAGCACCTGGGCCTGGACGGAGACGTCGAGGGCGCTGGTCGGCTCGTCGAGGATGAGCAGGTCCGGCGCGGTGGCCAGGGCGCGGGCGATGCCGATGCGCTGGCGCTGGCCGCCGGAGAATTCATGCGGGAAGCGGCCGAGATGCTGCGGCCCGAGGCCGACGCGCTCCAGCAGTTCCGCCGCGCGGTCGCGCCGCGCGCGGGCATCGAGGCCGAGCCGCGCGCGGTGGATTTCCATCGGCTCGGTGACGATCTCGGCGATGCTGAGGCGCGGGTTCAGCGAGGCGTAGGGGTCCTGGAAGACGATCTGCACGCGTGCCCGCAGGGCGCGCAGCCCGGCGGGGGAGAGGCGGGCGATATCCTCGCCCTCGAAGAGGATGCGCCCGGCGGAGACCTCTTCGAGGCGCAGCAGGCAGCGCGTCAGCGTCGTCTTGCCGGAGCCGGACTCCCCCACCAGGCCGAAGCTCTCGCCGCGGCGGAGGGCGAGGCTGACATCGCGCAGCGCCGCCACCTCCGGCGCGCGGCCGAAGAAACCGCGGCGCTCGCCGCCATAAACCTTGCTGACGCCTTCGACCTTCAGCATCACGCGGCCTCCCGCGCGGCGACGAAGCAGGCGACGCGGTGCGCCTCGCCCACCGCGTCGAGGGGCGGCGCGCCTTCCTG
The DNA here is from genome assembly GCF_024437745.1 of Roseomonas sp. GC11. Classification (GTDB taxonomy): domain Bacteria; phylum Pseudomonadota; class Alphaproteobacteria; order Acetobacterales; family Acetobacteraceae; genus Pseudoroseomonas. The sequence continues at coordinate 74,099 of NZ_JANFNY010000014.1, read as the reverse complement.
GCAGGCCGGTTCCGCGCGGGTGCAGCGGGAGGCGAAGCGGCAGCCGCGCGGCGGCGCGATCAGCGACGGCACGGTGCCGGCGAGGCCCCGCAGCGCGCCGCGCGCGAGGCCGGCGCGCGGCAGGGCCTCCAGCAGCGCGCGGGTATAGGGATGCACGGGCGATTTCAGCACGGCGCGCACCGGCCCGGCCTCCACGACATTGCCGGCATACATCACCGCGACATGGGTGCAGAGCTGCGCCACCACGCCGAGATTGTGGGTGATGAAGAGCACGCCCAGGTTGTGCTCCCGCACCAGATCATGGATCAGCCGCAGGATCTGCGCCTGCACGGAGACATCGAGCGCCGTGGTCGGCTCATCCGCGATGAGCAGATGCGGGCGGCCGATCAGCGCCATGGCGATGAGGACGCGCTGGCGCATGCCGCCAGAGAACTGGTGCGGGTAATCCTCCATCCGCGCGGCGGCGTTGGGGATGCCGACATGCTCCAGCATGGCCAGGGCATGTTCCCGCGCGGCGCGGCGGAGCGCGCCGCCGGAGGCGCCCGGGGCGAGGCCGAGCAGCGCCGGCTCCCCCCGCCCGGCATGGAGCGCGACATCGGTGAGCTGCTCGCCGATGCGGAAGACCGGGTTCAGGTTGGTGGTGGGGTCCTGGAAGATCATGCCGATGCGGCGGCCGCGCAGGGCGCGCATGCGGGCCTCGGTGGCCGCCAGGAGGTTCTCCCCCTCCAGCAGGATCTCGCCGCGCGCGTAGCGGGCGGGCGGCGTGGGCACGAGGCGGGAGACGGACAGCCCCGTCAGCGACTTGCCGCACCCCGTCTCGCCGACGATGCCCCAGATCTCGCCGCGCTCGACGGTGAGGTTGATGCCGTTGAGCACATGCGCCTCGCCATCGAAGGAGCGCATGTGCAGGTGCAGGTCGCGGATTTCCAGCAGGGGCATCAGCGGCGGGCCTTGGGGTCGAGCAGGTCGCGCAGGCCGTCGCCCAGCAGGTTGAAGCCGAAGACGGCGAGGAAGATGGCGAGGCCGGGGAAGATGGCCGTCCACCAGTAATCCGGCATGTTGGCGCGGGCGACGGAGAGGAGCGAGCCCCATTCCGGCGTGGGCGGCTTGACGCCGATGCCGACGAAGCCGAGCGAGGCGACGGTGAGGATGGCGAAGCCCATGTCGAGCGACATCTTCACGATCACCGGCGAGACGATGTTGGGCAGGATATGCCGGCGCAGCAGCCGCGCGGGACCGGCGCCCATGGCGCGGGCGGCGGTGACGAACTGTTCCTCCTTCTTCGCCATCACCTCGCCGCGGACGAGGCGGGCATAGCCCGGCCACCAGGAGAGGGCGATGGCGAAGATCATGTTGCCCGTGCCCGGCCCCAGCGCCGCGGCCACCGCCATGGCGAGGATGAGGCTCGGTACCGTCAGCATCAGGTCGGAGAGGCGCATCAGGAGTTCATCGATCCAGCCGCCGAAGAAGCCGGCGATGGCCCCCGCCAGCACGCCGACGCCGGCGCCCACCACCACCACCGCCATGCCCGCCAGCAGCGAGACGCGCGTGCCGGCGAGGGTGAGGGAGAAGACATCCTGCCCCACCTCGTTGGTGCCGAACCACCAGGTGGCGGAAGGCGGCTGGAAGCGCGCGCCGGTCTGCACGAGGCCCGCCACATGCTCCGGGTGCGGCACGATGGCGGTGCCGAGCAGCGCCACCAGCAGCAGCACCAGCACGATGCCGAGCCCGAGCACCGAGACCCAGGAGCGGCGGAAGCGGTAGAGGCCGCGGCGGAAGCGCTCGGCGTTCATCGCAGGCGCACGCGCGGGTTGAGCAGACCATAGATCAGGTCCACCAGCAGATTGACGAGCACGAACAGCGTTCCGATGCAGAGCGTGACGCCGATGATCGGCATGAAATCCTGGGTCAGCACCGCCTGGGTGGCGTAGAGGCCGAGGCCCGGCCAGTCGAACACGGTCTCCACCAGCACGGTGCCGCCGAGCAGCCAGCCGAAGTAAAGCCCGATGACGGTGAGCGTGGCGGAGACGGCGTTCTTCAGCACGTATTTGAACAGGATGAGCCGCGCGGGCAGGCCGAGGGCGCGCTCGGTGGTGACGTAATCCTGTTGCAGCACCTCGATGGTCGAGGCGCGCATCATGCGGGTGATGGTGGCCAGCGGCGAGAGCGACATGGCGATGGCCGGAAGCGCGAGGTGCTGGAGCGCGATGGCGAAGGCGTGCGGATTGCCGCCGAGCAGCGCATCCAGCGTCAGCAGGCCGGTGATGGTGGCGGGCGGGTCCTCGGTGAGCGGGAAGCGGCCGGAGAGCGGCAGCCAGCCCAGCCACATGGCGAAGCCCAGCTGGAAGAGCAGGCCAAGGAAGAAGCGCGGCATGGAAATGGCGCCGAGCGAGATAGCGCGCGAGAGGAAATCCGGCCAGCGGTCGCGCCAAACCGCCGCCATCAGCCCCGCCGGGATACCGATGGAAATGGCGAGCAGCATGGCCGCCAGCACGAGTTCGAGCGTCGCCGGCAGATAGGTGGCGAGATCCTCGATCACGGGGCGGCGGCTGAAGATGGAGACGCCCCAGTCGCCCCGCACCAGGCCGCTGACATAGTGCCAGTATTGCAGTGGCAAGGGCTGGTCGAGGCCGAATTCGCGGGCGACGGAGGCGACATCCGCCGCCGTGGCATTCGGCCCGGCGGCGAGGCGCACCGGATCGCCCGGCAGCAGCCGGGCGATGGCGAAGACCAGCATGGACAGCCCCACCAGCACCGGCACCAGCAGCAGAAGCCGCCGCAGGATGTAACGGATCATGGGGCCTCCCTGCTCAGCCCAGCGACAGCGGGAAGAGGTCCGGCGCGTTGGACGCGACGGGGGTGAAGACGAAGCCCTTCACATTGTTCCGCAGGGCCAGCTTGCGCTTCTCCAGAACGCCGAAGATGTCGCAGGCATCGTCCATGACGATGCGCTGGAACTCGGCATAGAGGGCGCGGCGCTTTTCCGGGTCCGTCTCGGCGCGGGCGCTGACGATCAGCGCGTCCACCTTCGGGTTCGCATAAACCGGGTTCTGCCAGTTGCCGTTGCGCGAGGAATGGAAGCCGGCGAAGGCGAGATTGTCCGGGTCACCGTAATTGGCGGTCTGGTAGACGGGGAAGAAATCGGCCAACGTCTCCGGCGAGCGGCAGGAGGCGACGAGATCCGGCCAGATGGCGGAGCGGATTTCCAGCTCGATGTTGAGGGCGCGCAGGCTGTCGAGCAGGATGAGCGCCCAGCGGCGCTGCTGCTCCAGCCCCGACACATGGGTGATGACCAGCTTGATGCCGCCATTCGGATGCGCCGACTTCGCCAGGAAGTCTTTGGCGCGGGCCAGATCCATCCGCCAGGGCTGAAGCGCTGTGTCGAAGCCGTCGATGCTGTCGGGCAGCGGGCCCTTCATCAGCTCGGCATAGCCGGCGACATCGAGCATCGCCTGATAGTTGAAGGCGCAGGAGATGGCGCGGCGCAGATTGGCGTCCATCAGCGGGCCGTGCCGCGTGTTCATCTTGATCTGGAAGGTGCGGTATTCCGGCTCGATCACCAGATCGAGGCCGGGGCGGCCCTTCAGCGTGTCCATGTCCTCGCTGGTGAGGTCGAGGGCGATCTGCGCCTCGCCACGCTGGACCATCAGGCGCTGCGTCGCCGTCTCGCGCGTGATCTTCCAGATGGCGCCGGTGAGATTGCCGCCCCCCTGGCGCCAGTGACCGGCGACGCGCTCCAGCTCATAGAGATTGCCCGGCTCGGCGCGGCGCACGGCGAAGGCGCCGGAGCCGGCGAGGTTGCCGCGCAGCCAGGTCTGCCCGTCATCCTCGCCCTTGTTGGCCTCGACCTGCTTCGGGTTGACGATCCAGATCCAGGGCAGGACCTGCAGGAAGGGCACGAAGGCCGTGGCGAGGCGGAAGCGCACCGTCTGGGCGTCCACCACCTCGATGCTGCCGGGCTTCACGATGCCGGCGATCATCCAGACATTGCCGCGGTTGAGGCGCAGGATGCGCTCGAAGGAGTAGCGCACCGCCTCCGCATCGACCGGCGTGCCGTCATTGAACTTCGCCGCCGGGTTCAGCCTGAAGACGTATTCGCGGCCATCCTCGGAAATCGTCCAGGAGGCGGCGAGATGCGGCACGGGCTTCGGCGGGTTGCCTTCCACCCGCACGAGGGAATCATAGACGTTGCGCATCATCCAGCTGGTGGAATAGCCGGAGGCCAGATGCGGGTCGAAATTCGGGATGTCCTGGTTGCTGGCCAGCACCAGGGTGCGGCGGCCCTGTGCCGCCGCCTCCCCGCCCCCGAGCATCAGGGCCGATACGGCGGCCGCGCCGCCGGCCAGAATGCCGCGCCTCGTCAGTTCCGTCATGCTCTCGCCTCCTGTCTCGCGGGCCGGTTCAGGCTGGCTCCGCCTGCTGCTCCATCGCCGCGGCATAGTCGCGCGCGGCGCCCTCCTCGGTCACCATGCCCAGACGCACATCGCGTGCCACGGCCTCCGGCGCGCGCCGCGCCGGGTCGCCATAGCCGGAGCCGCCGGCGATGCAGATCTCGACGATCTCGCCCGGCCCCGTGACCTGCACGAGCCGCCCCGTGCCGCAATCCTCCAGCACCGCGCCGCTCCCGTCCAGCACGCGGCCCCGCGCGCCACGCCCGGCCTCGCCGCCGAACAGGCCGGGGATCGGGTTGCCGACACCCTCAGGATAGACGGAGACGAAGCTCACAAGCCCATCCTCGCGCAGCTTGCGCAGCCGCACGCGCTGGCCGAGGCCACCACGATGCGCGCCGGGGCCACCGCTGTCGGGCAGGTAGGTCTTCTCCACCACCAGCACCGGCACGCGCGCCTCGAACAGCTCGATCGAGGTGTTGGAGGCGGAGGTCGGCCAGAGCAGGCCGGACTTGCCATCGCCATGCGCCGAAGCGCCCTGGCCACCGCCGATGAAGAGCATGTCCGAATAGGTGCGGCCGCTCTCATCCTGGCCATAGACATAGGCGGCCATGGGCAGGCCGGTATTGGCCTGCACCTTGTCCGGCGCGGCACCGGAGAGCGCGCGGAAGATGTTGGGCGCCAGATACCAGCCGGTGCGGGTGCGCATATTCACCGCCGCCGGGCGCTTCGCGTTCAGCACCGAGCCTTCCGGCGCCTTCACCGTGAAGGGGCGGTAGCAGCCGGCATTGCCGCGCACGCCAGGCGTCAGCATGCATTTCAGCGGATAGGTGGCATGCGCCGCCGTGTAGTTCATCGTGCTGTTCAGGCCGCCCTGCGGCAGCTGCGGCGGGGCGCCATCGAAGTCCAGCTCGATCGCATCCCCCTCGACCGTCAGCTTCAGCGGGTAGGACAGCACCTGCCCCAGCGGATTGTTGCTGATGGTGGAGCGATAGATGCCATCGGGCAGGGCGCGGATGGCCTCGCGCATCGCGGTTTCCGAGCGGCGCTGCACCACCGTGGCCAGGGCGCGCAGATCCTGCATGCCGTAATCGGCCATGAAGGCCAGCAGGCGCTCGGCCCCGAGGCGGTTGGCGGCGACGAAGGAATGGACATCGCCCAGCACCTGCTCCGGGTTGCGCACATTCTCGCGCAGCAGGGTGAAGAGCGCCTCGCTCGGCCGGCCCGCCTCGTAGAGCTTCATCGGCGGGATCTGCAACCCCTCCTCAAAGATCTCGCGCGCCCGCAGCGAATCCTTGGTGCCGCCGATGTCGGAGACATGGCCCACCGTGCCCATCAGACCGACCACCTTGCCGCCCTGGAAGACCGGGGTGACGATGGCGATGTCGAAGAGATGCCCGGCGCAGAGCCAGGGATCATTCGTGATCAGCACATCGCCCGGCTGCAGCGTGTGGGAGGGATATTTTTCCAGCAGCGCCTTCACCGCCAGCGGCAGGCAGAGATTGAAGACCGGCATGGCGCGCGGCGAATGCGCCAGCGTCTCGCCTTCCGGATCGAGCAGCTCGCAGGCGAAGTCCTGGCTTTCGGAGATGACGAGCGAGAAGGCGGTGCGACAGACCGTCAGCCACATCTCCTCCACCACCGTCACCAGGCGGGACCACATGATCTCGAGCGCGATCGGGTCGGCCTCGATGCGGGCGCAGGCTTCTTCCAGCGGCATCTCCGGCGTCACCAGCGCGCCGGCCTGGGCCGTGGCGGCGATGGCGATGCGCAGGTTCAGCCCGCCATCCACCGCGACCACATCGCCCGGCGGCACGATGGTGGTGGATTCGCGCTCCTCGATGATGGCGGGGCCGGGGATCCGGTCACCGGCGACCAGGGCATAGCGGTCATAGACCACCGCCTCCTGCCAGCCGCCCTCGAACCAGGCGCGGCGCGTGCCCTTCACCTTGGCGCTGGCATCACCGCCGCCCACCGCGCCGGTCAGCGACAGCACCGGCTCCGGCCCGACACAGCGGACGCGGAAATTGATCGCCTCGATCCGCGCACCCTCATAGAGCGAGGTGTAGCGCGCGGCATAGACGCGGGCGAAGGCGGCGCGGATTTCGTCCAGTGTCGCGGCGGTGATGGCGCCCTCCGGCAGCGGCACGGCGATGTCGTGCATCTGGCCGACAAGGCGCATATCGGCGCTGCGCTCGGTGCGGATATCCTCCGGCTTCACCCCGGCTTCCAGCAGGCGCGCGCGGCCCTCGGCGGCGAGCTCATCGAGCACGCCATTGACCAGCACGGCATCGAAGCCCGGCGAGAACTCCACCGGCAGCGAACGCGCGGATTCGAAGGAGAGCGGCGCGGCGAGGAAGCCGAGCGCCGAGGCCGCGCCCGAGGCCGGCGGAATGATCACCTCCCGCACGCCGAGCGCGCGGGCGACATCGGCGGCATGGGCCGGGCCGGCACCGCCGAAGCCCACCATGGCATAGCCGCGTGGGTCCTTGCCCTTCTCCACCAGATGCACGCGGGCGGCGGCGGCCATGCTCTCGACCACCACCTTGTGGATGCCCCAGGCGGCCTCCATCACATCGAGCTTCAGCGGCGCCGCCACGCTCTCCACCGCGCGGCGCGCGGCCTCGAGGTCGAGCGTCATCCGCCCGCCGAGGAAGAAGCCGGGATCGTAGTAGCCGAGGACGAGATTGGCGTCCGTCACCGTCGGCTTCGTACCGCCCATGCCATAGCAGGCGGGGCCAGGATCGGACCCGGCGGAATGCGGCCCGACCTTGAGCAGCCCCACCGCGTCGATCGCGGCGATCGAGCCGCCCCCGGCCCCGATCTCGATCATGTCGATCACCGGCGCCTTGATCGGCAGGCCCGAGCCCTTGCTGAAGCGGTGCACGCGGCCCGCCTCCAGCATCGGCGCGATCTCGACGCGGCCATCCTCGATCATGCAGGCCTTGGCCGTGGTGCCGCCCATGTCGAAGGAAATGACATCCTTCTGCCCGGCCAGCGTGCCGAACAGCGCGGTGGCCAGGCCGCCCCCCGCGGGGCCCGATTCCAGCAGGCGGATGGGAAAGGCCCGCGCCGTGGCCGGCGAGACGAGGCCACCCGCCGAATGCATCAGCCGCAGCGCGCCGGTGAAGCCGCGCCCCGCCAGCTCGCGCTCCAGCCGCCGCAGATAGCGGTCCATCAGCGGCTGCACATAGGCATTGGCGCAGGTGGTGACGCTGCGCTGATACTCCCACATCTCCGCCACCACCTCGGCCGAGAGCGAGACGGACAGCTGCGGGAACTCGCCCCGCGCGATCTCGCCCACGCGCTTCTCATGCGCCGGGTTGCGGTAGGCATTGAGGAAGCAGACGGCGACAGCCTCCACCCCCTCCGCCACCAGCCGGCGCAGCGCGGCGCGCACCGCGCCCTCATCCAGCGCGGTGACGGCATTGCCATCGCGGTCCATGCGCTCCGGCACCTCCAGCCGCAGGTCGCGCGGCACCAGCGGCGCCGGGAAGCCCAGGAAGAGGTCGTAGATGTCGTAGCGCTGCTCCGTGCCCATCTCCAGGATGTCACGGAAGCCCTCGGTGGTGATCAGGCCGAGCTTCGCGCCCTTGCGCTCGATCACCGCATTGGTGACGAGCGTGGTGCCATGGATGATCTCGCCCACCTCGGCGAGGCCGATGCCGGCCATCGCCACCAGCTCCTCCAGCCCCTGCAGGGCGGCGATGGAAGGGTCGTGCGGCGTCGTCAGCCGCTTGTGCAGCCGCACGCTGCCCGCCGCCGAATCATACAGGATGAAATCGGTGAAGGTGCCGCCGATATCGAAGCCGATGCGCCAGCGATGGCCGGCCATGGGGGCGGAAGCGTTCATCTGGTATCCTCGGGGTATCAGGCGGCGGCGGCGCTGCGCGCGGTCACCGTGGCGCCGGGCCGTGTATGGATCTCGCGCGCCTCGGCCAGCAGGGCGGCGATCATGCGGTCACGCTCGGCATCATCCACCAGCGCCAGCGGGTAGACGATGCACAGGCAGGCATCCTCGCTGCCCGCGGCATTGCCCACGGCCACCGCGATGCTGCCGACGCCAGGGTTGGATTCGTCGATGGCCAGCGCATAGCCATCGCGGCGCACCGCCTCCAGCCGCTGCATCAGCTCATCCATGCCCTGCGGCGCGTTGGGGCTGGGCGGGGCGAGCGGGCCGGGATGCAGCCGCGCCACCTCCTCATCCGGCAGGCGGGCGAGCAGGGCGCGCCCCGTGGCGGCGGCGAAGGCCGGCAGGCGCTGCCCCACCGGCGTGCCGACGCGCAGCATGCGCGAGCCCTCGTGGAAGGTCAGCCCGATCACGTCAGCGCCGTCGCGGATGCTGACATAGCCGGTATGGCCGAAATCCCGGCTGACCCGCCCCACCGCCGCATGCGCCCGCGCCACCAGCGCGGAATCACGGCGATAGGTGTTGCCCAGCTCGAACATCAGAATGCCGGGGCGGTAGCCGCGGCTGTCCGGCACGCTCTCCAGGAAGCCTGCCTCCCGCATCGCCCGCAGCAGGCGCGAGACATTGCTCTTCGGCAGGGAGAGCAGTTCCGCGACCTCGGTCACGGTCAGTTCCTGGCGCCGCGCGGAGAAGCAGCGCAACACCTGGCCAGCGGTCGAAAGGGTCGTCATGGCTGTTCCGAAAAATGGAACCATAGTTCCTGTAAGTGAGACGCTACGCCCGCTTCGCCTCCCCCCGCAAGATGCTCCCGCCACCCTCCGGCCCGCTTTCGCGCCGCACACCGCGTCACTGCCCGCAGGCGCGGCAGAACCAGGGGCAAAGTGACCACCAGAAAGGCAGGCGAAGGGGCCTTGACCGCCACGCGCCCCACCGTCATGGCCCGGAGCGAGCGGGCCTCGCCCAGACTCGCGCGGAAGAACTCGCGCGGAAGGACCTCGTGCGGAAGGAAGCGCCGATGCGGCTGGACGGCCTGCGACGCGAATGGAACAAGCTGACAGGGCCAGGGCGCGGCCTCGTTCTGGGCGGGCTGCTGGCCCTGCCCCTGGCCCTGCTGGGCGCCACCCTGCTGCGCCACGCCCCGGAGGGCGCGGGCAGCCCCGGCCGCGCCCCCGCCGCCGCGCCGCTGCAACCGCCCGGCCCGGCGGAGGAACAGCTCGTCGCGCAGATCCTGGAGGAGACGAACCGCACCTGGGGCGCGCAGTTCGCCCGCCTCAAGCGCAGCTACCAGCCCTCCGAGCCGCTCCTCCAGACCAGCCTGCCGCCCGAGGCCTGCGACCGTGCCCCGGCCGCCGCCGGCATCTTCTGGTGCCCGGCGGATGCGCGGATCTATGTGGATCTCACCCGCGTCGCGCGGCTGCGCCAGCAGGGCGGGGAGGCCGGGATGCTCGCCATCGGCTACCTGCTCGCCCACGCCGCCGGGCACCATGTGCAGCAGCAGCTCGGCATCATCGCCCTGGTGCGCGGCCTGCAGCAGCGCAGCCAGGATCCCGAGGAACAGCGCGCCCTCTGGCGCCGCGTGGAAGAGCAGGCGGATTGCTTCGCCGGGCTCTGGGCCCGGGGCGCCAGCCAGGCCCAAACCGCCACGACACCCGGCGCCGTCGAGGCCGCCCTGGCCGCCGCCGCCCTCGACGATGCCCGCCCCCTGCCGCCACCCACCGGCTACACCGCGGCCACCGAGGCCGCGGCGCAGGGCGACATCGCCGAGCGCGCCACCTGGTTCCGCACCGGGATGGAGAAAGGGGATTACGTCGCCTGCGACAGCTTCGGCGGGTTGCGGTAGGCGGGAGGAAGGGGAAAAAGGCCGGGGGAAGGAATTCCCCCGGACCCCCGTCTTTTTTCTTTCAGGGCCGCCGCGCGCCGCGCGGCGGCGGGACCATATCGCAGGCCATGAACACGCCACTTCCCCTTGCGCTCACCATGGGCGAGCCGGCCGGCATCGGCGGCGAGATCACCGCCCGCGCCTGGGAGGCCCTGCGGCAGGGCGGGCCATGCTTCTTCCTGGTGGGGGATCCGGCCCTGGTGGCGGGGGTGCCCGTCGCGGTCATCCACCATCCGGGAGAGGCCGTGGCGCGCTTCGCCACGGCGCTGCCGGTGCTGCCGCTGCCCCTCGCCGTGCCGGCGGTGCCAGGGCGGCCCGACCCGCGCAACGCCCCCGCCGTCATCGCCGCCATCGAGCGCGCCGTGGCCCTGGTGCGGCAGGGGGCGGCGGCGGCGGTCGTCACCAACCCCATCCAGAAATCCAGCCTCACCGCCGCCGGCTTCCGCCACCCGGGGCATACCGAGTTCCTGGCCGAGCTGGCGCCCGGGGAAGGGCCGCCGGTCATGCTGCTGGCCGCCGCCGGGCTGCGCGCCGTGCCGGTGACCATCCACCAGTCCCTGCGCAGCGCTATCGAAAGCCTGACGGAAGAGCGCATCCTCGCCATCGCCCGCGCCACGGCGGCCGGGCTGCGGCGGGATTTCGGCATCACAGCCCCGCGCCTCGCCCTCTGCGGCCTGAACCCCCATGCGGGGGAGGATGGCACCATGGGGCTGGAGGACCGCGACATCATCGCCCCCGCCATCGCCCGGCTGCGGGCGGAGGGCATCGACGCGCGCGGCCCCTTCCCGGCGGACACGCTCTTCACCCCCACGGCGCGGGCGGGCTATGACGCGGCGCTCGGCATGTATCACGACCAGGCGCTGATCCCGGTGAAGACGCTCGACATGGCGGGGGGCGTGAATGTCACCCTCGGCCTCGCCATCGTGCGCACCAGCCCGGACCATGGCACCGCGCTCGACATCGCCGGCCAGGGCCGCGCCGATGCGGGCAGCCTGATCGCCGCCCTGCGCCTCGCCGCAGACCTCGCCGCCCACCGCCTGAACCAGGGGAATGCCGCATGACGCCGCTGCGCCTGTCGGTCAATGTCGATCACGTCGCGACGCTGCGCAACGCGCGCGGCGGCCACTTCCCTGACCCGGTGGAGGCGGCGCGCGCCTGCCTCGCCGCCGGGGCGGATGGCATCACCATCCATCTGCGCGAGGATCGCCGCCATATCCGCGACACGGACGCCACCCGCATGGCCGCCGAGCCGGGGCTGCGCCTGAATTTCGAGATGGCGGCGACGGAGGAAATGGTCGGCATCGCCCTCGGCCTGCGCCCCGCCGCCTGCTGCCTCGTGCCGGAGAAGCGGCAGGAGCTGACGACGGAAGGCGGGCTGGACCTGCTGCGCGCCGGGCCGGATCTCGGCGCGGCCATCCGCCGCCTCGCCGGGGCGGGAATCGAAGTCTCCGTCTTCGTCGAGCCGGATGCGGCGCAGATCGCGGCGGCGGCCCGCCTCGGCGCCCAGGCGGTGGAACTGCACACCGGCACCTATGCAGAGGCCGCGCCGCAAGCCCGCCCCGCCTTGCTCGCCCGGCTGCGCGCCGGCGCCGAGGCCGCCGCCGCCCACGGCCTCGCCTGCCATGCCGGGCATGGGCTGGACGTCACGACGGTGGAGGGAATCGCCGCCATCCCGCAGATCTCCGAAGTCAGCATCGGATATTTCCTGGTGGGGGCGGCGGTGTTCGAGGGGCTGCCGGCGGCGGTGCGCCGCATGCGCGAGGCCATCGCCCGCGGCCGCGCCCAGCACTAGATCCGCAGGCCGCCATTGCGGCGCAGGAACGGAGCCGCCATCTTCTTCCGCGGCGCGGGTGGCACCTGCCCACCCCCCCGGCCCCGGGGAGACAGAGACTTGCGCCAGCCGCGCCGCTTTGCCCGCACGCCGAGCCTGGCCCAACCGCCATGGCCGCCGGGGCAGGACTGCCCTGGCCGCCCATGCTGAAGCGCACCCCCGCGCCGCTCCGCCCCTTCGGCCGCCGTGGCAGGCGCCTGCCACTGGCCATGCATCTCGGCCTGCTCGGGCTGGTGCTCCTCGTGCCGGTGATCCTCTTCGCCGGCATCCTCACCCACGCCTATCTGCGTGACCGCGACGACGCCCTGCGCCGCGAGGCGCTCGACAGCGCCGACCGCATCATGACCCGGCTGGAGGAGGAGCTGGCCGGCTGGACCTCCGCCCTCCAGGTCCTGGCCGCCAGCCCGGTCCTGTCGCAGCAGGACATCACCCCCCTCCGCCTGCAGGCCGAGGCGGTGAGCCAGCTGATCGGCGGCGAGATCACCCTGCAGCACTGGGACGCCGAGGCGGGGCGCGCCCTGCCCGCCCCGGAGCCCGACACGCCCGGCGCCACCGAGATCGCCGCCATGGAGGACCGCGCGGCGGAGACGCGCCAGCCGGTGCGCTCCGGGCTGATCGCCCTGCCGGGCGGGCGCTTCATCGTCATGGTCACCGTGCCGGTGCTGCGCGAGGGGCGGCTGACCCACCTTCTCACCCTGCGCCAGCCGGCGGCACGGCTGCGCCAGATCTTCGCCGGGCCGCTGCTGCCGCTGGGCTGGAGCGCGCTGCTGGTCGATGGCGAGGGCCGCATCATCGCCAGCACGGATGAGCGGGAACGCCAGGTCGGCGGGCAGATCTCGCAGGAGGCGCAGCGCCGCGCCAGCACGCGCAGCGGCGTCTGGATCAACTATCCCTTCGGCGAGGAACCGCTGATCATCGCCCATGTCTCCAGCCGCGATGCCGGGTGGCGCGTGGGCGTGCTGGTGCCGCTGCGGCTGGCCCAGGCGACGGCGCGGCAATCCTTCCTCTTCCTCGCCCTCGTCAGCATCGGGCTCGTCATGATGACGGTGCTGCTGGCGCTGCTCTTCGCCCGGCGCATCGCCAGCTCGGTCGAGGCGCTGGCGGAGACGGCGCGGCGCCTGGGCCAGGGGGAGCAGGTGCCGGCCCCCTCCATCGCCATCCGGGAGCTGCACAATGTCGGCGCCGCCCTGGCCGCCGCCAGCATCACCCTGCGCAGCCGTGGCCAGGCCCTGGCCGAGAGCGAGGCCCAGCTGGCCCGCGCCCTGACCGCCGCGCGCATCGCCACCTGGGAATGGGAGGTGGAGACCGATACCTTCACCGGCTCCCGCGGGCGGGAGGCGCTTTATGGCCGCCCCGCCGGCAGCCTGCGCAGCACCGCCGCCCTGCTCTCCGCCACCCACCCGGAGGACCGCGCCCGCATCCTGGAGACGCTGGAACATGTCCACCAGCCCGACGGGCCGGGCAGCTACGAGATCCTCTTCCGCACCATCTGGCCGGATGGCCGCATCCGCTGGCTGCACACCCATGGCGGCGTGCTGGCGCGCGACGCCCAGGGCCGGCCGGCCCAGATCAGCGGCGTGGTGATGGACGTGACCGAGGCCCAGGCCTCGGCCGAGCGTGAACGCCTGCTGGCGGCGGAGGTGGACCACCGCGCCCGCAATGTGCTGACCGTCGTGCAGTCCCTGCTGCGGATGAGCCGCGCCGACGACCCGGCGCATTTCGTCGAGGCGGTGCGCGGCCGCATCGGCGCCCTGGCGCGGGCGCATACCCTGCTCTCGCGCGAGCGCTGGGGCGGCAGCGACCTGCGCAGCGTCACGCGCGAGGCCATGCCCACCGGCCCCGGCGCCCTGGCGGTGACGATCCACGGCCCTTCCCTCGCCCTCGCCCCGCACGTGGTGCAGCCGCTGGCCATGGTGCTGCATGAAATGGCCACCAATGCCCAGCAGCATGGCGCGCTCTCCGCCGCCGGCGGCCGCGTCAACCTGCAATGGCGCCTGGACAAGGGCGATCTCGTGCTGGACTGGACCGAGCAGGGCGGCCCGCCCCCTGCCCTCACCGCCGGCTCGCCCGCGCAGATCGGCCTGGGGCTGAAGGTGGTGGAAGGCACCATCCGCCGCCAGCTCGGCGGCAGCCTGACCCTGGACTGGCGGATGGAGGGCCTCGCCTGCCAGTTCCGCCTGCCCCTCGCCCGTGTGGCGCTGAAGGGGCAGCCTTGTTAAGGGTTTTATTCAGTATTTTCTTTTTCTGAAGAAAAAGAAACAAAAGGACTTTTCCCGTTGGCGTCCCACTTCAGGCCCGAAGCGGGACGCCAACTGAAAAAGTTTTTTGGTTCTTTTTTTCAAAAAAGAACCGCTTCCCTCAAACCAGCTTCGCCGCGCGCGGATCGCGCCGGGCCACGCGGGCGAGCAGATATTCCACCTCGGCCTTGGCCTTGGCGCTCAGCGCCGCGCCGGGCTTGCGCTGGGCATCGGAGGCGATGAGTCCGCGCCGCGCCATGACATATTTGCGCACGGCCAGCCCCGTCGGCCCCTGCTGCTGCTCGTAGCGGATCAGCGGCAGGTGGGCGTCGAAGAGGTCATGCGCCGCATCGCGCTGGCCTTCCGCCTGGAGGCGGACGACATCGCAGAGCAGGTCCGGGAAGGCATAGCCGGTCATCGCGCCATCGGCGCCGCGCTCCACCTCGAAATCGAGGAAAAGGCCGCCATTGCCGCAGAGGATGGAGATGGGCCGCATGGAGCCATCCGCCTGGAAGCCGCGCAGGGTGGAGATCTTCTCCAGCCCCGGCCAGTCCTCATGCTTGAGCATGACGCAGGCGGGGTTGTCCATGACGATGCGGCGGATGACGCCCGGCGTCATGATGACGGAAAAGGTCTGCGGGAAGTCCTGGATGACGAAGGGCACGTCCTCGCCGATCGCCTCGGAGGCCTGGCGGTAATAGGTGACGATCTGGTCGTCCGTGCGCAGGGTGTTGGGCGGGGCGATCATCACGCCGGCGGCGCCGGCCTCCATGGCGCTGCGGGCCATGGCGCGCATCGCGGCGAAGCCGGGGGCGGAGACGCCGACGATGACGGGCAGCCCCTCGGCGCGGCGGATGAAGCGGGTGGCGATCTCCAGGCTCTCGGCGGCGTCGAGCTTCGGCGCCTCGCCCATCACGCCCAGCACGGTGAGGCCGGTGGCGCCGACCGACCGATAAAAATCCGTCAGCCCGTCGATCGAGGCGAAATCCACCCGGCCATCGGCGTGGAAGGGGGTGGGGGCGATCGGATAGACCCCCTTGGCGGTGTGGTCGAGCGGCATGGCGGGTTCCTCGTGAACGGCGGCGGCAGCTTTAGCCGAGAGCGGGACGCGCGCAACCCGCCCGCCTCCGGAAAGCGGCGCGGGAAACAAGCCTTGCGATCGGGGTCGGATGTGGCACTTTCCACATCATGGCCCCCCGCAGCACACAGGCCCTGGGCAAAGCCGCGCGTCACGCGGCGATCCTGGAGGCGCTTTCGACCGACCCGACGGTGCGCATCAGCACCCTGGCCGACCAGTTCAATGTCTCAACCGAGACGGTGCGGCGCGACATCGAGGAATTGTCGGCGCGCGGCATGGTGCGGCGGACCTATGGCGGCGCCGTGGCCTCCCACCCCGCCAGCCAGCCGCGCCTGTCGGAGCGCGAGCAGGTGATGGTGGCCGAGCGCGCGCGCATCGGCCGCGCCGCGGCGGAGCTGGTGGAGGAGGGGGCGGTGGTGATGCTGGATGCCGGCAGCACCACGACGCAGTTCGCCCGTGCCCTGGCGGCGCGCGGCCTGCGCGCCACGCTGCTGACCAACAGCCTGGATGCCGCCCTGGCCGCCGGCGCCTGCGAGGCGCTGCGCGTGCTGGTGGCGCCGGGCGAGCTGAGCGCGGTGGAGCGCGGCCTCTACGGGCCGGAGACGGCGGCCTTCCTGCGCCGCTTCACGGTGGACATGGCGGTGATCGGCGCCTCCGGCCTGACGGAGGAAGGCCCCTCCGAGGCGGAAAGCCGCGCCGCCTGGGTCAAGCGCGCCATGCTGGAGCGCGCGCCGCGCCGGGTGCTGCTGGTGGATTCCTCGAAATTCGGCCGCCCCTTCCTGGAGCAGGTCTGCCCGCCGGAGCAGGTGACGGACCTGGTGACCGAGGCGCACCCGCCGGTGCCGCTGGCCGCCGCGCTGGGGCGGGGCGGGCTTCGCCTGACGGTTGCAACAGAGGTGTAAAAAATCCTGTTTGACCTGCCACACTCTCAAGTGGCAAGTACAACATGTATATGACACAAGACACGGCCATGCCCCGCCCGCTTGCCACCGCCCCCACCGCGCAGCTCGCGCGGCTGCGCTGGGTGCTGACCGATATCGATGACACGCTGACCCTCGACGGCCGCCTGCCCGCCGCCGCCTATGCGGCGCTGGAGGCGCTGGAGGCGGCGGGCATCGCCGTCATCCCCGTCACCGGCCGGCCGGCCGGCTGGTGCGATGCCATCGCCCGCCACTGGCCCGTCACCGCCGTGGTGGGGGAGAATGGCGCGCTGTGGTACGCGCTGGACCGCGGCGCGCGGCGGATGCTGCGCTGGCAGGCCCAGCCGGAGGCGGAGCGCCTGGCCAACCGCGCCCGGCTGATGGAGCTGGCCCGTGCCGCGCTGGCGGCCGTGCCGGGCAGCGCCATCGCCGCCGACCAGCCTTTCCGCCTCTTCGATGTCGCCATCGACTTCGCCGAGGATGCCGGGCCGCTCGGCCTCGACGCGGCGGAGCGCATCGCCGCCGTCTTCCGCGCCGGCGGGGCGGAGGCCAAGGTCTCCTCCATCCACGTCAATGCCTGGATCGGGTCGTGGGACAAGCGCGCGGGCATCGAGGCGCTGTTCGCCGCGCGCTTCGGCGGCTTCGCCGCGCAGCGCGGGCTGGTGGCCTTCACCGGCGACAGCGCCAATGACGCGCCGCTCTTCGGCGCCGTCGCCTGCTCCGTGGGGGTGGCCAATGTCGCCCCCTTCCTGGCCGGGATGGCGACGCCGCCGGCCTATATCACCCGCGCCGAGGGCGGCGCGGGCTTCGCCGAATTCGCCGACGCGCTGCTGAAGGCGCGCGGCACCGTGGAGGGTAACGCCGCATGAAACACGCCATGGCCCATGGCCTTCTGGCCAGCACCGCGCTCGTCCTGTCGCTGGGCTTCGCCGCTGCCCCAGCCTCCGCGCAGCAGGGCGCGGCCTGCGCCTTCCGCGGCGCGCTCGACGAGGCCTATTGCGACGCCAACCGCGACATGGTGGCCGATGCCCCGGCCGACCCGGCGAAGCTGCGCGACCCCTCCACCATCGTCTTCACCTATACCCCGGTGGAGGACCCGGCCCTCTACGCCAGCCAGTTCCGCCCCTTCCTCGATTATCTGGGCCAGTGCACCGGCAAGCGCGCGGTGTATTTCCAGGTGACCTCGAACGCCGCGCAGGTGGAGGCGATGCGCTCCGGCCGGCTGCATGTGGCGGGCTTCTCCACCGGCCCCACGGCCTTCGCCGTCAACCTCGCCGGCGCCGTGCCCTTCGCCGTGAAGGGCAATGCGGAGGGGTATGAGAGCTACAAGGTCGTCATGATCGTGCGGGCGGACAGCCCCTACCGGACGCTGGCCGACCTGCGCGGCAAGCGGGTGGCGCATACCTCGGCCACCTCCAACTCCGGCAACCTCGCGCCGCGCGCCTTCTTCCCCGGCCTCGGCCTGACGCCGGAGAAGGACTATCAGGTGGTCTATTCCGGCGGGCATGACCGCAGCGTGATGGGCGTCAATGCCGGCGACTATGATGCCGCGCCCGTGGCCTCCGATGTGTGGACGCGCATGGTCGCGCGCGGCCAGGTGAAGCGGGAGAATTTCCGCGTGCTGTGGGAGAGCGAGCCCTTCCCCACCAGCGGCTTCGCCCTGGCGCATGACCTGAAGCCGGAACTGGCGGCGAAGATCCGCCAATGCTTCCTCGACTACCGCTTCCCGGAGGCGATGGCGAAGGATCTCGGCGGCAATGACCGCTTCTGGCCCGCCACCTATGCCGAGCAGTGGGCGCCGGTGCGCGCCGTGGCCGATGCGGTGAACGCGCCCTATAACCGCGCCGCCTTCGATGCCGAGGCGCGCAAGGAGCTGGAGGCCGAGGCCCGCAAGCGCGCCCAGGCGCAGCAGCCCGCCGCCCCCACCCATGTCGCCCCCACCGCGCCCGCGGGCGCGGCGCCGGCGCGCTGACGGTCCCGCCATGTCCGCTGCAATGTCTGCCCCGCTGAGCACCGCCACCCCCGCCATGGCCACCACCCCGACCACCTCCGGCACCGCGCTGGAGATTCGCAACCTCGTCAAGGAATACGCCCCCGGCAAGCCGGTGCTGAAGGGCGTCAGCCTCGCCGTGCCGGCCGAGGGGATCACCGCCATCATCGGCCCCTCGGGCACCGGAAAGTCGACGCTGATCCGCTGCATCAACCGGCTGGTGGAGCCGACGCGCGGCGAGATCCTGCTGCATGGCACGGAACTCACCGCGCTGCGCGGGCGGGAATTGCGGCTGGCGCGGCGGCGCATCGGCATGGTCTTCCAGGAATACAACCTGGTCGAGCGGCTGACGGTGATGGAGAATGTGCTGAGCGGCCGGCTCGGCTATGTGCCGCTGTGGCGCGCCTGGCTGCGCCAGTATCCGGAGGCGGATATCGAGCGCGCCTTCATGCTGCTGGATGCCGTCGGCCTGCCCGAGCACGCGACGCGGCGCGCCGATGCGCTCTCCGGTGGCCAGCGCCAGCGCGTGGGCATCGCCCGCGCGCTGATGCAGCGCCCCGAGATCCTGCTGGCCGATGAGCCGACCTCCTCGCTCGACCCGCGCACGGCGGTCGAGGTGCTGGAGCTGCTGACGAAGCTGACGGCGGCCGAGGGCGTGCCCGTCATCATCAACATCCACAATGTCGATCTGGCGAAGCGCTATGCGCGGCGCATCATCGGCATGTCCGGCGGCCATGTGATCTTCGACGGCCCGCCGGAGGAGCTGGAGACGCACCACCTGCGCGCCATCTATGGCGGCGAGGACTGGCTGTGAGCGCCACCACCTCCCCCGCCCCGCGCCGGCTGGCCTTCGCGCCCAACTGGCCGCTGCGGCTCGCGCTGCTGGCGCTGGCCCTCTACACCGCCTGGGCCTCCACCCGGCTCGGGCTGAGCTGGGAGCGCGTGGCGCATGGCATGGGCGAGGGCGCGCGGCTGCTCGGCCGCATGGTGCCGCCCAATTTCGCCCGCTGGGAACTGCTGGTCGAGGGCCTGCTGGAGAGCCTGCAGATCGCCGTGCTGGCCTCGGCCATCGGCATCGGGCTGTCGCTGCCGCTCGGCGTTCTGGCGGCGCGCAACCTGGCGCCGTGGTGGATCTCCGGCCCCGTGCGCGGCGTCATCGCGCTGTGCCGCTCGCTGCACTATGTCATCGTCGCCATCCTCTTCGTGAAGGCGATCGGCTTCGGCGCGCTGGCGGGCACGGCGGCGCTGGTCGTCGCCTCGGTCGGCTTCATCGCCAAGCTCTTCGCCGAGGCCATCGAGGAAATCTCGATGAAGCAGGTGGAGGCGATCCGCGCGACGGGCGCGGGGGTGATGAAGGTGCTGGCCTATGCGGTGCTGCCGCAGGTGGCCTCGCGCTTCATCGGCTTCTGCCTCTACCAGCTGGACAGCAACCTGCGGAATTCCACGCTGGTCGGCATCGTCGGCGCGGGCGGCATCGGCGGCACGCTGTTCGCGGCCTTCAAGCGCTTCGACTATGACTTCGTGGCGGCCATCCTGCTCGCCATCATCGCCCTCATCTTCCTGGCCGAGATCCTCTCGGGCCGCGTCCGGGCCGCCCTGCGATGAACAGCATGACACAAGACCCCGTGGCCCCGCTGCGGCGCGAATGGGTGCGCTTCAGCCCGGCGCAGCGCATCGCGCGCTGGCTGGTGTGGCTGGCCTGCGTCGCCGCCGTGCTCTGGGCGCTGCGCAGCATCGACATCATCCCCGAATTCCTGGCCGATGCGCCGCAGCAGATGGGCGACATGCTGGTGCGCATGTGGCCGCCCGACATCGCGCATTACTACCCGGCGGTGCATGAGGCGCTGATCGAGACGCTGCATATCGCGACGCTCGGCACGGTGTTCTGCTTCGCCCTGGCGGTGCCGCTGGCGCTGCTGGCGGCGCGCAACATCTGCACCATCCGGCCGCTGAACACGCTGGCGCAGCTTGGCCTCGTCGCCTCGCGCTCGGTCAATTCGCTGGTCTGGGCGCTGCTCTTCGTCGCCATCTTCGGCCCTGGCGCGGCGGCGGGCGTCTTCGCCATCGCTTTCCGCTCGGTGGGCTTCGTCGGCAAGCTGCTGGCCGAGGCGCTGGAGGAGACGAACCAGGGCCCGCGCGAGGCGCTGCGCGCCGCCGGCGCCTCCTGGGGGGCGGAGATGCTGAAGGGCGTCTGGCCGCAGGTGCAGCCGGCCTTCTGGGGCATCGCGCTGTTCCGCTGGGACATCAATGTGCGCGAGAGCGCCGTGCTCGGCCTCGTCGGTGCCGGAGGCATCGGCCTCGTGCTCGACGACGCCATCAATTTCTTCCAGTGGGAGCGCGTGGCCACCGTCCTGCTCGCCATCCTCGTGGTGGTGGTGCTGGCGGAACTCGTCGTCACCCGCATCAGGGCGAGGCTGATCTGAATGCCGCAGGACATGGTCGATCTCCTGGTGATCGGCGGCGGCGCCAATGGCGCCGGCATCGCGCGTGACGCGGCGGGGCGGGGCCTTTCGGTCCTCCTCGCCGAGCGCGGCGACCTCGGGGGGGCGACCTCCTCCTCCTCCTCCAAGCTGATTCATGGCGGGCTGCGCTACCTGGAGCATTACGAGTTCCGGCTGGTGCGGGAGGCGCTGGCGGAGCGCGAGGTGCTGCTGCGCCTGGCCCCGCACATCATCTGGCCGATGCGCTTCGTGCTGCCGCACGCGCCGGAGATGCGGCCGCGCTGGATGCTGCGCGCCGGCCTCTTCCTCTATGACCACCTGGCCAAGCGGGTGACGCTGCCGGCAAGCGAGGCGCTGGATTTCAGCCGCCATCCCTGGGGCGCGCCGCTGGGGCCGCAGGCGCGGCACGGCTTCGCCTATTCGGATGCCTGGGTCGAGGATGCGCGGCTGGTGGTGCTGAATGCGCGCGATGCCGCGGCGCGCGGCGCCGATGTGCGGGTGCGCACCCGCTTCACCGCCGCCACCCGCCATGCCGATGGCTGGAGCGTGACGCTGGCCGGCGAGGATGGGCGGAGCGAGGTGGTGCGGGCGCGCGCCATCGCCAATGCCGCCGGCCCCTGGGTGATGCAGGCGCTGGAGGGCACCGGCGTCGCCGCGCCGGACCGCGTGCGGCTGGTGCGCGGCAGCCACATCATCGTCCCCGCGCTCTATGAGGGGCCGCAGGCCTATATCCTGCAGAATGACGACCGGCGCGTCGTTTTCGTCATCCCCTATGAGGGCCGCTTCACGCTGATCGGCACCACCGACGTGCCGCACGACCCCGCCTCCGGCCCGCCGCACTGCACGCCGGAGGAGGCGGAGTATCTCTGCCGCGCCGTCTCCCGCCAGTTCCGCCGCCCCGTGGTGCCGCAGGACATCGTGTGGAGCTATTCCGGCGTCCGCCCGCTGCATGATGACGGCGCTGAGAATCCCTCCGCCGTCACGCGCGACTATGTGCTGAAGATGGACCGCCAGGGGGCGCCGCTGCTCTCGGTCTTTGGCGGCAAGATCACCACCTATCGCCGCCTGGCGGAGGATGCGGCGGGGCAGATCTGCGCCGCGCTCGGCCATGCGGGCCAGCCCTGGACGGACCGCGCCGCGCTGCCCGGCGGTGACCTGGGCGGCCTGACGGCGGAGGCTTTCCTGGCCGAGGCCGCGCGGCGCTACGGCTTCCTCGACGGCGAGACTTTGCGCCGCCTGTTCCACTGCTATGGCGGGGAGCTGGAGGCGGTGCTGGGCCCGGCGCGGCACGCCGCCGATCTGGGCCGCGATCTTGGCGGTGGCATCACCGAGCGTGAGCTGGACTGGATGATCCGCCACGAATGGGTGCGCGAGCCCGAGGATGCGCTGTGGCGCCGCACGAAGCGCGGCCTGCACATGGATGCCGCGGGGCGCGAGGCTTTCGCCGAGGCTTTCCCCCGCCTCGCCCGGGCCGCCTGATTTTTTTCTGTGGGCGTCGCGCTTCTGCCCGAAAGCGCGGCGCCACACAGAAAAAAGTTTTTTGGTTCTTTTTTCCAAAAAAGAACCTCTCTTACTGTCTCCTTGCGCTGAAGCGGTCCTTCCACGCCGGCTGCGCCCCCGCCCATGGCAGGGCAGTGGCCTCATAGACCGCGCGCCCGATGGCCCGCGCCAGGACCAGGGCCGCCAGATGCCCGATCTCCGTCAGGTTCCCGCCCTCCTTCTCCCCCGTCGCCGCCGCGAAGAGGGTATCCCCGTCATTCGGCGCATGGGCGGGGAAGATGGCGCGGGCCAGCCCGTCATCGGCCATGCGGGCGAGGCGGTTGACCTGCGGCTTGGCCAGCACCGCATCAGTGACGACGAGCCCGATGGTGGTGGCCGTGCCGCGCCCGCCCTTCACGCGCAGGGCGCGGTCCGCCGCCGTGATGCGGGCGGGCCAGCCGAGGCCGCCGAATTCATCGCCTTCCTCGAAGGGCGCGGCCCAGAAATGCGGCCCCTCGCCGATCAGCGGCGAGCCCACGGCATTGACGGCGACGAGGGCGGCGACGCGGTGGCCGGTGCTGGCCGTGGCGCTGGCGGAGCCGAGGCCGCCTTTCACCGTGGCGGTGGTCGCGCCGGTGCCGGCCCCGACACTGCCCAGGGCGAAGGCCCCGGGCCGCGCCGCGCAGGCCGCGGCGTAGCCCAGATCCCGGTAGGGGCTGAAGCGCCCCCAATCCTTGTTCCCGCCATTGGCGAGGTCGAAGAGGATGGCCTGGGGCGCCAGCGGCACGGCCCGGCCGCCGAAGATCTGGCCGCGCCCGGCCTCGCGCAGCATGGCCTGAACGCCGCCGGCGGCATCGAGGCCGAAGGTGGAGCCGCCGGAGAGCACGATGGCGTCCACCGCCTGCACCGTGGCGGCGGGGTGGAGCAGGTCGGTATCCCGCCCGCCCGGGGCGCCGCCGCCCAGATGGAGGGCTGCCACCGCCGGCCGGTCGAAGAGGATGGCGGTGACGCCGGAGCCCAGGACGAGGTCGGTCGCGTGGCCCACGGCGAGGCCGGCGATATCGGTGAGCAGGTTGAGCGGTGCGGTCATCCGGCCATGATGCCCGGTGCCGCGTTGCTGTCCAGCCGCCCGCGCGGTTCGGCCGGAGGGGAGCGCGGGGCCATTTTCACGCTCGCGCATCGGGAATAACGATTTTTTGCGACGTTATTCTTGATTTCCGCGCTGCGCTGTGGTGGTATTCTTCCATCACGGGCGGATGGCCGCCCCGCGGAGATTTGAGATGCAGCTTGCACCGCGTCACGAAACGCTAAAGCGCCGGTTCTCCTCCTGCCCGATGGCGGCCGGGAAGGCCCTGCGAATGTGGTGTTGTCCGCGCTGAACGCCGGACAGCCCTTCATCCCCAGCTTTTCCAGATGGTCGCAGCCCCTCCACGCGAGGGGATAGGAGAATTCCCATGATCGCATCCCGTCCTGTTGATATCGGTGGCCGCTTCGTCGGCGTGGCCGTCTCCAGCCAGAGCGGCTGGTTCTTCAAGGCCATCGACCCGGTGGTCGATGATATCGATGGCGCCAGCTTCACCTCCCCCGCCGAGGCCGCGCGCGTCGCCCGCCTGGTGGTGGAGCGCGCGCAGGACTGGAAGCCAGCCCACGCGGCCTGAGCCGCCGCCGCGTTCCACGGCACGAATCCATGGACGACCCAGGGGCCGGCGCGCATCATGGATGCACGCCGGTCCTCGACTGTTCTTGCCTTCAAGGAAAGCTCATGCTTCGCAGAGACCTGCTGCGCCTTGCCACGGGCGTGGCACTGGCCCCGCTCGCCGCCCCCGCCGTGCATGCCCAGGGCGGCACCTGGCCCAACCGGCCGATCCGCCTGATCGTGCCCTACACCCCCGGTGCCGCGACCGACGCCATGGCGCGCCTCGCCGCGCAGAAGATCCAGGAACAGCTCGGCGTCACCGTCATCGTCGAGAACCGCAGCGGCGCCAATGGCACCATCGGCGGGCAGGCCGTGCTGCAGGCGCCGGCGGATGGCTACACGCTGATGGGCTCCGCCTCCATCCACCCGATGGCGCGGCACGTGATGAAGATCGTGCCCTATGACCCGGTGGGGGATTTCCTGCCCATCGCCCGCACGGCGCGCGGCCCCTGCGTGCTGGTGCAGGACAAGCGCCTGCCGCAGGCCACCCTGGCCGAGACCATCGCGGCGGCGAAGGCGGCGCCGGGCAAGTGGTCCTTCGCCACCTCCTCGCTCGGCTCGGCCGGGCATCTCGCCTCGATCGAGTTCAACCGGCAGGCGGGGACGGATATCGAGGTGGTGCCCTATCGCGGCTCCGCCCCGGCGCTGACGGATGTGGCGGCGGGCAATGTGCAGCTGATGTTCGACCCGGTGCTGGCGACGCTGCCGATGATCCGTGGCGGGCAGCTGCGCGGCCTCGGCATCGCCACGCCGGAGCGCACCGCCCTGGCGCCGGAATTGCCCACCCTCTCCGAAGAGGGGCTGCCCGGCTTCACCTTCTATTCCTGGTACGGCATCTGGGCCCCGCGCGGCATCCCGGCCGAGATCGCGGCCCGCCTCAACGAGGCCGTCACGCGCGGCCTGCATGAGCCGGAGACGGTGCAGCGCCTCGCCGGCCAGGGCTTCGAACCGGTGCGAGAGAGCATCCCCGAGGTCGAGGCGCTGATCCACCGCGAGGTGGAGCAGAACGCCGCCCTGCTGCGGCTGGCCAAGTTCGAGCCGCAATAACACCCCCCCGCCTTCAGGATAATGACGACATGACCGTGCAGGCCACCGCGCCCATCGACCCCGCCGACCATGAGGGCGTGCAGGCGTGGTTCCGTGAGCTTTCCGAGCATGTGCAGGCCGTGGACTTTGCCGCCGCCCGCCATCTCTTCGCCGAGGACTTCCTGGCCTTCGGCACCTTCTCCGATTTCGTCTATGGCCGTGACAAGGCCGAGGCCAACCAGTGGCGCAAGGTGTGGCCGACCATCGACGGCTTCGTCTGGCGGCTGGAGGATGTGAAGGCCCTCGTCTCGCCCGACCGGCTCTTCGCCGTCGGGCTGGCCATCTGGGATTCGACCGGATACCTGCCCGATGGTGCGGCCTTCGACCGGCGCGGGCGGGCCACCGTCTCCTTCGCGCGCGAGGCGGTGGGCGCGCCCTGGATCGCGACGCACACGCATATGTCGCTGTTCCGGGGCACGCCGGATGTCTCGCACGGCAACAAGCCGTCGAAGACCTGATTAAATCAAGAATCTTCTTTTTCTGAAGAAAAAGAAGCAAAAAGACTTTTCCAGTCCGGCGTCCCGCCTCAGGTCAGAAGCGGGACGCCAAATGAAAAAGTTTTTTGGTTCTTTTTTACAAAAAAGAACTCTTCTTCTTATCCTTCAAACGCGGCCTTCAAGGCTGCCGCGACCTCGCGCCGGGCCGCATTGGCCTTGGAGAGCAGCGCCGTCTGGCCGATGAAGCCATGCGGCACGCCTTCATAGACCGTCAGGCTGTGCCGGGCGCCGATGTCGCGCAGGCGGCGGGCGAGGTCCAGCGTGTCATCCAGCAGCGGGTCCAGCGCCGCGGCCTGGAGCAGCAGCGGCGGCAGGCCCTGGAGGTCGGCCAGCAGCGGCGCGGCGGCCGGGTTCTGCCGCAGCGACGCCTCCGGCAGGTATTGCGACCAGAACCATTCCAGCTTCGCCGTGGACAGGCCGAAGCGCCCATCCCCGCGCTCGCGGTGGGAGGGCGTGTCGCTCCGGGCGGAGAACATGCCATAGACCAGCACGCCGAGCGCCGGCAGCGCCTCCCCGGCGGCGCGCAGATGCAGCAGCGCGCTCAGGGCGAGGTTGCCGCCGGCGGAATCGCCACCCACGGCGAGGCGCGTGCCCTCCACCATGCCATTCCCCCCCGGCGCCGCGCGCAGCCAGCGCAGCGCCGCCAGCACCTGGTGCAGCGCGGTGGGAAAGGGGTGCTCCGGCGCCAGGGCATAGTCCAGCCCGACGACGAGGAAGCCCGTCTCATCCGCCAGTTCGCGCTTCCAGCGGTCGAGGCTCTCCAGGCTGCCGACCGCCATGCCGCCGCCATGGATGTGCAGATAGGCCGGCAGCGGCCCCGGCGGTGCCGAGCGCGGCCGGTAGAGGCGCAGCCGCAGCGGCGGCGTGGTGCCGTCCAGGACCAGTTCCGTGGTCTCGGCCATCTCGGGGCCGCCGGCATTGAGGAAGGCCTGGTAGCGAAGGGTGGTCGCGCGCGCCTCGGCGATGGGCTGGGCCAGCACATCGCCATTGGCGATCCCGGCCTCGCGCAGGCGCGCCTGGGCATCGGTCACTTCGCTGTCAGGCAGCAGGGGGGCAAGGGCCATCGGATCTCTCCCGGTGGTGGTTGCGCAGAGAGTGGCGCCGATCAGCCGCCGGGGAAAGGCGCGTCCCAGGGAAAAGGCTCGCGCAGCCGCGCCGCCAGATGCTCGATCAGCGTGCGGGTCTTGAGCGGCAGGGCCGGGGTGGGGGGATAGACCAGCTGGATGATATCCGGCTCCGGCGCCCAGCCGGGCAGGGTGATTTCCCGCAAGGCCCCGGCGCGCAGCGGCGCATCCACCAGGAAGCGCGGCAGGACGACGAGGCCGATGCCGGCGCGCGCCGCTTCCAGCAGCGCCTCGCCATTATTGGCCGTCAGCCGGCCGCGCAGCACGAGGGAGCGCGCCGCGCCGCCGCCCTCGGGCAGGAAGCGCCAGAGATGCCCCGCCGCCGCATTGGCATAGCCGAGGCAGGAATGGGCCGGCAGCGCCTCCAGCCGCTCCGGCAGGCCATGGCGGGCGGCGTAATCCGGGCTGCAGCACAGGGCGCGGCGGCTGAGGCCGAGGCGGCGCGAGCGCAGGGTGGAATCGCCCAGCCGGCCGATCCGCAGCCCCAGGTCATAGCCACCACCGACCAGATCCACATGGCGGTCATCGAGATCGAGCGTCACCTCGATATCGGGGTAGTCGCGCATGAAGCCGGCAATCAGCGGCCCCAGGTGGCGGGTGCCGAAGCTGAGCGGCGCGGCCAGCCGCAACTGCCCGGACAGGGCGCCGGAGCGCGCCATCACCTCATCCGCCACGGTGTCGAGCTGCGCCAGCAGGCCGCGGGCGCGGGCGGCGAGCAGCAGCCCGGCCTCGGTGGGCGTCACGGCGCGGGCGGCGCGGTTGAGCAGGCGGGTGCCGAGCTGCGCCTCCAGCTGCGCCACGCGCTTGCTGACGACGGACTTGGCCAGGGCCATGCGCTTGGCCGCGAGGGTGACGCTGCCGCTGTCCACCACCTGGAGGAAGGCGGCGAGCGCCTCGATATCCGGCCGCATCGTTCGTGATCCGCGAACAGAGAGTTTCCGAAGCCACGCTTGCCGGAAACCATCGCCGGGCGCAACTCTCCGCCGCACACGCCCCGCAGCGGCAGGAGACACGAGATGAGCAAGATCCTGGTCCTCTATTACTCGACCTATGGCCATATCGAGGCGATGGCCCAGGCGGTGGCCGAAGGCGCGCGCGCCGTGCCGGGCACCGAGGTGGTGATCAAGCGCGTGCCGGAGACGGCGCCGGAGGAGGTGGCCAAGGCCGCCCATTTCAAGCTCGACCAGGCGGCGCCGGTCGCCACGGTGGCCGAGCTGGCGGAGTATGACGCCATCCTCTTCGGCACGCCGACGCGCTTTGGCCGCATGGCCTCGCAGATGGCGGCCTTCCTCGACCAGGCCGGCGGGCTGTGGTTCCAGGACAAGCTGGTGGGCAAGGTCGGCTCGGTCTTCACCTCCACCGCCTCGCAGCATGGCGGGCAGGAGACGACGATCATCTCCACCCTGGTCAACCTGCTGCATTTCGGCATGACGGTGGTGGGGCTGCCCTATACGGAGAAGCGCCAGCTCGACAACAGCGCGGTGAATGGCGGCTCGCCCTATGGCGCCACCACCATCGCCAATGGCGATGGCTCCCGCATGCCGTCCGAGGCGGAGCTGGGCATGGCGCAGAGCCAGGGCCGCCACGTGGCCGAGGTGACCGCCGCCCTGCTGCGCGGCCGCGCCTGAGTGCCTGCGGCGGGGGAGGCCCCTCCCCCGCCGGTTTCCTTCTTTCCTGGCAGGGCCTTCCCATGCAGTTGCACGGCATCCACCACCTGACCGCGGTCTCGGCCGATGCGCGCGGCAATCATGACTTCTACACCCGCGTGCTCGGCATGCGGCTGGTGAAGAAGACGGTCAACCAGGACGATACCAGCGCCTACCACCTCTTCTATGCCGATGGCGAGGCGAGCCCGGGCAGCGACCTCACCTTCTTCGACTGGCCGGTGGAGCGCGAGCGGCGCGGCACGCACAGCATCACCCGCACGGCGCTGCGCGTGGCCGGGGAGGCGGCGCTGCGCTGGTGGGCGGAGCACCTGCCGCGCCACGGCGTCACCCCCGGCGCCATCGCCGAGGTGGATGGCCGGCTGGAACTGCCCTTCGAGGACCCGGAGGGCCAGCGCCTCGCCCTGGTCGATGATGGCGGGGCGGGGGAGGCGCATCCCTGGCCGCGCAGCCCCATTCCGGCGGCGATGCAGATCCGCGGCCTTGGCCCCATCACCATCAGCGTGCCGGATCTGCGGCGGACGGAGGCCTTCCTCACCCGCGTCTTCCACATGCGCCCGGCGCGGCGCTACGAGAGCGGCGGGGCGGCGGTGCAGGTTTTCGCCATGGGCGAGGGCGGGCCGGCGGCGGAGCTGCATGTCCGCGTCGAGCCGCACCTGCCCCCCGCGCGCCCCGGTGCCGGTGGCGTCCACCACGTCGCCTTCCGCGTGCGCGATGAGGAATATGCCTATTGGGTGGAGCGCTTCCAGGAACTCGGCCTGCATTCCAGCGGGCCGGTGGACCGCTTCTATTTCCGCAGCCTCTATGTGCGTGAACCGGGCGGCATTCTCTGCGAGATCGCGACCGACGGCCCGGGCTTCGATGCCGATGAGCCGAAGGAGGCGCTGGGCGAGCGCCTCGCCCTGCCGCCCTTCCTGGAGCCGCAGCGGGCCGCCATCGAGCGCGGGCTGAAGCCGCTCTGAGGCCAGGGGAGACCCACACATGGGTTTCCAAAGGCCTCAGGCCTTTGGTGGGGAGAGTTTGAGAGGGGCGAAGCCCCTCTCAACGCCGCTGAACGCGCTCATGGCCAGACCGGGGCGCCCTCCAGCCCGGCGGTCTCCGGCAGGCCACAGAGCAGGTTCGCATTCTGCACCGCCTGGCCGGCCGCCCCCTTCCCCAGATTATCGACCACGCCCATCGCGATCACCAGATCGCGCTCCGGGTCGGCGGCGTAGCTGACAAAGGCGAGGTTCGAGCCGGTGGCCCATTTGGTCTGGGGCGGTTTCTCGGTCACCCGGACGAAGGCCCGCCCGGCATAGAAGCGCCGCGCCGCGTCCAGGCAGGCGCCCGTGGTCGCGCGGCCACGCGCATAGATCGTGGTGAGGATACCGCGGGTCATCGGCACCAGATGCGGCGTGAAGACAAGGCCGGCCGCGCTGCCGCCACTCAACTGCTCGATCGTCCGCGCCATCTCGGGCATGTGGACGTGCTGGAGCGGGCTATAGGGCACCAGATTCTCGTTGCTCTCCGCATAGCCAAACCGGCTGTCGGCGCCACCCCGGCCGGCGCCGGAAATGCCGGTCTTGGCATCGATCACGATGCCGCCGGGTTCGATCAGCCCGTTGGCCAGCAGCGGCGCCAGCGCGGTCAGCGCCGCCGCCGGGAAGCAGCCGGGATTGGCCACGCGCGTCTGGCCGCTGATCCGGGCCGGCCAGATATCGGCGAGGCCATAGGCCCACCCCTCAGCGTAGCGGTGGTCGCCGCCGATATCGACGATCCTGATGTCCTGGGGGATGCGCGCCAGCGCCCCGGCCGAGGCGCCCGTGGGCAGCGATGCGAAGAGCACGTCGAGCTTGGGCAGGGCGGCGGGATCCCACTTCTCGATCACCAGCCCGGCCAGCTTGGCCGGCACGCCGGGGAAGCGCTCCTCCAGCCGGCTGCCGGCGCTGCCCTCGCCCGCGGCATAGATGAGTTCGAAAGACGGATGGCCGGCGATCAGGCGCATCGCCTCGCCGCCGCCAAAACCACTGATACCGACAATGCCGACGCGGATGGTCATGGGTGTGTCCCTGATGCTTGGAAGACGGGCAAAGAAAAACCCCCGGAGCCAGGGGCTGCGGGGGTTGGGGAAAGCGGGCCGGGGCCGCCTCGGGGATCGCCGCCTAGGGGGCGGCTCTCACCTGGGAGGGGCCTGTCTGCACGCAGCCGCGCAAGCCGCCGCTGAGAAGCAGCGACGGCGTCGGTTCGCGGTGCGGAGGCGGAAAGCAGACATCGCCATGATGCTAGGGATCCGCCGGAGCCTGCGTCAACCCGGGTTTTCCGCGGCCTTCCCACACCGCGGAGGTCATGCCCGCATCCCGGGCGCCTCCCGGCCCTACAGCGCCGCCTTCAGCGCCCCGGCGGGGGGCGGGGCGCTGGGCCGCGTCTCCGGCAGGGCCAGCCAGGCCAGCAGGCTGCAGCCCAGCCCGATCACCCCGAGCAGGGCGAAGGCCACCGCGCTGCCCATCCAGCCGGTGACCAGCCCGGCCAGCGTCGTGCTGAGCGTCCCGCCCAGCCCCACCGCCAGCCCGAACACCCCCAGGCAGAGATTGAAGCGGTTGCTGCCGCGCGTCAGATCCGCCGCCATCAGCGGCAGCATGACCCCGAGCGTGGCGGCGGAAAGCCCGTCCAGCGCCTGCACCAGCACCAGGGCCCAGGGCTGGTTCACCTGCTGGTTCACCAGGGCCAGCAGCAGCCCGCGCAGCGGCAGGGCCAGGAACCCCAGCACCAGCACCGCGCGGCGGCCATGCCGCTCCGCCATGCGCCCCACCCAGGGCGAGATCCCGGCCACCACCAGCTGCGGCAGCACGAGGCAGGCGGCGATGATGAGATTCGCCTCCTCCCCCGCCACGCGGGTGACGGCGGCGGCGGCCAGCGGCAGCATCGCC
This sequence comes from Roseomonas sp. GC11, assembly GCF_024437745.1. Lineage (GTDB taxonomy): Bacteria > Pseudomonadota > Alphaproteobacteria > Acetobacterales > Acetobacteraceae > Pseudoroseomonas. The sequence goes on along the minus strand of NZ_JANFNY010000014.1, from coordinate 42,973 downwards.
GCGTTGGAGAGGGTGAAGAGGAAGCAGCAGGCGGCGAAAACCAGAATGCCCCGGCTGCGCAGCAGGCGCCGCAGCCCGCCCCCCTCCTGGCGCGGGGCGCCGCTGGCGCCGGTGCGCGCCGTCAGATCCTCCGGCCGGATGGCGGCGAGGGCGAGCAGGCTCGGCACCGCCAGCAGCGCGGTGAGCCAGAAGACGGCGGCCGGCGCCACATAGGTGCCCACCAGCCCCATCACCCCGGCGGCGATGGCCCCCCCCAGCGCGGCGAAGCGCGCATTGCGCCCGAGCCGCTCCCCCAGCGCCACGCGCCCGACCAGCGCCAGGCTGAGGGCGGCGATGCAGGGCGTCAGCACGCAGCTGGCGAAGCCATGCAGCACCTCCGCCAGCAGCACCGGCAGGGGGTAGGGAAACAGCGCCAGCAAGAGGGCCGAGAGCGCAATGGCCAGCAGCGCCACGAAGGCCGCCCGCCGCTTGTGCCGCAGCGCATCGACCAGCGCGCCCGCCGGCACCTGGCTGATCATCGCCGTCAGCGTGCCCAGGCTGAGGGCGAAGCCGATCTGCACCTCCGTCCAGGCCTGGGTGGTGAGATAGACGGCCACGAAAGGCCCGAACCCCGTCTGCACATCGGCGACGAAGAAATTCAGGGCATCGAGGCCGCGATGGCTGCGCCGCGAGGCCATGCCGTCAATCCGCCGCCCCGGCCACCGGCCGGGCGGAGGGAGGCAGGGCGAGGATGATGTCCTCCCCCTCGCGGTATTCGGGGAAATTCTTCAGCTGGTCGCGGGTGAGGCCGAGGCGGATGCCCTCGCCCGAGAAGGTCAGCGCCGGCCAGGCCACGGCGATGCGCCGCCGCCCGACACCGAGGAAACCGCCATAGTCGAGCACCGCCGCGCGTGGCTGGCCGGCTTCGTCCACCAGCAGATTCACCACCTGCGCCACGACGATGCCGGCGGCGTTCTTCACATCCTGCCCCAGCACGCGGAACAGGCCGGCGCGGGGGAGGATCTCCCGCCCCGCCGGGGGCGGGGTGGGGTCGGCCTCGGCCGCCAGGGAGGGCACCGGAGAGGGCACCGGGGAAGCCGCCTCGGGGGTCTGAGGCGCCTGGGCCAGGGCCGCCGGCGCCAGGGCCAGCAGCAGGCAGAGCAGTCGTAACATCGCGTTTCCTTCCCTACGGCCGGCCGGAGACACCGGACGCCCCAGGCTGCCGGTTCACGGCTCTAACGGCACGGAACAGCCTGGGTTGGCTCAGGGAATACGGCAAAGGTGAAGGAAAGATGGAAGGGCACCCTGGCCGCAGAAACGCCCTTCGCTGCAATTCCTTCTTTTTCTGAAGAAAAAGAAGCAAAAAGACTTTTTCCAGGCTGCCGCCGTCTCCCGGCACGGCGGGACGCTCAACTGAAAAAAGTTTTTTGGTTCTTTTTTACAAAAAAGAACCCTTCTCCCCCCGCGGCGGGCGGCGTGGCGGGGGCGGCGCCGGGCTGCGCCGGGGCCGCGGCGGGCGACTCGGCCCGGGGCGGCACGCCGGGCAGCGGCGGCATGCCGGCTTCGCGCGCCGTCTGCTCCAGCCGGGGCGGCAGGGGCGGCACGGCATCCACGCTGCGCTCGCCCGAGCCGCTCCACTGGTACCACGCGGCATAGGCGCCGACGGCCAGCACGGCACCGAGCAGGATCACCGCCCCGGCGGGCACGCCACGGTCCGGCACCGGCTCGGGGAAGACGAGGTCCTTGCCGCGCGCGGCGGCGCCGGCGCCCTCGCGGAAGCGGCGGACGAGGTCGGGCGCGTCCAGCCCCATGGACTGGGCATAGCTGCGGACAAAGCCGGTGCCATAGGCGACGCCGGGCAGGTCGCGCACCCGGCCTTCCTCCAGCGCGGCGAGGTAGCGGCGGTTGATGCGCAGCTGGTCCGCCAGATCCTCCAGGCTCACGCCGAGGGAAAGGCGGGCTTCGCGCAGTTCCTCGCCCACCCGCGCGGCCTCGGCGGGCTGGCTATCGGTCCGGGGAAGGCGTTTGAGGTCGTAGGGCACGCGGGAAACACCTATCGCGCCGCGCCGCGCGCGGCAAACCGAATTACGGTGATGGGGCGCGGCGCCGGGCGGGCGCCCCCTCCGGGCGGGCCGCCCGGCGGAAGCACAGGCCGCCGGGCCCCGCGTCAGGCGCCCGCGCGGCGGGCCAGCAGGGCCGCCCGGGCCTGGTCCAGCAGCTCGGCGATGATCTCGGCCGCCGGCTGCTCCTTCGTCACCATGCCGACGCTCTGCCCGGCCATGAGGCTGCCCTGCTCGACATCGCCATCGACCACGGCGCGGCGCAGGGCGCCGGCCCAGAAATGCTCGATCTCCAGCTGCGCGGCGTCCTTGGCCAGCTCGCCCGACTTGAAGCGGCGGATGATCTCCGCCTGATGCTCCAGGAAGCGGCGGGTGCCCTCATTCTGCAGGGCGCGCACCGGGATGACCGGGAAATTCTCGTCGAGCTGCACCGTGGGCAGGGCGTCGCGCGCCGCGCCGCGGATGAAGGCCCGCTTGAAGTTGGGGTGCGCCACGCATTCGGTGGCGCAGACGAAGCGGGTGCCGAGCTGCACGCCGGCCGCGCCCATCTCCAGATAGGAGAGGATGGCCTCGCCACGCCCGATGCCGCCCGCCACGAAAACCGGCACATCCCGGATATGCGGCAGGATTTCCTGGGCGAGCACGGTCAGGCTGACGGGGCCGATATGGCCGCCGGCCTCGCTGCCCTCGATCACCAGCGCATCGGCGCCGGAGCGCACCAGCTTCTTCGCCAGCGCCAAAGCAGGGGCGAAGCAGATCACCTTCGCCCCGCCTTCCTTGGCCGCCTTGATGGCGGGGCCGGGCGGGATGCCGCCGGCGAAGACGATATGGCCGACCTTGGCCTCCAGGCAGACCTGCACCAGCTCCATCAGCCGGGGATGCATGGTGATCAGGTTCACGCCGAAGGGCTTCTGCGTCAGCGCCTGGGTGGCGGCGATCTCCTCGGCCAGCCGCTCCGGCATCATCGCCCCGCAGGCGATGACGCCGAAGGCGCCGGCATTGGACAGGGCCGCCACCAGGTTGCGCTCGCTGACCCAGCTCATGGCGCCGCCGAGGATGGCGTGGCGCGTGCCCAGGAAGGCGGCACCCCTGGCCATCAGCGCATCCAGCGCGGCGGCGGGGTCGAGGCCGGGGGGCATGGTCAGGTCAACGGGCGCGTCCATGGCTCAGCCTTCCGCGTCCAGGCCGTAGGCGGTGTGCAGGGCACGCACCGCCAGCTCGGTATATTCGGCGCCGACCAGCACCGAGGTCTTGATCTCCGAGGTGGAGATGACCTGGATGTTGATGCCCTTCTCCGCCAGGGTCTTGAACATGGTGGCGGCGACACCGGCATGGCTGCGCATGCCAATGCCGACGATGGAGATCTTCGCCACCTCGGGGTCGGCCAGCAGGGTCTCGAAGCCGATGGTGGGGCGGGCCTTCTCCAGCACGTCGCGGGCGCGCGGCAGGTCGGTCTTGCCCACGGTGAAGGTCATGTCCGTGGTGCCGTCGGCGCCCAGGTTCTGGACGATCATGTCCACATTGACATTCGCGGCCGAAAGCGGCCCGAACACCTCGGCGGCGATGCCGGGCTTGTCCGGCACCCGGCGCAGCGTCACCTTCGCCTCGTCGCGGGAATAGGCGACGCCCGTCACCAGCGGCTGTTCCACGATCTCATCCTCATCCACGACCATCGAGCCCGGCTTGTCCTCGAAGGACGACAGCACCTGGACCCGCACACGCTGCTTCATCGCGAGTTCCACCGACCGGGTCTGCAGCACCTTGGCGCCGACCGAGGCCAGTTCCAGCATCTCCTCGAAGGCCACCGCCTGCAGCTTGCGCGCCTTGGGCACAATGCGCGGGTCGGTGGTGTAGATGCCGTCCACATCCGTATAAATATCGCAACGGTCCGCCTTCACCGCGGCGGCCAGCGCCACCGCCGAGAGGTCGGAGCCGCCCCGGCCCAGCGTGGTGACGCGGTTGTCCGGGCCGATGCCCTGGAAGCCCGCCACCACCGGCACCTGGCCGGCCTTCATGCGCTCGATCAGCGCCTCGCCCCGGATCTCCTCGACACGGGCCTTGCCATGCGCGCCATCGGTGAGGATGGGCACCTGCCAGCCCTGCCAGGACCGTGCCTCGACGCCGATGGTCTGCAGCGCGATGGCCAGCAGGCCGATCGTCACCTGCTCGCCGGTTGCCACCACGGTATCGTATTCGCGCGCGTCATGCAGCGGCGAAAGGTCCTGGCACCACTTCACCAGCTGGTTGGTGACGCCGGACATGGCGGAGACCACCACGGCCACCTCATGCCCCGCATCGACTTCCCGTTTCACCCGGTTGGCGACGTTGCGGATACGGTCCAGATCGGCGACGGACGTGCCGCCGAACTTCATCACGATGCGTGCCATGCGGGCTCTGAAGGATCGGGGTCCGAGGAATAAGCCGGTCCGCGGTTGCGGCCGGCGCGGGGGTGGGACAGATAACGGCGAGCGCGCGGCGCCGCAACCGGCTTCACGCTGCCGCCAGACCAGAGAGGCCCGCATGACCGCCGAGACCACCGCCCTGCCCGGCGAGATCGCCAAGTTCGACGCCCTGGCGGCGCAGTGGTGGGACCCGCAGGGGCCCATGGCCCCGCTGCACCGCATGAACCCGCTGCGCTGCGGCTGGATCGCCAGCCGCCTCGCCGCCGCCGAGGGGCGCATGGGCCAGTCCCTCCAGGGGCTGCGCGTGCTGGATGTGGGCTGCGGCGCCGGGCTGGCGAGCGAGGGCCTGGCCCGCCTCGGCGCCCGCGTCACCGGCCTCGACGCCGCCGGCACCGCGCTGGAGGCCGCCCGCGCCCATGCCGCCGCCGGCGGGCTGGAGATCGATTACCGCCAGGGCACGCCGGAGGACCTCGCCGCCGCCGGGGAGCGCTTCGACGCCGTGGTGGCGCTGGAGGTGATCGAGCACGTCACCGACCGCGCCGCCTTCCTCGCCGCCCTCGCCGCCGTGGTGAAGCCGGGGGGGATGGTGTTCCTCTCCACCCTCAACCGGACGGCGCGCTCCTTCCTCTTCGCCAAGCTCGGGGCCGAATACCTGCTGCGGCTGCTGCCGCGCGGGACGCATGACTGGAAGATGTTCGTCACCCCGGCCGAGCTGGGGGCGGAGGCCCGGCGCGCCGGGCTGCGCGTCACCGACATCGCCGGGATGAGCGCCCGCGCGGGCGGGCGGGAATGGCGGGAAAGCCGCGATGTCGCCGTGAACTATATCGTCGCGGCGCGGCGGGACTGAGGCGCCGTCAGAACAACAAGCCAAAACAATAAAAAGTCCGGGGGGGGGGGCCCGCCCCCCCCCGGGGGGGGGGGGGGCCCCCCCAAAACACACACTGGACCCCC
>NZ_JANFNY010000014.1:0-37571 GCF_024437745.1 Roseomonas sp. GC11 | reverse complement strand
CAACAAGCAAAAAAAAAAAAACGCCCGGGGCCCGCCCCCCCCCCCCGCTGGGGGGACAGGGTCCCCCCAGACCCCGCCTTGAGCCAGACCCCGGCTTCAGACAGTGACCTTGGTCACCACGCTGATATTGCCGCGCGTCGCATGGCTGTAGGGGCAGACGCGGTGGGCGCGCTCGGCCAGGTCGTCGGCCGCGGCCTGATCCATGCCGGGCAGCGCGACGTTCAGCACCACCTCCAGGCCGAAGCCCTCGCCATCATCGCGGGCGCCAATCGCCACCTCGGCCGTCACCGAGATATCGGCCGGCACGGCGATCTTGCGCTGGCCGGCCACGAACTTCATCGCGCCGATATAGCAGGCCGAATAGCCGGCGGCGAAAAGCTGCTCCGGATTGGTCGCGCCACCCGCGCCACCCAGCTCCTTCGGCGGTGCCAGACGCACATCCAGCAGGCCATCCTCGCTGCGCGCGGCGCCATCACGGCCACCAGTCGAGGTCACACGGGTGCGATACAGGATCTTCATGGCTTTCATCTCCACCGGCCGCGTCGGGCGGCGTTCGGTTGCGCACAATCTAATTGCGCACGATTCATTGTCAAGCGGATTGTGCGCAATATATTCGGGACAGCACAGGAGCCACCGGCATGACCGACCCCATTCCCCCTCCCCGGCTGGATGACCAGCTCTGTTTCGCCGTCTATGCCGCGGCGCATGCTTTCGGCCATGCCTACCGCCCGCACCTGGAGGCGCTGGGGCTGACCTACCCGCAATATCTGGTGCTGCTGCAGCTGTGGGAAAGGGATGACCGCTCGGTGCGGGAACTGGGCGAGGGCCTGTTCCTGGACAGCGGCACCCTCACCCCGCTGCTGAAGCGGATGGAGGCGGCGGGGCTGCTGACGCGCCAGCGCGACGCGCAGGATGCGCGCCTGGTGCGCATCCGCCTGACGGAACGCGGCCTGGCGATGCAGGAGCAGGTGCGGGGCCTGCGCCAGGCGATGGCCTGCACCCTGGATGCCCCGCAACCCGAGCTGGACAGCCTGCGCGAGCAGCTGAAGCGCCTCGCGGCCCGCCTGCGCGGCGCGGGCTGAAGGCCGGGCCAGGGGCGTTGACGGAGGCGGGTGCAGGGGACCCCGTCCCCTGCCCAAGGAAAAAAAGGGGGCGTTTGAGGGGGCAAAGCCCCTTCAAGGCCGGGCGCGTGCCGGCAGCCCCTTACCCGTCCGCCCTGGGCACCCAGGGCAGCCGGGCGATCTCGATTCCCTCTTCATTGAGGGCCTCCGCCTCGGCATCGCTGGTTTCGCCATAGATGCCGCGCCGCTCGCTTTCGCCGCGATGCATGCGCCGCGCTTCCTCGGCGAAATCCGCGCCGACATAGTCGCAGTTCTTCTCCACCTCGGCGCGCATGCGCTGGAGGAGGGCCATGACCTGGGCAGGCATCGGCCCGGCGGCGGCCTGCGGCGCGGCGGCGGGGGCTTTTTCCGGGGCGGGCGGCGGCTCAGCCTCGCGCGCCTTGGCGATGGCCGGCGCCATCAGCGCGCGCTGCACCTTGTGGCTGCCGCAGACGGGGCAATCGATGATCCCCGCCGCCGCCAGCTTCTCGAAGGCGGCGCTGTCCTTGTACCAGCCATCAAAGCCGTGATCCTGGTCGCAACGGAGCTGGTAGTGGATCATGCCTTGCCCGGTTCGTCCTGACGCACCCTGCCTCCCGCGCCGGGCGGGAGGAGCCCCTTAGCCCGCCTGCAGCAGCGCATCCAGCTTCCCCGCGCGGTCCAGCGCGAAGAGATCGTCGCAGCCGCCAATCGCCTGATCATCGATGAAGATCTGCGGCACGGTGGTGCGCCCGCCGGAGCGGCGGATGGCGTCCTCCCGCTCGGCCGAGCCGTTCGGGGCGTCGTATTCGGTGAAGCCGACGCCCTTGCGGCCCAGCAGCAGCTTGGCGCGGGAGCAATAGGGGCAGAAGGCGGTGGTGTAGATCTCGATTTTGGCCATGCTTGACACATCGTCGCCCGCCGCGCGGCGGTCAAGAGCGCTGCGCGGGCGGGGCGCGCGGTCATGCCTCGGCCAGCAGGGCGGGGTCGGGCACGCGGGCGGCGGCGAGCACATCCACCGCCGCCGCGCCGGCGCGCAGCAACAGTTCGGCGCAGGCGGAGACGGTGGCGCCGGTGGTCAGCACGTCATCGACCAGCAGCAGGCGGCGCCCGGCGATGCGGGCGGCGCCGCCAGGGGCCAGGGCGAAGGCGCCCGCCACCGTGGCGGCGCGGGCGGCCGCCCCCTGCTCGCCGAGGGGGGCGGTGCGGCGCGGGCGGCGCAGCAGATGCGGCGCCCAGGGCACGGCGGAGAGGCGGGAGAGATGCCGCGCCAGCAGCGCCGCCTGGTTGTAGCGCCGCGCCAGCAGGCGCAGCCGGTGCAGCGGCACGGGCAGCAGCAGCTCCGCCTGGGCCAGGAGATCCGCCCCGGCCTGGGCCATCTGCCGCGCCAGGGGGCCGGCGAGTTCGGTGCGGTCGCCATATTTCAGCGGCAGGATCAGGCGCTTGCTGCCCTCGCCGTACCAGTAGGCGGCGCGGGCGCGGTCATAGAGCGGGGGGGCGCGCAGGCAGCGCTGGCAGAGCAGGGCGCCGCGGGGGGTGGCATAGGGCATGCCCCCGACCTCGCCCGGCGGCGTGCCGGCGGGGGCATGGGGCGTGACGCCCTGCCCGGCATGGATGAAGGGCACGCCACAGCAATGGCAGAGCGGGGCGACGATGCGCGGCGTCTGGCGGAAGCAGGCGGCGCAGAGGGTGCCCTGGCGCGTCACCGGCGCGGCGCAGGCCATGCAGCAGGGCGGCAGGAGGAGATCAAGCGCGGCATGGCCGAGGCGCCGCAAGCCGGAACGGAAGGTCTTGCCCCATGCCTCGAACCAGGGTTGCGCCGTGCCTGCCATGCCTGGGGTCCTCAAGGGTGGGGGGCAAGAGGTTCACCGGAAATTATCACGATTTCGTGATTTCAGGCCAATTATCACAGCTTCGTGATGTCTGTCACCCACTGCCATACCCCACTGCCACACCCCGCCACCACACCCCGCCCCCGCTCCCCCCTTGCGCCACCCGCCGCGATGGCGCACCTCCCCGGCATGACGGATGCCATGCAGGTCTTCGACCGGTCCCTGGTCCAGCGGCGGCGGGAGCGCGCGGCGCCCGGCATCGGCCGCGTCGCCCCCATCCTGGACGACGCCGCCGCGCGTCTGCTCGACCGGCTGGACGACACCACCCGCCGCTTCACCCGCGCCCTCGACCTTGGCGGGCGCGGCGCCGTGGCCCCGGCGCTCCGCGCGCGCGGGGTGGAGTTCGTGGTGTCCATGGACCTCTCGCCGCGCATGGCCACCGCCGCCGGCGGCCTGCCCCTGGCGGCGGATGAGGAATGGCTGCCCTTCGCCCCCGGCAGCTTCGACCTGGTGGTGGCCAGCCTCTCCCTGCACTGGGTGAACGACCTGCCCGGCGCCCTGCTGCAGATCCGCCGCGCCCTGGCGCCGGATGGGCTGTTCCTCGCCGCCCTGCCGGCGCTCGGCACGCTGCAGCCGCTGCGCGAGGCGCTCGCCCAGGCCGAATCGGGGCTGCGCGACGGGCTCAGCCCGCGCATCTCCCCCTTCCCCGAGCTGCGCGACGGCGCCGCCCTGCTCCAGCGCGCCGGCTTCGCCATGCCGGTGGCGGACCGCGAGCGCATCACCCTGCGCTACCGCAGCCCGCTCGGCCTGCTGCGCGACCTCCAGGCGGCCGGGGAGAGCAATGCCGTGCTGGCGCGCGACCCGCGCACCCCGCCGCGCGCCCTCTTCCCGCTCGCCCTCTCCGCCCTGCCACGGGAGGCCGATGGCACCCTGCCCGCCACGCTGGAAGTGCTGACGCTGACCGGCTGGGCCCCCGCCCCGGACCAGCCGAAGCCCGCCCCGCGCGGCAGCGGGCAGGTGCGGCTGGCCGAGGCGCTCGGCACGGTGGAGCACCGCAGCGGCGAGAAGCCCCTGCACTGATCGCCCCACCCGCCGGGGATGCGGTTTTTTGCCGTCTTGTGCGCAGCGCCCCCCTGCCCTGCGGCGCCACGTTCTTGCAACCGTAACGCCGACCGCGCATCTTGCGTCGCCATGGAACAATCGGGTGCCGAGGCCCGTCGGATTCAGATCCACGCGCCGGAAGATTTCGAGGGGATGCGCCGCGCCGGCCAACTGGCCGCCGCGACGCTGGACATGATCACCCCCTATGTGAAGCCGGGTGTCACCACCGAGCGGCTGGATGACATCTGCGACCAGTTCATCCGCGACAATGGCGCCATCTCGGCCTGCCTCGGCTATCGCGGCTATCCGAAATCCACCTGCATCTCGATCAACCATGTCGTCTGCCACGGCATCCCGGGGCCGAAGGCGCTGCAGGATGGCGACGTCCTGAACATCGACGTGACGGTGATCCTGGATGGCTGGTATGGCGACACCAGCCGCATGTACATCGCCGGGCAGGCCAGCACGAAGGCGAAGCTGCTGCTCGACGTCACCCATGAGAGCCTGCTGCGCGGCATCGCCGTGGTGAAGCCGGGCGCGCGGCTCGGCGATATCGGCCACGCCATCCAGAGCTATGTCGAGAAGCAGCGCTTCAGCGTGGTGCGCGATTTCTGTGGCCACGGCATCGGCCGCACCTTCCACGCCGCGCCCAACGTGCTGCATTTCGGCCGCCCCGGCGAAGGTCCGGTGCTGAAGCCCGGCATGTTCTTCACCATCGAGCCCATGGTGAATATCGGCAAGCCGGACGTGAAGGTGCTGGAGGATGGGTGGACCGCCGTGACGCGGGACCGCAGCCTCTCCGCCCAGTTCGAGCACATGGTGGGCGTCACCGAGACGGGGTGTGAGGTCTTCACCTACTCCCCCGCCGGCCTGCACAAGCCGCCCTTCCCGGCATGAGCCTCGCGCCGCTGCTCGCCGCCCCTGTGCTGGTGCAGGCGCATGCGGCGGCGGCCATGGCCGCCTTCCTGCTCGGCCTCGCGCAGTTCGCGCGGCGCAAGGGCGGGGGCGCCCATCGCGGCCTGGGCTATGCCTGGGTCGGGCTGATGCTCGCCACCGCCCTCACCTCCTTCGGCATCACCGGGGTGGGCGGGGCGGGGCATTACTCCTGGATCCATATCCTCTCCGTCGTCGTGCTGATCAGCGCGCCGCTGGGGGTGCTGGCTGCCCGGCGCGGCGATATCCGCCGCCACCGCATCCACATGATCACGCTCTTCGCCATGGCCCTGGTGGTCACCGGCGGCTTCACCCTGCTGCCGGGGCGCGTGATGCATCAGGTGGTCTTCGGCGCCGGTTAAACTCTCTCCGCTGGACAAGCCGCCCCCGCCCCCTTCAACCTCAGGCTGAAGAGGGACACCCCATGCGCAAGACGCACGGCATGGCGGAGGCGGGCCTGGCCCTCCCCGCGCTGATCGACCTACCAGAGCCACCCGCGCCCCAGCGCCCCCTGGCGATGAGCGCCGAGGGCCACCGCGCCCGCATGCGCACCCGCCTCCTCCAGGCCGGGCCGGAGGCGCTGGGCGATCATGAGCTGGTGGAGATGCTGCTCTTCCTCGCCCTGCCGCGGCGGGACACCAAGCCGGTCGCCCGCGCCCTGCTGGCCCGCTTCGGCAGCTTCGCCAATGCCCTGGCCGCGCCGGTGGCCGAGTTGCGGCAGGTGGCGGGGCTGGGCGAGGCCGGCATCGCCGCCCTCAAGACCGCCCAGGCCGCCGCCCTGCGCCTGATGCGCGGCGAGGTGCTGGAGAAACCCCTGCTCGACCATTGGGAAAAGCTGCTGGGCTACCTCAACGCCGCCCTGGCGCGGGAGCGGGTGGAACAGTTCCGCATCCTCTTCCTCGACAGCCGCAACCGCCTGATCGCCGACGAGGCCCAGGCGCGCGGCACGGTCAACCATACCCCCGTCTACCCGCGTGAGGTGATGCGGCGCGCCCTGGAGCTTCAGGCCACCGCCCTCATCCTGGTGCACAACCACCCGAGCGGCGACCCCACCCCGAGCCGCGCCGATATCGACATGACCGCCGAGATCAAGGCCGCCGCCCGCACCCTCGGCATCGTGCTGCACGACCATCTGGTGATCGGCAACGGGCGGCATGTGTCGTTCCGGCAGCAAGGGTTGTTGTGAGTCTTCGTTCTTTTTTGAAAAAAAGAACCAAAAAACTTTTTCAGTTGGCGTCCCGCTGATGGCCTGAGGCGGGACGCCAAACTGAAAGAGTCTTTTTGCTTCTTTTTCTTCAGAAAAAGAAGAATCTAAAACCTCACTATCTTAAACCCTCAAACCGTCGGCGGCACCCCGGCGTCGCGCAGCGCCCCCGCCTGCCGCTCGGCCAGGACCTGCTCGTTGAAGCCCTCGATCAGCTCGTTGAACAGGCGGTGCCAGTTCAGCCGGGCATTGAGGCGGAGGAAGGCGCTCCCCAGCCCCACCGCGCCGCGATCCACCAGGACGAATTCGCGCGGCGGGCGCACGCCGCCGGTGCGCTTCAGCCCGGCATGCACCTCGGCGGCCACCTTGCGGCCGAAATCCGGGTCGTCATTCTCCTGGATGGGGCGCACGCGGTCATCCAGCAGCGGCTCGTGCAGGAACTTCGCCCAGAGGCCGAGCACCGCCATCTTCTCCTTCGAGAGATCGGTGAAGCCCCAGACGCGGTAGGCCTCGGCCGCCTTCTCATCATCCTGGTCGCGCAGCGCCTCGTAGAGCATCACCACGCCGCGCAGGAAGCTGGCGGGGAAGACGCGGATGGCGCCGTAGTCCAGCAGGTTGATGCCGGCCGGGCTGTCCGCCGTGGGCTGGCGGATCTGGTAGTTGCCCAGATGCGGGTCCCCGTGGATCACGCCATAGTGGTAGAAGGGCACATACCAGGCGCGGAACAGCGCCAGGGCATAGGCATTGCGCTCCTCCTGCGAGGGGTCCTCGGCCAGGCGGTCGAGGATCGGGCGGCCCTCCAGCCAGGTCATGGTCAGCAGGCGGTGGGTGCAATAGCCCTCGATCGGCCGCGGCGTGCGGATCGCCGGCTCATCGGCCAGCATGCGGTTGTAGAGCCGCATCTGCGCCGCCTCGCGGGCATAATCGAGCTCCTCCCGCAGCCGGTCGCAGAGTTCCAGATAGACCTCGTCATGCTGGATGGCATCGTCCATGCGGGCGAAGACATTCATGGCGAGCTTGAGCTGGCGGAGATCGGCCTCCACCACGCTCGGCATATCCGGGTATTGCAGCTTGCAGGCGACGAGGCGGCCATCCGGCAGGGTGGCGCGGTGCACCTGCCCCAGGCTGGCGGCGGCGGAAGCCTCCTGCCCGAAGCTGGCGAAGCGGCTCTGCCAGTCCGCCCCCAGCTCGCTCGCCATGCGGCGGCGGACGAAGGCCCAGCCCATCGGCGGGGCATTGGCCTGGAGCGCCGCCAGCTCCTTCGCATATTCGGGCGGCAGGGCGTTGGGGATGGTGGTGAGGAACTGCGCCACCTTCATCAGCGGGCCCTTCAGCCCGCCCAGCACCATCTTGAGATCCCCGGCATGGCCGGCGCGGTCGGTCTTGATGCCGAGGAAGCGCTCCCCCGCCACGCGGGCGGCGATGCCGCCCACCGCGCCGGAGGTGCGCGCCATGCGGCGGATCTCGCCAAACAGGGTGCTGCCGTCGCGGGGGTCAGCCATCGGCCTGCTCCAGCTCGTCGATGAAGCCGGCGATGACGTTCAGCCCCTTGTTCCAGAAGGCGGGGTCCGAGGCATCGAGGCCGAAGGGCGCCAGCAATTCCTTGTGCCGCAGCGTGCCGCCGGCCTTCAGCAGCTCCAGATACTTGTCCTGGAAGCCGGAAACGCCGCCCTCCTGGAACACGCCGTAGAGCGCGTTCACCAGGCAGTCGCCGAAGGCATAGGCATAGACATAGAAAGGCGTGTGGATGAAGTGCGGGATGTAGGACCAGTAGATCTCATAATCCGGCGTGAACTCGAAGGCCGGGCCGAGGCTCTCCACCTGCACCTGCATCCACAGCGCGCCGATTTCCTCGCGCGAGAGCTCGCCCTTGCGGCGGGCCTCGTGCAGCAGGGTCTCGAAGCGGTAGAAGGCGATCTGGCGGACCACCGTGTTCAGCATGTCCTCGACCTTGCCGGCGAGCAGGGCGCGGCGGCGCTTCGGGTCGGTCTCGGCATCGAGCACGGCGCGGAAGGTCAGCATCTCGCCGAAGACGCTGGCGGTCTCGGCGAGCGTCAGCGGCGTGCCGGACATCAGGTAGCCCTGCTTCGCCGCCAGCACCTGGTGCACGCCATGGCCCAGCTCATGCGCCAGGGTCATCACGTCGCGCGCCTTGCCGTGGTAGTTCAGCAGCAGATAGGGGTGGGCGGAGGGCACGGTGGGGTGGGCGAAGGCACCGCTCGACTTGCCCGGGCGCAGCGCCGCGTCGATCCACGGCTTGTCGAAGAAGTCCCGGCCGATCCGCCCCAGCTCCGGGCTGAAGGCGCTGTAGGCGGCCAGCACGCGCTCGCGCGCCGCGTCCCAGGGGATGTTGCTGTCATCCTCGTCCGGCAGGGGGGCGTTGCGATCCCAGTGCTGCAGCCTGGGCAGGCCCAGCCACTTCGCCTTCATGGCGTAGTAGCGGTGGGAGAGGCGCGGGAAATTCGCGACCACGGCGTTGACGAGGGCATCCACCACCGCGTCCTCCACCATGTTGGCGCGGTTGCGGCTGCTGCCGGGGCGCGGGTAGCTGCGCCAGCCGTCGATGATCTCCTTGTCCTTGGCCAGGGTATTGGTGATCAGGGTGAAGAGCCGCGCCTTCTCGCCAAAGGCGGCGGAGACGCCCTGCGCCGCGGCGGCGCGCGTGGCGCGGTCGCGGTCGGAGAGCTTGTTGAGGGCGCCGGAGACGTTCAGCACCGCCTCCCCCACCTTCACCTCCATACCGGCGATGGTCTCGTCGAAGAGGCGGTTCCAGGCGGAGCGGCCGGTCACCTCCTTCTCGTGCAGCAGGCGCTCGACCTCGTCGGAGAGCTGGTGCGGGCGGAAGACGCGCAGGTCGCGCAGGAAGGGCCGGTAGCGGGCGAGCGCGGCGGAGCCGGCGTATTTCTTCTCGAGCGCCGCATCCTCCAGCTTGTTCAGCTCCAGGCTGAAGAAGAGGGTATGGCTGGAGATGGCCGTCACCCGCTCCTGCATCGTCTGGTAGAAGCGGCCATTGGCGGCATCCTGGGCATCGCCGGCGAAGACCAGCGAGGCGAAGGACATCACCCGGCCCAGCACCTCCTCGATGCGCTCATATTCGGCGATGGCGGCGGCCAGGGCATCGCCCGAGAGGCCGGGCAATTTTCCGGCATGGGCGGCGTGGAAGGCGCGGGCCTCGGCCTCCGCCCGCGCGAGGTCGGCGGCGAGCCGCGGATCCTCCGCCCCGGCATAGAGGTCGGAGAGGTCCCAGACGGGGAGCGCCCCGCCCTGCCCCGCCCCCTGGGGACGGCCGGCGGTGTCGCGGAGGGCAGCGGGAAGGTGGGACTTCTGCACGGGCGAGCCTTGCGGTTGTGGTTCTCGTCCACCCGATATAAGCCCCTGCGCGGGCAGGCCAAGCGCCCGCATGCCCGTTCCGCGCGCATTAGGCCTGGAACCATCGCCTGAACGATCCGCCGCCGGCCCCGCCCGGCCCGTCCCATGCCTGCCAGCCCCCCCCGAGAGGACACCGTAACCCGATGCCCGCCGAGGAAAACTGGACCAGCCTGCCCGCCCTCATCCTGGGCCTTGCCCGCTCCTGGCCGGACCGGCCGATGCTGCGCTACTGGCGCGGCGGCGCCTGGCGCAGCCTGAGCTGGGCCGAATTCTCGCTCCAGGTGGCGGCGATCGCCGCGGGGCTGCGCGCCCGGGGCGTCTGCCCCGGCGACCGCGTGCTGCTGGTGGCGGAGAACCGGCCGGAATTCCTGGTGGCGGACATGGCGGTGATGGCCATCGGCGCCGTCACCGTGCCCGGCTACACCACCAACACGCTGGCCGACCACGCGCATCTGCTGCGCGATTCGGGGGCGCGGGCGGCCATCGTCTCCACCGCGCGGCTGGCGCAGACGGTGGCGGAGGCCGCCGGCATGGGCGGGCTGGACCTGCTGGTCTGCATGGAGGACAGCCCGGGCACCACACCCTGGTCCCTGCTGGCCGAGGCGCGCGGCGACCTCGCCATGCTCTATGCCGAGGTGGAGCAGATCCCGGCCGGACGGCTGGCCTGCCTGATCTACACCTCCGGCACGGGCGGCCCGCCCAAGGGGGTGATGCTGCCGCACCGCGCCATGCTGGCCAACCGGCGCGGCATCACCGATTTCATCCGCCGGCTGAAGCTGCCGCGCGAGGCCTGCTACCTCTCCTTCCTGCCGCTCTCCCACGCCTATGAGCATACGGTGAGCTACCTGCTGTGCTCCTTCGGGCTGGAGGTCGTGTTCAGCCGGGGGGCGGAGAAGCTCTCGGCGGAACTGACAGAGATCCGCCCGCATGTGATCACCGCCGTGCCGCGGCTGTTCGAGGTGCTGCGCGCCCGGCTGCTGGCGGGGCTGGAGAAGCAGTCGCCGCTGAGGCGCGCCCTCTTCGCCGCCACGCTGCGCACCGGGCTGAAGCGGCTGGAGGGGGAGGCGCTGTCCTGGCCCGAGCGGGCGCAGGACGCGCTGCTGGAGCGGCTGGTGCGGCGCCAGGTGCGGGCGCGCTTCGGCGGGCGGCTGGTGGCCATGGTCTCGGGCGGGGCGCGGCTGGACCCGGATCTCTCCGGCTTCTTCATGGCGCTCGGCCTGCCGGTGCTGCAGGGCTATGGCCAGACGGAGGCCGGCCCGGTCATCAGCGTCAACACGCCGTGGGACAATGACCGGCGCGGCGTTGGCCGGCCGCTCCCCGGCGTCACCCTGCGCATCGCCGGCGATGGCGAGGTGCTGGTGCGCGGCCCGCTGGTGATGGATGGCTACTGGAACGCGCCCGAGGCCACCGCCCAGGCGCTGCGCCCCGGGGAAGGTGACGGGGAGGGCGGCGGCGAGCCCTGGCTGCACACCGGCGATGTGGGGGAGCTGGTGGGCGGCCGGCTGCGCATCACCGACCGCAAGCGCGACTTCATCAAGACGCTGGGCGGCGAGATGGTCAGCCCGGCGCGCATCGAGAGCCTGCTGATGGCGGAGCCGGAGATCGCCCAGGCGGTGGTGGCCGGCGAGGGCCGCCCGGCGCTGAGCGCCCTGCTCGTCCCGGCCGAGGCCCCGGGAAAAGATGGAGGGGAGGCGGCGGTGGAGGTGGCGCTGCGGCGGGTGAATGGCCGGCTCTCCGGGGTGGAGCGCATCCGGCATTTCACGCTGGTGCCGCCCTTCACGGTGGAGAACGGGCAGATGACGCCCACCATGAAAGTGAAACGCCGCGTGGTCCTCGCGGACCATGCGGCGGTGATCGCGAAGCTCTACGAATAGAGCCTCAGGCCGCGCCCCTCCTGGGGCGCGGGGTGGCCCAGTTCAGCCGATGGTTTCCACCACCAGGCGGCGGATTTCCGCCTGGGACATGCCCGCCGTGGCGGAGGCCAGGGGCAGGCGCAGGGTGGGGACTTCACGGGACAGGGCCTCGGGCCGCGCCAGAGAGGGCGCGGGGGCGAGGGTATTCAGGCTCTTGGTCAGGTACATATCATCCTCCGGGACGCGGCGCGAAAACGGCGCCACCCGGTCACGTCGTTGATTTTCAAGGTTTGCAGTGGTCATGGCCGGTGTCATCAGGGCCAGGAACACGCCAGGGGCCGCGAGGTTGCACGGCGGCCACCCCTCAAATGGTCGCCCCACCCCCGGATTGCAAGGAAAATCGGCAGGGAAGTCCAGAAAGCTCAGCTTTCTGGCGGGAGAGGTCCGGAGAGGGCGGCGCCCTCTCCGGTGCGGGTCAGGAGCGGGCGGCCTCCCGCCGGTCGATGGCGGCCTCCTTGGCGACGGCAACGAGGGTGGTGGAAACCGGCTGCACCGGCATGACCAGGAAGTCCTCCTTCTCCCGCGGCGCGGCGCGGCGGAACATGCGCCAGAGCCCCCATCCGGCGATGCCCGATTGCGCCAGGAGGACGAGCCAGCCCAGCCCGGCATTGCCGAGGGCCGACATGAAGGCGCCCCCCAGCAGCGGCCCGAGCGCCGCCCCCGCCCCCCAGAGGACGAGCAGCCCGCCCGAGGCGGCGGCGAAGCCCCCGGGCGGCACATGGTCGTTCACATGGGCGAGGACGAGGCTGTAGCCGGGGATGACCAGCGCCCCGAAGGTGCCCACCATGGCATAGAGCAGCGGGCGGGGCGGATGCTCGGGCACCAGCAGCACCATGGCGAGCAGGGCGGCGGCGGCGCAGGTGGTCAGCGTCACGATGAGGCCGCGGCGGTCGATGCGGTCGGAGAGCCAGCCCATCGGCCAGGTGGCGAGGAAGCCGCCCAGCGAGCCGCAGGCCATGAAGACCGCCACCTCCCCCGCCTCCAGCCCCATGCGCTGGGCGAAGAGCGGGCCGAGCGAATAGTAGGAGGCCGTGCTCATCCCCACCAGGAAGGCGGCGACGACGCCGAAGGGCGAGAGGGTGTAGAGCCAGCGCAGGTCGAGCCGCCGGGCCTCGCCGGGCGGTGTGGCGGGGGCCTGGGCGCGGGAGAGCACCACCGGCACCAGCGCGAAGGAGATGATCATGGAGACGAGGCAGAAGAGCACGAAGCCGCGCGGGCTGGCGGCGGTGAGCAGCATCTGCCCGCCGACGCCGGCGATCATCCCCGTCATGCCATAGATGCTGAGAAGCTGGCCGCGCACGGCGGAGGAGGCGGCGCCGTTCAGCCAGCTTTCCACCACGATGAAGAGGCCGGCGAAGCAGAAGCCCGTCATGGCCCGGCCGAGAGGCCAGAGCCAGGGGTGCATCAGCATCAGGTGCAGCAGCGGCACGGTGGAGGCGATGGCGGCCAGGGCGGCGAAGGCACGGGTATGGCCGACGCCCTGGACCAGCCTGTCCCCGCGCAGGGAGCCGATCATCAGGCCAAGATAGAAGCCGCTGCCGACGAGGCCGATCTGGGTGGCGGAAAAGCCCTCGATGCCGCCCCGCATGGTCAGGAGCGAGCCTTGCAGGGTGTTGCCCATCTGCAGCAGCGCGTAGCCGAGGAGCAGGGCGAGAACGGTGGCGAGGGTGCTGGTCAGGGGCGTGGCGCGCAAACGGGCCTCCGGCGCGAGGGTGGCAGGGAGCGCCGTGGCGCCCGCCGCCAGGAGAGAGCGGCGGGGCAAGATGCTCAAGCCCTTTTCGGCGCGGCCGGGCGCCTGTTCTTGAGAGGGGCTTCGCCCCTCTCAAACGCGCCCCACCAAAGGCCTGAGGCCTTTGGAAACCCTTTCCGAAAAGCGCGGTCTCTCAGTTCTGCTCGGCGCCGGAGGCACGGACCAGCGGGCCCCAGAGTTCCGTCTCCCGCGCGACGAAGGCGGTGAAGCGCTCCGGCGTGTAGCCGGTCATGGCCGGCGTGCCCATCTGGGCGAGGCGGGTGGCGATGGCCGGTTCCTCCAGCACCCGGGCGATGGCGCCGGCCATGCGCGCCTGGATGGCGGGCGGCGTGCCGGCCGGGCCGAAGAGGCCGAACCAGGAATAGGCCGGGTAATCCGGCACCCCGGCCTCGCGCGCCGTCGGCACCATGGGCATGACGGCCGAGCGCTCCGGCGAGGTGACGAAAAGGCACCGCACCTCCCCCGCCGCGCGGTGCGGTTCCAGCAGGCCGGTGATGTCGTGCATGAACTGGATCTCGCCCTTCACCAGGGCGGTGATGGTCTCCGCCCCGCCGCGGTAGGGCACGTTGACGGCCTCGGCGCCGATGCTGGTGAGGAAATTGGCGCAGGCGAGATGGCCCGAGGCGCCGATGCCGTTATGGCCATACTGGAAGCGCCCCGGATGCGCCTTCAGCGCAGCGACCAGGGCGCGGGCATCGTGGATCTCCAGGCCCGGCGGCCACCCCTTGCTGGCCACCGCCAGCACCAGCGGCACGAAGACGGTGGGGGCGATGGCCGCGAGGTCGCGCAGCGGGTCATAGGGCAGGTTGCGGTAGAGGGCGCGGGCGATGCCGGTGGAGGAGAGGGTGGCGTGGACGAAGACGGAGCCATCGGCCGGGGCCTTGGCGACGTAGTCGGTGCCGAGGGTGCTGCCGGCGCCCGGGCGGTTCTCCACCACCACCGGCTGGCCGAGGATGGCGGAGAGCCGCGGCGCCATCAGGCGGATGGTGACATCCGTGCCGCCCCCGGCGCCAAAGGGGACGATGATGCGCACCGGCCCCTGGGGCCACGCGCCCTGGCCCCAGGCCGGGGCGGGCAGCAGGGCGGGGGCGGCGGGCAGCCCGGGCAGGGCCATGGCCGGCAAGGCCAGGGCGGCGCGGCGGGTGAGCGGGAAGCGCGACATGCGGGAATTCTCCTCGGTGAAACCTGCCAGGCGCCGTGCTGCGGCCCGCCCCCGTTCTTTTTTCGTTTTTGCGTGTCCTGCCGCGCGGCGGCGGCGGCGCTATTCCAGATGCGCCCCTTCCGCCATCGCGGCCGGGAAGCCCCCGGCGAAGCGGGCGATGGAGAAGGGTTCGAGCGGCACCCCGGCATCGCCGGTGGCGATGAGGTCGGCCATGCTGGCGCCGACGCCCGGCCCCAGCTGGAAGCCATGGCCGCAGAAGCCGAAGGCGTAGAACAGGCCGGGCAGCCGGGCGCTCGCCCCCATGACGGGGAGGTCGTCGCCGATATAGCCCTCCACCCCGGACCAGGTGCGGATGACGCGCAGCCGCGCCATGGGCGGCAGCAGCTGCGCCAGGAAGGGCAGCTGGCGCAGGGTATTGGCGGGGTCGAGCAGGGCGCGCTGGCCCTCGAGATCCGCCGGGCAGCGGCGCCCGCCGCCGAAGACGATGTTGCCGCGCTTCACCTGCCGCAGATAGACGCCCTCCCCCGGCCGGCTGCTGGCCAGCCCCATCACCGGGGGGATGCGGTAGGGCATCGGCTCCGTCACCCCCATCTGGGGCGAGCGGGCGGTGAGCGGCACATCCTCCCCCAGCTCGCGGGCGAAAGCGCGGCCCCAGGCGCCGGCCGAGACCTGCACCACCGGCGCGCGGAAGCTGCCGGCGCCGCGCGTCTCCACCACGAAATCCACGCCATCGCGCGTGATGCCGAGGACGGGGGCGCGCTCCACCACCCGCGCCCCCGCCCGCCGCGCCGCGCGGGCGAAGGCCGGGGCGGCGAGGCGGGGATTGGCGTGCCCGTCCTGTGGCGAATGGCTGACCATGAGCGCGGCGGGGGAGAGGAAGGGAAAGCGCTCCCGCATGGCGGGGCCGCGGATCATCTCCAGCTCCAGCCCATAGGGCCGGGCCTGGGCGGCATAGGCCTCCAGCTTCGCCGCCTCCGCCTCCTCGAAGGCGACGCGGATATGGCCGCTGGCGAGGAATTCGGCATCCTCGCCGAGCAGGGCGCCCAACTGCCCCCACAGCGCGCGGGAGCGGTTGGCGAGCGGCAGCTGCGGCAGGAAGCGCCCCTGGCGGCGGATATTGCCGAAGCTGGCATTGGTCGCCGCCTGCCCCACCAGGTCGCGCTCGATCAGGATGGCGGAGAGGCCGTGGCGGCGCAGGAAGAAGGCGGTGGCCGCGCCCATCAGCCCGCCGCCGATGATCAGGACATCGGCGCGGTTGGCCTCCGGCGTCATGGCGTTTCCTCCGGCATGCGGGTGGCGACGGGCAGCGGCTTGACCGGCGCCGCGCCGCGCAGCCGCCCGGCCGCGCGCACCGGCACGCCGCGCGCGGCGGCCAGCACCTCGGCGGCGGCGAGGCCGCAGACCCGGCCCTGGCAGCGCCCCATGCCGGGGCGCATCAGCTGCTTGGCGCGGTTGACCTCCGGCGCGTCCAGGGCTGCGGCGGCGTGGCGGATATCGCCCGCCGTCACCGCCTCGCAGCGGCAAATGATGGTCGCGTCCGGCAGCGCCGCCGCCTGGGCGCCGGGCCAGGGAAAGGCCGTCTCCAGCCCGCGCCGGAAACGCGCCATGCCGCGCAGCCCGGCGCGCAGATGCGCCGTCTCCAGCGGGTCCACCGGGTGGCCGGCATCGCGCAGCAGGGCGCAGGCGGCCAGCCGCCCGGCCAGTTCCGCCGCATCCGCCCCGCGCACCAGCGCGCCATCGCCGGCGAGGTAGACGCCCGGCACGCTGCTCCGCCCCTCGGCATCCAGTTCCGGCAGCCATTGCCGCGCCACGGGGTCGAAGGCGAAGCGGCATTTCAGCAGGTCGGCCAGCTGCGTCTCGGAGCGCAG
Organism: Roseomonas sp. GC11; assembly: GCF_024437745.1. Lineage (GTDB taxonomy): Bacteria > Pseudomonadota > Alphaproteobacteria > Acetobacterales > Acetobacteraceae > Pseudoroseomonas. The sequence continues at coordinate 21,360 of NZ_JANFNY010000014.1, read as the reverse complement.
GCCATAGCCCATGCCGACGGCATCGGTGGCCAGCGCCTGCTCGCGCCCTCTGCGGTCGCGCCAGCGGAAGGCGGCGACGCGCCCCCCCTCCCCCTCCACCGCCAGCGGAGTGATGCCGCTCTCCACCCGCACCCCGGCGCGCAGCAGCGCCGCCGTGTAGCGCAGCCCGGCCAGCAGCACCCCCGGCCGCGCCGCCAGCAGCGGCAGGGCGCGCAGCCGCGCGGCGAAGGGGCTGGTGTCCAGCACCGCCGCCACCTCCACCCCCGCCTTCCGGTATTGCCAGGCGACGAGGTAGAGCAGCGGCCCGGTGCCGAAGAAGACCGGCCGCCGGCCGATGGCACAGGCCTGCGCCTTCAGCGCGATCTGCGCCGCGCCGAGCGTATAGGCGCCGGGCAGCGTCCAGCCCGGCACCGGCATCACGCGGTCCGTCGCGCCGGTGGCCAGGATCAGCGCGTCATAGCGCAGCGCCGTGGCGGTCTCGCCATGCAGGGTCAGCAATTCCCCCGGCCGCGCGCCCCAGGCCAGCGTCTCGGGCCGGTAGTCGATATGCGGCCGCAGGGCTGCGAAATCGCGGTGCAGGGCGGTGGCCTTGCCGGCCTCGCTGCCATAGAGGGCGGCGGGCGGGCGGGTGAAATTCTCCGGCTGGCGGCGATAGATCTGGCCGCCCTGGCGGCTGCCCTCGTCGAGCAGGATGGGGCGCAGCCCGGCCTCCACCAGCCGCGCCGCGGCGCGCGTGCCGGCGGGGCCGGCGCCCACCACGATCACGGCCATGGCGCCGCCCCCGTCACCAGCCGCAGCCCCGCCACGGCGGGGGTGGAGCAGGCGCGCAGCCGCTCCCCCGCCTCCGTCCAGACCCAGCAATCCTGGCAGGCGCCCATCAGGCAGAAACCCGCCCGCGCGCCATCGCCGAACTCGCTCTCCCGCAGCCGCGCGGTGGCGGTGAGGAGGGCGGTGAGCAGCGTGTCGCCCTCCAGCGCCTCGATCTCCACGCCATCGACGGTCAGGCGCAGCCGCGCGCGCCCGCGCTCGGCCACCCGGTGCATCAACCCCGCCATCACCCCGCCTTTTCCGCCGCCCTTGTCCCTGGCCGGCAGGATGGGCGCCGCCGCGCGGGCTTGTCCAATCGGCAAAATGGCGGTTTCCATAACCCGGACCTATGGAGCCACCCCATGAATGCGCGGCAGATCGAGGTGTTCCGCACCATCATGCGCTGCGGCACGCTGACCGGCGCGGCGCAGGCGCTGCATGTCTCGCAGCCCGCGCTCAGCCAGCTGCTGCTGCATGCGGAGGACCAGCTGGGCTTCAAGCTGTTCCAGCGCCTGGGCGGGCGGCTGGTGCCGACGCCGGAGGCCACGCAGCTCTACCCCGAGGCGGAGCGGCTGCACCACGACCTGGAGAGCTTCCGCCGCTACGCCGCCGATCTGCGCCAGGGCCAGGCGGGGACGGTGCGGCTCGGCTCCTCCTCGCCGCCCGCCCTCTCCTTCCTGCCGCTGGCGCTGCGGCAGTTCCGCGCCCTCTGCCCGGGGATGCGGCTGGTCTCCTTCGTGGTGCCGATGGAGGTGCTGGCGGAGAAGCTGGAGCGCGGCGAGGTCGATCTCGGCATCGCCCTGCACGACGCGCCGCAGGCGATGATCCAGGCGGAGCTGATCGGGCGGACGGAGGTGGTCTGCCTGCTGCCGGCGCGCCACCCGCTGGCGGCGGAGGCGAGCCTCGGCATCGCCGACCTCGCCGGCGAGACGCTGATCTCCTACCGCGCCGACAGCCTGCCCGGCGCCCGGCTGGAGGCCGCCTTCGCGCGGGAGGGGGCGCGGCTGCGCCCGGCGGTGGAGATCGATGTCTCGCTGCTCGCCCTCTCCTTCGTGCAGCAGGGGATCGGCCTCGCCCTGGTGGATGGGCTGATCCCCTGGGCGGGGTTTCCCGGCGTGGTGGCGCGGCCCTTCCACCCGCGCGTGGCGCTGCCCGTCTCCATCCTGACCAGCGCGCGCCGCCCGCTCTCCCACACCCAGGAGCAGTTCCGCGGCGAGATCCGCCGCGCCCTCGCCCTCTATGCCGCGGCGCCGGAGGGGCGCGGGCTGGTCCAGCCCGCGGCATAAGCCGGGCTTATTCCTGCCCCCCTGATCCGTCTTGGACAGCCCGCCCGCCGGCCGGAACACTGCGCCGCGTCACGGAACAGGCAGGCCAGGCGAGATGAGTTGGCGGATCGGCGTCGATATCGGCGGCACCTTCATCGATTTCTGCGTGCTCGACGACGCGACGCAGCAGATGCACACGCTCAAGGTGCTGACCACGCCCGACGAGCCGGGGCGCGAGGTGATGGAGGGCGTGGCCCTGCTCCAGGCGCGCCACGGCATGGCGCCCGCGGCGGTGACGGCCTTCGTCCACGGCACCACGGTGGGCATCAACACCGTCATCCAGCGCAAGGGCGCGGCGCTGGCGCTGCTGACCAATGCCGGCTTCGAGGATGTGATCGAAATGGCCCGGCTGCGCATGCCGGAGATGTACAGCCTGTTCTGCGCCCGGCCCGAGCAGCTCATCCCGCGCGACCGCATCTTCGGCGTGGCCGGCCGCGTGCTGGCCGATGGGCGCGAGGCGGAGCCGCTGGACGCGGCGGCGGTGCGCGCCGCCGCCCGGCAGGCCCGCGCGCGCGGGGCGGAGGGCATCATCATCTCCTTCCTGCACAGCTACCGCAACGCGGCGCAGGAGGAGGCGGCGGAAGCCGTGATCCGCGCCGCCGAGCCGGGGCTCTTCGTCTTCCGCGCCTCCGGCATCTGGCCGGTGATCCGCGAGTATGAGCGCACGACGACGGCGATCCTGAACGGCTATGTCCACCCGCGCGTGGACCGCTACCTCGACAATCTGGGCCAGGTGCTGGCCGCCCAAGGCATCACCGCCGCGCCGATGATCACCAAGTCGAATGGCGGCGTCATGGGGCTGGCGGAGGGGCGGACCTCCTGTGTCGGCATGCTGCTCTCCGGCACGGCCTCGGGCGTGATGGGCGCGGCCTTCCTGGCGCGGCAGGCCGGGCTTGGCCAGGTGCTGACCCTCGACATCGGCGGCACCAGCGCCGATGTGGCGCTGATCATCGACGGCCAGCCGCAATTCGGCACGGGCGAGATGATCGGCGATTTCCCACTGCATGTGCCGAGCGTCTCCGTCACCTCGATCGGCGATGGCGGCGGCTCGATCGCCAGCGTGGACGGCTTCGGCATGCTGCGGGTGGGGCCGGAGAGCGCCGGCTCCACCCCCGGCCCCGCCTGCTATGGCCGGGGCGGCACGCGCGCGACCATCACCGATGCCATGGCCGTGCTCGGCTTCCTCGGCCACGCGCCGCTCGCCTACCGCTCCGTCACCATGGACCGGGCGAAGGCGGAGGCGGTGGTGGGCGCCCTGGCCCGGCGCCTCGGCCGCGGGCTGCAGGAGACGGCCGAGGCCATCATCCAGGTCTCCATCTCCTCCATGTTCGCCGAGGTGAACAAGCTGGTGGCGCGGCACGGCGTCGATGCGCGGGACTTCACCCTGCTGCCCTTCGGCGGGGCGGGGCCGATGATGGGCTGCCTGCTGGCGCGCGAGCTCGGCATGGCGCGGGTGATGATCCCGCGCCGGCCGGGCGTGGTCAGCGCCCTCGGCGGGCTGATCGCCGATGTGAAGAACGACTTCGTCCGCACCCTCTTCATCGACCTGGTGCCGGAGGCCATGCCGGCGCTGGCCGCGGCGCTGGCGGAGCTGCGCGCCCGCGCCACCCGCTGGCTGCGCGACGAGCAGGGCTTCACCGGCGAGGCGGCGGAGATCGTCTCGGCCGAGATGCGCTACCGCGGCCAGTCCTTCGAGATCGAGGTCCCGCTGGAGGCGGAGCGCGTGATGGCGGGCGACACCGCCGCGCTGCACGCCGCCTTCGACCGCCGCCACGCCGGGATCTACGACTTCGCCGACCCGGCGGCGCCGGTGCAGCTCGTCAATCTGCGCCTCGTCATCCTCGGCCGCACCCCGCCGCCCGTCTTCCCGGCGCAGGCGCGGGTGGCGGGCACGCCGGCGCCGCAGGGGGAGGTCACCGCCTTCCTCGACGGTGCGGCGCGCGCCATGCCGCTCTACTGGCGCGACGATCTCCGGCATGGCCACCGCTTCGCCGGCCCCGCCATCGTCGCGCAGGAGGACACCACCCTCTGCATCCCGCCCGGCTTCGACGCGGAGGTCGATGCCCATGGCCATCTCCACCTGACCGCCGCCTGAGGAGGCCCGCATCATGGACAAGGTCACGCTGCAGGTCTTCGCCAACCATGCCCGCGCGGCGGCGGAGAACATGGCCTACACCCTCTACCGCACGGCGCATTCGACCTTCGTGAAGGAGACGGAGGACTTCACCGTCCAGCTCGTCGGGCCGGATGGCGGCGTCTTCGCCGTGCCGATGGATTTCGGCGCCACCTGGTATCCCGGCATCTCCTACGGCCAGGCCATCGGGCTGATCGGGGACTACGCGCCGGGCGATATCGGCTTCACCAACGATCCCTATAGCGGCTACCTCGCCACCCATGCGCCGGATGTGCACATGTGGAAGCCGATCTTCCACGAGGGCCGGCTGATCTGCTTCGCCTGCGGCCATATCCACAACACCGACATGGGCGGCGCCGTGCCCGCCTCGCTCTCCCGCACGCTGACGGAAATCCACCAGGAGGGCATCCGCTTCCCGCCGATGAAGCTGATGCGCGAAGGCGTGCTGGATGAGGACCTGCTGCGCGTCATGCTGATGAATGTGCGCAAGCCGGAGCAGAATCTGGGCGACCTCAAGGCCTTCATCGGCGCGCTCAACACGGGCGAGCGCAAGGTGCGCGCGATGATCGCCAAATTCGGCGCCGAGGGCTTCCTGGCCGGCATCCAGGGCGTGCAGGACCATGCCGAGCAGCAGGCGCGCGAGATCCTGCGCTCCATCCCCGATGGCCGCTATGTCTTCTCCGACTATGCGGACGAGGATTCGGCCGGCGGCCAGCCCTGCCGCCTGGCCCTGGCCCTGACCATCGCGGGCGACCGCGCGGTGCTGGACTTCACCGGCTCCGACCCGCAGCTGACCTCCTCGCTCAACGTCCCGACGGGGGGCAACCCCCACCACACGCTGCTGCTGGTGGGCGTCTACTACGTGCTCTACACGCTCAATCCGCGCATCATGCTCAATATCGGGCTGACGCGGCCCTTCACCTGCATCGCGCCCGAGGGCACGGTGGTGAACCCCGTCTTCCCCGCCGCGGTGGGCATGCGCAGCCTGACCTGCGCGCGGCTGCGCAGCCTGATCTTCGGCGCCTTCAGCCTCGCCATGCCGGAGCGCATGCCGGCCGCCCCCGCCGGCACCAGCTCGATCATGAACATCATGACGACGGACAACCGCACGCGGCGCAGCGTGCTGGCCGCCATCAACCCCGTGGTCGGCGGCGGCGGCGGCATGCCGCACCGCGACGGCACCAATGGCTCGGGCGCCGATGGCGCCTATCTGAAGAACACGCCGATCGAGATCACCGAGACGGAAGTGCCCATCCAGATGCTGCGCTACGGGCTGCTGCCGGATTCCGGCGGCGCGGGGCGGATGCGCGGCGGCCTCGCCACGGTGATGGAGTTCAAGGTCTTCGCGCCCAATTCCCGCGTCACCGCGCGCAACCGCGACCGCTGCCGCTTCCGCCCCTGGGGCACGCTGGGCGGGCAGCCGGGCCAGCCCTCGGACTTCATCCTCAACCCCGGCACGGCGCGGGCGGTGGTGCTGGGCAATGCCGACCTCGTCACCATGAACCCGGGCGATGTGCTGCATATCCACTCCCCCGGCGGCGGCGGGCGCGGCAGCCCGCTGGAGCGCGACCCGGCGCTGGTCGCGCGCGACGTGACGCGGGGCTATGTCTCGCCGGCCAGCGCGCGGGCGGATTACGGCGTGGTGCTGCGGGAGGGCGCGGCGGGGTCCTGGCAGGTGGACGAGGCCGCCACCGCCGCCGAGCGCGCCGCCCGCCCGGCCGCCGCGCACCCGGCCCATTTCGCCCTCGGCCCCGAGCGGGACGCCTTCGAGCAGGTGTGGGACAGCGCCGCCTATGACGCGCTGACGGCCATCCTGGCGGCGCTGCCGGTGCACTGGCGCTTCTTCGTCAAGCACCGGCTCTTCGCCATGCGGCAGGAAGCGCCGGGGCTGGGCGTGGCCGAGGCCTATGCCGCGCTGGTGGCGGAAACGCCGGGCCTCGCGGCCTGAGCCTTCTTGAGAGGGGCTTCGCCCCTCTCAAACTCTCCCGACCAAAGGCCTGAGGCCTTTGGAAACCCATCAGGGGACGCCCCCTGAAGGCGGGTGCAGGGAACCCTGTCCCCTGCCCAAGGGAAAGAAAGGGGGGTGTTTGAGGGAGCAAAGCCCCCTCAAGGCTCACATGCCGAGGGCGCGGCGGTAGAGGTCGAGCAGGGTCTCCTGCTCCTCCACCTCGGCCGGCTCCTGCTTGCGCAGGCGGATGATCTGCTTGATCACCTTCACCTCGAAGCCGGCGGACTTGGCCTCGGCGAAGATGTCCTTGATATCGTCGGCCAGGGCCTTGCGCTCTTCCTCCAGCCGCTCCACGCGCTCGATGATGGAGCGCAGCCGGTCCGCGGCGATGCCGCCGACATCGGCATCGGGATCGGCTTCCTGGCGCTCGCGGCTGGCCTTGGCCTCGTGCGCGTCGAAATCGCTCATCATGGTCTCCAGACAGCGGACAGGGCCGGCACCGCGGCGCGGCACCGGAAGCGCGCGGGTATAGCCGCGCCGCCGGGGGCGGGCAAATCCTGCCTGCGCCGCGCCCCAGCCTCTCGCCCCGGCCTCAGGAATGCGGCTGGCTGGCGGCGAATTTCGCCTTCTGCTCGGCGGTGGCCTCCTTCTGGTGCTGCGCCTGCCACGCCTTGTAGGGCATGCCATAGATGATCTCGCGCGCCTCAGGGTCCGGCAGGGCGATGCCGCGCGCCTCGGCCGCCTCGCGGTACCAGCGGCTGAGGCAGTTGCGGCAGAAGCCGGCCAGGTTCATCAGGTCGATATTCTGCACATCCGACCGCTCCCGCAGGTGCTCGACGAGGCGGCGGAAGGCGGCGGCCTCCAGCTCGGTGCGGGTGGCGGGGTCGATCTCGGTGGTCATGGGGTGTGGCCCTCCTTGCTCCCCTTCACATTGGGGTGGGGGGTGGGGTCCTGCCAAGCACCCCCCGCCTCTCCCCCTGCCATCGGGGCGAGGCACCCCCATATGCCGCCATGACCCGCCGGCGGCACCCCCGCCGGCCCCGCCCTTCCCCACCCGCGTGGGAGTTCATCATGATCCGCTATTCCGTCCTCGACCTCGCCCCGATCAAGCAGGGGGAGGAGGCCGCCGACGCCTTCCACCATGCCCGCGACCTCGCCCGCCATGCCGAGGCGCTGGGCTATCACCGCTTCTGGCTGGCCGAGCACCACAACATGCCCGGCATCGCCAGCGCCGCCACCGCCGTGGTGATCGGCCATGTCGCCGCCGGCACCCACCGCATCCGCGTGGGCGCGGGGGGCATCATGCTGCCCAACCACGCGCCGCTGATGGTGGCGGAGCAGTTCGGCACGCTGAACGCGCTCTTCCCCGGCCGCATCGACCTCGCCCTGGGCCGCGCGCCGGGCACCGACATGCGCACCGCCCGCGCCCTGCGTCGCAACCTCGCCGGCGATGCCGACAGCTTCCCGCAGGATGTGGTGGAGCTTCAGCACTGGTTCGCCCCGGCGCAGGAGGGGCAGCCGGTGCGCGCCGTGCCCGGGGCGGGGATGGACATCCCGCTCTGGCTGCTCGGCTCCAGCCTCTATTCGGCGCAGTTGGCGGCGGCGCTCGGGCTGCCCTTCGCCTTCGCCTCGCATTTCGCGCCGCAGATGATGATGCAGGCGCTGGAGATCTACCGCGAGGGCTTCCGCCCCTCCGCCACGCTGGAAAAGCCCTATGCCATGGCGGCCATGAACCTCTTCGCCGCCGCGACGGATGCGGAAGGGGAGCGGCTTTTCACCTCCCTCCAGCAGCAGTTCCTGAACCTGCGGCGCGGCACGCCGGGCAAGCTGCCGCCGCCGGCCGAAGATGGGGCGGCGCTGCGGCGGGAGGCCGAGGCGGCGGGGGTGGGGCATTCCCTCGCCTGCTCCGCCGTGGGCGGGCCGGAGACGGTGCGGCGGCAGATCCGCGATTTCGTGGCGCGCACCGGGGTGGATGAGCTGATGCTCACCGGCTCCATTTTCGACCACGCGGCGCGGCTGCGCTCCTTCACCATCGGGGCGGACATCTGCCGGGAGATGGTGGAGGAATTTGCTCCAGCATAAAACCCAGGAAGATGCGGGGGAATGAATTCCCTTTTCTTTCAGGCTGCCGCCGTCTCCCGGCCCAGCGGGACGCTGTACTGACAGAAAAAGATGATGGGGGTCTGGGGGAAGAATTCATTCTTCCCCCGGTTTTCCCTCACGCATTCCCTGACAGAAAATCCATCGCCGCCTGCACCCCGCCCGCCTGATGCGGCACGCCGGCCAGGCGCAGGCCCATCTCCACGCCGGAGAGGGTGCCCATCAGCGCCAGATCGCTAAAGTCGCCCAGATGGCCGATGCGGAAGACGCGGTCGTTCAGCCGGCCCAGGCCATTGCCCAGGCTCATGTTGAAGCGCTCCAGGATGGTGGCGCGCAGGGCATTGGCGGAATGGCCCTCCGGCAGGCGCACCGCCGTCAGGGCGGAGGAGAAATGCCGCGGCTCGGCGCATTGCACCTCCAGCCCCCAGGCGCGCACGGCGCGGCGGGTGGCCTCGGCGTGGCGGTCGTGGCGGGCGAAGACATTCTCCAGCCCCTCGGCCAGCAGCAGGTCCAGCGCCGTGTCCAGCGCGTAGAGCATGTTGGTGGCCGGCGTATAGGGGAAGTAGCCCGTGGCATTGGCGGCGATCATCGGCCGCCAGTCCCAGAAGCTGCGCGGCAGCCGCGCCGTCTCCGCCGCCTTCAGCGCCCTGGGGCCGACGGCATTGAAGGAAAGGCCCGGCGGCAGCATCAGCCCCTTCTGGCTGCCGGCAATGGTGACATCCACCCCCCATTCATCGTGCCGGTAATCGATGCTGCCGAGGGAGGAGATGGTATCCACCAGCAGCAGCGCCGGGTGGCCCGCCGCGTCCATCGCCGCGCGCACCTCGTCGATGCGGCTGGTGCAGCCGGTGCTGGTCTCGTTATGGACGACGCAGACGGCCTTGATGGCATGGCCGGCATCGGCGCGCAGCCGGGCCTCGATGGCCGGCACATCGGCGGCGCGGCGCCAGTCGGTGGCGATGAATTCCGGCTTCAGCCCCAGGCGCTCGGCCATCTCGCGCCAGAGGAAGGCGAATTGCCCCGTCTCGCACATCAGCACGGCATCGCCGGGGGAGAGGGTGTTGACCAGCGCGGCCTCCCAGGCGCCGGTGCCGGAGGCGGGGTAGATGACCACCGGCTGGGTGGTCTTGAACACCGCCTTGACCTTCTCCAGCACGCGCTGGCCGAGCAGGCCGAAATCCGGCCCGCGATGGTCCATGGTCGGGTTGTCGAGGGCGCGCAGCACCTTGTCCGGCACGTTGGTCGGCCCCGGAATCTGCAGGAAGTGGCGGCCCGCCACCGGCTTCGACTGAAAATAGGCCATGGTCTTGTCCCTCCCCTGGTTCACGGTGGTCTTACGGCGTCTGCCATGAGGGCCGCCAATGAGTTCGGCTTGTCGGATTGATGAGCATTATAGATCGGACAGGCGGCGGCGGCGGCGCTAGGCTCCGGGCCAGGGAAGGCAAACTGCCAGGACAGGTCCATGAACGCCATTCATCACGCCCGCCACCGCCCCGGGGACAGCGCCCTGGCCGCGCGGCTGAAGCGCGAGACCGCGGGCGAGGTGAAATTCACCCCCGCCGATCGCGGCCGCTACGCCACGGATGCCAGCATCTACCAGGTGGAGCCGGTAGGCGTGCTGGTGCCGAGGAGCCTGGCGGATGTGGAGGCGGCGCTGGCGATCTGCCGCGAGGCCGGGGTGCCCCTGCTGCCGCGCGGCGGCGGCACCAGCCAGTGCGGCCAGACGGTGAACCGCGCCCTGGTGCTGGACTGCACCAAATATCTGCGCCGCGTGCTGGCGGTGGACGAGGCGGCGGGCACCGCCTGGGTGGAGCCCGGCATCACCCTGGGCGCCCTGAATGACAGCCTGAAGAGCCGAAAAAAATTCTTCCCCGTGGACCCCTCGACCTGGGCGCGCTGCACCATCGGCGGCATGGCGGGGAACAATTCCTGCGGCAGCAAGTCCATCCGCTACGGGCTGATGGCGGATAATGTCCTGGCCATCGACGCCCTGCTGCCCGATGGCCAGCGCCACGTCTTCGGCGCGCTGCCGCCGCCCGGCGAGGATGCGCCGGCCGGCATCGCCGCGCTGCTGGACGGGCTGGCGGCGCTGGGATCGCGGGAGGCGACGGAGATCGCCGCGCGCTTCCCGCGCCAGCTGCGCCGCGTCGGCGGCTACAATATCGAGGCGCTGACGCCCGAGGCGCGCGCCGCCGGCCGTGGCAACCTCGCCCGGCTGCTGGTGGGCAGCGAGGGCACGCTGGCCTTTTCCGCCGCGCTGCAATTGAAGCTCTGGCCGGTGAAGCCGCGCAAGGTGCTGGGCATCTGCCAGTTCCCCACCTTCCGCGCCGCCATGGCCGCCAGCCAGCACCTCGTCACGCTCAACCCGGAGGCGGTGGAGCTGGTGGACCGGACGATGATCGACCTCGGCCGCTCCATCCCGCTCTACCGCGCCACCATCGACCAGATGCTGATCGGCGAGCCGGACTCCCTCCTCATCGTCGAGTTCCATGGCGAGGAGGATGCCGCCCTGCTGCGCGACCTCGCGCGGCTGGAGGCGATGATGGGCGATCTCGGCTATCCGGGCGCCGTGGTGCGCGCCACCGAGGCCGGCTTCCAGGCCGCCATCGCCGAGGTGCGCGAGGCCGGGCTGAACATCATGATGTCGATGAAGGGGGACGGGAAGCCCGTCTCCTTCATCGAGGACACGGCCGTGGACCTCGCCGACCTCGCCGACTACACGGAGCGGCTGAACGAGGTCTTCGAGCGGCATGGCACCAAGGGCACCTGGTATGCCCATGCCAGCGTCGGCTGCCTGCATGTCCGCCCGGTGCTGAACATGAAGGATGGCGCGGATGTCGCCCGGATGCGGGCGATCGCCGAGGAATGCTTCGCCCTGGTGCGGGCCTACAAGGGCAGCCATTCGGGCGAGCATGGCGATGGCATCGTCCGCTCCGAATTCCACGAGGCGATGTTCGGCCCGCGCATCGTCCGCGCCTTCGAGGCGGTGAAGGATGCCTTCGACCCGGCGGGGCTGATGAATCCCGGCCGCGTCGTCCGCCCGCCGCGCATGGATGACCGCAGCCTCTTCCGCTACCCGCCCGATTACCGCGCCGATCCGGCGGTGAAGCCGGTGCTGGACTGGTCCGCCTGGCCGGGGCCGCAGGGCGGCTTCCTGGGCGCGGTGGAGATGTGCAACAACAACGGCACCTGCCGCAAATTCGACGCCAATGTCATGTGCCCCTCCTACCGCGTCACGCGGGATGAGCAGCACCTGACGCGCGGCCGCGCCAATACGCTGCGGCTGGCGCTGACGGGGCAGCTCGGCCCCGATGCCCTGGCGGGCGATGCGGTGGCGGAGGCGCTTTCCCTCTGTGTCTCCTGCAAGGGCTGCAAGCGCGAATGCCCGACCGGCGTGGACATGGCCAAGATGAAGATCGAGGCGCAGCACGCACGCGCCCGCCGGCACGGCATCGCGCTGAAGGACCGGCTGGTGGCGGAGCTGCCGCGCTGGGCGCCCTGGGCGAGCCGCGCGCCCTGGCTGGTGGCGCTGCGCGACCGCATCCCCGCCCTGGCGCGGCTGTCGGAGCGCTGGCTGGGGCTGGCCGCCGGGCGCAGCCTGCCGGAATTCAGCTCCGCCCCCTTCCGCGATGAGGAGGCCGAGATGGCCAGCGGGGCGGGAAGCGAGGGCCGCGAGGTGCTGCTCTTCGCCGATACCTTCAACCGCCACATGGAGCCGGAGATCCTGCGTGATGCCGTCACCGTGCTGGGGCGGGCGGGGTATCGGGTGCGGCCGGCGCGGGCGGCCACCGGGCGGCCGCTCTGCTGCGGGCGGAGCTATCTGGCGGCGGGCATGGTGGAGCGCGCGCGGGAGGAGGCGCGCCGCACCCTGGAGGCCCTGGCCGGCAGCGATGCGCCGGTGATCGGGCTGGAACCCTCCTGCCTCACCACGCTGCGCGACGAATTTCTGTCTGTTCTGCCGGGGGAGGAGAGCCGGCGGCTGGCGGGGCGAGCCTTCCTGCTCAGCGAATTCCTGGCGAAGGAGAAGCCAGACCTGCCGCTCGGGCCGGTCGGCGCGGCCCGGGCGCATCTGCACGGCCATTGCCACCAGAAGGCCTTTGGCGCCTTCCCCGCCGCCGTGCAGGTGCTGAAAAAAATCCCGGGGCTGGAGGTGGCGCCCATCGCCTCCTCCTGCTGCGGCATGGCCGGCAGCTTCGGCTACGAGGCGAAGAACCTGGAGACGAGCAAGGCCATGGCCGAGCTTTCCCTGCTGCCCGCCGTGCGGGCGGCGGCGGCGGAGGATGCCATCGTGGCGGATGGCACCTCCTGCCGCCACCAGATCCGCGACCTCGCCGGGCGGCGGGCGGTGCATTCGGTGCAATTGCTGGCCCAGGCCCTGCGCGATGCCTGAGCGCCATGGCTGAGCGCCAGGGGCGGCGGGTTGCAGGCCCGCTGCCTTCACAAAAACGTCACGCCGCCGCACCCCCTGCGCGCGGCGGGGCGCCGGGGGCCGCCCGGAATGCCAGCCTCAACCCCGAACCCCGGCAGGCCGGGCGGCCCTTTCCTTTTCAGAAACAACGCGATGCAGGATACGCCTCACCGCCCCCGGGAAGCGGGGGACAGGCTGTTGCCGTTGCGCCACAGCGGCACTTCATTGTCACAACAAACCGAAACTTGCGCGTGAAACCCTGGTTCTCCCCGTGCCCGTCCAATGGGTTACCAGGGAAAACACACCATGACTCTTCGCCGCCTGCTGCTCGCCACCCCGCTCCTGCTCACCCCCGGCCTCGCCATGGCCCAGGACAGCACCACCCCCTGGTATTCGCCGATGGGCTGGCTGCCGACTTCCGCGGCGCAGCCGGTCTCGGGCATCTATCTCGGCGCGGGCGCGGGCTGGAACCACTCGGATGCGCGCGGGGTGACCGCCCTGGGCGGCAATGCCGCCGCCCTGGACCGCAGCAACCGCAACCGGCAGGGCAATCTCGGCTTCGAGGAAGGCTTCTCGGGCGTGCTCTCGGTCGGCTACGGCTTCGGCAACGGCCTGCGCACCGAGGTGGAGGGCAACTACCGCTACAACAACGTCGATCGCCTGGGCGGCTTCCAGAGCCGTGGCGGCGGCCCCGGCGTCGGCATGCGCGGCATCGATGGCGAGCAGCAGCAGTATGGCGTGATGGTCAACGCCCTCTATGACTTCCAGCTGCCGCGCTGGTTCCCCAACATGCCGGTGCCCGTGGTGCCCTATGTCGGCGGCGGCGTGGGCTGGATCTGGACGGATCTGGATGCCAGGGGCACCAGCAGCAACGGCACCACCGTGCGCATCGACGACACCAACGGCCAGTTCGCCTATCAGGGCATCGCCGGCATGGCCTTCCCCATCACCTCGGTGCCCGGCCTCTCCCTCACCGTCGAGTATCGCTATACCGGCGCGCTGGAAGGCCACTACAAGGGCCGGGTGACCGGGGCGAGCGGCGCCACCCTCACCACCGGGAAGTATGAGGCGGACCAGCTGCACAACCACTCGGCGCTGCTCGGCCTGCGCTACGCCTTCAACACGCCGGTGCCGCCGGCGCCCATCCCGGTGGCCGCGCCGGCGCCCGCCGCCGCCCCCGCCCCGGCCCGCACCTACCTGGTGTTCTTCGACTTCGACCGCGCCGACCTGACGGACCGCGCCCGCCAGATCATCAGCGAGGCGGCGCAGAATGCCGGGCGCGTGCAGACCACGCGCATCGAGGTGGCGGGCCATGCCGACCGCTCCGGCTCGCCGCAGTACAATCAGCGCCTGTCGCAGCGCCGCGCCGATGCGGTGGCGGCGGAGCTGGTGCGCCAGGGCGTGGCGCGCTCGGCCATCACCGTGCAGGCCTTCGGCGAGAGCCGCCCGCTGGTCGCCACCGCCGATGGCGTGCGCGAGCCGCAGAACCGCCGCGTGGAAATCGTCCTGCGCTGACGGATGGGTTTCCAAAGGCCCCAGGCCTTTGGTGGCTGCAAGGCACTGCCTTGCAGGTGTGAGAGGGGCAAAGCCCCTCTCAAGAGCAGGCGATCGGTTTTCAAACGATCTCTGAGCAGGTTCTTTCCCGCCCGACCGGAAGGGGGCGCCGCGCGGCGCCCCCTTTGCCGTGCGTGGCGGCGCGCGCCATGCTGCGGGGCCCCTTGGAGAACCCGGCCTTGCCCGCCGCCGCCCCGCGCCGCCGCCCGCCCCTGACGGCCCTGCTGGCCTTGCTGCTGCCGCTCGCCGCCTGCCAGGGGGAGCCGGGGGCGGCGCGGGCCATCATGGACTCGCCCCGCGCCACGCCGAGCCTGCGCCCCACCACCGCCGGCCCGGTGCGCGGCATGGCGGCGCCGGAGGGGCAGGCCTATCTCGGCATCCCCTTCGCCGCGCCGGCCGGCGGCGCCCGGCGCTGGGCGCCGCCCGAGCCACCCGCCCCCTGGGACACGCCGCGCGACGCCACCCGCCTCGGCCCCGGCTGCATCGAGAATCTCAGCCCCGGCTTCCAGCGGGGCGAACCCTCCTCCTGGCTGCTGCGCGGGGAGGAGGATTGCCTCAACCTCAATGTCTACGCCCCCGCCGAAGCCCGGCCGGGGGAGCGGCGGCCGGTGATGGTGTGGCTCTATGGCGGCGCCCTGCTGCTCGGCAGCAACCGGCAGTATGACCCGGGCGGCCTGGCCCAGGCGCGCGGGGTGGTGGTGGTGGCGCCGAATTACCGGCTGGGCGCGCTGGGCTTCCTGGCCCATCCCGCGCTGCGCGCCAGCGGCGGCACGGCCAATGCCGGGCTGCTGGACCAGCAGGCGGCGCTGCGCTGGGTGCGCGACAATATCGCGGCCTTCGGCGGCGATCCCGGCAATGTCACGCTGTTCGGTGAATCCGCCGGGGCCTGGAGCACCTGCCTGCAACTGGTCTCGCCCGGTGCCGCCGGGCTGTTCCACCGCGCCATCCTGCAAAGCGGCCCCTGTGGCATGGCGGTCTCCACCGCGCCGCTGGCGGCGGCGGAGGCCTCGGCCCAGGCCATCGCCAGCCGGCTGGGCTGCCCGGAGGGCGCGGCGGCGGCGGTGGCGGCCTGCCTGCGCGCCCTGCCGCCGCGGGCGGTGGCGGGGGCGGTCTCGGCCACGCGCGGGCTGCTCGGCCCCGCGAGCTGGATCCCGGTGCATGGCGATGCCACCCTGCCCCAGCCCCCGGCCGAAGCCTTCGCCCAGGGCCATTTCCACCGCGTGCCCGTGCTGCTCGGCTTCAACCAGGATGAGGGGCGGCTGTTCAGCGCCCTCTACCAGCTGACCGGCGCGCTGTTCACCGAGGACAGCCTGGCCCGCGCCACCCGCGCCCTGCTGGCCGATGCGGCGCCGGCCGCGCTGGCCGCCTACCCTCCGGCCGTGGGGGAGACGGAGGCCACGCGCTTCGCCCGCATCGTCACCGATGGCGCCTTCGCCTGCCCCACCGCCGCGCTGGCCCGCCACCTCTCGGCCCATGTGCCCGTCTGGGCCTATCTCTTCGACGACCCGGAGGCGCCCTCGGTGTTGCGGGCGCTTCCCCTGCTCCCCGATCCTGGCGCCTATCACGCGGGCGAGATCGCCTATGTCTTCGGCACCAGCTGGACCCTGGCCGATGCGGCGCGCTTCACCCCCGCGCAGCGGGCGCTCTCGGCCCGGATGCAGGGGGCCTGGGGCGACTTCGCCGCGGGCCGCCCCCTGCCCTGGCCGCGCTTCACCACGGCTGCCCCGCACCTGATCCGCCTGCGCCCCGGAGGGGACGTGACGGAGGCTTTCCTGCAGGCGGCGCATCGCTGCGCCCTGTGGGACAAGATATTTTTCTGATTCTTTCAGGAAAAAGTTTTTTGGTTCTTTTTTTCAAAAAAGAACATTTCTCTAAGATTTATTTCCTTTCCCACGGCCTCTCCGGTGGATCCCCCATGGGCGGCGCACCGGGCGCATCCGGCGGTTCCTCCAGGGGCGGCTCCGGCAGGCCGGGCTCCGGCGGCAGTGGCGGCAGCGGCGGCGGGGGTTCCGGCCGGGCCGGCTCCCCGGATGGCAGAGCCCAAGGTCTCCACGGATTCGCGGCTTCCAGAGGCGGGGTGATGGCAGCAACGCGCATGGCGTCCTCCTTTCCGATGCCTCTTTAAGGAAGTGTTCTGTCACCCGGTTGCCACATAGGGGACAGAAAGTTCGCCGCCCGCAACCACAGGCAAATTTTCCTGTGGAAATTTTATTGCAGCGCAAAATAACCTGCCTGACGTCTGCGGAGGAAACCCAACAAGCGTTGAATGCCCCTGGAGGTCGCATGATGCGTCGCCGCCACTTTCTCCGCCAAGCTTCTGCCGGCCTGCTCGCCGCCCCGGCCCTGCTGCTGCCCCACCGCGCCCGCGCCAATGAGCCGGTGGATGTGGAGCTGGTGCTGGCCGTCGATGTCAGCCGCTCCGTCGACCCGGACGAGCAGGAACTGCAATTCCGCGGCTATGCCAACGCCTTCCGTGACAGGCGGCTGATCGATGGCATCAGCCGCGGCGCGGTGGGCTCCATCGCCGTCACCTTCTTCACCTGGTCCGACTGGAATGTGCAGGAACTGCTCATCCCCTGGACCCGCGTGGGCGACACCCGCAGCGCCCATGCCTTCGCCGAGGCCCTGGACGCCGCCCCCCGCCGCACCTTCCTCTACACCTCCATCTCCGGCGCCATCGACTACGCCGCCACCCTCTTCGGCCAGGGCTATGAAGGGACGCGGCAGGTCGTCGATATCTCGGGCGACGGGGTGAACAATTCCGGCCGCCCCCTCTCCGATGCCCGCGCCGAGGCGCTGGCCAAGGGCATCGTCCTGAACGGCCTCGCCGTGCTCGACAGCAACCCGCCCCCGGCGCAATTCGCCTCGCTCAACCCGCCGCTCGATGAATACTACCGGGATCAGGTGATCGGCGGGCCGGGCGCCTTCCTGATGGTCGCCGAGGGGTTCGAGGCCTTTGAAAGCGCCGTCCGCCGCAAGATCATCCGCGAGATCGCCAGCAACCCGCCGCCGGGGCCGCTGGTGGAGCGCGCCTTCGCCTGACAGCGGCGGAGAGGGCGGGAAAGATTTCGGGGAAGAATCTTCTTTTTCTGAAGAAAAAGAAGCAAAAAGACTTTTCGAGACTGCGTCCCGCCTCATGCCAGGGGTGGGACGCCGCTTGAGGGTAAAGCCTTGTTATCCGTGCACGGCGGCCACGCCCCGCCCCCCCTGGCGCGGCCCCGGAAGGGGGCGCATGGTCGGGCTTTCCGACCTGCACGAAGAAGAAAACGCCCCGGATGCATCAGGACACCGATGGCCTGCCGCGGCCACAACGCCGCTGGGCCGTTCTGGCCCTCGCCGTCTCCATCGCCATGGCGGTGATGGATTCCTCCATCGCCAATGTCGCCCTTCCGGCCATCGCGGCCGATCTGAAGGTCTCGCCCTCCCAGGCGATCATGGTGGTCAATGCCTACCAGATCGCCATCGTCGTCTCGCTCCTGCCCCTCGCCTCGCTCGGGGAAAAGCTGGGGCTGGAGCGCGTCTACCAGGGCGGGCTCATCATCTTCACCCTCGCCTCCTTCGTCTGCGCCCTCTCCGACTCCCTCACCGGGCTGGTGGTGGCGCGCGTGGTGCAGGGCTTCGGCGCCGCCGGGCTGATGAGCGTCAACACCGCCCTGGTGCGCTACATCTACCCGCAGCGCCTGCTGGGCCAGGGGGTGGGCGTCAATGCCCTGGTGGTCGCCATCTCCTCCGTGCTGGGGCCGAGCGTCGCCGCCGCCATCCTGGGCGCCGCCCACTGGCCGTGGATCTTCGCCGTCAACATCCCGCTCGGCATCCTGGCGCTCGGGCTGGCGCTGCGCTTCCTGCCCGCCACGCCGCGCGCCGGGCGGCGCTTCGATGCCGCCTCCGCCCTGCTCAGCGCCGCCACCTTCGGCCTCGTCATGACGGCGCTGGAGCAGTTCTCGCACGGCGCGCCGGCCTGGGTGGTGGCGGGGCTGCTGCTGCCCGGTATCCTCGCCGGCATCGCCCTGGTGCGGCGGCAGAGCGGCCGCGCCGCCCCGCTGCTGCCGGTGGACCTGCTGCGCATCCCCGTCTTCAGCCTCTCCGTCGCCACCTCCATCTGCTCCTTCGCGGCGCAGATGCTGGCCTTCGTCGCCCTGCCCTTCTACCTCCAGCACCAGCTCGGCCGCAGCCAGGTGGAGACGGGGCTGCTGATGACGCCCTGGCCGCTGGTGCTGATCGTCGTCTCGCCGCTGGCCGGCCGCGCCTCGGACCGGCTGCCGGCCGGGCTGCTGGGCGGCATCGGGCTGGTGGTCATGGCGCTCGGCCTCGGCTCCTTCACCCTGCTGCCGGAGGCGCCCTCGGCCCTCGATATCGGCTGGCGCACCGCCCTCTGCGGCATGGGCTTCGGCCTGTTCCAGAGCCCCAACAACCGCGCCATCCTCTCCTCCGCCCCGCGCGAGCGCAGCGGCGGCGCCAGCGGCATGCTCTCCACCGCCCGGCTGCTCGGCCAGACCACCGGCGCGGCGCTGGGCGCGCTGACGCTGCGGCTGGCCGGGGAGCAGGGGGCGCAGGTGGCCCTCGGCGTCGCCGGCGCCATCGCCCTGGGCGCGGCGATGGTCAGCTTCTCCCGCCTCTCCACCGGCCGCCCGAAGGATGGCCACGCTTCCGCCTGAAACATCCGGGCACAATCCGCCCGCCTGCGATACAGCCTCTTCCGATACACCCGCCCAGACGCCTGACGCCTGACGCCTGACGCCTGACGCCCGAAAGACTCCGCCTGATGTCCACCCGCCCGACCCGTCCCTCCCCCGAGGCCCTCGCCGAGGAAATCCTGCGCCAGACCGCCGCGCGCGGCCCGGCCTCCGCCAATCCCGGCTCCATCTGCCCGAGCGAGGTCGCCCGCGCCCTGGCGCCGGAAGAGCACTGGCGCAGCCTGATGACCGCCGTGCGCCAGGCGGCGCTGAAGCTCCAGGCGGAGGGGCGGGTGGAAATCCTGCGCAAGGGCAAGCCTGTCCCGGCCGAGGAGGTGCGCGGCGTGATCCGCCTGCGCGCGCCCGCCCCTGCCGCCTGAGCCGGGCCTCGCCCCGGGCCGCGGCAGCGTCCGGGGCCACACCCAGGGCCACAGCGTCCAGGGCCAGCCCACCCAGGGCCAACCCACCCAGGGCCGGCCCGGCCATGGCAAGGCAGGGGCCACGCCGCCGCCCGGCTGAGCGCCGGCCCCCTCCCGCCGGCACTCCGCACCGCCTCCGGCACGGCTTCACGAACACAGCCCCAAGAACGGACTGACAGAATGCGCAGTCTCACCCCCTTCCTGAGGGATGTCTGGGCCCTGGCCCGCCCCTACTGGAACAGCGAGGAACGCTGGCGCGCGCGCGGGCTGCTCGCCATCGTCATCCTCCTCAACCTCTCCCTGGTGGGCATGGGCGTGCTGCTCACCTACTGGCAGCGCGCCTTCTACAACGCGCTGGAGGAAAAGGACTTCCCGGCCTTCACCGGCCTCATCCTCTGGGGCCATACCGGGGAAGAGGGCTACATGCCCGGCTTCACCCTGGTCGCCGCGCTCTACATCCTGGTCGCCGTCTATGCCCGCTACCTGAAGCAGGCCCTGCAGATCCGCTGGCGCCGCTGGCTCACCGAGCGTTACCTGGGCGGCTGGCTGGAGGGGCGCGCCTATTACCGCATCGCCCTGGCCGAAAGCGGCAGCGGCAGCGGCACCGACAACCCGGACCAGCGCATCGCCGACGATATGCGCCTCTTCGTCGATGACACGCTGAGCCTCGGCCTCGGGCTGATGAACGCGGTGGTCACCCTGGCCTCCTTCATCCTCGTGCTCTGGGGGCTGTCGGGGCCGATGACGGTGCTCGGCATTTCCATCCCCGGCTACATGGTCTGGGTGGCGCTGGTCTATGCGGCGCTGGGCAGCTGGCTGACCCACCGCATCGGCCGCCCGCTGATCCGCCTGAACTTCCTGCAACAGCGCGTCGAGGCGGATTTCCGCTACGCCCTCGTCCGCTTCCGCGAGAACATGGAGGGCGTCGCCCTCCAGGGCGGCGAGGCACAGGAACAGCGCGGCCTGCTCACCCGCTTCGGCGCGGTGATCGAGAACTGGTGGGGCCTGATGCGCGTCACCAAGCGCCTCACCTTCTTCACCGCCGGCTATGACCAGGTGGCGGTCATCTTCCCCATCATCGTCGCGGCGCCGGCCTATTTCAGCGGGCGCATGCCCCTGGGCGGGCTGATGCAGACCTCCTCCGCCTTCGGCGAGGTGCAGGGGGCCATGTCCTGGTTCGTCAGCAACTACGCCTCCCTGGCCGACTGGCGCGCGACGGTGGAGCGCCTCACCGGCTTCCAGGCGGCGCTCCAGGCGGCACAGGCCAGCGCCGGCGAGGGCCTCTCCCGCCACCCCGCGCGCGATGGCGCCTGGCAGGCGGAGGGGCTGCGCATCGCCCTGCCCGATGGCCGCACCCTGGCCGAGGACACCGCCCTGGCCCTGCGCCCCGGCGAGGCCGTGCTGATCACCGGCGCCTCGGGCGGCGGCAAGTCCACCCTGTTCCGCGCCCTCTCGGGCATCTGGCCCTTCGCGCGCGGGCAACTGGCCGTGCCGCCGGGCGAGGTGCTGTTCCTGCCGCAGCGCTCCTACCTGCCGCTCGGCACGCTGCGCGCGGCACTCTGCTACCCCCACGCCCCGGCGGAATTCACCGAAGCGCAGATGGCCACGGCGCTGGAACAGGCGGGGCTCGGCGCCCTGCTGCCGCGGCTCGACGAGATGGAAAGCTGGGACCGCCGCCTCTCCGGCGGCGAGCAGCAGCGCCTGGCCATCGCCCGCGCCCTGCTGCTGAAGCCGCGCTGGCTCTTCCTCGACGAGGCGACCGCGAGCCTCGATCCGGAAGCCGAGGAAAACCTCTACGCCACGCTGCGGCGGGAATTGCCGGAAAGCGGGATTCTCTCGATTGCCCACCGGCCGGCGGTCGCCCGGCACCATGACCGGGTGCTGCGGCTGGAAGGGAAAGTGTTGAAGGAAGTTTAGGGGGGGGGGGGGGGGGGGGGGGGGGGGGGGGGGGGGGGGGGGGGGGGGGGGGGGGGGGGGGGGGGGGGGGGGGGG
>NZ_JANFNY010000149.1 GCF_024437745.1 Roseomonas sp. GC11 | reverse complement strand
ACCACGTCAATAGGCCGCATGTGTACGCCTGGTAACAGGCTCAGCTAAGCGGTCCTAATCGCCCAAACGATCTCATCACAACACACACGCCGTCTGTAGCAATACAGACACCGCACGCAGCACCAATCCGCACTCACCCACAAACACTCGAAAACACATCACCAAATCAGAACATACACATCCGATACTTCTCTCACTCAAAGGTCCGGCTCGGTGGCCTGGTGGCCATCGCGGGGTTGATACACCCGATCCCATCCCGAACTCGGCCGTGAAACACCCCAGCGCCCATGGTACTCCGCCTCAAGGCGCGGGAGAGTAGGTCGCCGCCAGGCCACCAAGCCGGACCCCTCAGTGAAAAAAAACATATCGAATACAAACCACCCACGCGGGGTGGAGCAGCCCGGTAGCTCGTCAGGCTCATAACCTGAAGGTCACAGGTTCAAATCCTGTCCCCGCATCCCATCAAAACCCCCTCTCCCTCAAAAGAGCAGGGGGGTTTGCTTTTTGTTCTGTGCGCTGCTAACCCGCGCCGCGTGTCCACCCCGCCAGCCCTGCGCCTGAAGCGCCTCATGCTGCAGAATTTCCGCAGCTACGAGGCGCTCGATATCCCGTTCCAGGCCGGCATCGTCGTCATCGCCGGGCCGAATGGCGCCGGGAAGACCAATCTCCTCGAAGCCATCAGCCTGCTGGCCCCTGGGCGCGGCCTGCGCGGCGCGCGCGCCACCGAATGGGGGCGCCGCCAGGGCGTGGAGAGCCTGCCCTGGACCATCGCCGGGCATTTCGACAGCCCCGCCGGCCCCGTCACCATCGGCACCGGGCAGGAAAGCGGGGCGGATCGCCGCGGCTTCCGCCTCGATGGCGCGCCGGTGCGCAGCCAGGCTGAACTTTCCGCCCATTTCGCCGCGCTGTGGCTGACGCCGCAGATGGACCGCCTCTTCCAGGAAGGCGCCAGTGGCCGCCGCAAATTCCTCGACCGCCTCGTCTGGGCGCGTGAGCCGGGCCATGCCCGCGAGGTCGCCGCCTTCGAGGCCGCCATGGCCCAGCGCAACCGCCTGCTGGCCGAGGGGCGGCGCGATGCCCGCTGGCTCGCCGCGCTTGAGGATACCATGGCCCGCCATGCCATCGCCGCCATCGCGGCGCGGCGGGCGGCGGTGGCCCAGTTGAATGGCGCGCTGGCCGGTGGCGTGGCCGGGGCCTTTCCCGCCGCGCGGCTGGAGCTGCTCTGCCCCCTGGCCGGGGCGCTCAACCAGCACCCCGCCCTGGCCGTGGAGGAGGAATTGCGCGCCGGCCTCGCCGCCGACCGGGCGCGCGATGCCGCCGCCGGCTCCGCCCGCCAGGGGGCCCACCGCACCGATCTGCGCCTGCTGCTGCTGCCGCGCGACATCCCCGCGGAATTGTGTTCCACCGGCGAGCAGAAGGCGCTGCTCACCAGCACCATCCTGGCCCAGGCGGCGCTGGTGACGGCGCATCGCGGCCTCGCCCCCCTGCTGTTGCTGGACGAGGTGGCGGCGCATCTGGATCCCGGGCGGCGCGCCGCCCTCTTCGCGGCCCTCGCCGCCCTGCCCGGGCAGTGCTTTCTGACGGGCACCGAGCCCGCGCCCTTCGCGCCGCTGGAGGGGCGGGCGGAATTCTTCGCCGCACAGCCCGGCACGCTGTGCCGTGATGCCGATTTCCCCGTGTCCCCGGGCCCATAAAATGCTAGAAAATCCTGTCTTTCCGCCCGTCTTCCTGACGGTCCTGAGCAGGAGTTTCCGCCCGGCATGAGTGAGTCCGCGCGCGCGCTGTCCCCCGCCTCCGAGACGCAGGCGGACGCCTATGACAGCGCCTCCATCACCGTGCTGCGCGGGCTGGAAGCCGTCCGCAAGCGCCCCGGCATGTATATCGGCGACACGGATGACGGCTCCGGCCTGCATCACATGGCGTTCGAGATCATCGACAACGCCGTCGACGAGGCCCAGGCCGGCTTCGCCTCGCGCTGCGATGTGGCGCTGAACGCCGATGGCTCCGTCACCGTCACCGATGACGGGCGCGGCATCCCGACCGACATCCACTCCGAGGAAGGCGTCTCCGCCGCCGAGGTGGTGCTGACCCGGCTGCATGCCGGCGGCAAGTTCAACCAGAATTCCTACAAGGTCTCGGGCGGGTTGCACGGCGTCGGCGCCGCCGTCGTCAACGCGCTCTCCGAATGGATGGAAGTCGTGATCTGGCGCAATGGCCAGGAACACTTCATCCGTTTCGAGCATGGCGAGACGGTGCAGCCGCTGAAGGTCGTCGGCCCGTCCAGCCACACGAATGGCACGCGCGTCACCTTCAAGCCTTCCGCCGGGACCTTCACCCGCACGGAATATGAATTCGCCATCCTGGAGAAGCGCCTGCGCGAGCTGGCCTTCCTCAATTCCGGCCTCGCCATCACCCTGCGCGACGAGCGCCCGGTGGTGCTGGGCGAGCCGGCGCGCGAGACCAGCTTCTGCTTCGAGGGCGGGCTGACCGCCTTCGTCGAGTGGCTGGACCGCAGCAAGGAGCCGCTGTTCAAGCCTCCCGTGGCGGTGAAGGCCAAGGAGCAGAACGGCATCCAGGTCGAGCTGGCGATGTGGTGGAACAACAGCCCGCATGAAGTGGCGCTGTGCTTCACCAACAACATCCCGCAGCGCGATGGCGGCACGCACCAGGCCGGCTTCCGCCAGGCGCTGACCCGCATCGTCACCAAATACGCCGAGGAGATGGCGAAGAAGGAGAAGGTCGAGCTCTCTGGCGAGGATATGCGCGAGGGGCTGACGGCGGTTCTCTCCGTCAAGGTGCCGGACCCGAAATTCTCCAGCCAGACCAAGGACAAGCTGGTCTCCTCCGAGGTCCAGCCGGTGGTGCAGGCGGCGGTGGCCGATGCGCTCTCCCACTGGTTCGAGACGCATCCGAAGGAGGCGCGGCAGGTCCTGGATCAGGTCGTGCTCGCCGCCGCCGCGCGCAAGGCGGCGCAGCTGGCGCGGGAGAAGGTGGGGCGCAAGAACGCGCTCGATATCTCCACCCTGCCCGGCAAGCTGGCCGACTGCCAGGAGAAGGACCCGAGCAAGTGCGAGCTGTTCCTGGTCGAG
The DNA here is from genome assembly GCF_024437745.1 of Roseomonas sp. GC11. Classification (GTDB taxonomy): domain Bacteria; phylum Pseudomonadota; class Alphaproteobacteria; order Acetobacterales; family Acetobacteraceae; genus Pseudoroseomonas. The sequence goes on along the minus strand of NZ_JANFNY010000149.1, from coordinate 2,887 downwards.
GGTGACTCGGCCGGTGGCTCCGCCAAGCAGGGGCGCGACCGCCGCTTCCAGGCCATCCTGCCGCTGAAGGGCAAGATCCTGAATGTCGAGCGCGCGCGCATCGACAAGATGCTGTCCTCGGCGGAAATCGGCACGCTGATCACCGCGCTCGGCACCGGCATCGGCACCGGGCCGGTGGAGCGGGGCGGCTTCTCGGCTGACAAGCTGCGCTACCACCGCATCGTCATCATGACCGACGCCGATGTCGATGGCTCGCATATCCGCACGCTGCTGCTGACCTTCTTCTTCCGGCAGATGCCGGAGCTGCTGACGCGCGGGCATCTCTACATCGCCCAGCCGCCGCTCTACCGCGCCAAGCGCGGGCAGGAGGAGCGCTACCTCAAGGATGACCGCGCCCTTGAGGACTACCTGATCGAGAAGGCGCTGCATGGCGCCAGCCTGCGCTTCGCCGATGGCCGCACGGTGGCGGGGGATGAGCTGCGCGAGGTGGTCGAGACCCTGCGGCAGACCGCGCACCGCATCCGCCGCCTGGCCACGGCCATGCCGGCGGAGATGGTGGAGCAGGCGGCGATTGCCGGCGCGCTGGTGCCGGATGCGGAGCGTGCCCTGGCCGCGGCGCCGGATCTGGCCGCGCGGCTCGACACGCTGGCCCGCCCCACGGAACGCGGCTGGAAGGTTTCCTTCAGTGCCGAGGGGCTGGTGATGGCGCGGATGGTGCGTGGCGTGGCCGAGCGCCACCGCCTCGACCCCGTGGCCCTGCGCGGTGTGGAGGCGCGCTGGCTGTCCGAGCGGCATGCGGCGCTCGCCGCGTCCTGGCGGGAACCGGCGGTGCTGGCGATGGAGGGCCCGGCGCAGAGCGTGGCCGGCCCGCTGGCCACGTTCGAGCGCATCCTGGCGCAGGGCCGCAAGGGCCTGGCGATTCAGCGCTTCAAGGGCCTGGGCGAGATGAACCCCGACCAGCTGTGGCAGACCACGCTGGACCCCGCCGCGCGCACCCTCCTCCAGGTGAAGATCGACGATGTGGAGGATGCCGAGCAGGTCTTCTCCACGCTGATGGGCGATGTGGTGGAGCCGCGGCGCGAGTTCATCGTGGGCAATGCGCTGAAGGTCGCCAACCTCGATATTTAATTTCCCAGGGGCGTCCTGCTTCTTTCCTGAGGCGGGACGCCCCGGACAAAGTCTTTTTGCTTCTTTTTCTTCAGAAAAAGAAGATTTCTCTCCGTCGTTCCAACGAGCCGCCCGCATGACCGAGCCGATGACCGAAGCCGCGCTGCGGCGCCTGACGGAGCTGGAGTCGCTGGTGGCGCGGCTGGGCGATGCGGTGCTGGCCTTGCGGCAGGCGCGGGATGACGAGGCCGGGCGTGCCGCCGCGCTGGAGCGTGAGCTGGCGATGGCCGAGGCGCGCCTGATGGTGGAGACGATGCACAGCGCCGGGCTGGCGGCGCAGGCGACGCATCTGCTCTCTGTCGGGGCGGAGCAGGCGCTGTCTCCGGCGGGGGAGGGCGGCAAGACCGTGCTGACCCTGGTCTATGAGCAGGCTTTCGATTCGAAGGGGCGCGAGCTGGGCGTGCCTTCGCCGGAGAGCTTCCGGGCGGCCTGACGCGCGCGGGGCGGGATCGCCCCGGAGGCTGCCGCAACGCCGGCGCGGGCCGCGAAAACCAATAAGTCGATATACAAAAAATTATTCGCATCACCTTGACGTGATGTCGATTGACTGCGGCAAGACGCGTAAAGCTCAAGGTATCGTTAATCTCTGTACTTGCCCGTTCGGATCGCTCGCGCGCTCCGCTGGAGAAACCACGTCCATGAAGTCCTTTTCCCGTCTGGCGCTGCTGGCGTCCGTTGCCTTCGCGCCTGCTCTTGCCCATGCCCAGCCGGTGCAGGGCTTTTATGTCGGCGCCGGTGCTGGCCTGAATCTGAGCGAGGGCGGCGACATCAAGGCCGACAGCAGCAATCTGCGCAGCGCCTTTGGCGCTGGTGGCGACCATGACTTCAAGCCCGGCTATGCCGGCGTGCTGTCCTTCGGCTATGGCTTCGGCAATGGCCTGCGCCTGGAAGCGGAAGCCAATTTCCGCCAGAACAGTATTGATGACTTTGGCGGCTTCAGCCGCATCGCCAGCCCGCGCAGCGCCAATGGCCATATGAAGTCCTATGGCGGCATGGCCAATGCCCTGTACGACTTCAACCTGGGCCTGCCGCTGGGCCTGACGCCCTATGTTGGCCTGGGCGCTGGCTATATCTACAGCAATTACGAATCCGCGGTGCTGCGTGGCGCTGGCGGCAGCTACCTGGCCGTCATCGGCTCGGAGTGGAAGCCGGCGGTGCAGGGCATTGTCGGTGCCTCGCTGCCGATCGCGCCGGTGCCGGGCCTGTCCGCCACGCTGGAATACCGCTACCTGGCGGCTTACGACCTGAGCGTGGACACCAATTACCGCGCCACCAATGGCACGGTGACGCGCGGTTCTGCCAAGCTGGACAACACCAACCACTCGATCCTGGTTGGCCTGCGCTATGCCTTCAACGCGCCGGCTGCTCCGGCGCCGGTGCCCGTCGCCGCGCCGGTCCCCCCGGCCGCCGCGCCGGCCCCGGCCCGCACCTATCTGGTCTTCTTCGACTTCGACCGTGCTGACCTGACGGACCGCGCCCGCCAGATCATCGCCGAGGCGGCGCAGAATTCCGGCCGCGTGCAGGCGACGCGCATCGAGGTGGCCGGCCATGCCGACCGCTCGGGCTCGCCGCAGTACAACCAGCGCCTGTCGCAGCGCCGCGCTGACGCGGTGGCCGCGGAGCTGGTGCGCCTGGGCGTGGCGCGCACCGCCATCACCGTGCAGGCCTTTGGCGAGAGCCGCCCGCTGGTGCCGACCGCCGATGGCGTGCGCGAGCCGCA
>NZ_JANFNY010000148.1 GCF_024437745.1 Roseomonas sp. GC11 | reverse complement strand
GGCCCAGCAGGCGCGGCGCCCCCGGCTCCGCCGCCACGGCGCGGCCGGCGGCGCCGGCCAGCAGCATCAGCCCGCCCAGCGTCAGCCCCGCATGCAGCGCGCGCAGCGGCCCGGGCGACCACAGGCCGGAGAGCATGCCCCACCCCGCCAGCGCCAGCCCGGCCCAGAGCGCGGCGCCCGAGGGCAAGGGCCAGCGCCCCTGCCGCCGCCGCGCCATCCCCAGCACCGCCACCAGCACCACCAGCGCGAGCGGCGCCATCGCCTTGGATTGCAGCACCGCCACGAAAGGCCCGAGCAGCGCCGCCGCCGCCAGCGGCCAAACCGGGCTGCCCCAATCCGGCTTGCCCCAATCCGGCTTGCCCCAATCCGGCTTACCCCAGCCCAGACTGCCCCATTTCAGCCCCGCATGAAGGCGGCGGGTCTGCCTCGGGGGGGTGGGAATGCTCATGCCGGCCGGGTCCTGCTGCGGGGGGAAGGCGCGCCTTATGCGCGGTGCCGGCCCCGCGCAACAAGAGGGGCGCGGCCCGGGCGCGCGCCCGCCGGCGCGTTTCATCAAGCGCCTGTCACGCCAGCGTCACGGCACCGTCGCACGGCTCCGATATGGGCCAGGGCGGAGAAGCCGCGGACACGAGCTGCGGACGCAGACACCCCGCCGCGCCGGCGGAGCCGCCCGGCCCGGGACCACAGCCAAGGGAATCCGGATCATGACCCCGAGCCCAGCCCCGCGCCGCTACCGCGCCCTCTTCCTCTCGGACCTGCATCTGGGCCAGCGCGGCTGCCGGGTGGACCTGCTGCTCGACTTCCTCGGCCGGGTGGAGTGCGAGCAGCTCTACCTGGTGGGCGACATCATCGATGGCTGGCGGCTGCGCCGCTCCTGGTACTGGGATGCCGGGCACGATCAGGTCATCCGCCGCATCCTCGCCATGGCCCGCGCCGGCACGCGCGTCACCTACATCCCCGGCAACCATGACGAGGTGTTCCGCGACTGGGCCGGGCCGGAATTCGACATCGCCGGCGTCGCCCTGCTGCGCGAGGCGGTGCACGAGGCCGCCGATGGCCGCCGCTTCCTCCTCATCCATGGCGACGAGTTCGACAGCGTGGTGCGCTACGCCAGCCTGCTCGCCCATCTGGGGGACTGGGCCTATGACGTGGCGCTGCTGCTGAACCGCTGGTTCAACGCGGCGCGGCGGCGGCTCGGCTATCCCTACTGGTCGCTCAGCCAGTGGCTGAAGCGGCAGGTGAAGGAGGCGGTGAAGGCGATCGACCGCTTCGAGGTCGCCCTGGCCGAGGAAGCCCGCCGCCGCGGGCTGGACGGGGTGATCTGCGGCCATATCCACCACGCCGAGATGCGCATGGTGAACGGCATCGCCTACATGAATGACGGCGACTGGGTGGAAAGCTGCACCGCCCTGGCCGAGCACGCCGATGGCCGCTTCGAGCTGCTGGACTGGGCCGCCGAGCAGCGCCGCCGCCACGCCGCCCCCCGCACCGCCATCCACGCCGCCATCCACGCCGGCCCCCACGCCGCCCTGCCCGCGCCCGCGGCGCCCCCCCACGCCACGCCCGCCGTGCCCCCCATGGCCTCCGCCGGCTGATGCGCCTGCTGATCGTCAGCGACGCCTGGGCGCCGCAGGTCAATGGCGTGGTCCGCACCCTCGGCATGGTGGCGGAGGCGCTGCGCCGCCGGGGGGACACGGTGACGGTGCTCGGCCCCGATGGCTTCCCCGCCCTGCCCGTGCCAGGGGAGCCGGGGCTGCGCCTCGCCCTCTTCCCGCGCCGCCGCCTGGCCGCGCGGGTGGCGGCCCTGGCGCCGCAGGCCGTGCACATCGCCACCGAGGGGCCCCTGGGCTGGGCCATGCGCGGGCTGTGCCAGGCGCGCGGCTGGCGCTTCACCACCGCCTTCCACACCCGCTTCCCGGACTATCTGGAGGCGCGGCTCGGCCTGCCGGCGCGCTTCTCCTGGCCCGTGCTGCGCCGCTTCCACGCCGCCGGGGCGGGCACCTTCGTCGCCACCGGGCCGCTGCGCGCCGAGCTGGCGGCGCAGGGCTTCCACAACCTGCGCGACTGGTCGCGCGGGGTGGACACGGCGCTGTTCCGCCCCGCCCTGCCCGATGCCTTCCCCGGCCTGCCCCGCCCGATCTTCCTGCATGCCGGGCGGCTGGCGGCGGAAAAGAACATCGAGGCCTTCCTGGCGCTCGACCTGCCGGGCAGCAAGGTGGTGGTGGGGGATGGGCCGATGCGCGCCAGCCTGCAACGCCGCTTCCCGCAGGCGCATTTCACCGGCTTCCGCCATGGCGAGGCCCTGGCGGCCGCCTATGCCTCGGCCGATGTCTTCGTCTTCCCCTCGCGCACGGACACCTTCGGGCTGGTGCTGCTGGAGGCACTGGCCTGCGGCACGCCGCTGGCCGCCTATCCGCAGCCGGGGCCGCAGGCCGTCTGCGGCACCGCGCCGGAAGGAGGAGCGGTCGGCGTGCTGGAGGAGGATCTGCGCGCCGCCTGCCTGCGCGCCCTGGTGCTCAGCCGGGAGGCCTGCCGCGCCCGGGCAGAGATGTTCTCCTGGGAAGCCTGCGCCGCGCAGTTCCGCCGCCACCTGGTGCCGCTCTGCGGCGGCGCGATGGAGGAAGCGGCCTGATTCAGGGCGATTCGTTCTTTTTTGGAAAAAAGAACCAAAAAACTTTTTTCAGTGCAGCGGCCCGCCATGCCGAGAGACGGCGGCAGCCTGAAAGAATCATTTGCCAAGGCCGGGGATCAGTCCGGGTGGCAGGCCCTGCGGCAGCGCCACCGCCTGATAGCCCGGTGGCACCTGGAAACGCGCCGGGTCCTGCGGACCGTAGGTGACCTGGAGGGCCTCCAGGCTCCCCTCCCCGCCCGGATGCCGGCCGCTGGCCCGCAGCACCAGCCCATCCGGCGTGACGCAGAGAGAACCTTCGCCCTGGCGCTGGGTGACCGTCCAGACCTCGCAGCGCAGACCGGCCACGCTGTCGCTGCCGGCGCGGATCATGCGGGTGCCGGGCGGCAGCTCGTCGCTCAGCGGCAGCGGGCCCTTGCCCGGCAGTGGCACCACCATGCGGGTGGCATCCACCACCATCTGCGCCTGCCCGGCGCCAAGATCGGCCAGCACCCAGCCGGGCAGGCCCGGCGGCTCCAGCCGCACCCGCTGCGCCGCCGCCAGCCAGGCCGCCGGCACCGTCTGCGGCGGCTGCCGCCCCGACTGCACGCGATAGACCACCGCCACATCCCGGCTGGGCCGCAGCGGCACCGGAGAACGCTCCGCCCGCGCCACCTCCGGCAGGGCCAGGACCAGGAGGGAGGAGAAGGAAAGGGCCAGGAAAAGGCGCTTCGTCATCGGGTGGCTCCTCGCGCGGGCGGCCAATGGACTGACCAGGGGGCTTGCCAGGAGGGGCTCGCCAGGGGTGGCTTGCGTGTCCGCCCGGACCGCCGCAGGCTGCGGCTCAAGGCTGCATGAAGGAAGGAAACCCCATGAGCAAGATCGCCGTGGTCACGGGCGCGGGAAGCGGCATCGGCCGCGCCACCGCGCTGGCGCTGCTGGGCGCGGGCTGGAGCGTCGCCCTGGCCGGCCGCCGCGCCGAGGCGCTGCAGGCCACCGTGGACGCCGCCGGCGAGGCCGCGCCACGCTGCCTGCCCGTGCCGACCGATGTGGGCGATGCCGCCTCCGTCACCGCGCTCTTCGCCGCGGTCGAGGCGAAATGGGGCCGCTGCGACCTGCTCTTCAACAATGCCGGGCGCGGCAGCCCGGCCGTGGATTTCGACGAGATCAGCGATGAGGACTGGTTCGGCGTCGTCGCCGCCAACCTGAACGGCGCCTTCCTCTGCGCCCGCGCCGCCTATGCGCTGATGAAACGGCAGGAACCGCGCGGCGGGCGGATCATCAACAATGGCTCGATCAGCGCTTACGCGCCGCGCCCGGGCTCCGCGCCCTACACCGCCACCAAGCACGCCATCTCGGGGCTGACCAAGTCGATCAGCCTCGACGGGCGGAAATGGGACATCGCCTGCGGCCAGATCGACATCGGCAACGCCGCCACCGAGATGACCGAACGCATGAGCCGGGGCGTGCCACAGGCCAATGGCACCATGATGGTCGAGCCGCGCATGGATGTCCGCCATGTCGGCGAGGCGGTGCTGCACATGGCCTCCCTGCCGCTGGAAGCCAATGTGCAGTTCATGACCGTCATGGCCACCAAGATGCCCTTCGTCGGACGGGGGTGACGGCGGAGGAATCAGCGAAAAATCAAAAGAAGCGTTCTTTTTTGGAAAAAAGAACCAAAAAACTCTTTCAGAGAAAGGCGCCGCGACCTCCAGGCCGCGGCGCCCCAGACCAGGGCGTCAGCCGCGCACGAAGGCCAGCAGGTCGGCGTTGAGCGTCGCCGCCTCGGTCGTCAGCATCCCGTGCGAGTAGCCGGGATAGACCTTCAGCGTGCCATGCCGCAGCAGCTTCACCGCCTTCAGCGCGGAATCGGCGATCGGCACGATCTGGTCGTCATCGCCATGCAGCACCAGCGTGGGCACGGTGATGGCCTTCAGGTCCTCCGTCTGGTCGGTCTCGGAGAAAGCCTTGATGCCGTCGTAATGCGCCTTGGCGCTGCCCATCATGCCCTGCCGCCACCAGTTCTGGATGACGCCGGGCAGGACCTTCGCATTGGGGCGGTTGAAGCCATAGAAAGGCCCGGTCGGGACATCGAGGAACATCTGCGCGCGGTTGTCGGCCACGCCCTTGCGGAAACCGTCGAACACCTCGATCGGCAGGCCCTCGGGGTTGGCGGCGGTCTTCAGCATCAGCGGCGGCACGGCACTGACGAGCACGGCCTTGGCCACGCGCCCGGAAGGCTGGCCATGCTTCGCCACATAGCGCGCCACCTCGCCGCCGCCCGTCGAATGGCCGATATGGACGGCATTGCGCAGGTTCAGGTGCTCGACCACCGCGAAGGCATCGGCGGCGTAGTGATCCATGTCATGCCCCTCGCTGACCTGCGCGGAGCGGCCATGCCCGCGCCGGTCATGCGCCACGACGCGGAAGCCGTGATGCAGGAAGAACAGCATCTGCGCGTCCCAGTCGTCGCTGGAGAGCGGCCAGCCATGATGGAACATGATGGGCTGCGCATTCCGCGGGCCCCAGTCCTTGTAGAAGATCTGGACGCCGTCGCGCGTGGTCACGGTGGACATGGTGGGCTCTCCTGGGGCGGGGGACGGGGTGGCGGCATGGGCCGCCTGGGGCAGGCTCGCGCCGGCGATCAGCGCGGCCGCCATCTCGAAGGCCTGGCGCCGCGTCGGCACGAAGCCGGAAAGGGTCTCCACCGGCGGGGCTTGCGGTGCGTCCTGCCGGGGGCGGTCTGTGCTCTGCGCCACGGGCGCTCTCCTGTGCTTCCCCGGCCGTGACAGGCCGGGGTCGGGAGGCAGACTAGGCGGGCGGCCAGGGCCGGGCTTGACGGATCGGGTCCGGGTTTGACGGATCGGCCACTCTTCTCACGCCTCTCCGCCCCGGAGCGCGCCCGGCGGCATGCCCTGGGGGCAGGCATGGCGCAGGCGGCGCAGCAGCGCCGGGCCATCGGCGGCGGCGAAGCCCACGGCATCCGCCCAGCGGCTTTCCACCAGCCGGATGGCCTCCGCCGCGCCCATCCGGCCGGAGACGAGCAGCGGCCAGCGGAAGGCCGCGCGCAGCGAGGGCTGCGCCTGCCCCGGCGGCAGCGGCCCGGCGAGGTGGACGAAGCCCAGCTCCCGCTCGTTCAGCGCCGCCAGCAAGTCCACCGCCCGCCATTCCGCCGCCCGCGAGTCCATCACTGGCAGGCCGCGCAGGCGCACGCCCAGCCGCTCCGCCCCCCAGCGCGCCAGCGCGGCATCCAGCCGGCACAGCAGGCGCCACGGCTCCAGCCCCTCCGCGTCGAATTCCAGCCCGTCGCAGCCGGCCGCCATCGCCGCCGCCGCGCGCGCCACGCCGAAGGGCGGCTGGATCCTCGGCCGCGG
>NZ_JANFNY010000147.1 GCF_024437745.1 Roseomonas sp. GC11 | reverse complement strand
GACCGCCCGATCATTCCTCGGCATCCTCTGCCTCGCAGCCACCGCAGACTGGATCAAGCTCTAACAGGCCTTAAAACCCCTTTCTCCCTTCCCCTGCGCAAAAAAAAATGGACAAGGGGGAGGGGGTGGGGCATGGGCGCGGCCTTGATTGTCCTGCTCCGGGATTTTCCGCGTGAACGACACTCCGCTTGCGCCGCTGGTCGGCATCATCATGGGCAGCCGCTCGGACTGGGAGACGATGCGTCACGCCGCCGAGACGCTGGAAAAGCTCGGCGTGCCGCATGAGACCAAGGTGGTCTCGGCGCACCGCACGCCGCAGCGTCTTTATGATTACGCGCATGCGGCGGCCGGGCGCGGGCTGCGGGTGATCATCGCCGGGGCGGGGGGGGCGGCGCATCTGCCGGGCATGGCGGCGTCCATGACGCGGCTGCCCGTCCTCGGCGTGCCGGTGGAGAGCCACGCGCTGAAGGGCATGGATTCGCTGCTGTCCATCGTGCAGATGCCGGCGGGTATTCCGGTGGGCACGCTGGCCATTGGCCGTGCCGGCGCGGTCAATGCCGCGCTGCTGGCGGCGGCCATGCTGGCCACCACCGATGCCGCCCTGGCCGCCCGGCTGGAGGAATACCGCGCGGCGCAGACCGCCGCCGTGGCGGAGGAGCCGGCATGAGCGCCACCCCGCTGCCCCCCAACGCGACCATCGGCATCCTGGGGGGCGGGCAGCTCGGGCGGATGTCCGCCCTGGCCGCCGCCGAGCTGGGCTATCGCTGCCATATCTATGCGCCGGAGGCGGATTCGCCCGGCATGCAGGTGGCCGCCGCGCGCAGCGTGGCCGATTACGAGGATGCGGCGGCCCTGGCCGCCTTCGCCGCCAGCGTCGATGTGGTGACCTTCGAGTTCGAGAATGTCCCCGCCCGCACGCTGGAGATCCTGGCGCCGCTGGTGCCCTGCCGGCCGGGGAAGAAGGCGCTGGCCGTCTGCCAGGACCGCCTCCAGGAAAAGACCTTCCTGGAAGCCGCCGGCGTGCCCGTCGCCCCCTGGCGCGCCGTGCACAGCCTGGAGGATCTTCACAAGGCCGTGGCCGAGATCGGCCTGCCTGCGGTGCTGAAGACCACGCGGCTGGGCTATGACGGGCGCGGCCAGGCGGTGCTGCGCGCGCCGGAGGACCTCGCCCCCGCCTTCGCCCGGCTGGAGCCGAAGCCGCTGATCCTGGAAGCCTTCGTCCCCTTCACCCAGGAGATTTCCGCGGTGGCCGCGCGCGGGCTGGACGGGCAGGCGGTGGCCTATGACGCGGTGGAGAACCACCACCACCACCATATCCTCGACCTCTCCTTCGCCCCCGCCCGCGTGGCGCCGGCGGCGGCGGCGGCGGCGCGCGCCCATGCCATGCGCGTGGCGGCGGAGCTGGATCTGGTGGGCGTGCTGGCGGTGGAGTTCTTCCTGTTGCCGGATGGCCGGCTGCTGGGCAACGAGATCGCCCCGCGCCCGCACAATTCCGGCCATTGGACGATGGATGCCTGCGCCGCCAGCCAGTTCCACCAGCATATCCGCGCCGTGGCCGGCCTGCCGCTGGGCGGGGTGGAGCGGCATTCGGATGCGGTGATGCGCAACCTCGTCGGCCCCGAGGGCATGGCGAAGCTGCCGGCGTTGCTGGGGGACAACAGCGTGGCTGTCCATCTCTATGGCAAGGCCTCGGCGCGTGAGGGCCGCAAGATGGGGCATGCCAACAGGCTTTTTCCGCGCGGCACCCTCTCTGGCACACTCTCTGATACCCTGGCCGATACGGCTGAGGCGGCGCTGCTCTCAGGCCTGTGACCAAAATGTCAAGGGGGACTGTGTCCTCCTTGCCACAGGCATTGGGAAACTCCCGCCTGCATACTGCAAGGCGAGCTGGGGGATGCTAATTGAACGTCCACGCGGCGCCGTGACTCGGGTGTCATGTCCGGGATGCGGGCGCGGCGAGCATGCCTCTGGTGGATCGAGGAGAATTCTAATGAGCCTCAAGAAGGCGCTTCTGGCCGCGACCGTTATGGCGCTGCCGCTCGCGGCCCAGGCGCAGCCTGTCTCGGGCGTGTATCTCGGCGCCGGCGCTGGCTACAACTACCTGCAGGAAGCGGACATCTCCGCCTCCAGCGGTGGTTCTGGCAAGACCAGCGCTGAGTTCGAGCACGGCTTCGGCGGTGTTCTGAGCGTCGGTTATGGCTTCGGCAACGGCCTGCGCGCCGAGCTCGAGGGCAACTACCGCCAGAACGACGTTGACAGCCTGAAGAGCGGCGCCAGCCTGCCGGGCGTCGGCGGCACCGTCCGCACCTATGGCGCGATGGTCAACGCCCTGTACGACTTCAACCTCGGCCTGCCCGTGGTTCCGTATGTCGGCGCTGGCGTCGGCTATGTGTGGAGCGACTACGACACCGTCCGCACCCGCGGCGCCGGCCGCTCCAGCGTGACGATCGACGACACCGACGGCCAGTTCGCCTTCCAGGGCATCGTCGGCGCCGCCTTCCCGATCGCCGCCGTGCCGGGCCTGGCCGTGACCGCCGAGTACCGCTTCCTGGGCTCGCTGGATCCCGAGTTCACCGCCGTGACCCGCAACACGGCTGGCACCGTGACCGCGCGCACCAAGGTTGACTCCGAGAACTACAACCACTCGGTGTTCCTGGGCCTGCGCTATGCCTTCGGCGCCCCGGTGCCGCCGGCTCCGGTGCCCGTCGCCGCTCCGTCGGTGGCGCCGGTTGTGCCCTTGGCCCGCACCTACCTGGTGTTCTTCGACTTCGACCGCGCCGACCTGACGGACCGTGCCCGCCAGATCGTTGCCGAAGCCGCGCAGAACTCCAGCCGCGTGCAGGCGACGCGCATCGAAGTGGCCGGCCACGCCGACCGCTCCGGCTCGCCGCAGTACAACCAGCGCCTGTCGCAGCGCCGCGCCGACGCGGTCGCCGCTGAGCTGGTCCGCCTGGGTGTGGCCCGCAACGCCATCACCGTGCAGGCCTTCGGCGAGAGCCGCCCGCTGGTCCCGACGGCCGACGGCGTGCGCGAGCCGCAGAACCGCCGCGTCGAGATCGTCCTGCGCTAATCGCGCAGCCGATCCCGGCCAGAAGAAAAGGCGCCTCCGGGCGCCTTTTTTTTCGGGCTGCCGCCGTCTTGTGGTGAGGCGGGACGCTTTTTTATCAGGCTGCCGCCGTCTTGTGGTGAGGCGGGACGCTGTGTTCCAGCCCCGCGCCCGTGTTGCGGCGGCGCGGCGCCCGTGGCTGGCGCTGTGCCACCGTGTCACTCGGAGTGCCGCTCTCCCGTCCCGAGTCCCGCCTCTCCACCCGGGAGCGGCAGCCTGAAAGAAGAATCAGGGGACGAGGCCCTCGGGGAGGCTGTGGACGTGGTCGCAGATCTGGCCGGCGGTGGTCAGCCAGACGGTATCCCGCTGTGCGGCGATGTGGGTGAGGGCGCCGCGCAGCGCCCGCAGCCGGTAGGGCTGGCCGACGATATAGGGGTGCAGGGCGATGCCCATGACCTGCGGCTTGCCATCGCGCACCTGCCGCCGCCGCTCGTCGAAATCGGAGACGATCATATCGGCGAATTGCTGGGCCCCGTCCTTGCGGGAGCCGATGGCGGGGATGTCGTTCACCTCCTGCGGGTAGGGGATGGCGAGCAGCCTTCCGGCGCGGGTCTTCATCCAGATGGGCTGGTCGTCGACGCACCAGTTGAGCGTGTAGCGGTAGCCGGCTTCCGCCAGCAGGTCCGGGGTGTGGTGCGTCTCGGCGATCCAGGGGGAGAGCCAGCCGGAGGGGGGCTTGCCCTCGGCCTCGGTGATGGCGGCCGTCGACTCGGCGATCAGCGCGCGTTCCTCGTCCTCGGGCATCAGGGATTGCCGCTCGCTGTTGGTCCGGCCATGCCCGACGATCTCGTCCCCCCGCTTGCGGTGGGCGGCGACCAACTCGGGCGCATACTGGTACATGGCCGAATTCAGCAGCACGCTGGCGGGCAGCTTCAGCTCGTCGAACAGTTCCATCAGCCGCCAGGCGCCGATGCGGTTGCCATAGTCCCGCCAGGCGTAATTGAGCACATCCGGCTGGGGCCCCCCTGGCGCGAGCGACATGCCCAGCCCCTCGCCAAAGGCGAAGTGCTCCAGGTTCAGGCCGATATAGACGGCCAGCTTGGTGCCCATCGGCCAGCCATAGGCCGGTCGGTTCGGCCATGGATGGTAGTCGTATCGGCCGTGGGTGGGCAGCATGGGATCTCCTCCATCCGGACGTTCCACGCGGGGCGAGGCCGGACCGCCCTGTCCGGGCCGGCCCTCGCGCCGCGTGGCGCACACGCGGGGATAGCAAGCATCAAGCCAGGTTGCCGCACGGTTCCCGCGACACACAAAAACCGCTAGAAGCGCGACATGTCCAAGCCCCCGCCGGCCGAGGCCGCCGCGGCGCGTGCCCTGCTCTCCGCCGCGGCCCGAGAGGGCCGGGCCCGGCTGGCCCGCCCCGTCCTGCTCGGCCTCGCCTCCATCGCCTGTGGCCTGGCCCAGGCCTGGTTCATGGCCCTGCTCCTCGCCGCCCTGCTCGGCCATGGCCGCGCCGGCTGGGCCGAGCTGGCCGCCGCCGGGGCCCTGGCCCTGCTCTCCATCTCTCTTGGCGTGGCGCAGGAACGGGCGCAATCCGCCGCCGGTGCCGCCGCGCGCGCCACTCTGCGCCGCCGCGCCTTTTCCCGCCTGCTCGCCCTCGGCCCCGCCGATGAGCGCCCGGTGGGCGAGCGCGCCGCCCTGGTGGTGGACCGCATCGAGGCGCTGGACGGCTATTTCGCCCGCTGGCTGCCCGCCGCGCTGCTTGCCGCCCTCGGCCCGCTGCTCATCGCCTGCGCCGTGGCGGCGGAAGACACCCTGAGCGGCCTGATTCTTTTTGTCGCCGGCGCCCTGGTGCCGGTGGGCATGGCGGTGACGGGAATCGGTGCCGCCCTGGCCAGCCGGCGGCAGTTCGACGCGCTCCAGGCCCTTTCGGGCCGCTTCCTCGACCGCATGCGCGGCCTGCCGCAGATCGTCCTCTTCCGCCGCCAGGAGGCCGAGGCCGCCGCCCTGGCCGCCGCCGCCGAGGATCTGCGCCGCCGCACCATGAAGGTGCTGCGCGTCGCCTTCCTCTCCGGGCTGGTGCTGGAGGTGCTCTTCGCCGCCGTGCTGGGCTGCCTCGCCTGGCGGCATGGCAACATGCTCTCCGCCGGCCATCCGGACCCGCAGGCGGCGCTGTTCTGCCTGCTGATGGTGCCGGGCTTCTTCGCGCCGCTGCGCGCCTTCTCCGCCGCCTATCACGAGCGCATGGCCGCCCAGGGCGCCGCCGCCGCCCTGGCCCCGCTGCTCGCCCCGCCGCTCCCCCCTGGCGCGGCGGAGGAGGGGCTGGACCTCGCCGAGATCCCGCCCAGCGTCGTCGTCACCTTCGAGGGCGTCGGCCTCACCTATGACGCCACGCGCGGCCCGGCGCTGGTGGACCTTTCTTTCCGTGCCCTGCCGGGGGAGGCGCTGGTCCTGGCCGGGCCGTCAGGCTCCGGCAAATCCTCCGTGCTGCGGCTGCTGATGGGCTTCCGCCGCCCCGATTCGGGCCGCATCGCCCTGAACGGGCGCGATGCCCTGACCCTGCGCCCGGCCGAGCTGCGCCGCCTCTCCGCCTATGTCGGGCAGAAGGCGCATCTTTTCCGCGGCACCATCCGCGAGAACATCATCCTGGCCCGCCCGGAGGCCAGCCCGGCCGAGGTGGAGGCCGCCGCCCGCGCCGCCCGCGTCACCGATTTCGCCGAGTCGCTGCCCCAGGGGCTGGAGACGGTGGTGGGCGAGGGCGGCTTCGGCCTCTCCGGTGGGCAGGCGCAGCGCGTGGCCATCGCCCGCGCCTTCCTGCGCAATGCCCCGCTGGTGCTGCTGGATGAGCCCACCGCCCATCTCGACCCCAACACCGAGGCGGAATTGCTGGAAAGCCTGCGCCGCCTCTGCGCCGGGCGCACCGCCATCATCGCCACCCATTCCCCCGCGCTGCGCACCCGCTTCGGCCGGGTGATCGAACTCGAACAGGGCCGGGCCGGCGTGTCCCGGATGGCCGGGGAATGAAGGCGGCGTCCCGGGGGGGGGGGGGGGGGGGGGGGGGGGGGGGGGGGGGGGGGGGGGGGGGGGGGGGGGGGGGGGGGGGGGGGGGG
>NZ_JANFNY010000146.1 GCF_024437745.1 Roseomonas sp. GC11 | reverse complement strand
CGCCGCGGCCAGGGGGGCCGGGATGGGGGCCGGGGCGGCCGCCACGGCGGCGGGGGCGGCGACGGTCATCACCGGCGCCACCGTCACGTTGCGGGTGACGCGCACGCGGCTGTCCTTGTCGGCCAGCTCGATCTCGCTCAGATCCGTCTCCCGCAGGATCTGCGCGAGCGCCCGGATCGCGTCCGGGCTGAAGGAAATGCCGCTGCTCATGGGACCTCTCTGATACCCCGCCGGTTCAGTCCTGTTCCGCCTGGGCCAGGATGCCGGCGATGCCGCGCAGGGCCAGGGCATAGCCATGCGGCCCGAGGCCGCAGATGACGCCCTGCGCCGCGCGCGAGACATAGGACAGGTGCCGGAAGGATTCCCGGCGGTGGATGTTGCTGAGATGCACCTCCACGATCGGCAGGTCGGAGGCCAGCAGGGCATCCATCAGCGCGATCGAGGTGTGGCTGTAGCCGGCCGGGTTGATGACGATGCCCGCCGCCATGCTGCGCGCCTCCTGGACCCAGGAGATCAGCTCCCCTTCCATGTTGGTCTGGCGGAAATCGATCGCCAGGCCCAGCGCCTCGGCCGTCTCGGCGCACAGCGCTTCGATGTCGTCCAGCGTCTCGGATCCGTAGATCTCGGGCTGGCGCGTGCCGAGGAGGTTCAGGTTGGGGCCGTTCAAAACGAAGATCAGCGGCGGGTTCACGTGGGGGGGTTCCGTCCGGTCCGGTGCGGCGGCGCCTAGCACGGGGTGTTTCCGCGCCGCAAGCATCGGCCTCTCGCGCGTTTGCAGGACGGGCGCAAGAGGGTGTTTCAGCCCCGCCGCCCCGCGCGCCCCCGCCACCCCGGCGGGGGGCGCGGATTCCTTACGCTTTCGCCATGGCGGCGCAGAGCGCGGCGCAGGCGCGGCAGGCGGCGACACATTCTTCCATGCCGCCCAGCGCCTCGCACTGCGCCGCGCATTCGGTGCAGATCGCGGCGCATTCGGTGCAGAAGGCGGCATGGCGCGGGCTGCCCAGCAGCAGCAGATGGGCGGTGCTGCGGCAGATCTCGGCGCAGGCCAGCATCAGCCGCACATGGTCCGGGGCTGCGTGCCGCCCGCCCGCCTCCAGGCAATGCCCGGACAGCGTGGACAGGCACTCCGCATGGCAGGCCAGGCAATGGTCGATGCAGTGGCGCAGGCTGGGTGACAGCAGGCTGGGTGAAAGATGTGTCATGGGCCCTCTCCGGTGTGCTCCGCCAGGGAGAACGGAAGGGGGGCGCCGGCGGTTGCCGGCAAGGCGCGGGGCGCGGCGGAGAAGGGGAACGCACGCCACCGCGCCCCGCCGGGCGGCCGGGCGGATGCGTCCCGGTGGCGCTGCAACAGGCGGCGCGCCTCCGGGTTGCGGCCGCCCTCCGCATTTTTGCCAAAAACATCCCCGTAAAACTTCGTGTGGCGGCGCAGCGCCATGGCGGGATGACATCGGCCCTCGCCCTACCTAGTTTGCGCCGCAGCGTCGTGCGCAGGGAGAAAGGCGCGTCATGCAGAGTCTTGCCAGGGCCGGGCTGTGGCTGGGTGTGGTGGCCGTCGCCGCGGGGTGCAGCCCCAGCTATTCGCCCGATACCTATGCCAGCAAGGCCGTGCAGCAGGCCAACAAGGTGGAGACGGGCGTGATCGTCGGCCGCCGTGCCGTGATGATCACCGCCGATGGCAGCACCGGCGCCGCCGCCGGCGCCGCCGCCGGTGGCGTGGCCGGCACCCGCGTGGGCGGTGGCGACGTGACCTCGGCTTTCGCCGGCATCGGCGGCGGGCTGATCGGTGGCCTGCTCGGCGCCGCGACGGAAAAGGGCGTCGGCTCCACCGATGGCTTCGAATACATCGTCCGCAAGCCGAACGGCGAAATGGTCTCTGTCACCCAGCGCGACGAGAAGCCGCTGGAGATCGGCCTGAAGGTGCTGGTGATCGCCGGTGCCCAGGCCCGCATCGTGCCGGACTACACGGTGGCCGAGGAAAAGCCCGCCACGCCAACTCCCGCCGCGCCGACAGGGAGCAGCGCGCCCGCCCCCGCCGCCCCGGCCCAGGAAAGCCTGCCGGCCCCCACGGGCGAGTCTCCCCCCGCCGAGGCCCCTGCCACGCCCCCCGCCGCCAACCCGGCCGCCACGCCCAGCCTGCCAGGGGTGACGCTGCCACTCGGGCAGGCCGCGATTTAGATTTTTCAGAACCTTTCTTTCAGGCTGCCGCCGTCTCCCGTCACGGCGGGCCGCCAAACTGAAAAAGTTTTTTGGTTCTTTTTTTCAAAAAAGAACGCTTCTTCTAAAAAGGCCGGCAGGCGGCCCCCGTCGCCTGGGCCAGCCTTGCCATGCGCCGGGCCGCGACGGCGGCCCCGGCCGCGCCCCCGGCCAGCTTCGCCGCATGCCCTTCGATCACCTGCTCCAACCCGGCCTCCACCACGAGATCGGTGCCGAGGCTCAGCCCGGTGGAGAAGGCCAGCCGCTGTACCAGCCGCCACAGCACCAGGCTGCCGGGGCGCAGCCCGTGCAGCTCCGCCACCTGCCGCATCAGCCGCAGCCCGATCAGCGCCATGGCGGCGGCGTCGAGCGCCGGGCTGGGCATCACCGCCGTGGCCAGGAAGACGCGCCGCGCCGCCTGCCCGCCCAGTTCCTTCACCCGCTCCCGCAGCACGGGCATCAGCAGCCCGGTGATCAGCCCGCGCGCCTCGCCCAGGCTCTGGGCGGCGCGGATCTGCGCGGCGGCGCCGGCGGCCTCGGGCAGGCGCCGGCCCACCCCCTCCACCCAGCGCAGCAGGGCGGCGGGCGGGCGGGCGGAGTCGGGCGCCTCCCGCAGCGTGGCGCTCAGCCGGTCCAGCGTGGCGAGGCGGCGCAGCGCCCGCCATTCCCGCCACGCGGCGGCGGAGAGCAGGGCCGCCACGCCGCCGCCCAGGGCCAGGCCGGCCCAGCCCAGGGCAGGGGAGGCGGTGAAGAGGTCGTTCAGCAGCAGGCCGAGCCAGAGCGCGCCGCCGCCGGTGAACAGGAGCGCCGCGGCGCTGCCGGCGAGGCTCAGGGAAGAAAACCAGCCGGAGGAGAGCGGGAGAGGGGGCTCGGGGCGCAGGAGGGAGGCCGGCGCGGCGGGCTGGATCACGCCACCGGGGATGGGGTCGAGCCAGGTGGGGGGGGGCTCGTCGGCCCAGCCGGGGAAGGCCGGGGAGAAAGAATTCTCCCCGGACCCCTCTTCTTTTTTTCTGTCAGAGGGTCGGTGGGTCACAGCGCGTCCTCCAGCAGCCAGGAGAGCAGGACGTCCAGCCCCAACTGCGGCAGGCCCTCGCGGCCATCCGGGTCCAGGGCGGGGGGGCGGAATTCCGGGAGGGGGAAGAAGGGGCGGCGCCAGAAGGCATCGCCGGGCGGCGGGACGCGCTCGGGGATGGGGCCGGGGCGGAAGGGGCGGCGGCGGACATCGCCGAGCGGCACGCCCAGCACCACGGGGCCGGCCTCGGTGGTGGGGGCCTCCTCCGTGCTGCGCAGCGAGGCCACGGCGAAATGGCGGACATGCGCGCCGCCCTCGCCCACCATGTCGCGGAACAGGGCGCGGAAGGCCGGGCGCTGGAGGTCCGGCACATGGTCCGCCTTGCTGGCGGCGAAGGCCACGCGCTTCAGCATCGGCCGGCGCAGCCAGCGGGTGCGGCTGCGCGCGTCATAGGCCCTGGCCAGGTGGCGCGCGGCGGCCTGGGCATCGGCGAAGGCGCCCTCCCCGGCGCAGAGCGCGCCCAGCGCATCCACCAGCACCACCTGCCGGTCGAAGCGGGCGAACCACGGGTCGAAATAGCTGCGCCGCATATCCTCCCGGTAGGCGTCGAAGCGGCGGGACAGGGCCTCGCGCAGGCTGCCGGGGGCGGCGGGGCCAGAGCCGGGCAGGGGGAAGAACCACATCATCGGGCTTTCGCCCTTCGGGCCGGGCACCAGGAAGCGCCCCGGCTGCAGCCAGCGCAGCCCGTGCCGCTCCCGCGCCGCCTGGAGCAGGGCGCGGTAGAGATGGTGGCCGCGCCGCGCCACCGCATCCTCCGCCGGGGCCTGGGTGGGCAGGCTGGCCAGGAAGGCCATGAACGCGGTGGCCAGGGCGGCGCGCGGCGGCTGGCGCAGCAGGGCCAGCGTCGCCTCCGACCACTCGGAAAAGCTCTGGTCCAGCATCGGCAGGTCCAGCACCCATTCGCCGGGGTAGTCCAGCACCTCCAGCCGCAGGCGGCGCGGCGGCAGGTGGCGCCCCAGCACCCCGCCGCGCCCGACGCGCAGCACCAGGCTGGCGCTGGCGAGGTCGCTGGTGCGCGGCGGCCAGTGCGGCGTGGCCCCGGCGAGGTCGCGCAGCTTCTCCGCCGCGTCGAACCAGTCCAGCGCCTGCGCCCCGGCCGGCTCCAGCCACACGGCCTCGATGCGCCGCCCCTGCATGGCGAGTTGCCGCGTCAGCGCCGGCAGCGTGTCCCGCCCGCGCCCGAGGGCCAGGAGATTGCTGATGAGGGAGGTGATGAACACCGTCTTGCCCGAGCGGCTGAGCCCGGTGATGGCGATGCGCAGGGTGTCTTCATTGACCCAGCGTTCCGCTTCCGCCGTGACGCGGCTGATCCCGTGCGCGAGCCGCTCCATGCTTCCACCCAGCTGACAGAAGAAAGATGGGGGGTGCAGGGGGGAATTCCTTCCCCCCTGCCTGTTCTCAAAGTCTCTTCAGATAGAAGAATCTCTGATGCCCCGGCGGATGATCCGGAATGGAACCAAACACCCGATACCCTTGCTTTTCATAAAACCCGGGAGCCTGAAAACTATAGGTATCGAGCCACACGCCGATGCAGCCGCGCCGCCGCGCCTCATCCTCCGCCAGGGCGAGGAGCTTCGCCCCCAGCCGGTGCTGGCGCAGCGATTCGGGCAGGTGGAACAGCTCGATGAAGAGCCATTTCTTGTTGGTCTTCCCGGTCAGCCCGCCGAGCACGGCGCCGCTCTCCGGGTCGCGCAGCACGACGGAGAGCGGCCCGATCTCCGGGTCCCCCACCTGCGACTCGTTATAGGCGCGGATGCCTTCCACCAGGGCGGCGCGGATCGCCGGGTCGTCGGCGCCGGTGATCTCGATGCGGGGCACCTCGATGCGGGGCGGCGCTTCGCTCACGCGCCGATCTCGAACATCCCCTCGACCTCGACGGCGGCATCCATCGGCAGGGAGGGCACGCCGATGGTGCTGCGGGCATGGCGCCCCGCCTCGCCGAACACCGCCACCGCGAGGTCGGAGGCGCCATTCATCACCAGCGCGTGCTGCGTGAAGTCAGGCCCGGCGGCGATGAAGCCACCCAGCCGCGCCACGCGGGTGACGCGGTCCAGGTCGCCCACCGCCGCCTGCAACTGCGCCAGCACGTTGATGAGGCAGAGCCGCGCCGCCTGCTGCGCCGTCTCGATGTCGAGATCCGCGCCGACCTTGCCCTTGTAGGCCACGGCGCCGTCCTGCACCGGCACCTGGCCGGAGATGATGGCCAGCGTGCCGCCCCCCACCAGGGTGAAGGGCACGTAGTTGGCCACGGGAGCGGCAGGCGTCGGCAGGGTGATGCCCAGCTCGGCGAGGCGCGCGGCAATGCGTCCGGCCATGAGGATGTCCTTTTGAAAAAAGTCCTGATGAAAAAAAGCCCGGGGGAAGGAATTCCCCCGGACCC
Organism: Roseomonas sp. GC11; assembly: GCF_024437745.1. Classification (GTDB taxonomy): domain Bacteria; phylum Pseudomonadota; class Alphaproteobacteria; order Acetobacterales; family Acetobacteraceae; genus Pseudoroseomonas. The sequence continues at coordinate 545 of NZ_JANFNY010000146.1, read as the reverse complement.
CCATCTTTTTTCTGTCAGTTTGGAACTCAGCCGACCAGACGGAAACTGCGGCGACGGGCGGCGGGAGATGGCTGGGTGGGGAGGTCCAGCGGCAGCATGGGGCCGCGGTCGCCAGGGGTGCCCAGCGCGTCCGGGGCGCACTCCTCCAGCGTCGGGTCCGGCCAGAGGCGGCGCGCCTCCGCCCCGCCCTGATAGGCGATCGCCAGGCGGCGGAAGGCCCAGTCCAGCACGGAGGTCGCGCAGAGAATTTCGGCATCGCCCTCCACCGCGCCAGCGGGGCCGAAGCGGGTATAGGCGAAGGCCGTCACATAGTCCGACAGCGGCAGGCCCCGCGCGAGGCCGACATTCACCGACTGCACGAAGCCATCCAGCAGGCCGCGCAGCGTGCTGCCCTCCTTGCCGAGGGAGAGGGCGATTTCGGCCAGGGTGCCATCCGCCGCCTCGGTGGTGCGCAGCGTGGCGCGCTGGCCACCCACCACCACGCGCCACACCGCGCCGCGCGCGGAGAGCGCCGGGCGCGGGGCGGGCAGCGGGCGGGCCGGCTG
>NZ_JANFNY010000145.1 GCF_024437745.1 Roseomonas sp. GC11 | reverse complement strand
GGGGGGGTAGGGGGGGGGGGCGGCGGCCCGGGCCAGGGCCTCGGGCGTGGCGGGCGGCGGCGCGGCCAGCAGCCCGGCCAGGGGATGGTCCGGCGGCGCCAGGGACGGGAGCGGGGGCGGGAGCAGGGGCAGCAGGGCGACGGGGCGGCGGCGCCCGGCGAAGGCGGGGCTGCGCAGCAGGCCGGTGCTGTAGCGCAGCACCTCCCCCGGCAGGCGGGCCGGCGCGGCGACGCCCTGTGGCAGGGCGAGCCAGGCCGCGTGCGCGGCGGGGGCCGGGCGCAGCTCGGGCCAGAAGGCCGCGAGATGCGCGGCCTCCCTGGGGCAGGCGGCGGGGAAGGCGAGGGTTCCGGGAAGGGGGGTCAGCGCGCGGCCCGTGATGTGATTTTGTTCAGAAAAAGCTCAATAAACCGTGAGTATGATGCGCGCCTGGAATTTTGCCAGCACGCTTGCGATGCGGTAGATTTGCGCCATGCATGATCGCCTACAAGCCTGCGTGAGCGGGAAGTCCATGGGTTGGGTTTTCCGCGCCCTGGCGCGCGGTCCCCTTGCCTTGATTCTGCTGGCCCTGGCCGGCTGCGGCAGCGTGCCCGGCGGCTGGGGGCGCGGCAGCGTGCCGCCGGCCCAGGCCAGCCTGCCGCCGCCGCGCCCGGCCGACCCCCTGGCCGCCTTCGCCGCCGAGGCCCAGCCGGGCCAGGAAGCGGTGCTGGCCCCCGCCGCCGGGCAGGCGCCGGTGCCGGTGCGCGTGGCGCGCGCCTACAATGCCGGCAGCGGCCGCCTCTGCAAGGAACTGACCGTGGGCGGCGGCGCGCAGGCCCGGCCGCAGCTCTATTGCGGCGATGCCCAGGGCTGGGAAGCGGCCCGCCCCCTGCTGCGCGGTGGAGCGGTGCCCCGGCCGTGATCGGCGAGGTTCCCCGCCGCACGCCCTCGGGCCCGCTGGCCACGCAGCTGCGGGTCATCGGCGCGCTCATCATGCGCGAACTGCTGACGCGCTTCGGCCGCAGCCGCACCGGCTATTTCTGGCTGCTGGCCGAGCCGATGATGCTCGCCATCTCGATCTCGTCGCTGCACGTGCTCAGCGGGCACGACCTGCCGAACGGCCTGCCGACCTTCTGGTTCTACGCGATGGGCTACACGCCCTTCGTCATGTTCCGCTCGATCGTCAACCGCGGCGCGAACGTGATCGATGCGAACATGTCGCTGCTCTACCACCGCAACATCACGCTGCTCGACCTCTCCATCGCCCGCAACATGATGGAAGCGGTGGTGTGCAGCACCATCATCCTGCTGTTCATGACGGTGGCCGCCCTCTTCTTCGACGAATGGCCGCACCGCCCGGCGCTGTTCTTCCTGGGGCTGATCGAGAGCGCCCTGCTGGCGCATGGCTTCGCCATGCTGCTGGCCTCGCTCGAGGTGTTCTACGAGCCGGTCGAGCGCTTCGTGCACCCGATCACCTACATGCTCATGCCGATCTCGGCCACCTTCTACATGCTGAGCAGCCTGCCCTACGAGGCGCGGGAGGCCATGCTGTGGAACCCCATCGTACACGTCCACGAGATGAACCGCTGGGCGATGTTCGGGGACCGCATCGTCCCGTACTATGACATCTCCTATGTCTGGCTGTGGATCATCGGGCTGAACCTGCTCGGCATGGCGGGCCTGCGGGCGGCGCGGCCGCGCCTGACCATGATGGAGTGAGGCGGTGCTGGAACTGGAGAACGTCTGGAAGGTCTTCGAGACGCGCCAGGGCCGCAAGGAAGTGCTGCGCGGCGCCTATGCCCGCATCCGCAAGGGCGAGCATGTCGGCATCCTCGGCCGCAACGGCGCGGGCAAGTCCACCCTGATGCGCGTCCTCGCCGGGGTGGAGCGGCCGACGCGCGGGCGCGTCCGCTGCAGCATGAGCATGTCCTGGCCGATCGGGAAAAGCTTCGGCATCCAGAGCAGCCTGACCGGCGAGGCCAATGCCCGCTTCATCGCCCGCGTCTACGGCACCCCGGTGCAGGAGACCGTCGACTTCGTCGAGGACTTCGCCGAGCTTGGCCCCTATTTCCGCGAGCCGGTGCGGACCTACTCCTCCGGCATGACCTCGCGCCTGCTGATGGCGCTGTCCTTCTCGGTCGATTTCGAATGCTACCTGGTGGACGAGGCGCTCTCCACCGGCGATGCGCGCTTCGCCGACAAGTGCCGCGCGGCGCTCGACCTGCGGCGTGCCGATGCCGGCATCCTGCTGGTGTCCCACAACGCGCAGCACGTCAAAAAGTACTGCGATACCGCTGCGATCCTGCGCAACGGCATGCTGGAATTCTATGAGGACGTCGATGAAGCTATCGCCGCCTACCAGGGTCTCTGACCCCGGCGTGACAGACGCGGCCAGCCGCCCCGCCGCCGCCTCTGCCGTTGCCGCCCCTGCCGCCCCCCGCAACGCGGTGCCACGCCGGCGCGGCTGGCTGTGGCGGCGGCGCTTCTACATGCTGCTCGTCGTCCTGCCGACGCTGCTCGCCGCGCTCTACCTCTATGGCATCGCCGCGGGGCAATACGCCTCCGAGGCCCGCTTCCTGGTCAGCGGCGGCACCGCGCGCGCCTCCAGCAGCAGCGGCATCAGCGAGCTTATCAGCAGCGCGGGCTATACCGCCATCGCCCAGAACGTGCTGGCGGTGCGCGACTACCTGCAATCGCCCGACGCGCTCGACGCGCTGGTCGAGAACATCAACCTGATCGACATCTACCGCCGCCCGGAGGCCGACTTGCCGGCCATGCTCTGGATGGCCGACCCGCCCAAGGAACTGCTGCTGCTCTACCACAACTCGATGACCACGCTGACCATCGACAGCACCTCGGGCATCATCACGCTGCGCAGCCGCGCCTTCCGCGCCGACGACGCCCGCACCCTGGTGGAGGAGCAGCTGCGCCTGGCGGAGAACTTCGTCAACCGCCTCTCCGACCGCGCCCGCGAGGAGGCGCTGCGCATCGCCCGCGCCGAGCTGCGCATCGCCGAGCAGCGGGTGCGCGACAGCCAGACCGCCGTCGCCACCTGGCGCCAGCGCGAGCGCGCGGTGGACCCGCAGAGCAACGCCCAGATCGGCATGAACTCGCTCAGCGCGCTCGAGGCCCAGCTGACGACGGCGCGTGCCGAGCTGCAGGAGAAGCTCGCCTTCCTGCGCGGCGACAACCCGCAGATCCAGCTGCTGCGCAACCGCATCGGCTCGCTCGAGCGCGAGATCCGCGAGCACCGCCAGCGCCTGACCCTCGGCGCCGACGCGCTGCCGGAGCAGATGGCCACCTATGAGCGGCTGCTGCTGGAGCGGGATTTCGCCGACAAGCAGCTGGCCTCGGCCACCGCCTCGCTCGAGCTGGCGCGGCAGGATGCCCAGCGCCAGCAGCTTTTCGTCACCCGCGTGGTGCAGCCCGGAATCGCCGAGCTGCCGCTCTACCCCCGCGCCGGGCTGATCGTGGTGAGTATGTTCCTGCTGCTGTCCGTGCTCTACGGCATCGGCTGGATGATGATGACGGGGATGCGCGAACATGCTTTCTAGCCGAGTCCTCCTGACCAGCGCGCTCGCGCTGCTGGTCGCGGTCCAGGCCCCGGCGCGGGCCCAGCAGAACCCGCTCTCCTCCCCCACGCTGGGCAGCCAGGGGACGCAGGGTGTCAGCACCGTGCCGCAGCTGCTGCCCGACAGCAGCCTGACCAGCCGCGCCGGCGCCGCCACCGAGGCCGAGGCCGGCGCCATCGCCGAGGGCCCGCTCTCCGAGCCGCGCCGCCCGGCGGGGCCGAGCCGCACGGTCTTCGGCGCCGCGCTCTTCGCCCGCAACGCGCCGAGCCCCTCCGACACCGGCAACCCCAATTACCGCCTGGGCAATGGCGACAAGGTCAGCGTCCGCGTCTGGGGCCCGGTCGAGGCCGAGGTGATGGGCGCCATCGATGTCGACGGCAATCTCTTCCTGCCCGGCGTCGGCCCGCTGCGCCTGGCCGGCGTCCGCGCCGGCGACCTCCAGCGCACCGTCGAGGGCGAGCTGCGCCGCATCTACACCCAGCAGGTGCAGGTCTATGCGGTGCTGCTCTCCTCCTCGCAGATCGGCGTCTATGTCACCGGCTTCGTGAAGACGCCGGGCCGCCACATGGGCTCCGCCTCGGACACGGTGCTCGACTTCCTGCTGCGCGCCGGCGGCGTGGACCCGGTGCGCGGCTCCTACCGCGACATCGTCATCAACCGCGGCGGCCGCAGCGTCGTCCGCATCGACCTCTACCCCTTCCTGCTGCAGGGCAAGCTGCCCGCCATCCAGCTGCAGGACGGCGATACCGTGCTGGTCGGCAAGCAGGGCGCCACCGTCTCGGCCGATGGCGCCATCCGCAACAACTACCTCTTCGAGGTTGCCGGCCGCAGCATGACCGGCGGCGAGCTGATGGACCTCTCCGCCCCGCTGCCCTCGGCCACCAACGCCGTCATCCGCGGCACCCGCAATGGCGAGCCCTGGTCGCGCTACGTCACCACCACCGAGCTGCGCCGCGTCGCGCTGCAGGACCAGGACGTCGTCACCTTCATCACCGACGCGCCGGCCCCCACCGTGCGCCTCTTCGTCGAGGGCAGCCGCCTCGGCCCCTCGGTGCTGGTGGCCGACCGTGACGCCAACCTGTGCCAGGTGCTCGACTATATCGCCGTCGATCCCAGCATCGCCGATACCCGGTCGGTCTTCCTGCTGCGCCAGCGCATCGCCGCCCAGCAGCAGCGCACCATCAACGAGGCCGTGGACCGGCTGGAGCGCCAGCTCTTCACCGCCACCTCCAGCACCACCGGCGTGGCCGAGATCCGTGCCAGCGAGGCCCAGCTGGTGTCCAGCTACATCCAGCGCAGCCGGCGCCTGCAGCCGGAAGGCCGCCTCATCGCCGTCGATGACTCCGGCCGCTGCACCCGCATCCGCCTGGAGGATGGCGACACCATCGTCATCCCCGCCCTCTCCGACACGGTCATGGTCGCGGGCGAGGTCACCACGCCCATGGCCATCGTCTGGCGCCCGGACATGACGATCGAGGACTATGTGAAGGCCGCCGGCGGCTTCACCCAGCGTGGCGACACCAGCAACATCATGATCCGCCGCCCGAGCGGCCAGATCCTCCTCGACCCGCGCGAGGGCCCGCGCCCCGGCGACGAGCTGATCGCCCTGCCGCGCCTCGACCCCAAGGCCTTCCAGGTGGGGCGCGACCTGCTCCAGCTCATCTACCAGAGCGCCCTTTCGGCCCGCGTCTTCACCAACAACTGACCCTCACCCCTGGGGAGGGCCGGACCTCCCCGATGGGTTTCCAAAGGCCCCAGGCCTTTGGTCGGGAGAGTTTGAGAGGGGCGAAGCCCCTCTCAAGAGCCCCTCCCCCCCCGCCGGCTAAACCCAGCGCCTCGGCGTCCGCCGCCGTTCTTCCCAGCCTTCCCGCTGCAATTCCGGCATTTCTTCCTCAACCAGCGGCCAGCCCAGGCAGAAATAGCCGATCAGCCGCCACGCCTCGGGCACATCGAGGGCGGCGCGCACCACCTCGGGCTCCAGGATCGACACCCAGCCCAGCCCCAGCCCCTCCGCCCGCGCGGCCAGCCAGAGGGTATGGGCGGCCATCACCGCCGAATAATCCAGCGTCAGCGGCATGGTGGCCCGGCCGAGGCCATGGCCCTGCTCCGGGTCGGGCAGGCAGAACAGGGCGAACTGGCAGGGCGCCTGGTCCAGCCCCTCCAGCTTCAGCCGGGCATAGAGGCCGGCGCGCCCGGGGGCCTGCCCCTCCAGCGCCGCGGCATTGGCGCGCAGGAAGCTGGCCCGCACCGCCGCGCGGCGCGCCGCCGCCTCCACGACCACGAAGCGCCAGGGCTGGCTCAGCCCCACCGAGGGGGCGAGATCCGCCAGATCCAGCAGCCGCTCCAGCAGGGCGCGCGGCACCGGGTCGGGGCGGAAATGCCGCACATCGCGGCGCCAGCGCAGCAGCGCCTCGAAGCCGGCGCGGAAGGGTGGGCCGAATTCCGGCGGCGCCGTCACGCCCCCTCCGCCACCACGCGGGCGCGGCGGAAATGCCGGGCCTCCAGCAGGTCCAGCCGCTGCCCCACCGCATCCGCCGCCGCATGGCCCAGGCTGGTCACGCCGATGCCGATCTCCCGCTCCTCCAGCGCCGTGGCCGGGCTGGCGATCTCGATCCACAGCCGCCGGCCGCCCGGCGCCACGCCCAGGCTGGCCACGCCGCGCCCGCCGGCCGGCAGCGCCACGCGCCGGGCCCCGGC
>NZ_JANFNY010000144.1 GCF_024437745.1 Roseomonas sp. GC11 | reverse complement strand
GGCCGGGGCGAGGCGGCGCAGCCGCTCCAGGTGGCGGGCGGCGCTGGCGGCGTCGCCCAGCTCGGCGCGGGCGGCGGCGGCGGCGGCCAGGGCGTCGAGATTGTCCGGGTCGGCGGCCAGCAGGCGGTCCAGCGTCTGCGCCGCGCGGTCCGGGCGGCCCTGGGCGCGCCAGTAGCCCGCCTGGTCGAGCAGCACCGCGAAGGCATTCTCCTGGGCCCTCGCCTGCGGGGCTGGCAGCAGGGCCAGGGTGCAGGCGGTGGCCAGGAGAGAGGCGCGGAAAGCCTTCATTGCGTCCTCGTCCTGAGGCGGAGGGCGGCGCGGCGGCGCAGCAGCCAGTAGGTGGGCACGGCGACGAGCATCGCCGCCACCAGGGCCAGGGCTAGCAGCAGATCGGGGCGCTTGCCCAGCCAGAATTGCGGCCAGAGATGCAGCGGCAGCGAGCCCACCATGTAGTTCTGGTTGATCTTGTAGGAGGTCAGCCGCCCGGCGGTGAGCAGGGCGAGGTCGCCCTGGATGCGCGGCTGCATCTCCGGGTCGCGCAGCGCGCCCACCATGGCGTCCATGCCCTGCGGCGTGGTGCCGGTCAGCGCCACGACGGAGCGGCCGGCCTTCAGCGGGCTCTCGAAGCCGATCAGCATGCCGGTGGCCTCGCCCGGCGCGGCCAGCACCGCCTCCAGCCGCTGCCGGTCCACCGCGCGGTCATCGGTGAGGAAGAGGTTGCGGAAGCCCTCCAGCGCGCTGGGCAGGGCGATGCCGACGCGGTTGCCATCGACCTGGAGCGGCCCGGTCTTGCCGAGCAGCGTGGCCAGGGCCGGCTGCCGGTTGAGGGCGCCGATGACGATCAGCTCGCGCTCCGCCACCTGCTCCAGCCCGGCGGGGCGCGCCACGGCGATGCGCGTGGCCGGGTAGCCGACATTGGCCGCCAGCTTGCCGAGCAGGGTGAGGGCGGCGGAGAGCTCCAGCGGGCTGGCCCGCTCGGGCAGCACCAGCGCCGTGGTCGAGAAATCGGCGAAGCGGGTATAGGGATAGCCCGAGCCGGCGAAGTGGGCGAGGTTCGGCAGCTCCGTGAAGCGGTAGCCGCGCGTCAGGTCGATGGTGCTGTCCGGATCGATCGAGGCGCGGATATCGCCGGGGATGGAGATGCAGTCACCCCGGTTCAGCGGGCGCATGTCGAAGCGCAGCTGCAGCTCGTTCTGGCCGAAGACGATGTAGGGCGGCAGGCCGAGCTGCCCCTCGCCGCGGTCCGGCAGGGCGCCGAGGCCGGTGTTGCGCGCCACCCAGCTCCAGGGCCAGCCCGGCTCCACCTCCCGCAGCGGGAAGGACTTCAGGTAGATGTTGTTCAGCGAGACATCGAGGCGCGAGACGGCGACATCCATCACCGGCCCCGGCGGGGCGCGGAAGCGCAGGCTCACCGGCAGGGCGCGCTCGCGCCAGGTGTAGAGGTCGGGCGCGGTGCGGAAGGGGATGGCGATGGCGCCGGGGGCGAAGCCGTAGCTCTGCAGCTCGGAGGGGTCCACCAGCTCGCCGAAGCGCACGGGGCGGTCGGTGCGGATCCAGCGCGGCGCGTCGTATTCGGCGCGCACCGGCAGCTCGGGCGGCTGCACCTGGGCGATCTCGCCGGACAGGGCCTGGCGGCCGGCGGCCAGCGCCTGGGCGGCGGTGGCCGCCTCCGCCCCGGTGCGCCCGCCCACCACCAGCAGCACGGCGGCGGGGTCGGCCGGGTTGGGCACGATGGCCAGCGTCGGCCCCTCGAAGCGCGGCAGGGTGACGCCGGGGATGCTCTCATTGCCCGCCACCAGCACCATGGCATTGCCCCGCGCGGGCACGCTGGTGCTGACGGGGAAGGTGGAGCCGCGGTAATCGGCCTGCACCGCGAACCAGGAGGTGGCGATGGCGGCGGCGCGGGCGAGGTCGTTGCCGGCGGCCTCGGGCATCACCACGGGCAGGGTCAGCGGCTCGCTGCGCAGGCGCGGGTCGAAGAAGGGCTCGGGCAGGCGCGCGAGGTCGCGGTTGAGCGGCAGCTTCTCCAGTGTCAGCTGCAGGGTGGAGAGGTCGGACACCGTGGCCCAGAGCAGGCCGGAGAGCGGGTCGTTGCACTCCACCGCGTAGCGGCCGGTGAAGCGGAAATTCAGCCGGTTGCTGTCGGCGAAGAAGACCGGGTTGATCGGGAACTCGATCGGACCGAAGGCCGGGCGGGTGCGCTCGGGCGTGATGGTGCCGACGAACTGCTCGTTCAGCGCGATGGCGATCTGGCTCAGCTCGGGGATCAGCGCCGGGCTGGTGGCGCCCTGGAGGACGAGGCGCGCGCCCGTCACCACCTCGTCCGAGCGGACGCCGAAGAGGATGCCCTGGAGATCCGAGGTGCCGCGCAGCTGCATCGGCCCGGCGAGGCCCAGCTGCTTCAGCGTGCGCGTCTCCAGCCGCGCCCCGGCGCTGGCGGTGGGGTTGCCGAAGCTGGCCATGCCGGAGTCGGCGGGGGCGCCGAAGGGGGTGGGGCCGGCGGGCGGGGCGAGCGGCGTCAGCCCCGGCAGTTCCGGCGTGCCCGGCGGTGCGGCGGGCGGCCCAGAGGGAGAGGCGATGGGAGAGGCGATGGGAGAGGCGGCGGGAGGGGTGGCGGAGAGGCCCGGCAGCGCCGGACTCCCCAAGGGGCTGCCGAAAGCGCCGGCCTGGGGCTGCTGCGGCGTCAGGGCCGGCGGCGGCGGCGGGGCCTGGAGGCGCTGCGCCAGGGCCGGGTGGCCCGGCAGGGCGGCAAGGGCGGCGCCGGCCAGCAGCAGTGGCAGCAGCCCGGCGACGCGGCGCGCCGTATCGGCCGCACCACCCGGTGTGCCGGGAGGCGGGCCGGAGGGCGCACCGGCAGCCGGCGGCGGCGCGCCCGGGGTGGCGGTGCCCGGGATGGCGGGGCCTGGGGCGGCGATACCTGGGGCCGTGGCGCCGGCGGGGCCCAGATTGGGCATGCGGCGCGCCTCGGCCGCGCGCGCCTGGGCGCGGCGGCGGCGCCGGCCCTTGAAGGAAAGCTGGCTATCGCCGCGGAACAGGCCCGTGATACTCACCGCCACCTCCAGCAGGGAGCGCAGCGGGCGGTCGGCGCGCACGCGGTCCCAATCCATCCAGGCATCGGCGCGGCCGAGCACGGCGCGCACGATATTGCCTTCATCCATCAGCCGCTCCGGCAGGAAGCGCGCCTGCATGCGGCCATTTTCCCAACGCAGCACCTCGGCCGGGATCGCCACGCGGTCCGGCCCGAGGTCGAATTCCAGCAGCAGGCGCTGCGTGGCCGACCCTTCCGCCGCCGGCTCCGCAGGGGTGGGCGGCGTGGCGCCACTGAGCTGGCCCGGAGCCACGGCCTGCTCCCCACCCGCCGGCGCGGCGGCCATCGGGGCAGCAGCCAGCGGGGCGGGGGCGGCCTCCGCGGCGGGCTCGGGCATCATCAGCAGCGCGCCGCCGAGGGAGAGGTCCACGCTCTCCCCCTCGATGCGCCGGCCATCGGGCAGGATGGCCACGCTGGCGAGGCGGGCGGAGACGCGGTGGCGCTCGCGCACCTGGCGCCGCTCACGCCCCACGGCGAGGCCGGCCATCACCGTCACCAGCGAGAGCACGACCCAGACGGCGTTCAGCAGGTTGGCCTGGAAATCCTGGCTGGCCGGCGAGCTCGCCGCCATGCCGTAGATGCCGGAGAGCAGGCCGAGCACCAGGAAGATCGCCAGCACGAAATTGGCCGCCACCGCGCGCAGGTCGAAATAGCCTTCCTGCAGCGTGCCGCCCTTGTCGGTCACGTTGAACTTGCCCTTCTTCGGGTCGAACAGCGTGGCCAGCACGACGGGCAGCAGATAGAGCGCCAGCACCGTCTCGTAGATCTCCGACCAGAAGCTGTGGCGCACCCGCCCCTGCAGCCGGCTGTTGGTGCCGATCGAGTGCACGATATGCGGCCCGGCATAGGCGACGATGGCCAGCGGCGAGGCGGCGATGATGCTCTGCCCGAACAGCAGATAGGCCAGCGGCGCGGTGAGGAAGACGAAGCGCGGCAGCGGGAAGAGGAAGTGCCACTGCGCGTTCAGGTAGCACAGGCGCTGGTAGAGCTTCAGCCCCGGCCCGAGCAGCGGGTTCTCGACGCGGAAGATCTGGATCATGCCGCGCGCCCAGCGCATGCGCTGGCCGATATGCGTGATCAGGCGGTCCGTCGCCAGGCCGGCGGCCAGCGGCACGCGCAGATAGGCGGTGCGCCAGCCCAGCCGCTGCATCTTCAGCGAGCAGTGGCAGTCTTCCGTCACCGTCTGCGTCGGCACGCCGCCCACCTGCTCCAGCGCGGTGCGCCGCAGCACGGCGCAGGAGCCGCAGAAGAAGGTGGCGTTCCACAGGTCGTTGCCCTGCTGCACGAGGCCGTAGAAGAGCAGGCCCTCATTCGGCACGCGCTTGCCCGAGGCCAGGTTCCGCTCGAAGGGATCGGGCGAGTAGAAGTGGTGCGGCGTCTGCAGCATGCCGATGCCGCGGTCGCGCATCATCCAGCCCACCGAGAGCTGGAGGAAGGCGCGCGTCGCCACGTGGTCGCAGTCGAAGATCACGATGTACTCGCCATCGGTCTTCGTCATGGCGTGGTTGATGTTGCCGGCCTTGGCGCCCTTGTTGTCGGGGCGGATGATGTAGCCGCAGCCGACCTCGGCGGCGAATTGCCGGAACTCCTCGCGCCGCCCGTCATCGAGGATGAAGACGCGCATCTTCTCCTGCGGCCAGTCCATCGAGAGGGCGCCGAAGACGGCGGGCTTCACCACCTCGAGCGGTTCGTTGTAGCTCGGGATGAAGACATCGACGGTGGGCCACTCCGCCGGATCGGGCGGCAGGGGCACCGGCTTGCGCTCCAGCGGCCAGAGCTGCTGGAAATAGGAGAGCAGCAGCGCCGCCACGGCATAGAGCTCGGCCAGCAGCAGGCCGGTGCCGAGGAAGGTGGCCAGGAAGCCCGAATAGTCGAGCGTCTCCGTCACCCGCCAGTAGATGTAGCGCAGCGAGATCAGGGTGGAGAGGGCGACGAGGAAGAACAGCGCCCCCCGCCCCGGAATGCGCCCGGCGATGAGGAAGACCAGGAAGCCGCCCAGGGCGAGCCAGGCCTGCTGCTCCGCCTCCAGCGGGGCGACGGCGAAGGTGATGCCGATGACGGCACCGGCCAGGGCGAAGAAGGCCCCCAGCAGCGGCCAGCGGGCGAGGAAGCTGCGCATCGGGCGCATGGTCTAGCGTCCTCCCCAGAAGGTGGCGGGCGTGGGGTTGAAGGGGGGCGGGGCGAGGCTGGAAGGCGGCTCGGCCGGGGCGGGCAGCAGCGCGGCCAGGGTCTGGGCGATCTGCTGGAGGTCCTGGGCGGCGGCGCTGGCGGGGTGGAGTTCCTGCACCAGGCGCTGCTGCGCCAGGGCCTCGCCCAGGGCCTCATCGCGCGAGATGGCGCCGAGCAGGCGCGGGCCCAGATGCTGCGCCACCGCCTGCGCCGCGGCGCGGGAGAGGGAGGAGGCGAGATCCACCCCGTTCAGGACGAATTGCAGCCGCCCGGCCAGGATGGCGGCCATGGTGCCGCTGCCGAGGAAGCGGCCGCTCTCGATCTCGCCCAGGATGGCGGCGCTGATCGCCTCGCTGCGCAGCACGGCGACGATGAGCGAGGCGAGCGGCGCCGCCACCGCCAGCGCGTGGGAGGGGCCGGGCGGCAGGTCGGCCAGCACCAGCAGGCGGGGGTCGGCCAGCATCTCGCGCAACGGGGTGGCCAGCAGGCCGGGCTCGCGCTCCAGCGCCACCGCCTGCTCCAGCGCGTCGCGCAGGCCCAGCGCGCCATGCGGCAGCAGGGCGATGCCGGCGGCGGTGGCGCGCTGCTCGGCGCGCCAGTCGGGGCGCTGCACCAGCCGCGCCATGAAGCCGCCGCCATCCTGGAGCGGCACGCCAAAATGCAGGCGCAGCGCGTTCTGCGGGTCGAGGTCGAGCACCAGCACGGCACGGCCGAGGCGGCGCAGCGCCCCGGCCAGGTTGGCGACCAGCGTGGTCTTGCCCACACCACCCTTGGGCGAGGCAAAGAGGATCAGCGGCATATCGGGCGCCTCAGGGCGAGCCGGGCAGGCGCAGGCCGCGCAGCACATCCGCCACCGGCGGCGGGCTGGCGGTGGAAACGCGGCGCAACAGCTCGGTGAGCGGCGCGGCGCCACCGGGAGCGGCAGGCGCGGCAGGCGGCGCGGCGAAAGGAGACGGAGAGGAGGCCGGAGCGGCCGCCGGCGGCACCACCTGGAGCCAGCCCGGCGCGGACTCGGCGGCGGCGAGGCCGATCGGCGCCACCGGGGCGCGGCCGGGATCGATCGGCGGCAGGGGCACAGGCGCCTGCCCGGCGCGCGGCGAGAGAGCCGCCAGCAGCGAGGGAGCCGCCGCCTGCGGCGGGGGCGGCAGCTGCGCCAGCAGGGCGCGCGGCAC
>NZ_JANFNY010000143.1 GCF_024437745.1 Roseomonas sp. GC11 | reverse complement strand
ATCGACGTCCGCAACGCGCATGCGACGGTGGCCACGGAGGTGGTGATCAAGGACGGGGCGACGGTGATCTGGCGGCAACTGCTGCCGGCGGCGATGGCGGCGCCGGTGGAGATCACCTTTCCGACGCCGCTGCGCGGCAGCGCGGCGACGGCGCTGAATGTCGCCTGCATCACCCCCGGCGCGCAGGTCTACGTCAACGCGCAGGGCTTCGCCGCGCCGTAAGGCGCCACCCCAGGAGCATCCCATGACCGAGCCGATCGAAGCGGCGGGGCCCAGCCCCGCGCCGGAGCGGGACGCTGTGCCCGATCGACTTCCCAGCGGTGGGCAGTCGATCACCGCGTGCCGCGCCTTGGCCGCGCCCGTCACCGTCCATCGCGCGGCGCGCACTGTCGAGGTGGTGTGGAGCACTGGCGCGCGGGCGCGCAACGTCGTGCCGCCGCTCGGTCCCATCCTCGAGGAACTCGACATGCGGCCCGAGGCGGTGCGCATGGAGGCGCTCCGGTCCGGCCGGGCACCCGTGCTGGACACCCACCGCCGCGCCGGCACGCGCGACGTGCTGGGCCGCGTCACCGCCGCGCGGCTCGAGGCTGGCCGCGGCTATGCAACCTTGCAGTTCAGCACGGCGGCCGATGTCGAGCCGGTCTGGCAGCGCGTGGCCGATGGCACGCTGCGGGCGGTGAGTGTCGGCTACCGCGTGCACCGCTACGAGCCGCGGCCAGACCCGGCCACGGGCGAGACCATCCACCGCGCTGTGGATTGGGAGCCCTTCGAGATCTCCGTCGTGCCGGTCCCGATCGATCCGGCCGCCGCAATGCGGGGGGAGGCGCCCGCGGGCGCTCTTGCCACCGCCTTTGAACCGCCCTTGCCTTATGAGGAATCCCCCATGCCCGAGACCATCCCGCTGGCCGACCCAGCGCCGCCCGCCACCCCGCCCCAGGAGACGCCTGTGCCGTCCAGCCCGGATCTCGACGCTGTGCGCGCTGAGGCCGAGCGCGCCGCCCTGGAGCGCCTCGCCGCCTACGACACGGTGCTGGCCGGTGCGCGCGGGCTGCTGGCCGAGGATCTGCTCGATGGCCTGCGCCAGAGCGCCATCCGCGAGCGCATCGCGCCGGAGGTGCTGCGCGGCCGGCTGTGGGACGCTTTTACCCGTGGCACGCCGCGCCCCTCGATCCCCGCGCGGCCGGAGAGCGGCCCGGCCCATGACGATCCGGCGGTGCTGATCGACGCCATGGCCGAGGCCCTCGCGGCCCGCGCCATGCCTGGCTACCAGCCGCAAGGGAATGGCCGCCACGCCGAATTCCTGGGCTGGCGGCCCTCCGACATGCTGGGCGAATTGCTGCGCCTGCGGGGGGAACGCCAGATCCCGCGCAACCCGGCGCTGCTGGCCGAGCGCGCCTTCCACACCAGTTCCGACTTCCCGCTGCTGCTCTCGGCGGCCGCCAACAAGATGCTGCTGGCCGCCTATGCGCCGGCCCAGCCGAGCTACCGGCAGATCTTCCTGCGCCGCGACTTCCGCGACTTCAAGCCGCATCGGCATCTGCGCGTCGGCGATTTCCCGACGCTGCTGCCGCTGCTGGAGAATGGCGAAATCCAGGCCGGCACCATGTCGGAGAGCCAGGAGATCGTGCTGCTGCAGACCTTCGCCCGGCGCATCCGCGTGACGCGGCCGATGCTGGTGAATGATGATCTCGGCGCCTTCACCGACTTCGCCGCGGCCATCGGCCGGCGCGTGGCCGATTTCGAGAATGCCACGGCCTATGGCTTACTGAACCTGGCCAATGGCGATGGGCCGACGCTCACCACCGGCAACGCGGCGGTGTTTGCCACTGGCGCTGCCCGGGCCAACAAGGCCTCGGCCGGCACCGCGCTGGATCTGCCGAACCTGGCCACCGGCCGCGCCGCCATCATGCGGCAAAAGACGCTGGACGGGCTGCCGATCGCGGTGGGCGCCACGATGCGGCTGCTGGTGGGGCCGAACCAGGAATTGGCGGCGCGGCAGCTGACGGTTGCCGTGCAGGCGACGCAGACGAGCACGGCCAATGTCTATGCCGGCTTCGTGCAGCCGCTGGTGGAGCCGCTGATCCAGAACAACCGCTGGTATCTCTTTTCCGATCCGCTCTCGGCGCCGGTCTATGTCTATGGCTACCTGAACGGGGCGGAGGGGCCGCAGGTCACCACCGGGCCAGTGTCGGGCGTCGATGGCGTCGAGGTCAGCGTGATCTTTGACTTCGGCGTCGGCGCCATCGATTGGCGCGGCGCCTGGTTCAACCCGGGGGCCTGATTCCTGAGGCCCTTTGCCTGCGTCAGAGTTTGGTGCTGGCGAAGGGGTTGTGGACTGTCACTCCACGCCAAGTGAACCCGTGTTGCATATCCTCAGAAAGCAGCATGCGGCAATCTGCCTGGGCGGCCGCTGCCAGCATGACGGAATCCCATAGCGCCAGCCGATGTGTTGTGGCGATTTCCATCGCCTCCACCATCACCGCCGGTGTGGTGCCGATCATCGGATAGCTGTCAGACCAACTCAGGACCGCGGCCCGGGCATCGGCCGGTTCACGTCGGGCCTTGCGCGTCAGCACAACAAACAGTTCGCCGAGAGCCTGTGCAGGGACCAGCACATCCGTATCGTCAAACTCGCGCAAAATATCGAGCGCAATAGCCTTCCGATCCTCGCCATTCACACCTTCAGCATAGGCGAGAATGTTCGTGTCGAGCGCCAGACGCATCTCAGCGCTCGTACAGATCGTCGCGGTTCCAGCGGCCGATATCGACCGCGGGCTGGGCGGAGAGCCGTGCTAGCAACTTGGCTCGAGCAGCTCCCCGAGCGTCATCGGCGGCGTCGCAGGGCACAAGCCGCGCCACGGGCTTGCCGTGGGCGGTCACGACGAAGCTGCGGCCTTCCTCTCTGACCTCACGGAGCAGGCGAGAGAAGGCGCGGTTGGCGTCGGCGGCAGAGATGGCAGTGTCCATGGCCTGATAATAGTGAAAAACACTATTTTTGCAACCCCGGTGCAGGGTCTTGCCTGCTGCGCCTTACCACAGGCCATCGCACCCTGAGCATCCTTGGAGAGCACCTTCCCATGCGCAACTACCTCCAGCCGGGCGACAGCCTGGCGCTCCCCATTCCCTATGCCGGCGGGGTCACGGCCGGGCAGGGCGTGCTGGTCGGAGCCCTGTTCGGCGTCGCGGCGATGGACGGGGCGCAGAACGCCCTGGTCGAATGCCAGACCAAGGGGGTGTTTGACCTCACCAAGGAACCCGCCCTCGCCATCACCGCCGGCGCCCGGGTGTTCTGGGACAACACCAACCGCCGCATCACCACCACGGCCACTGGCAATTTCCAGATCGGCATCGCCACCACGGCCGCGCTGGCCGCGGATGCGACGGTCCGCGTGGTGTTGCTGCGCGTGCCGGCGAGCGGGGCGTGAGCGCCTTCGCCGCGGCGCTCGGCGTATTGGCCGCGGATCCGAACCTCGGCAGCGAGGCGCTCTATCGCGCTGGCGGCAGCGGGCCGGAGATCGCTCTCCGCGTCCTGCGCGCCAGTCCGGATCGGTTGGCCGATGCTTTTGGCACGACGCTGGTGCAGGCCACTGACATCCTCATCGTGGCCATGGCCGTGCTGCCGGTGATCGAGCCCGGCGACAGCTTCACCCTCGGCACCGACACCCTGATGGTCCAGCAGGCCGAGCGCGACGCCGCCGGCCTCGCCTGGCGCGTCCTCTGCCAGCGATAGGAGCCCTGCCATGTCCGATCCGGAGCGCCTGGGCCCCATCCTGAACGAGGCGCTGATTGCCGCCGGGCTTGGGGCGCTCGGCACCATGGCCCGGCTGGCCGCGGCGGATCAGCCGCTGCTGACGGGAGCCTTCCTGCTGCATGCGATGGCCGGGGGCAGCCTCGGCACGGGCGCCTGGCTGGTGGCGCATGCGTTGGATCTCGACGGCTGGTGGCTGTTTGCCGTGGCCTGGCTGGCGGGCACGCTGGGCTATGCCGCCCTGCATGATCTGCTGTTGCGGGTGCTGAACCGCCGCCTGGGAGGGCCGTGATGCGTTTCCTGGCGGCGATCGGCGACCTGCGCCAGACCCTGGCCGCCGAGGTCCGGGCCGGCGAGCGGGCGGCCACCCAGGCGGTGCGCAGCGAGACGGAAGCGCTGAAGCGTGAGCTGCGCGAGCAGGTCACCACCGGCTTTGCCAGCAAGGGGAGGGGGATCGCCCAGGCCTGGCGCAGCCAGATCTTCCCGCGCTCGGGTGTCTCGCTCCGGGCTGCCGGGCTGGTCTGGAGCAAGGTGCCGAATGTCATCGACGCCTTCGAGCGCGGGGCGCTGATCCGGGCCAAGGGCGGCCGGCGCTTCCTCGCCATTCCGACGGGCTTCAATGCCGCCCGCGGCTGGCGGGGCCGCGGCGACAAGGGGCTGCGGGTGACGCCGGCGCAGGTGGTGGCCTCGGGCCAGGGCTTCCTGCGGCCGTTTCGTTCGGGGCGGGGCTTTGTCTGGTGCCTGCCGCTGCGCCAGGGGACGGCCACCGGCAAACGCCGCCGCACGCGGCTGATCGCCGGTGGCGTGGCCGAGGTGGGCACCGCCCACCGCAAGGGCCGCGAGGCCTGGGCGCGCGGGCTGCTGGAGCAGGGGATGGTGCCGATGTTCCTGCTGCTGCCGCAGGTGCAGCTGCGCAAGCGGCTCGACGTGAAGGGCGCGGCCGAGCGGGCCGGCGCCCGGGTGACGCGGCGCTTTGTCGCGCTCTGGGAAGCCGAGGCGGGCAGGGCAGCATGAGCCTCCGCGAGACCGCCCTGGCTGCCTTGCACGCGAAGCTTCAGGCCGGCCTCGCCGCCCGCACTCCGGCGCCGCTGGTGCTGCGCAACGAGACGGTGCCGCAGCGCCTGCCGCTAGGCGGGCTGGTGGTGCTGCGCGATGGCGAGACGGCAGAGGAAACGCCGCTGCTTTCTCCACTGGCCTGGGCCGTCGAGCACCGCGCCGAGGTGGAGGTGGTGGTGGCCGGCGCCACGCCGACTGCCCGCGCGGCCTTGCTGGATACCCTGCTCACCGCCATCGCCGCAGCGATCACCGCCGACCGCACCCTCGGCGGCGCGGTGGAGTGGGCGCAGCCCGGCAGCGCGTCCTGCGAGGATGCCGAAGTCGAGGGCGCTGCCGCGGCCCGGGCGGCCCTCATCCCCGTGACCCTCTGGTTCACCGCGGCGGGCTCGCCGCTGTCCTGACGGAGATCTCCCGCCATGCCCCGCGCCATCGGCGCCAATACGCGCCATCGGCGCCAATACGCGCCTGCTGATGCTGCCCGAGACGGTCTACGGCACCGCCCCCAGCGGCAATTACCGCCGGCTGCCCTTCCTCTCCTGCGACCTTGGCGCCGAGCAGCCGCTGCTGGATGCGGACGTGATCGGCCTCGGCGGCAGTCGCGACGCCGCGGCGCCCTTCCTGGATACGGTGACGGTGTCAGGCACCGCGGTGGTGCCGGTGGATCTGATCCATATCGGCCACTGGCTGCGGCTGTTGCTGGGGGCGCCCACCACCACGGGCACCACCAACTACACCCACAGCTTCAAGTCCGGCGCTGCCTCGCTGCCCTCGAACAGTATCGAACTCGGCTATCCGGACGTGCCGAGCTATGACCTGATCACCGGGGTGCGGGCCGACACGCTGGAGATCGACTTCTCGCCCTCCGGCCCGGCCACCGCCAGCTTCGGCCTGATCGGCCAGGGCTCGACCCGCTCCGGGACGAGCGCAGGCGGCACGCCCACCAGCGCGGCCTACACGGCCTTCAACAAGGCGCAGGGCTCGATCAGCCGCTCGAGTTCTGCTCTGGCGCAGGTGACGGGGGCGAAGCTCAGCTTCACCAACGGCGTCGAGACGGTGCGCACCATCCGGGCTGACCGCAAGATCGAGGGGGCGGATCCCGGCATCAGCCGGGCCACGGGGCAGGTGACAGTGCGCTTTGCCGACACCACGCTGCTGACGCAGGCGCAGAATGGCAGCGCGGCCGATTTCGCCTTTGCCTACACCATCGATGCCAACCGGAGCCTCACCATCACCCTGCACGAGGTCTATCTGGCGCTGGCCAAGACGCCGATCGAGGGGCCGGGTGGCATCGAGGCGGCCTTCGACTTCCGCGCTGCCTACAACGCGACTGCCACCACCATGATGACGGTCGCGCTGAAGAACCAGCAGGCAGGGACGGAATACGCCTAATCTTGACGGCTACATTCGGCGGATATCAGAGCCCGCTTCATAACGGCCGCGCCAGCCGCCGGACGAGGAGCATGGCGGCAGCGAGGGTGAAGAAGGCCACAGCGGAACTGGTAGTGGCTTCATGATCACGCGCCAGACGGCGGCATCGTCCGATCCAGGCGAAGGATCGTTCTACCACCCAGCGCCGTGGCTGCACGGCGAAGCCTTTCTGGCCGGGCGGACTGCCGACAAGGGTCACGGCGATGGGTGAGGCATCGGCCACGCGAGATCCGGCATAGGCGCGGTCAGCGAAGCACCGCAACAGGAACGGCCATGGCCGCCGGGATGCGGCCAGTACCGCAGCCCCGCCGCGACTGTCATGCAACGAGGCAGGCGAGACAGCCACCATCAGGAGCCTGCATCCGTATCGACCAGGGCATGCCGCTTGCGGCCGACGACGCGCTTGGCAGCGTCATAGAGCGTTTTTCGATCAGTCTGCATCATATCCGCAGTTGGCGAAGTAGTTTGCGCATTCCTGTGGCGAGTAGAGGTCGAGGA
>NZ_JANFNY010000142.1 GCF_024437745.1 Roseomonas sp. GC11 | reverse complement strand
GCCCCCGGCGGTGCGCCAGGCCGCCAATCGCCTGACTGCGGGCCGCCCGGCTTCGGGCCACCCGGCCGCCAAGGCCACTGCCCCGGCGGGGCGCCGGGGCAACCCGCTGCTGCAGCGCACGGCCAGCCGGGGCGGCGCCCGCATCGCCCGCGCCGAGCCGCCGCGCTCCTGGCAGGCGGGCCTGCCCGAGGCCAGCGGCGAGCAGCGCGAATGCCCGGCCGGCACCATGTCCACCCTGGCGCGCGGGCATGACGACGTGGTGCGCTGCCTGCCGCTCTGACGCGGCAGGGCTGCGCTTTCCGCAGGGCGCCACAAAACCGGCACCCGGCCGCCTTGTCGCGGCCGGTGCAGGAGAGTAGGTAGCGGCTGCACTGCAAAAACAGAGTCAGCCCCCCGCTCGAAGCCCTCGGGAAGGATCCTCCTCATGGCCCGCAAAAAGATTGCGCTGGTTGGCGCCGGCAACATCGGTGGCACGCTTGCCCACCTGATCGGCCTCAAGGAACTGGGCGACGTCGTCCTGTTCGATGTGTTCGCCGGCGTGGCCGCCGGTAAGGCCCTGGATATCATGCAGTCCGGCCCGGTGGACGGCTTCGACAGCAAGATGGTCGGCGCGGCCGACTATGCTGCCATCGAAGGCGCCGACGTGGTGATCGTCACCGCCGGCTTCCCGCGACTGCCGGGCATGACCCGCGACGACCTGCTGACCAAGAATGCCGAGGTCATCACCAAGGTCGCCGAGGGCATCAAGACCTATGCCCCGAACGCCTTCGTCATCTGCATCACCAACCCGCTCGACGTGATGGTGTGGGTGCTGCAGCAGAAGTCCGGCCTGCCGCCGGAGAAGGTCGTCGGCATGGCCGGCGTGCTCGACTCCGCCCGCTTCCGCCTGTTCCTGGCCGAGGAATTCGGCGTCTCTGTCGAGGATGTGACCGCCTTCGTGCTGGGCGGCCATGGCGACACGATGGTGCCGCTGACCCGCTACTCCACCGTCGCCGGCATCCCGGTGCCGGATCTGGTGAAGATGGGCTGGTCCACCCAGGAGAAGATCGACGCCATCGTCACCCGCACCGCCAATGGCGGCGGCGAGATCGTCAAGCTGCTGGAGAAGGGCTCGGCCTTCTACGCCCCGGCCGCCTCGGCGATCGCCATGGCCGAGAGCTACCTGAAGGACAAGAAGCGCGTCCTGCCCTGCGCCGTGCTGCTGAATGGCGAATACGGCATGACGGATTTCTATGTCGGCGTGCCCGTCGTGATCGGCGACAAGGGCGTTGAGAAAATCGTCGAGGTCCAGTTCACGCCGGAAGAAAAGGCCGCCTTCGACAAGTCCTGCGACGCGGTCAAGAAGCTGATCGCGGACTTCAAGAAGCTCGGCGTCTGAGCTGAGAGACTCCCCCGGCCGGGGCGGTCGCCCCGGCCGCCCCATCCGGCCGTGCCCCGGCCGTACAGCCCAGCAAAGGGTGAGCGGATGAACATTCACGAGTATCAGGGCAAGGAGCTGCTGCGCCGCTATGGCGTCGCGGTGCTCGACGGCCATGTGGCCTGGACCGCCGAAGAGGCGGTTGAGGCGGCGAAGAAGCTGCCCGGCCCCGTCTATGTGGTGAAGAGCCAGATCCATGCCGGTGGGCGTGGCGCCGGCCGCTTCAAGGAAGACCCGAACGGCAAGGGCGGCGTGCGCGTCGTCAAGTCGGTCGAGGAGGTCAAGGCCGCCGCGGAAGCGATGATCGGCAAGACCCTGGTGACCAAGCAGACCGGCGCCGCCGGCAAGCTGGTCAGCCGCGTCTATGTCGAGGATGGCTGCGACATCAAGCGCGAGCTCTACCTCTCCCTGCTGGTGGACCGCGACACCTCCCGCATCGTCATCATGGCGTCCACCGAGGGCGGCATGGAGATCGAGGAGGTCGCCGAGCACCACCCCGAGAAGATCCTGAAGGTCGCGGTGGACCCGGCTTCCGGCGTCTCCGGCTTCCATGCCCGCAAGCTGGCCTTCGGCCTCGGCCTCGAGGGCAAGCAGGTCGCCGCCTTCACCAAGTTCGTGACGGCGATGTACACCGCCTTCATCGAGCTGGACTGCGCCATCGTCGAGATCAACCCGCTGGTCGTCACCGGCGCGGGCGATGTCGTGGCGCTGGACGCCAAGGTCTCCTTCGACGACAACGCGCTGTTCCGCCACAAGGATCTTGAGGCGCTGCGCGACGATTCGGAGATGGACCCGAAGGAGCTCGACGCCACCAAGAACGATCTCAACTACGTCGCCCTCGACGGTGAGATCGGCTGCATGGTGAATGGCGCGGGCCTGGCGATGTCCACCATGGACATCATCAAGCTCTATGGCTCCAGCCCGGCGAACTTCCTCGATGTCGGCGGCACGGCGACGGCCGAGCGCGTGACCGAGGCGTTCCGCATCATCACCTCCGACGCCAACGTCAAGGCGATCCTGGTCAACATCTTCGGCGGCATCGCCAAGTGCGACATGATCGCGACCGGCGTGGTGCAGGCGGCGAAGAACCTGACCCTCTCCGTGCCGCTGGTGGTGCGCCTCGAGGGCACCAATGTCGAGCTCGGCAAGAAGATCCTGGCTGAATCCGGCCTGAAGATCATCCCCGCCGACAACCTGGCCGACGCCGCCGAGAAGGTGGTCCGCGCCGTGAAGGGAGCCAACTGAGATGGCCATCCTCGTCGACGCGAACACCAAGGTGATGACCCAGGGCTTCACCGGCTCGCAGGGCACCTTCCACGCCGAGCAGGGCATCGCCTACGGCTCCAACTATGTGGGCGGCGTGACGCCGGGCAAGGGCGGGATGACGCATCTCGGCCTGCCGGTGTTCAACACGGTGGCCGAATGCGCGGAGAAGACGGGCGCCAATGCCTCCGTCATCTACGTGCCGCCGCCGTTTGCCGCCGACTCCATCCTGGAGGCGATCGACGCCGAGATCCCGCTGATCATCTGCATCACCGAGGGCATCCCCGTGCTCGACATGGTGAAGGTGAAGCGCGCGCTCTCCGGCTCGAAGTCCCGCCTGATCGGGCCGAACTGCCCGGGCGTGATCACGCCGGATGCCTGCAAGATCGGCATCATGCCGGGCCATATCCACAAGCGCGGTTCGGTCGGCATCGTCTCGCGCTCCGGCACGCTGACCTATGAGGCGGTGGCGCAGACCACGGCGGCCGGCCTCGGCCAGTCCACCTGCGTGGGCATCGGCGGCGACCCGGTGAAGGGCACCGACTTCACCGAGGTGCTGGAGATGTTCCTGGCCGACCCCGAGACCCAGTCGATCATCATGATCGGCGAGATCGGCGGCCAGTCCGAGATCCAGGCCGCCGAGTTCCTGGGCCGTGAGAACAAGCCGGGCTCGAAGGGCTACAAGCCCGTCGTCGGCTTCATCGCCGGTGCGACCGCCCCCCCGGGCCGCCGCATGGGCCATGCCGGCGCCGTCATCTCCGGCGGCAAGGACACCGCCGAGGCCAAGATGAGCGCCATGCGTGAGGCTGGCATCTTCGTGGCCGAGAGCCCGGCGGCGCTGGGCTCGACCATGGTGAAGGCCCTGCGCGGCTGATGCCGGACGCTTCGCAACAGGGGGCGCAAGGGCCGCGATGCGGGGCTGCCATGATGGCGGTTTCCCGCCGGGCTGGCCTGCGCCAACTGTGCGAAGTTAAATTTTATGTTAAAAAGCGCCGTCCCCATGAAGGGGGCGGCGTTGCCTTTTGCGACGTCACAGCACTGAGCTGACAGCCGCCAGGCCCTGCTGCCGGGGCCGGGGCGAGGAGGAGATCATGGCCGGTATCGACATCCTGGCAAGCGCGATGAACGGGGCGAATGCCACCTTCCTCGCCGACCTGTATGCGCGCTGGGTGGAAAAGCCGGACAGCGTGGACGTCTCCTTCCAGGAGCTGTTCGCGGCGCTGAACGACGACGCCAAGGCCGTGCTGCATGACGCCCATGGCGTCTCCTGGGCGCCGCGCCCGAAGGGCGGCTTCGCCCCCGAGCCCGAGGCGCCGAAGGCCGACCCGAAGAAGGCCGGCAAGCCTGCCGCCGCCGCCGACCCGGCCGCCGCCCGCCAGCAGGTGCTGGACGCCATCCGCGCCCTGATGCTGATCCGCGCCTACCGCGTGCGCGGCCATCTGGAGGCGCAGCTGGACCCGCTCGGCCTGCAGGTGCCCAAGGCGCATCCGGAGCTGGACCCGGCCACCTACGGCTTCACCGCCGCCGACATGGACCGGCCGATCTTCATCGACCGCGTGCTGGGCAAGGACACCGCGACGCTGCGCGAGATCATCGCGATCCTGCGCGCGACCTATTGCGGCCCGATCGGCGTCGAGTTCATGCACATCCAGGACCCGGAGCAGAAGGCCTGGATCCAGCAGCGCGTCGAGGGCGCGCCCTGGGCGCGGATCTTCGATGCCCAGGCCCGCCGCACCATCCTGCAGCAGCTGACCGAGGCCGAGGGCTTCGAATCCTTCTGCGCCCGCAAGTATGTCGGCACCAAGCGCTTCGGCCTTGAGGGCGGCGAGGTCACCATCCCCGCCCTGCAGGCGATGATCGAGACGGCGGCCGGCCAGGGCGTCAACGAGATCGCCATCGGCATGCCGCACCGCGGCCGCCTGAACACCCTGGTGAACGTGGTGAAGAAGCCCTTCACCAAGGTCTTCGCCGAGTTCAAGGGCGTCTCCGCCAACCCGGACGATGTCCAGGGCTCGGGCGACGTGAAGTACCATCTCGGCACCTCGACCGACATCGAGATCAATGGCCGGACGGTCCACCTCTCGCTGCAGCCCAACCCCTCGCATCTCGAGGTGATCGACCCCGTCGTGGTCGGCAAGGTCCGCGCGCGCCAGGACATGGCGGGCGACACCAAGGGCCGCCGCTCCGTCATGGGCATCCTGCTGCATGGCGATGCCGCCTTCGCCGGCCAGGGCGTGGTCTATGAGACGCTGGCGATGAGCCAGCTCATCGGCTACCGCACCGGCGGCACGCTGCATGTCGTGGTGAACAACCAGATCGGCTTCACCACCGTGCCGCTGCACGCCTATTCGGGCCTCTATTGCACGGACGTCGCCAAGTCGATCCAGGCGCCGATCCTGCACGTCAATGGCGACGACCCGGAGGCGGTGGTGTTCTGCTCCCGCCTCGCCGCCGAGTACCGCATGCAGTTCGGCGCGGATATCGTGCTGGATATCGTCTGCTACCGCCGCCACGGCCATAACGAGACGGACGAGCCGGCCTTCACGCAGCCGATCATGTATGGCGTGATCAAGAACCTCGCCACCACCCGCACCAAGTATGCGGAGCGCCTGGCCGCCGCCGGCGCCGTGCCGGCCGAGGATTCGAAGGCGATGCTCGACGCCTTCTACGCCAGGCTGGAAGAGGCCTACCAGGCCGCGCAGACCTTCAAGCCCAACAAGGCGGACTGGCTGGAAGGCCACTGGGCCGGGCTGAAGGCGGCCGGCTCCGATGACGAGGAGAAGGACGACAACACCGCCGTCTCCCTCGACACGCTGCGCGAGGTGGGCGGCGCGCTCTCCCGCGTGCCGGAGGGCTTCACCGCCAATTCCAAGATCCTGCGCCAGCTCGAGGCCAAGAAGCAGGCCATCGACACGGGCGAGGGTATCGACTGGGCGACCGGCGAGGCGCTGGCCTTCGGCTCGCTGATGCTGGAAGGCCACCGCATCCGCCTCTCGGGCGAGGATGTGCAGCGCGGCACCTTCAGCCACCGCCACTGCGTGCTGGTCGACCAGAACAACCAGGCGGAATACATGCCGCTGAACAACATCCGCGAGGGTCAGGCGCGGATGGAAGCCTTCAACTCCCTGCTCTCCGAGATGGGCGTTCTGGGCTTCGACTATGGCTATTCGCTGGCGGACCCGCAGACCCTGGTGCTGTGGGAGGCGCAGTTCGGCGACTTCGCCAATGGCGCCCAGGTGGTGATCGACCAGTTCCTGGCCAGCGCCGAGACCAAGTGGCTGCGCATGTCCGGCCTCGTGATGCTGCTGCCGCATGGCTATGAGGGCCAGGGCCCCGAGCACTCCTCGGCCCGCCTGGAGCGCTACCTGCAGCTCTGCGCCGAGCGCAACATGGCGGTGTGCAACTTCACCACCCCGGCCAACTACTACCACGCGCTGCGCCGGCAGCTGAAGCGCAACTACCGCAAGCCGCTGGTGGTGATGACGCCGAAGTCCCTGCTGCGCCACAAGCTGGCGGTCAGCAGCCTGTCCGAGTTCGCCCCCGGCAGCGCCTTCCGCACCGTCATCCCCGAGGTCGACGCCCTGGTGCCGGCCGAGCAGGTGAAGCGCGTCGTGCTCTGCACCGGCAAGGTCTATTACGACCTGCTGCAGGAGCGCCGCGACAAGGGCCTGCAGGACGTCGCCATCGTCCGCGTCGAGCAGATCTATCCCTTCCCGCGGATCAGCCTCGCCAAGGTGCTGGGCGAGTACAGGAACGCCGAGGTGGTGTGGTGCCAGGAGGAGCCCGAGAATATGGGCGCCTGGACCTTCGTCGACCGGCGGATCGAGAAGGTGCTGGCGGAACTCGACGTCAAGGCGAAGCGCCCGGGCTATGCCGGCCGGGCCGAGGCGGCCAGCCCGGCCACCGGCCTCGCCAAGGTCCACCAGCAGCAGCAGGAGGCCCTGGTGCGCGACGCGCTGGGCCTTGCCTGACCCCCATTCCCGACCCCATTCCCGAACAGACATCGCACCGGCAAAGAAGGCTACGGCAAGATGACCGAGATCGTGGTGCCCACCCTGGGCGAGAGCGTGTCCACCGCCACGGTGGCGAAGTGGATGAAGAAGGCCGGTGACGCGGTGGCCGCCGATGAGCCGCTGGTCGAGCTGGAGACGGACAAGGTGACGGTGGAGGTCAATGCGCCCTCCGCCGGCGTGCTGGAGTCCATCGTGGCGGCCGAGGGTGCCGAGGTGGAGCCGGGCGCGGTGCTGGCCGTGATCGCCGCCGGCGGCGCCGTGGCCGCGAAGCCCGCCGCCGCCGCGCCGGCCCCCGCCGC
>NZ_JANFNY010000141.1 GCF_024437745.1 Roseomonas sp. GC11 | reverse complement strand
GGCAGCGGGCGGGCCGGCTGCGGGCGCGCCAGCGGCACCGGGCTCGGCGCGTGCAGATAGGGGCGGATGGCGTGCTCCATCGCCTCCCGCGCCGACTCGGCCACGGGGGCGAGCAGCGTGGCGGCGGCGCGGGGGCCATGCAGGCCGGCGGCGCGGCGGGCGGCGGCGGTGGGCTGCTCGCTGACGCCGCCCTCCTCATCCTGCACCAGACGCGTGGCGCCCTGGGCGGGGGCGATGCCGCCCGTCTCGGCGCCCAGCAGCGCCTCGGCGGCATCCGGCGCGGTCAGGGCATAGCAGCCGACATGGCGCAGCCCCTGGGTGGCGCCGGCGGCATCCAGTGCCCGGCGCGCCGCGACGGCGAGGCCCGGGATGGCGCAGCGCGCCGGCGGGGCGGGCCAGAGCAGGGCGGCGGGCTCGCGCGCGCCATGGCGCTCGGCCAGTTCGGCGCTGGCCTGCTCGGCGGCGCCGCGCGTCAGGGCGGAGAGGCAGGTGGCCACCTCCCGCGCCGCGGCGGAATCGTAAGGCAGGCCGCAGGCGGCGAGCAGCCCGGCGAGATCGGCGAAGCCCAGCCGCAGCCGCAGGGCGCGCCCGCCCGTCAGCACCTCCAGCGCCAGCACGGCGCTGCGCACGGCGGTGGCATAGCCGGCCGAGTCGAAGCCGCCGGCCTCGTCCAGGAAGGCGGGCAGGTTCAGCACGAAGCGCGGCTCGGCCTTGGCATCGCCCTTCCAGGTGGCGGCGCCGGGGGCGCCACGGCGCAGCAGCACCAGGGCGCGCAGCGACTCGGCCAGCGCCTGCGCCTCATCCGGCGGCAGCAGGCCGGACTGGGTGGCGCGGGCGGTGAGGCGGCGGATCCAGCTTTCGGCGAGGCCCGGCAGGGTGACGGGCCCCTGGCCCGGGGCCAGGGCGGCCAGGGCCTCGGCCGCGCCTTCCTCCCAGGCGGCGGGAATGGCCACGGGGCGCGCGGGTGAATCGGGGTCCGCCGCCGCGCGAATGCGCCGCAGCGCGATGCCTTCCCAGGGGGTGCCAGCGATCCGTGCCATGTTTCTAAGGTAGCCCTGCGCGGCGCCACGGGGAAGCGGCCTCTGCCGGCAAATCGGCGCCGAGGGGCGAATCCGCCCGTGGCGGCCGATCGGAAAGTGGCAAATCCGAAAGCACCACCTAACTATGAGTAACGGGGCGCAGGTGTATCTTTCCCCATGCCGCCGCATGTGCGAAGGAAGCCCCCTGAGCGCGCTCCCCCTGCGAGGGTGTGGGTCCCCCATGCCCCCGCGCAGCCTGATGGAACTGACCGAGCCATGTCCTTCCTGCAGCGGCTGACCACTGGCTTCTCCGCCAGCAAGATCGGCACCGACCGCTTCGGCAACAGCTATTATGAGAGCAAGAAGACCTGGCTCGGCTACGGCCGCAAGCGCCGCTTCGTGCTCTATGCCGGCGAGGCCGACCCGACCATGGTGCCGCCCGAATGGCATTGCTGGCTCCATCACGTGACCGACGCCCCCCTGCCGGAGCAGAAGCGCTACGCCTGGCAGCAGGAGCACCGCCCCAACCAGACCGGGACGAAGCTGGCCTACCGGCCGGATATCCGCCCGGCCAATGCCCCCCGCCCCGCCACGGCCGGCGACTATGAGGCCTGGACGCCGGGCAGCTGAAACCAGCCCGGAGCCTGATGCAGGATCAAACAATGCAGGGTCGTAATCTGGCGGAGATCGTCACCGGCGCCGTTGTGCTGCTGGTGGCGGCCGCTTTCCTGGTCTTTGCCCTTGGGCAGTCCGGCCGTTCGCTGGGCAGCACCGCGGGCGGCATCACCTTGAGCGCGAAGTTCGACCGCATCGACGGCCTGACCCCGGGCGCGGATGTGCGGATCGGCGGTGTCAAGGTCGGCAGCGTGCTGGACCAGCGGATCGACCCGCAGACTTATCTCGCCGTCCTGAAGCTTCACGTGAATCCCGGCATCAACGTGCCGGATGACAGCTCCGCCGAGATCACCTCCGAGAGCCTGCTGGGCGGCAAGTATGTCGCCCTCGTGCCCGGTGGCTCGGAGAAGATGCTGCGGGATGGCGGGCAGATCACCATCACCCAGTCCGCCGTCAGCCTCGAGTCGCTGCTCGGCCGCTTCATCTTCTCGGTCACCGAGTTGACGGCGGCGAACAAGACCCAGCAGCAGGGCAATGCCCCGCAGGGCGCGGCGCCCACCGCGCCGGTGGCGCGGCCGTGAGCGTGGCGCCGCCGGCCCAGTGGCCGGGTGCCGATGGCCAGCCCGTTTCCTGCCGCGAGAAGCTCAAGGTCCTGGCGGAGAACCACGAGGAAGCCGCCACCCTGCTGCGCGACCTGCTGGAAGACGCTGTCCTGATGGGCGTGGACG
Organism: Roseomonas sp. GC11; assembly: GCF_024437745.1. Taxonomy (GTDB): domain Bacteria; phylum Pseudomonadota; class Alphaproteobacteria; order Acetobacterales; family Acetobacteraceae; genus Pseudoroseomonas. Next base: position 4,641 of record NZ_JANFNY010000141.1, on the reverse strand, counting down.
AGGCCGCGATGCGCCGCATCCTGGCCGAGATGGTCGCCGCCCTGCCCAGCCCGCGCCGCGCTGGTGGGGGAGGGGCATGATGCGCCGCCTGCTGCCCCTGTTCGCCGTGCTGCTGCTGGCCCTGCCGGCCTCGGCGCAGCAGGATCCTGGCTGGGTGGCCCGCCGGCTGGCCAAACTCCAGGCACTGGACAAGGTGACGGCCCGCGTCACCCTGCTGGACGCCCCTGTGGGCCAGCCCACGCAGTTCGGCACGCTGCGCATCACCGTGCGTGCCTGCAATGCCCGCCCGCCCGAGGAAGTGCCCGACGCCGCCGCCTGGCTGGAGGTGCTGGACACCCGCAACGATCCGAATGGCAGCGCGGCCTTCCGCGGCTGGATGTTCGCCAATGCGCCCGGCGTCTCGATGCTGGAGCACCCCGTCTACGACCTCCGCGTCCTCGACTGCCGTTAATTTTTTTCAGGCTGCCGCTGTCTCCCGTCACAGCGGGACGCTGAACTGAAAAAAGTTTTTTGGTTCTTTTTTTCAAAAAAGAACCTTTCTCTTTCCCCTTGCCTTGGCGCACTTCGCACCCTTTGCCAGTCTCGCGCCCTCGCTTCCGGGACTGTGCCGCTGATGCTTCTCGCCTATGCGCAATTGGCGGCCTCGATGGCGCTGGTCGGCGTCAATGTGGGAGTGGCGAAGCTGCTGGCGGCGGCGCTGCCGATTCCGATGATCGCCGGGCTGCGCTGCCTGCTGGCCTGCCTGCTGCTCTGGCCGCTGGCGCGCTGGCGGGAGGGCCCGGTGCGCCCCTCTGGCCGCGCGCTGCGCAATCTGGCCGGGCAGGCGGCGCTGGGCACGCTGCTCTACAACGCCGCGCTGCTGACCGGCCTGCGCTATACCTCCGCGCTGGAGGCCGGCCTGATGCTGGCCACCCTGCCGGCGGTGATCGCCCTGGGCAGCGCGCTCTGGCTGCGGGAGCGTCTGCCGCCCCGGCAATGGCTGGCCGCCGGGCTGGCGGCGGGCGGCATGGCGGCGCTGACGCTGGGCCGCCTGGGCGAGGCCGGGGGTGCGGGCAGCCTGCTGGGCAATGCGCTGGTGTTTCTCGCCGTGTGTGGCGAGGCCAGCTATGTCCTGCTGGCCAAGCGGCTGGCCGGGCGGGTGCCGGTGGTCACCGCCAGCTTCTGGATGCAGGCTTTCAGCACGCTGATGCTGCTGCCCTTCTGCCTGCCGGTGCTGGGCGCCGCCGCCGCCCTGGCCGAGCCGGCCACGGCCGGGCTGCTGGTCTTCCACAGCCTGACGGCCTCGGTGCTGTGCCTGCTGCTCTGGTATGCCGGGCTGAAGCGCGCCCCGGCGGGGGTAGCGGGTATTTTCACCGCGCTGCTGCCCGCCGCTGCCGCGCTGGTGGCGGTGGCGCTGCTGGGCGAGACGTTTTCCCTGATGCATGGCCTGGGCTTCGCGCTGATGATGGGCAGCATCGCCCTGGCCACTTTGCCAGGCCAGGGGCCGGGCCGGGGAGGAAGCGGGGGATGAGTGGCTGGGTCACCACCACCGGCGCCGGGCTGCTGCGGGAGGAGGCTGCGGATTGGGCCGCGCGCCTCGCCGCCGCGCAGGCGCGGCAGCTGCGCGAGGTCAGCCCGGAGCAACTGGCCTCCTGGGAGGCCCTGGTCACCCATCTCCAGGCCGCCCTGCGCGCCCTGCCGGAGGCCGGTGGCTGGACGGTGCTGCTGGAATACGACCTGCTGCGGCTGGAAAAGCGCATCGATGCCGTACTGCTCACCGGGCGCGGCATCCTGGTGGTGGAGTTCAAGCACCGCGCCACCGCCTTCACCCCGCAGGACCTCGCCCAGGCCGAGGATTACGCGCTGGACCTCTATGATTTCCACGCGCTGAGCCGGGCGCATCCGGTGGTGCCTCTGCTGCTGGCCGAGCTTGCCCCGGCGCCGCGCCAGCAATTCCCCCTGCTCTGGCATGGCGTGGTGCCGCCGCTCCGTGCCGCGGCCGAGGGCTTCCCGGCCCTGCTGGCCGCCATCCAGGCCGCCCTGCCCATGCCCGCCACCCCGCTGGACGGCGCCGCCTGGGCGCGCGGCGCCTATCGCCCGGTGCCGACCATCATCGAGGCGGCACAGCGCCTCTTCGCCCGGCATGGGGTGGAGGAGATCGCCACCGCCCGCGCCGATGTGGAAAACCTCCGCGCCACCACCGCCGCCATCCGCCGCGCCATCGCCGGTGCGCGTGAGGCCGGGGAGCGCCGGGTGGTGTTCGTCACCGGCATTCCGGGGGCGGGCAAGACGCTGTGCGGGCTCAATCTGGTCTTTGGCCAGAAAGCGGAGGAGGGGGCGGCCTTCCTCACCGGCAATGCGCCGCTGGTAGCCGTGCTGCGCGGCGCGCTGGAGCGGGATGCGCGGCAGCGCCAGGGCCGCGCCCCCCGCCAGCCGCGGCGCGAGGCGCGCACCCTGTTGCAGAATGTCCACCGCTTCCTGGAGCACCATGTCCGCCACCCGGAGGAAGCCCCGGCCGAGCCGGTGGTGGTGTTCGACGAGGCCCAGCGCGCCTGGGATGCCGCCCAGGCCCGCCGCGATACCCAGCGCCGCCGTTCCGTCCTGACCGATTCCGAACCGGCGCATATGCTGGAAATCCTGGGGCGGCATCCCGGCTGGTCGGTGATCGTGGCGCTGATCGGCCAGGGGCAGGAGATCAACACCGGCGAGGCCGGGCTGGCCGAATGGGGCCGCGTCATCGCCGCCCGTTGGGGCGCCGAGGGAGGAAATTGGCGCGCCGTGGCGGCGCCCGCCGTGCTCTCCGCCACCGCCGAGCCCGCGCAGCGTCTCTGGCCGGGCGAGGCCGCGCCGCCCTGGCTCGCCCTGGACCCGGCCCTGGCCCTCACCGTGCCGGTGCGCTCCGTGCATCATGACCGCGCGGCCCAATGGGTGGATGCCGTGCTGAACGACCGCCCGCAGGAAGCCGCCGCTATCGCCGCCGGGGGCGGCCTGCCCTTCGCCCTGGTGCGCGACCTGCCCGGCCTGCGCGCCGGCCTGCGCGCCCAGGCACGGGGGATGCGCCGCGCCGGGCTGGTCTGCTCCGCCAAGGCCAGGCGGCTGCGCGCGGAAGGGCTCGGCGTCCAGCTCCAGGGTGCCGAGGACGAGGTGGTGAACTGGTTCCTCTGCCGCTGGCCCGATATCCGCGCCTCGGATGCGCTGGAGGTCTGCGCCACGGAATATGCCTGCCAGGGGCTGGAGCTTGATCTGGTCGGGCTGGCCTGGGGCGGGGATTTCATCCGCGCCGACGGCCGCTGGCAGGCGCGGCGCTTCGCCGGGACGCGCTGGAATAAGGTCGGGGGCGAGGAGGCGCGCCGCCACATCCGCAACACCTACCGCGTGCTGATGACCCGCGCGCGCTACCAGACCTTCCTGTTCGTGCCGCAGGGCGATCCGGAGGATGGTACCCGGCCGCCCGAGGAAGCGGAGGACGTGGCCGGCTATCTGCGGGCCTGTGGGGTGCCGGAAGGGTAGTCAAGAAATCGGGAGGAAGGCCGGGGGAATGAATTCCCCCAGACCCCCTTCTTTTTTCTGTCAGTGGCCGGTCATGGCCGCCACACGAGGCCGCTGCGCCCGCAACCGCCGCTCTGGTCCAGCCCCGCGTCCCGCCTCCCCACCCGACCGCGGCAGCCCGAAAGAAATTCTGGTCCAAGTGGTTGCCGTGCTAACCTCAGACACCCGCTCAGCAACAGAGTGACTGAGGTCCGATGCCGCGCGCGTTTGCCGAACGAAATTCCAACCCCGCCCCTTCCTCCGGCGGGCGTCTTGCCGATGGCGCGCGCCGCTTCGCCTCGCCCGCGCTGAAGGCCGCCCTGCTGCGGCGTGGCGCGGAACTGGCGGGGCTGGGGCTGGGCCTGTCCGGGCTTGGTCTGCTGGTGGCGCTGGTCAGCTACAATCCGGCCGATCCCTCCTTTTCCACTGCGACCACGGCGGCGGTGACCAACCTCGCCGGCCCGCCCGGCGCGCTGGTCTCCGACCTGATGCTCCAGGGCTTCGGCTGGGGCGCCATGCTGCCGGTCGGGGTGATGCTGGGCTGGGCCTGGCGCCTGGCCACGCATAAGGGGCTCTCGCCCTTCCTCTGGCGGGCGGTGGCGGTGCTGGTGGCGCTGCCCATGCTCTCCGCCGCGCTGCACCTCGCGCCGCTGCCGCCCGAATCGCCGGTCCTGGCCGGGGGCGGCGGGGCCCTGGGCGCCATGGTGGCGGGGCGCATGGTCGGGCTGGCCTCCGGCCTCTTCGGGCCGGTCGGCTCGCTGGTCGCGCATGTCACGGTGGTGGCGCTGGCCGGCTCGCTCTCCTTCGCCGCGCTGGGCGTGCCGCTGCTAGCCTGGCGGCAGGCCGGGCGCGCCGCCGGCAGCGCCGCGCGCGGCAGTGTGGACCTGACGACCCGCCTCGTCCGCCGCAGCGTCGAGACCCCCGAGCCACCGCCCTATGCCGCCGCCTGGAAGGAGAAGGAGCGGGAGGAGGATGGCCCCGGCCTGGGCCAGCGCCTCGCCGCGCCCTTCCGCGCCATGGGCGGCCTTTTCGCGCGCCGGCCGGAGGCGCCCTCGCCGCAGCTGGCCGCCATGCTGCGCGCCGCCGATGCCGCCGCCGCCGAAGCCGCCGCCGCGCCCCTGCCGGGCCCCGGCC
>NZ_JANFNY010000140.1 GCF_024437745.1 Roseomonas sp. GC11 | reverse complement strand
CTGGTCTTCACCTACAGCGTCGTCAGCGGTGATCTCGACGCCGATGGCATCGCCGTCTCCAGCCTCGCCCTCGCCGGCGGCGCCACCCTGCGCGATGCCGCCGGCAATGACGCCAGCCTCACCCTCGCCGGCATCGCCGCCACCACCGGCGTGCTCGTCGACGGCGTGCCGCCCAACCCGCCCACAATCAGCCTCGATGCCGGCTCCGACAGCGGTTCCTCCAGCAGCGACGCCCTGACCAACGACACCACCCCGAGCTTCTCCGGCACCGCCGAGGCCAATGCCACCATCACCATCCTCGTCGATGGCGTCGCCGATGGCACCGCCACCGCCGATGGCGCCGGCAATTGGAGCTACACCCTCGCCGCCGCCCTCACCAATGGCAGCTACAGCATCACCGCCACCGCCACCGACAGCGAGAACAATACTTCTGCCGCCTCCACCGCCGTCAGCGTGACCATCGACACCACCGCGCCCAGTACGGCCAGCGTGACCGGCCCTGCCGCCGGTTCCTACAAGGCAGGCACCACCCTCACCTTCAGCGTCGCCTTTGATGAGGCCGTCACGGTCAGCGGCACGCCGGGCCTGGCCCTCGACATCGGCGGCACCCTGGTGGAGGCCAGCTATCTCTCCGGCTCGGGCAGCAGCACGCTCGTCTTCTCCTACACCGTGCAGAGCGGCGAGGATGACGCCGATGGCGTCGGCCTGCCGGGCAGCATCACGCTGAATGGCGGCACCCTGCGCGATGCCGCCGGCAATGACGCCAGCCTCTCCTTCACGGCGCAGGCCGCCCTGGCCGGGGTGGTGGTGGACACCACCACGCCCACCATCACCGCCGGCACCGTGCCCACCTCCGGCACCTATGTCGCCGGGCAGGATCTCGAGTTCACCGTGAGCTTCTCGGAGGCCGTGCTGGTCGACACCAGCGGCGGCATCCCGGTGCTGAGCCTGACCATCGGCAGCACCAGCCGCAGCGCCACCTATGTCAGCGGCTCCGGCGGCACGGACCTGCTCTTCCGCTACACCGTGCAGGCCGCCGATGCCGATGGCAACGGCATCACCATCGACAGCCTCGACCTCAGCGGCGCCACGCTGCGCGATGCCGCCGGCAATGACGCCGCCCTCACCCTGGCCGCCCTGCCCGGCACCAGCGGCATCCTCATCGATGCCGCGCCGCCCACCGCCAGCACGCTGGAAGGCCCGGTCAGCGGCACCTACAAGATCGGCGACACGCTGACCTTCACCGCCGCCTTCTCGGAATCGGTGACGACCAGTGGCAGCCCGGCCCTGCTGATCGATATCGGCGGCGTCCAGCGCAGCGCGGCGCTGACCGGCAGCTCCAATGCCAGCAACCTCATCTTCACCTACGCCATCCAGGCCGGCGACCTGGACAGCGACGGCATCAGCATCCTGGGCTTCGACCTGGGCAGCGGCAGCGTGCTCGACCTCGCCGGCAATGCCTATGATGGCAGCGCGGCGGGCACGGTCTCCGACACCAGCCAGGTCCTGGTCGATGGCGTGGCGCCCAGCGTCACCGCCGTCAGCGTGCCGGCCGCCGGCGCCTACAAGGCCGGCACCACGCTCGATGTCACCGTCACCTTCTCCGAGGCGCTCAGCCTCGACACCACCGGCGGGCAGCCCAGCCTGGCGATCACCCTCGGCAGCACCGTGGTCACCGCCAGCTACAGCGGCACCAGCGGCACCAACGGGCTGATCTTCAGCTACACCGTGCAGTCGGGTGATACCGATGCCGACGGCATCGCCATCGGCGCCCTCAGCCTGAACGGCGCCACGCTGCACGACGCCGCCGGCAATGACGCCGCCCTCACCCTCAACAATGTCGCCGACAGCTCGGGCGTGCTGGTGGACACCACGCCCCCCGCCCTGAGCGCCCCGGGCTGGAGCGCCGGTCTCTACGGCGCCGGGCAGACGGTGGCCATCACCCTGGCCTTCGACGCACCGGTCTATGTGCAGGGCGGCACGCCCTATCTGGAGATCACGCTGGATGGCGGCGTCAACGCCCAGGCCAGCTATGTCTCCGGCAGCGGCACCGGCACGCTGGTCTTCCACTACACCCCGGCCAGCGGGGAGACGGCGGCCAGCGGCATCGACATCGCCTTCGGCACGGCCGATCTCGGCGGCGCCACGCTGCGCGACGCCGCCGGCAACGACTTCACCACCGGCGGCAACTTCACCCTGGCCGGCATCGTCATCGACACCACCCCGCCCGCCGCCACCGGCGCCACCATCACCAATGCCGGCGGCTGGTACCGCGCCGGGGATACGCTGGTCTTCGACATCGCCTTTGACGAGGCGGTGACGCAGGCCGGCGGCGGCAGCGCCACGCTGGATGTGGACATCGGCGGCACCATCCTCAGCGCCACGCTGACGGGCCAGCCGGATACCCAGACGCTGCGCTTCAGCCTGACCCTGCCGAGCGGGCTGCAGGACACCGATGGCATCCGCCTCTCCGGCGGTCCGGTGCTCAACGGCATGACCCTGCGCGATGCCGCCGGCAACGACGCCACCCTCACCCTCTCCGCCACCGACTTCGCCGCGGTGCGGGTGGACAGCATCCTCCCGGCGGTCAGCGACGTCATCCCGCCCAGCGCCGGCACCTATGTGGCCGGGGATACGCTGGACTTCACCGTGGTCTTCGCCGAGGACGTCACCGTCTCCGGCACGCCCAGCCTGACGGTGCAGATCGGCGGCACCACGCGCAGCCTCGACTATGTCTCGGGCAGCGGCACCAGCCAGCTTCTCTTCCGCTACACCGTGCAGGCGGGGGATTTCGACAATGGCGCCGGGGTCTCCCTCGTCACCACCCTGGATGGCGCCGCGGGGGTGGTGGATGTCGCCGGCAATGCCACGCCGGGCACCCTGCCCTATATCGATGGCAGCCTGATCCGCGTCGATGCCCTGCCGCCCGAGGTGCAGGCGGTGGCCGTGGTCGGCACCCCCGCCGCCAATGCCACGGAGCTGGATTTCACCATCACCTTCTCCGAGCCGGTGGCCAGCCTCACCGCCAGCGACCTGCTGCTGGTCTCGCCCGGCCTGCCGGATGCCAGCATCAGCAGCATCACCGGCAGCGGCACCACCTACACGGTGCATGTGCTGGCCGGCAGCGGCACGGGCAGCATCGCCATCGGCGTGCAGGCCGGGGTGCTCGACCTCGCCGGCAATGCCCTGACGGCCGACTACGCCGCCACCGCCACCACCCCGCTGGACACGGTGGCCCCGGTCCTCACCACCATCACCGCCCCCGCCGATGGCCAGTATGGCATCGGTGACACGCTGACCTTCACCCTGGTCTATTCCGAGGCCGTGCAGCTCTCCGGCACGCCGGTGCTGCAATTCAGCCTGGACGGCGCCACGGTGGAGGCCGCCCTGGCCAGTGGCAACGGTACCGACACCCTGACCTTCACCTGGACGGTCACGGAAGGCAGCACCACCGGCAGCAGCCCGATCTATATCGGCCTCTCCGGCACGGTGGTGACGGACATCGCCGGCAACCTGCCCGGCACGCCCACCGCCACCACCCCGGGCACCAGCGGCATCGTGGTGGATGGGGTGCGCCCCACCACCCCCACCCTGGTGCTCGACACCGCCAGCGGCAGCGACACGGGCACGCCGGGCGATGGCATCACCAGCGCGCTGCGCCCCACCCTCTCCGGCACCAGCAGCGGCGCCACCGCGCTGAATCTGTGGCGGAACGGCACGCTGGTAGACACCATCATCCCCGATGGCAATGGCGACTGGTCGTTCACCGAGGGCAGCGACCTCGCCGAGGGCAGCTACAGCTACACGCTGCAGGCGGTGGACCAGGCCGGCAATACCTCCAGCATCGCCACCCTGGCGGTGACGGTGGACGCCACCGCGCCGGGCACCCCGGCCCTCTCCACCCTGCCGGGCGAGGCGGCCTCGGGCGGCGGGCGGCTCTCCGCCAGCGGCGACATCACCCTGACCGGCACCGCCGAGGCGGGCAGCACCGTCACCGTGCTGGTCGATGGCGCCGAGATGGGCAGCGCCGTGGCCAATGGCAGCGGTGTCTGGACGCTCGACATCAGCCTGGGTGATGGCGACTACAGCCTGAGCGCCTACGCCACCGACGCCGCCGGCAATGAAGGGGCGGAGATGACCGCCCTGGCCCTGGCGGTCGATACCACCGCGCCGGATCTCTCCCTGGCCGCGCCGCTGACCCTGGCGGAGAACGCCGCGGCCGGCACCCTGGCCGGGCAGGCCCTGGCGACCGATGCGCAGAGCGTCACCTTCAGCCTGGAAGGCACGGCCGAGGCCCTGGCGCGCTTCACCATCGACAGCAGCACGGGGCAGATCCGCAGCCTGATGCCGCTCGACCACGAGGCGGCGGGCAGCTACGCCCTGACCATCGTGGCGACGGATGCGGCGGGCAATGTGACCAGCCTCGACACCAGCATCACCGTCGAGGATGTCAACGAAACCCCGACCGCCAGCGGCAGCCTCGCGCTGGAGGCCGACAATACCGGCGCCCTGCTGCTCGACCCGCAGGCCGCGGCCAGTGCCAGCGACCCGGATGCGGGGGACAGCCTCACCCCCAGCATCACCACCGGCCCGGCCCATGGCACGCTCGTGGTGCAGGCCGATGGCACGCTGCTTTATCAGGCGGAGTTCAACTACAGCGGTTCGGACAGCTTCACCTACCGTCTGACCGACAGCGGTGGCCTCTTCACCGAGGTGGTGGTGACGGTGGCCGTGCCCTTCACCGGCAGCACGCCCACCACCGCCAGCGCCAGCAGCATCGAAACCACCTCCTGGCGCAGCAGCACCGCCGGCAACCCCAGCGGCACCCCCTCGCAGGAGGCGACGCCGCCCGACCCGATGGGCACCAGCGGCGAGCAGAACCTGGCCGACAGCTTCCAGGCCGTGCTGCGGCCGGCGGGGCAGCTGGGCTCGGGCCAGAGCTCCTTCGAGGCCCTGATCAATGCCGGCACGGGCCAGACACGCTCGAACCTCGCCGAGCAGGGCGGCAGCGGCACCCTCCCCGGCGAGCCGAAGCCGGAGGAGAAGCTGGAAGAGGCGCCGGCACCGCGCCCCTTCGGCACCCCCGGCAGCCCGCAGGCCGAGGCCGGGCCCCAGGACGGCGCGGCGGATGGCACGGCCCTGGCCGGTCGGGGCGCCATGCCAGCGGAGCCGGCGGCGGAAGAAGCCGGGCCGGAGAGCCGGGTGGCGGAACTGCCGGATGGCCCCGCCTGGACCGGCTGGCAGGAGGAGATCAGCCTGGCCGCCGGGCGCTTCGAACGGGAGCGCGACGCCCTGCTGGCCACGCTGCGCAGCCTGGCCGGCATCCCCCCCACGCCGCCGCACGCCTGACGCGGCGGCGGCCCGGCGGGGCAGGACAGCCCGGCGGGGGGAAGGCTCAGCCCTTCCCCCCGTCCATCCCGTCTCCGGCCTCCTGGCCCGAGGCGTCGGTCTTGGGGCGCACCAGGGCCCTGGCCCCCGGCGTCGGCGGGCGGCGGCCCACCCCATCCGCCTGCCCGCCCGTCTCCTCGCTATAGGCTTCCTCCGGGCGGCGCAGCTTGGCGTCGGGGTCGTTCTGCTCCACCGAAACGTCATGCGGCCCCACCTCAGCGGGGCGGGCGGAGGGGAAGCGGGGCTTGTTCATGCGGGGTGTCCTTCTTGCCTGGCTGCGGGCTGTGCCCCGGGGTTCCGCGGGACAAGCCGCCCCGGCTTCTGCGGGTTCCCCGGCGCCAGAGAGACAAAATGAACAATTCGTCATGGAACAGCGCCAGCCAGGGCCGGTTCCTCTCCCACAGCCTCCGAACCGGAAGGCTGACGCCAGGAGAAGGAAAAACGCCGATGACGCAGCAGAACACCCCGAGCAACCGTGGCTTCGCCGCGATGGACGAGGACAAGCAGCGCGAGATCGCCTCCAAGGGCGGCCAGAGCGTGCCGGCGGAAAAGCGCCCCTTCGCCCAGGATCATGAGCTGGCGGCGGAAGCCGGGCGCAAGGGCGGCCAGCATTCGCAGGGCGGCGGCAACCAGGGCGAGAGCCAGGGCAAGAGCAACCGTGCCGCCGAGACCAGCGAGAAGGCGGGCAGCCACGAGAAGGCCGGCGAGGCCGGGCGCAAGGGCGGCCAGCCGACTCAGGGCGGCCGCTCGTGAGGCAGGGCGCCGCCCTCCCCGGGGCGGCGCCTTTTTCGGGGCGGCGACGGAAATCCGTGGCCGCCCTTTTCATGTCCGCATCCCCCGCTCACCCCCAGGAAAGGATTTCCCCATGGCCGGTATGAAGACCCTCGACGACCTGTTCCTGCACACGCTGAAGGACGTCTATTACGCCGAGCGGCAGATCCTGAAGGCGCTGCCCAGGATGGCCAAGGCGGCGCAGAGCCAGGACCTGCGCGACGGCTTCATGATGCATCGCGAGCAGACGCAGGAGCAGATCGAGCGCCTGCAGCAGATCTTCGAGACTCTGGGCAAGCGCGCCCAGGGCGTGACCTGCGAGGCCATCAACGGCCTGATCGAGGAATGCGAGGAACTGCTGGAAGGCACGCCGCAGCCGAGCGCGGTGCGCGATGCCGGGCTGATCGCCTGCGCCCAGGCGGTCGAGCATTACGAAATGGCCCGCTACGGCGCTCTGGCCGCCTGGGCCCGGGCCAGCGGCAAGAAGGACATCGTCACCCTGCTGGAGGAGACGCTGTCCGAGGAAAAGCAGGCAGACGCCCTGCTCAACAAGGTCGCGAATGACAGCATCAACCCGGAGGCGCTGCGCGAGGCGGCGTGAAACGGGCCTGGGTCCCCCTGCGTTCCGTTGGCGCCAACGGATGGCGGGGTCCCCAGAGGAAATATGGGGGGACCCTGTCCCCCCGGCGGGGTTCCAGGGGCGGAGCCCCTGGCCTGCGTCTCAGAGCCTACCGCAAACAGAGCAGGGCCACTCTCCGCCGCAGCACCAGGATGGCGTTCTGCCGCGCCGCGCGCGCCAGCCGCGCCCCCAGCCGCGCGGAGAGATGCGGCACGAACAGCATCGCCTCCGCCGGCCGGGCCGGGTCATCCGGCACGCCCAGCGCCGGGAGGCAGCGCGGCAGGCG
>NZ_JANFNY010000013.1 GCF_024437745.1 Roseomonas sp. GC11 | reverse complement strand
CCGGCCCGCTGCCGCCCGCCCTGCCGCAGCCCGCCGCCATCGCCGCCGCCGCCGCCACCCGGCTGGAGCGGCGGGACCGCTCGGCGCTGCGCCCGCTCTTCAACCTGACGGGCACGGTGCTGCACACCAATCTGGGCCGCGCCCTGCTGGCGGAAGCCGCCATCGAGGCCGCGACCGCCGCCATGCGCGAGACCATCGCCCTGGAATTCGACCTCGCCAGCGGCCGGCGTGGCGAGCGCGATGCCCATCTGCGCGCCCTGCTCTGTGAGCTGACGGGGGCGGAGGATGCCACCCTCGTCAACAACAACGCCGCCGCCGTGCTTCTCGCCCTCAACACGCTGGGCGCGGGGCGGGAGGCCATCGTCTCCCGCGGCGAGCTGATCGAGATCGGCGGCGCCTTCCGCATGCCGGACATCATGGCGCGGGCGGGGGTGGCGCTGGTCGAGGTCGGCACCACCAACCGCACCCATGCGCGTGACTACCGCGCCGCCATCGGCCCCGGCACCGGGCTGCTGCTGAAGGTTCACACCTCCAACTACCGCATCGAGGGCTTCACCAGTGAGGTGCCCAATGCCGAGCTGGCCGCCATGGCGCGCGAGGCGAAGGTGCCGCTGCTGAACGATCTCGGCTCCGGCACGCTGGTCGATCTCGCGCGCTGGGGCCTGGCGCCCGAGCCCACGGTGCGGCAGGCGGTGGAGGAGGGGGCGGACCTCGTCACCTTCTCCGGCGACAAGCTGCTGGGCGGGCCGCAGGCGGGCTTCCTGGTCGGGCGGCGCGACCTCATCGCCGCCATCAACCGCAACCCGATGAAGCGCGCCCTGCGGGTGGACAAGATCCGCCTTGCCGCGCTGGAAGCCACGCTGAAACTCTACCGCGACCCGGACCGGCTGGCGGCGCGCCTGCCCACGCTGCGCCTGCTGGCGCGGCAGGAGGCGGAGATCGCCGCCCAGGCCCGCCGCCTACTGCCCGCCCTGGCGCCGCTGCTGCCCGCCGGCTTCACCGCCGAGGCCGTGCCCTGCCGCAGCCAGATCGGCTCCGGCGCCCTGCCGCTGGACACGCTGCCGAGCTGCGCCCTGCGCCTCTCCGCCGCCAGCGGCCGCGCGCTGGAGGCCCTGGCCGCCGCGCTGCGCGACCTGCCCCGCCCCGTCATCGGCCGGCTGCGCGAGGATGCGCTGCTGCTCGATCTGCGCTGCCTGGAGGATGAGGCGGGCTTCCTGGCCAGCCTCGCGCAATTGCCGCATGCGCTGGCTTGAGCGCCTGCTGCGGCCCGCCGCGCCGCCGCCGGAGCCAGCGCCGGCGCCGGACCCGCTGGAACAGGCCAAGGCCGCCTTCACCGCCGGGGATCATGCCCGCGCCCTCGACCTCTGGTTGCCGCTGGCCCAGGCGGGGGAGCCGCGCGCCCAGAACAATATCGGTGCCTGCTTCGCCGAGGGGCTGGGCGTGCCGCGGGACCCGGCCATGGCGCTGAAATGGCTCACCCTGGCGGCGGAGGCCGGCTATGCCCCCGGCCAGCGCAACCTCGCCGCCCTCTGGCTGAAGGGCGGAGGAGAGATCGAGCCGGACCCGGCCCGCGCCGCCACCCTCTACCGCCAGGCGGCGGAGCAGGGCGATGCCCCGGCCCAGGACATGCTGAGCTGGATGCTGCTGGAAGGCGAGGTGATGCCGAGCGACCCCGCCGAGGCCCGCCGCTGGGCCGAACAGGCCGCCGCCGCCGGCATCGCCCCGGCCATGACGCGGCTCGGCATGCTGTATCACAACGCCCTGGGCGTGGAGCGCGACCCCGCCGAGGCCGCCCGCTGGTGGCGCCAGGGCGCCCTGGCCGGGGATGCCGACGGGCAGGCCATGCTGGGCGCCGCCCACCATCTCGGCACCGGGGTGGCGGCCGATCCGGTGGCCGCCCTGGGCTGGCTGCTGCGCGCCGAGCGCGGCGGCAGCGCCCTGGCCCGCCCCTTCCTCGGCCCGGCGCGGGCGCGGCTGGATGCCGCCGGCCGCGCCGCCGCCGAGGCCCGCGCCGCCGCCCCGCTGGAGGCCGCGCCATGATCATCGGCACCGCCGGCCATATCGACCACGGCAAGACCGCCCTGGTCAAAGCCCTGACGGGGATCGATGCCGACCGCCTGAAGGAGGAGAAGGCGCGCGGCATCACCATCGATCTCGGCTTCGCCTATACCGAGATGGGCGGGCGCATCACCGGCTTCGTCGATGTGCCGGGGCATGAGCGCTTCGTCCACACCATGCTCGCCGGCGCCACGGGCATTGACTTCGCCCTGCTCGTCATCGCCGCCGATGACGGGGTGATGCCGCAGACGCGCGAGCACCTCGCCATTCTCGACCTGCTCGGGCTGCGGCGCGGGCTGGTGGCGCTGACCAAGGCCGACCTCGCCGAGGCCGGGCGCCGCGCCACGGTGAGCGCCGAAATCCGCGCCCTGCTGGCCGGCACGGGGCTGGAGGGCGCGCCCATCCTGCCCGTCTCCGCCCGCACGGGGGAGGGGATCGAGGCCCTGCGCGCCGCCCTGGCCGCCGCCGAGGCCGCCACCCCGCCCCCCGGCACGCGCGGCGCCTTCCGCCTCGCGGTGGATCGCAGCTTCACCCTGGCCGGGGCCGGCACGGTGGTGACGGGAACGGTGCTCTCCGGCGCCGCCGCCCTGGGCGAGACGCTCACCATCGCGCCGCGCGGCCTCACCGCGCGGGTCCGCTCCATCCACGCGCAGAACCGCCCGGCGGAGCGTGCCCTCTCCGGCCAGCGCTGTGCCCTCAACCTGGTGGGCGAGGGCATCGGCAAGGAGGCGGTGGGGCGGGGGGACATGGTGCTCGCCCCCGCCCTGCTGGCCCCGGCGGAGCGCATCGATGCCCTGCTGCGCGTGCTGCCAGGCGAGCCGAAGCCGCTCACCACCTGGTTCTCCGCCCGGCTGCATCACGGCAGCGCCGAGGTCGGCGCCCGCCTCGTGCCGCTGGAGGGCGACCTGCCGCCGGGGGGGGAGGGGCTGGTGCAGCTGGTGCTGGAACGCCCCATCGCCGCCGCGGCGGGGGACCGCTTCATCCTGCGCGATGTCTCGGCCCAGCGCACCATCGGCGGCGGGCACTTCCTCGACCTGCGCGCACCCGCCCGCTATCGCCGCCGGCCGGAGCGCCTCGCGCAGCTGGCCGCGCTGCGCGGGGAGGAGCCGGCCACGGTCTTCGCCGGGCTGCTCGCCGTGCCGCCCTTCCAGGTGGAGCTGACCGGCTTCGCCCGCGACCACGCCCTGACCGCCGCCGAGGGGCAGGCCCTGCTGGCCGCCAGCGGCGCCGTGGCGATCGAGGCGGGCGGGCTGCTCCATGCCTTGGCCCCTGCGAATTGGGAAAAATTCCGCCAGAGCGTGGCCGCCGAATGCGCCCGCTACCACGAGGAATTCCCCGACCAGCAGGGCATCGGGCGGGAGCGCCTGCGCCTGCTGGCCCAGCCCCGCCTGCCCGCCGCCGCCTTCCGCGTCGCCATGGAGCGGCTGGCGGCGGCGGGCGTGGTGGTGCTGGAGGGTTCCTTCCTGCGCCTGCCCGGCCATGAGGTGCGGCTGGACCCGGCGGATGAGGCGCTGTTTGACCGCATCGCGCCGCTGCTGGCCGGCGAGGCCCGCTTCCGCCCGCCCCGTGTGCGTGACATCGCCACGCTCTTCGAGATGGCCGAGGCCGAGATCCGCCGCGTGCTGAAGGCCTGCGCCCGGCTCGGCCGGCTGGACCAGATCGCGCATGATCATTTCTTCCTGCGCGCCACCACGGCGGAAATGGCGGCCCTGGCCCGGGATGTGGCGGCGCGCAGCGCGGATGGCTGGTTCACCGCCGCCCTGTTCCGCGACCGCATGGACAATGGCCGCAAGGTGGCCATCCAGATCCTCGATTTCTTCGATCGCCAGGGCGTGACCTTGCGTCGCGGCGATCTTCGGCGCATGAATCCGCACCGTGCGGACCTCTACGGGTCCGCCGCGGAGGGAAGAGAGGCGTCCCCGGTGGGGCGTCCGGACTTCAAATCCGGGTGGGGCAGCGAGACTGTCCCGGGTGGGTTCGACTCCCATTCTCTTCCGCCAGACACAGCGAGCCCATGACCCCGCCTGCCACCACCGATTTCGACGACTGGATCCTCTCCACCTATGCGGAGACGGAGGGCTTCACCATGCTCTTCGTCCTGCTGCGCATCACTGAGGTGACGGTGGAGCCGCTGCGCGCCGCCTGGCTCCATGTGGTGGGCGATGAGGTGCGCTGGCGCGACATGATGGCGCAGTTCACCGGCGCGGGGGTGGAGTGGTCCGCCGTGGTGTTCTTCCGCGCCGGGCGGGAAGGGCTGGTGCCCGATGCCGAGGCCCGCGCCCGCCTCGGGGCGCTGACCCGCAAGCTCCATGAGGATCGCAGCCTGATCCGTGAGGGCGAGTTCTTCAATCGCGACGGGCTGCGCCTGCAGCTGGAGGAAGTGAAGAAGCACTGAAAGAAGTTCTTTTTTGAAAAAAAGAACCAAAAAACTTTTGTCCGTTCAGCGCCCCGCTGTGCCGGGAGACGGCGGCAGCCTGGAAAAATCTTTTTGCTTCTTTTTCTTTAGAAAAAGAAGAAATTCAACAAATTGGCTTCTCAGGCTCCGCCAGCGGGTCCAGCCCCCGCGCGGTGGGCGGGTGCGCGGTGCGGGAGTCGGGCGTGGCGCCCTGGGGATTGGTGCCGATATGGGACCCGCCCGTGCCGCCGGTCCAGCCGGTGGAGCCGGCATTGCCGGGGGCGGTGCCGTCACGGCTTTCGGGGGCGGGCGGGGTGGCGGGCTCGGCGCGGGTGTCGCGTGGCGGGGTGCGGCAGTCCGGGCGGGGGTCTTCCGCCAGCGCGGGGCCGGCCAGGGCCAGCCCGGCGAGCAGGGGCATGATGAACAGGCGCGGGCGCATTTCGACCTCCTTGGCGTGGAGGGGAAACGCGCCCGTGGCCCGGGCGTTGCCGCGCCTCAGCGCAGGGTGACGCCCGGCTCCCCGGCCTCGGCCGTGCCGATGCGGCGGGCCAGCGGGTAGCCGGCGGCGCGGATGCGCTCCACCAGCCCCTCCGCCGCTTCCGGCGCGCAGGCGATGAGCAGGCCGCCCGAGGTCTGCGGGTCCGTCATCAGCAGGCGGCGCCAGTCCGGGCAGCCCTCCGGCAGGGTGATGGCGCTGCCATAGCTGTCCCAGTTGCGGTGCGAGGCGCCGGTGACATAGCCCTGTTGCGCCAGCGCCTCGGCATGCTGGAGCAGCGGCACGGAGCCGGCCTCGATGACCAGCCGCAGGCCGGAGCCGCGCGCCATTTCCAGCCCGTGGCCCAGCAGGCCGAAGCCCGTCACATCCGTCAGCCCGTGCACCGCCGGGTCCTGCGCCAGATCGGCGCCGACGCGGTTGAGCAGGGTGGTGGAGCCGATCATCTCGGCATAGGCGCCCTCGGGCAGGGCGCCCTTCTTGATGGCGGCGGAATAGAGGCCGACGCCGATGCCCTTGGTGAGGATCAGCGCATCGCCCGCGCGGGCGCCGGTGTTGCGGCGCACCAGTTCCGGCCGCCCCAGCCCGATGACGGCGAGGCCATAGATCGGCTCCGGCGAATCAATGGAATGGCCGCCGGCGACGGGGATGCCGGCCTCGGCGCAGATGGCGGCGCCCCCGGCCAGGATGCGGCGCACCACCTCCGGCTCCAGCTTGCCGAGCGGCATGCCGAGGATGGCGAGGGCCATGATCGGCCGCCCGCCCATCGCGTAGATGTCCGAGAGGGCGTTGGTGGCGGCGATGCGCCCGAAATCCTCCGGATCGTCCACCATCGGCATGAAGAAGTCGGTGGTGGCCATCACGGCCAGATTCTCGTCCACCTGCCAGACGGCGGCATCGTCCGAGGTCTCGGCCCCCACGAGGAGTTGCGCGAAAGGCCCGGCCGAAGGCTGATCCGCCAGAAGCTTTTGCAGCATGGCGGGGGCGAGCTTGCAGCCGCAGCCGCCGCCATGGGCGAGTTCGGTGAGCCGGATGGGTGCTGCGGACATGGCGGTTTCCATTTCTTGTGAGGCAGGGCGCCAGGGGCTCCCGCACCCAGATGGATTTTTTTCTGTAGCCGAAAAGCCTACCCCGCTAAAGGCAGCCCGCTTTCCCGCCCGCCGCAGGGACACTGACTGAAAAAAGTTTTTTTGGTTCTTTTTTTCCAAAAAAGAACTTTTCTTACCGGACCAGACTCTCCTCCAGCAGCCCCGCCGCCAGCATGGCCTGATCGAGGGCCTGACGCTCGGCCGCCGAGGCGGCGGGCTGGGGAGGACGCACGGCATCGCAGGGAATGGCGCCCAGGCGGCGCAGCCCGGCCTTGATGCGGGCCGTGGCGCGCCCGCCCGGCGCATCGCGGTAGATGGCGACGGAGAGGGGATAGATCGCCTCGTGCAGCGCCCGCGCGCGCGCCCAGTCGCCCCCGCTGGCGGCCTCGTAGAAGGCGGCGAGCAGGGCGGGGGCGAGGGCGGCGAGGCTCACCTGGCTGCCATGGCTGCCGATGATGTAGGAGGTGAGCAGGTGCTCATCCCCCGAGCCGAGCACGGCGAAATCCGGCCGCAGGGCGAGCAGGCGGCGGCGGTTGGCCTCATAGGCCGCGACCTCCCACGAGCCATCCTTGATGCCGATGATGCGCGGCTCGGCGGCCAGCCGCTCCAGCGTCGCCGCGCCATAGGCCATGGCGCCGGCGCCGACGGGCGCGCCATAGAGCAGCAGCGGCAGGCTGGTGGCCGCCAGGGCGTGGCGATGATGGATGGCGACGCATTCCGCGTCATGCCCCAGCGCCCAGCTGTTGGGCGGGAAGACCAGCAGCAGGTCCGCCCCCGCCGCCTCGGCCGCGGCTGCCTCGCGCGCCAGATCGAGGCTGGATTCGGCATTCACCCCGGCGCAGATCAGGCACTCCGCCGGGGCGACGGCGCGCGCCGTGGCGATGACGCGGCGCTTCTCCGCCGCATCCAGGACGAAGTTCTCCCCGGCATGGCCATTCACCAGCAGGCCGCGGATGCCCGGGGTGTGGGAGACGCTGGCGATATGGTCGGCCAGGGCGGCCTCGTCGATGCGGAAATCCTCCGTCATCGGCACGATGGTGGCGGCGTGGATGCCGCGCAGGCGGTCGGTGAGGGGCGCGCTCATGCGGCCTCCGGGCTCTGGGTGCCGCGCGGGGGCAGCAGCCGGTCGATGGGAAAGAGCGGCAGGGCGGGTTCCCGCCCCAGGATGTGCTCCGCCACCAGCCGGGCGATGTAGGGCCCGCTGGTGTAGCCGGAATGCACGCTGCCGCAGACATAGGCGTCCGGGATGCCGGGGATGGGCCCGGCGGCGGGCAGGGCGTCGGCCGTCTCCGCCTCCAGCCCGGCCCAGGCGCGGGCCATGCGGGCGCCGCGCAGGGCCGGGATGGCGTGGCAGGCGAGGCGCAGATTGCCCACCACCCGCTCCGGCAGCAGGGCGACGCCGCCGCGCTCGCGGTCGCCCTCGCCCTGCCAGCCGCCGCCGACCACCACGGTGCCGTGCGGATACTGCTTCAGCGAGAGCAGCCCGTTGGCGATGCCGACCACGCAGCGCATGACCGGCCGCACCCGCTCGGTGACGACAAGCTGGTTGACCAGCACCTTGATGGGCAGTTCCACGCCGAGCCAGCGCAGCATCGGCTCGATCCACACGCCGCCGGCCAGCAGCACGCGGCGGAAGCGCACCGGCCCGGTGGGGGTGAGGGCGGTGAAGCCCCGCTCCTCCCGCGCCAGGCTGGTGACGGGGCGGTTTTCCATCACCGCCACCCCGGCGCCGAGCAGGGCACGGCGGAAGGCCAGCCCGGTCAGATAGGCATTGGCGAAGCCATCCACCCGGCAATGCCCGGCCAGGAGGGCGCGGTCGGTCAGCCCCGGTTCCACCGCCATGGCGGCGCGGCCGGAGATGAGGTCGATCGGCGCCCCGGCCTCGCGCCGTTTGGTGGCGCGGAAGGCGAGCAGTTCCGCCTCCGCCTCGGTGAAGGCGAGGCTGAGGCCATCGCAGACCACCACGCCGACATCATGGCCGAGCCATTGCGGGGCGGAGGCCCACATGGCGTGCGCCCGCAGCGCGTAGGGGATGAGGGCGAGGCGCGTCATCTGCAGCGTCAGCGTGCCGGCATTGACGCCGGAGGCCTCGCGGCAGAGCGGGCCGCGTTCCAGCAGCGCCACGCGCAGGCCGCCGCGCGCCGCGAAGAGCGCCGCCGTGCAGCCATGCACGCCGCCGCCGATGACGCCGAGGTCATACTCCTGCATCACAGCGGAGCCCATTAAAGCGGAGCCGGGGCGGGGATGGGGATATCGGCATAGTCGAATTCCCCGAGCAGGTCGGCCAGCGGCACGGGGCGCAGCGGCGGGCGGCCGGTCCAGAAGCCGGCGGCCTCGCGCGCGCCGCCGAGGCGCGCGGCGATGATCTCGGCCGCCACATCGCCGCAGGAGCGGCCCTGGCAGGGCCCCATGCCGCAGCGGGTGAAGTGCTTCACCTGGTTGACCTCCCGCGCGCCTTCGTCAAAGGCGGCATCGAGCATGCCGCGCGTGACATCCTCGCAGCGGCAGATGACGGTCTCCGGCGCGATGTCGCGCACCGCGCCGGGGCGGAGGGCCATCAGCCCGGCCATGGCGGCGGCGAAGGGGGCGAGGCCGGCGAGGGCCGCGCGCTCCGGCGCCGTGGCGGCGGCGAAGGCGGCCGCGTCCAGCCGCCCGGCCTCCTGGGCGGCGGCGAGGCCGGCGATGCGCCCGGCATGCACCGCCGGGGCCTGCCCGCGCAGCCCGGCGCCATCGCCCACGGCGAAGAGGCCCGGCAGGCTGGTGCGGCCCTCGGCATCCAGTTCCGGCACCCAGCCGCCCAGGGCGCGGTCGAAGCGCAGCCGGGCGCGCAGCAGGCGCGGGATCTCCGCCCCGGGCACCAGCCCGTCGCCGATGCAGAGCGCATCCGCCTCCAGCACCCGTTCCGCCCCGCCGGGGGCGAAGCCGCCGCTGGCATCGAGCGGGGCGATGCGCAGGCGGCGCAGGGCCTCGTCTCCCTCGGCGGCGCGCACGGCATGGGCGAAATGGACCGGCACGCGCCGCCCGGCGATGCGCAGCGCCCAGCCCAGGCCGCGCGCCAGCAGGCGCGGGCGGCTGGCCAGGGCGCGGCTGGCGGCCAGCCATTCGGCGGGGGCGGCGCGGTCCACCACCGCCACCACCTCCCCCCCGGCGGCGAGGATCTTGGCGGCCACGGCGGCCAGCAGCGGGCCGCAGCCGGCGACCACCACGCGCTGCCCCGGCAGCACGCCCTGGGCCTTCAGCAGCACGGTGGCGGCGGCGAGGCCGATGACGCCCGGCAGCGTCCAGCCGGGGAAGGGGATGACGCGCTCCACCGCGCCGGTGGCCGCGACGAGGCGCGGCGCGGCACAGGCGAGGGGGCCTTCCGGCCCCGCCGCGTCCAGGCGGAAGCCGCCTTCCGCCGGGCGGATGACGGACCAGGCGCGGGCGCCGAACCAGCTTTCCACAGGGGATGCGGCCAGCCGCGCGCGCAGCGCCGCGCCCGCTCTGGCCTCGGCCTCTGCGGGGAAGGGGTCAAGGCCAGGGGGGGAGGCAGCGGCGGGGGCGCGCCAGACCTGCCCGCCCGCCGCCGCCGCTTCCTCCACCAGCACCACATCGAGGCCGGCGCCGCTGGCGGCCAGGGCGGCCTCCGCCCCCGCCGGGCCGGCGCCCAGCACGATCAGGTCACAGCGCCGCATCACAGCGCCACCCGCCACACCGCCATGCCGGCGCGCACCGGCACGAGGCAGGCCTGGCGCGGCACGCCATCGACCAGCACGAGGCATTCCTGGCAGCTGCCCATGAAGCAGAAGGCGCCGCGTGGCGTGCCGGCGGCCGGGCTGGCGCGCAGCGCGGCATGGCCGGCGCAGGCGAGGGCGGTGGCCAGCGGTTCGCCCGCCGGGGCGGCCAGGGCTTCCCCCTCAAACGTAAAAGAAACCGCCGCCGGGCGGGCGAGGCCGGGGATGCGGCGCGGGCTCATGCCGTGGCCCTCTGCGGCAGGCTGTCCGGCGCCGGGCGGCGGGCGCGGGCGCCGCGCACGAGGCGGCGCTCCGCCTGCCGCCCGATCTGCGCGAAGCCCCAGGAGATGAGGAAATAGATCACGAGGATGGTGCCGTAGCAGAGGAAGGCCGAGAAGCCGCGCTGGTTCAGCATGCGCGCGGCGAAGGTGAGTTCCAGGAAGCCGATCTGCGAAACCAGCGCCGTCTCCTTGATCATGCTGACGGCATGGATGGTGGAGGGCGGCAGGATGACGCGCCAGGCCTGCGGCAGCACCACGCGGAACAGGGTGGAGAGCGGCGTCATGTTCATCGTCAGCGCCGCTTCCCATTGCCGCTCCGGCACCGCCTCAAGGCCGGCGCGGATATTCTCCGCCGCCAGGGCGGACATGCGCAGCGCCACGGCGGCGAGGGCGACGGTGAAGAGGCTGCTCTCCGTGCCCAGCAGCTGCAGGCCGAAGAAGACGCACATCAGCAGCACAAGGAAGGGGATGCGGCGGAACCATTCCGTCCAGCCCAGGGCGAGCAGGCGCGGCGCCGCCCAGGGCATGACATGGCGCTGCCGCAGCAGGGCGAGCAGGAAGCCCAGCCCATAGCCCAGCGCGCAGCCGAGGAAGGAGACCATCAGCGTGTTCAGCGCCGCCTGCCCCAGGAACAGAAGATTGTAGAGGGTGAAGAAGCGCGGCGCCTCGGCCGCCAGCTGCGCCAGCATCAGAAGACCCCCCGCCGGATGCGGAACAGCGTGCGCCCCAGCAGGTAGAGCAGGGCCGAGGCGATGATGGTGATGCCGACATAGATCACCGCCGTCAGCGAGAAGATCTCGACCGAGCGGAAGCTGATGGCATTGGCGTTGAGGGCACGGCCGGTCAGCTCCTCCACGCCGAAAATGGCGGCCATGGAGGTGCCGAGCGTCATGATGATGTAGTGCGAGGAGAGCGAGGGATAGAGCGTGCGCAGCACATGTGGCGCGATGACATACCAGACGATCTGCGGCCGGGTGAAGCCGAGCGTCTCGGCGGCTTCCAGTTCCTCCCGCCGCACGGAGTCGAAGCCGGCGCGCTGGATCTCGGTGAGGTAGGCGCCGGCATTCAGCGTCATGCCGAGCAGCACGGCCTGGAAGGGCGTCAGCAGGATCCCCGCCTCCGGCAGCGCATAGAACAGGAAAAAGACCTGGACGAGCTGCGGGGTGTTGGTGAAGAAGCCGACATAGGCGCGCACCGCGAGCCGCGCCAAGCGCGGCCCGAAGCGCAGCAGCGAGGCGCCGAGCAGGCCGATCGCCAGCCCCATCAGGAAGGCGAGGACCGCGATCTGCAGCGAAAGCAGCGCGCCGCGCAGGAAATCCGGCAGATAGGGCAGGACCTGCCCGAACTGGAGCTGCATCGGCGCGCCGGCCTCAGAACATCGGGTTCAGCGGCACCGGCGTGCGCATCGGGCCGCCGAACCACTTTTCCCAGGCCTGGTTGACGAAGCCGCGCGCATGCATGTCGAAGAGCGCGACATTCACCGCATCGCGCAGGCTGGCATTGCCCTTCTGCACGCCGATGCCGGTCCACATGGTGCCGAGCACCTGGTCCAGCACGCGCCACTTCACATCCGGCTGGTTGCGCATTGGGATGAGGACGGACTCATAGACATCCACCAGCGCATCGGCGCGGCCCTGGGCGAGGGCGCGGAAGACATCCGGGTAGTTGTCGAGCAGCGTCACCTGCGCCAGCGGCGCATTGGCCTGGATCCAGGGGATGCCGGTGGTGCCGCGCACCTGCACCAGCTTCACATCCTTGTTGTTGAGATCGGCCGGCTTGTTGAGCGGCACGCTGGTGCCCTCCCGCGCCAGCACCACCATGCTCTGCGAATGCAGCGGCATGGTGAAGTCGATCACCAGCGCGCGGTCCACGGTGCGGGTGATGGAGCCCATCACGAGGTCCACGCGGTCCGCCTGCACGAAGGGCACGCGGTCCGGGGAGCCGACCTGGACGATCTCCAGCTCCACCTTCAGCAGCCGCGCCAGCTCGCGCGCCA
This sequence comes from Roseomonas sp. GC11, assembly GCF_024437745.1. Classification (GTDB taxonomy): domain Bacteria; phylum Pseudomonadota; class Alphaproteobacteria; order Acetobacterales; family Acetobacteraceae; genus Pseudoroseomonas. Next base: position 66,404 of record NZ_JANFNY010000013.1, on the reverse strand, counting down.
CATCGGCGTCGAAGCCGTCGATCTGGTTGCGCTCGTTGAACAGGCCGAAGGGCGGCAGGGTCGGGTTGATGCCGACGCGCAGCTTCTTGGTGGAGAGCACCTGCTCCAGCGGGCGGGCCTCGGCGCCGCCGCGGGGCAGGGCGGCGAGGGTGGCGCCAGCGGCCAGGAGACGCAGGGCCGAGCGGCGGCCGGGGAGGGATTCGGGCATGGGCGGCGACCTTATCCGGTATCCGGATTGTATGCAAAGCTTGCACAATTTCCGGGGCGGCGGCACAGTAGCGGTGCGCCGCGCCGCCGTGCAAGAGCCCTTTCCGCACCGCCTGCCACGGGAGATTCCGGGTGAGCTACCTGTCCATCGACCGCCTCTCCGCCCGCTACGGCGCGCTGGAGGTGCTGTCGGAAATTTCCCTCTCGGTGGAGAAGGGCGAGGTCGTCTCGCTGATCGGCCCTTCCGGTTCGGGCAAGAGCACGCTGCTGCGCGCCTTCGTCGGCCTGCTGGCGCCGCAGGCCGGCACGGTGCGGCTGGCGGGGGAGGTGCTGGACTATGCCGATGCCCGCTCCCTCCGCCGCGCGCGCGACCGCTTCGCCATCGTCTTCCAGCAGTACAACCTGTTCCAGAACATGACGGTGCTACGCAATGTCTGCATCGCCCCCACCCTGGTGAAGAAGCGCGACAGGCGCGAGGTGGAAGCCACCGCCCGCGCCCTGCTGGAGAAGGTCGGCCTCGGCCACAAGCTGCACGCCTATCCGGATGAACTCTCCGGCGGCCAGCAGCAGCGCGTGGCCCTGGCCCGCGCATTGGCGCTCAGGCCCGATGTGCTGCTGCTCGATGAAGTGACCTCCGCCCTCGATCCGGAACTGGTCACGGAAGTGCTCGACGCCATCCGCACCCTGGCCCAGGAAGGGATGACCATGGTGATCGTCAGCCATGAGATGGGCTTCGTGCGGGAAGTCTCCTCCCGCGTCGTCTTCATGGACCGCGGCCGCGTGGTGGAGGAAGGCCCGCCCGGCATCCTCGACGCGCCGCGCACCGAGCGGCTGCGCGACTTCGCCGCCAAGATCATCCGGCATTGAAGCGGGAAGCAGTCCTTTTTTGGAAAAAAGGACCAAAAAACTTTTTTCAGTCAGCGTCCCGCTGTGACGGGAGACGGCGGCAGCCTGAAAAAAGAATCAGCTCACGGTTGCCAGGGTGAAGCGCGCGAGGGAGCGCAGATGCGCCTGCACCGCGCGCCGCGCGCGCTTGGCATCGCCCTCGATCAGCGCATCGAGGATGGCGATATGCTCACCAGAATCTGGGCCCACGCGGTCGGACAGCCGGGCGATCTCGAAAAGCCGTGTGGTGGTGCGCAATCCCTCGATCAGACGCGCCATCACCTCGTTGCCGCAATGCTCGGCATAGATGCGGTGGACATTGTCGTCCGAGGCCCAATGCGCATCGGTGTGGGTGGTGGCGCCCTGCAACTCCACGGCTTCGGCGCGCACGGCGTGCAGGCGGCCGGCGGGGATATGGCCGGCGGCCAGGGCGGCGGCCTCGGGCTCCAGGATCTCGCGCACCTTCAGGCTGTGCAGGTATTCCGCCAGCCCGACCTGCCGCACGACGAAGGAGCGGTTGGCGGCCTTCAGCACCAGCCCTTCGCCCTCCAGCCGTTGCAGCGCCTCGCGCAGCGGCGTGCGGGAAATGCCGAGCGCCTCGGCTAGGCGCTGCTCCACCACCACCTCCCCGCCCTTCAGGCGGCGGTCGCGGATCATGTCCGCCACGGCGCGATAGGCGAGGCCGGAGAGGTTGAGCGAAGCCGCCGGGCCTTCGGGCGCGTCCGGCAGATCGGGGCGAGGGTCCGTCATGGTCCAAACCGTTCTAGCGGGGTACAGCAGCGAATGCGAGCCACAACCCCGCCCACCTTGCCTGAAAGGATGATGCGCCGCCCATGAGCCTTCGCGAACATCTGGAGCGGGGTGAGGCCGCCTATGGCCTCGCCGCCTGCCTGCTGCGCACGGCGGAACTCGTGCCGCTGACCCGCGCCTGCGGCTTCGACTTCCTGCTGGTGGACACGGAGCACACGCCGCTGACCATCGGCGATGCCGCCACCCTCTGCGTCACCGCCCAGGCGGCGGGGCTGCCGGCGCTGGTGCGCGTCGGCGGGCCGGAACATCCGGACCTCGCCCGCGTGCTGGATATCGGCGCGCAGGGCGTGGTGGTGGCGCATGTGGACAGCGCGGCGCAGGCGGCGCGCATCGTGCGCCTCTGCCGCTTCGCCCCGGCGGGCGGGCGCTCGCTGCCCTCGCCGCTGGCACGCTTCGGCTTCCGCATGCCCCCCGCCGCCGAGATGGCGCGGGTGGTGGAGGCGGAGACTCTGCTGGTGCCGATGATCGAGAGCGCCGCCGGAGTGGCGGAGGCCGAGGCCATCGCCGCCACGCCGGGCATCGATGCGCTGCTGGTGGGCACCAACGACCTGGCGGCGGATCTTGGCCATTTCGGCGCGCCGGAGCATCCGGCGGTGCTGGCGGCCTTCGCGCGCATCGCCGCCGCCGCCCGCGCCCATGGCAAGGCCTTCGGCGTGATCGGCCTGCCGCCGGCACTGCTGGAGAGCCATGCCGTGGCGCTGGGCGCCACGCTGGTGGTGGTGGCGAATGACGTCAACCTGCTGCTGGATGGCGGCAGCGCGGCGCTGCGGCAGGTGCGCGGTGCCTGGGGCGGGGCCGCCCCGGCCTGACGCATCCCGCCGCATCGGCCTCAGCGCGGCGGCAGCAGGGCGGCGAAGTCGCGGTCCAGCTCGGCCAGGGCGCCGTCGATCCGCGCGCGGCTGGCGGCGATCCACTGGGCATCGGCCTCCAGCCGCTGCTTCGCATTGTGCAGCATGCGCGCCATTTCCGTCGGCTGCGGGCCGCCCGCCGTCGCGCGGTTGCGGATGATGGCGATGGGGTCGAGCGTCGCGCGAAACTCCGCCTCGCTCAGCGGCAGGCGGCCATCCTGCACCCCCATCTCATGCCGCAGCGTCTCGGTATAGATGCGCTGCGCCTCGGCATAGGGGAAGTCGGCGGGGCGGATATCGTGTTCCTTGGCGTAGCTGACGATCTCCGAGGCGAAGTGATGGCCGACGCGGAAGGGCAGGCGGTATTGCCGCATCAGCACATCCGCCACCTCCTGCGAGGCCGTCCAGTCGCTGTTCAGCTCCTCCAGCGCGCGCTCGGGGTTGATGACCAGCGCCTTCAGCACGCGGTCGAAGGAGGCCAGCATGCGCACGGCGCCGGCGATCAGCGCGGCATTGTCGCCGGCACCCTTGGTGTCGCTCATGCCGGGGGTGATGTTGTGCTGCTGGATGACGCGGCCGACGCCCAGGGTGATGACGCGCGAAGCCTCGGCGCGCGTGTCGTTCAGCAGGCCGGGGTTGCGCTTCTGCGGCATGGCGCTGGAGACATAGGTGTTGCCGCCCCCCTCGCGCAGCAGGATCCAGGGGCGCGGCTGGGCGTACTGCGTCATCACATCCTCGACGAAGGCGCCGACATGCAGCGCCAGCGCGGTGACGACGGCGCCCACCTCCACCGGCATTTCCGCCGCCAGGATCTGCGCCGCGTCATAGGCATTCTCGACCGTGGCGGGGAAGCCCAGGTAGCGCGCCATGCGTTCGCGGTTGAGCGGCCAGCTCGTGCCGTTCAGCACCGTCGTGCCCATGGGCGAGCGGTCAAGGCGGGCATAGGCCTGTTGCAGCCGCTCCGCATCGCGCAGGAAGCCGGCGGCATGGCCGAGCAGGGCATGGCCATAGCTGTTGGGCTGTGCCGCCACGCCATTGGTGTAGTTGGGGACGATGGTGCCGGCATGCGCCTCCGCCAGGGCGACGAGCGTCACCGCCATGCCGTGCAGCTGCGTGGCCAGGGCCAGCAGCCCCTCGCGCAGCATGGCCGCGCGCACGGTCGCCAGCATGTCCTGGCTGGAGCGGCCGGCGTGCAGCAGCGTCGCCTCCACCCCCGCGGCCTCGATCAGCAGCGGCTCGAAGGTGATGACCAGGGTGGGGCGCTTGCCGTCGGGCCTGTTGCCCTGGTCCAGCACGGCCTGCAGCCCGGCGGCGATGCGCGGCGCCCGGGCCGGGTCCAGCAGGCCCTCGCTCGTGTTGATGACGGCGCTGGCCTTGTTGATCTCGCCCAGCCAGAAGAAATCATCGCGCCGCGTCTGGGAATGCGCGGGCAGGGAAGACAGGCACATCATCATGGCCCCGGCCAGAAGGGTGGATCGGAACACGTTATCCTCCGCTTTTCTGTTGTGGGTGTTCTCTACACCGTGCCGGGGGGAGAGGGAAAAGAGGACGTTCTTTTTTGAAAAAAAGAACCAAAAAACTTTTTCAGTCCGGGCATTCCGCCTAGGAAGGGGCCATGAGCCTTCCCACCTCCCGCTTGCCCGAGGGCTACGGCGACTGGCTCGCCGCGCTCAAATCCGAGATCCGCGAGGCACGGCTGCGCACGGCCCTGGCCGTGAACAGCGAGCTGATCGGCCTCTATTGGCGCATCGGCCGCGAGATCCTGGAGCGGCAGGAACGCCATGGCTGGGGGGCGCGGGTGGTGGACCGGCTCTCCACCGACCTGCGCGCGGAATTCCCGGGCATGCAGGGCTTTTCCCGCGCCAACCTGCTCTATATGCGCGCCTTCGCCGAGGCCTGGCCGGAGCCGGGGCTGGTCCAACGGGTCGTTGGACGATTGCCCTGGGGGCAGAATATCGAGCTGCTGACCAAGCTGAAGGACCCCGCGGACCGGCTCTGGTATGCCGAGGCCACGCTGGAGCATGGCTGGAGCCGCGCCGTGCTGGCCACCCAGATCCAGACCCGCCTGCGCGAGCGCCAGGGCCATGCCGTCACCAATTTCAGCCGCGCCCTGCCGCCGGGCGCCTCCGACCTCGCGCAGCAGATCCTGAAAGACCCGTATCAGTTTGATTTTCTGGCTTTGCCGCCGGAGGTGCGGGAGCGGGAACTGGAGCGCGCCCTGGTCGGGCGGGTGAAGGACCTGCTGCTGGAGATGGGCAAGGGCTTCGCCTTCATCGGCAGCCAGCACAAGCTGGACATTGGTGGGCAGGACTGGTTCGTGGACCTGCTTTTCTACCATCGCCGCCTGCGCTGCCTGGTGGCGGTGGATCTGAAGATCGGCGCCTTCCAGCCCGAGCATGCGGGCAAGATGAATTTCTACCTGACCGCCCTGGACGAGCGGGAGCGGGAGCCGGGGGATAACCCGAGCATCGGCCTCATCCTCTGCCGTGAGCGGAACCGGGTGGTGGTCGAATACACGCTGCGCAGCGTCAACAGCCCGATCGGCGTTGCTGAATACCGTCTGCTCCTGCCCGAGGCGCTGCCCGCCGCCCTGGCCGAGGCCCTGCCAACCCCGGAAGAACTGTTGCCCGGAATGGACCTCCCCGAGTGATTTTTTTCCAGGCTGCCGCCGTCTCCCGTCCAGGCGGGCCGCCAACGGACAGAAGTTTTTTGGTTCTTTTTTTCAAAAAAGAACGCTTGCTTGCTTCCCTTCAAAAGACGCCCAATCAGATTTATGACAAATATCGCCGGATGGATGCATCCATCCGGCACCTTTGCCTTGCCGCGTCCTGGCACGGGGCATAACGTCCTGGCCAAAGGGCGAGACGGGCCCATGGATCACGGATGCAGCTCACACGCTATACGGACTATGCCCTGCGAGTGCTGATTTTCGTCGGCACGCGGGAGGATGGCGGGCTCTCCTCCATTACGGAAATCGCCAGCACCTACGGCATTTCCAAGAACCACCTGATGAAGGTGGTGCAGGATCTTGGCCAGGCTGGTTTCCTCGCCACGCAGCGCGGCCGCAAGGGCGGCCTGCGCCTCGGCCGCCCGGCCGCGGAGATCCGCCTCGGCGAGGTGGTCCGCCATACGGAGGAGAGTTTCGCCCTGGTCGATTGCGCGAATTGCCTGATCGCGCCGGCCTGCACCTTGCCGCAGGTGCTGGGCGAGGCCGTCCAGGCCTTCCTCGCGGTGCTGGACCGCTACACGCTGGAGGATGTGCTGCGCCGCCGCGTCACCCTGCGCGGCCTCTTCGGCACCTGCCTGCCGCCCCTTCCCGCCCCCCCCTGAACCCCTGCCCCTGGAATGCGAAAAGGGCAGCGGCGCCTCGCGGTGCCGCTGCCCTTTCCTGTTCAGGCGTGAGGCGCCGGCCTCACATGCCCATCATGTTGCTGTCCATGTTGTGCATGATCCAGAGCGAGCCGACCACCAGGATCCCCACCACGATGGCGGTGAAGACGAAGGCGACCACGTTCCAGCGCTCGCCCGGCTCGCTGCGCAGGTGCAGGAAGTAGACGAGGTGAACGGCCATCTGCGCGACGCCGATCGCCAGGATCAGCGGGATCGTCACAGCGCGCGGCAGCCAGCCGCCCATCACCAGCATGAAGGGCAGGATGGTCAGCACCAGGGACCAGAGCAGGCCCCGCATATAGCCCAGAGCATCCCCATGGGCATTGCCATGGGCATGGGCGGCATGGTCCGGCCCGTGGGCCGGTTGGCGGGAGGCCCCCATCTCAGACAACTCCCATCAGATAGACGATCGTGAAGACACCGATCCAGATGATGTCCAGGAAGTGCCAGAACATGCTGAGGCAGCTCAGGCGCGTCAGGTTGGTCTCGGTCAGGCCCTTCACCGCCACCTGCGACATCAGCACCACCAGCCAGAGCAGGCCGGCCGAGACGTGCAGGCCGTGCGTGCCCACCAGGGTGAAGAAGGCGGAGAGGAAGGCGCTGCGGTCCGGCCCCGCGCCCGCGGCGATCATGTGGTGGAACTCGTTGAGCTCCATCACGATGAAGGACAGGCCGAGCAGGCCGGTGAGCGCCAGCCAGGCCAGGGCCTTGCCGCGCTTCTGCGCCACGGCGGCCAGCATGCCCATGCCATAGGTCACGCTGCTGGCCAGCAGGATCATGGTCTCGGCCAGGACATAGGGCAGCTCGAACAGCTCGTGGCTGGTCGGGCCGCCGGCCGTCGCGTGGGAGAGCACGGCATAGGTGGCGAAGATCCCCGCGAAGAGGATGCAGTCGCTCATCAGGTAGATCCAGAAGCCGAGCGAGACCATCTGCCCGGCATCATGGTGCTCGGCCGCGGCCGCGTGGGCCTCGGCCTGCGGGGCGACGATGCCGCCCGGCGCCTCGAAGAGATGGGCGGACATGCTCAGGCCTCCTGCATCGCGGTGCCGGCGGCGGCGCGCCGGGCATTCTCGGCCTCGGTGCGGGCCACCACGTCGGCGGGCACCTCATAGCCGTGGTGGTCGAACCAGGAATGGATGATGGCCGAGAGGACCATGCCGGCCAGGCCGAGCCCGACCATCCACCAGATGTGCCAGACCAGCGCGAAGCCGAGCACGATGCTGAAGCCACCGACGACCACGCCGGTCGGCGTGTTGCTCGGCATGTGGATGGGGGCGAAGCCCTCGGTCCTCGGCTTGAGGCCCTTGGCCTTCATATCCCAATAGGCATCGATATCGGTGACGCGGGGCGTCTCGGAGAAGTTGTAGAAGGGCGGCGGCGAGGCCATGGCCCATTCCAGCGTGCGGCCGCCCCAGGGGTCGCCCGTGAGGTCGCGGTTCTTCTCGCGGTCGCGGATGCTGACGAGCACCTGCAGCACCTGGAAGACGATGCCGCAGAGGATGACGAGGGCGCCGATGGCGGCCACGTAGAGGTAGGGCTGCCAGAGCGGGTTGTCGGAGTGGTTCAGGCGGCGCGTCATGCCCATGAAGCCGAGGACATAGAGCGGCATGAAGGCCAGGTAGAAGCCGACGAACCAGCACCAGAAGGCGTAGCGGCCCAGGCGCTCATCCAGCTTGATGCCGGTGGCCTTGGGGAACCAGTAGGTGAAGCCGGCGAAGCAGCCCCACAGCACGCCGCCGATGATGACGTTGTGGAAATGGGCGATCAGGAAGAGGCTGTTGTGCAGGACGAAGTCGGCGCCCGGCACGGCCAGCAGCACGCCCGTCATGCCGCCGATGACGAAGGTGACGATGAAGCCGATCGTCCACAGGATCGGCGTCTCCATCCGCACGCGGCCGCGGTACATGGTGAAGAGCCAGTTGAACACCTTCACGCCCGTGGGGACGGAGATGATCATGGTCGTGATGCCGAAGAAGGCATTCACGTTGGCGCCCGAGCCCATGGTGAAGAAGTGGTGCAGCCAGACGATGAAGGAGAGGATGGTGATGCACACCGTCGCCCACACCATCGCGTGGTAGCCGAAGAGGCGCTTGGTGGAGAAGGTGGAGACGATCTCGGAGAAGACGCCGAAGACCGGCAGCACCAGGATGTACACCTCCGGGTGGCCCCAGATCCAGATCAGGTTGATGTACATCATCGCATTCCCACCGGCGTCGTTGGTGAAGAAATGCGTGCCCACGTAACGATCCAGGCCGAGCAGGGCGAGCGCCACCGTCAGCACCGGGAAGGCCGCCACGATCAGGATGTTGGAGCAGAGCGCGGTCCAGGTGAAGATCGGCATGCGGAACAGCGTCATGCCGGGGGCGCGCATCTGCAGGATCGTGACGATCATGTTCACGCCGGCGAGCAGCGTGCCGAGGCCCGAGATCTGCAGGCTCCAGATATAGTAATCGACGCCGACGCCCGGGCTGTAGGCGAGACCGGAGAGCGGCGGATAGGCCAGCCAGCCGGTGCGGGCGAACTCACCCACGCCGAGCGAGATGTTGACCAGGATCGCCCCCGAGGCCGTCAGCCAGAAGCTGAGGTTGTTGAGGAAGGGGAAGGCGACGTCGCGGGCGCCGATCTGCAGCGGCACCACCAGGTTCATCAGCCCGATGATGAAGGGCATCGCCATGAAGAAGATCATGATGACGCCGTGGGCGGTGAAGATCTGGTCGTAGTGCTCAGGCGGCAGGTAGCCGGCGCCGCCGCCGGAGGCGAGGGCCAGCTGGGTGCGCATCATGATGGCATCGGCGAAGCCGCGCAGCAGCATCAGCGCGGCCAGGATGATGTACATGATGCCGATATTCTTGTGGTCGACCGAGGTCAGCCACTCGGACCACAGCCAGCGCCAGCGGCTGAAATAGGTGAGCAGCGCCACCACGGCGAGGGCGCCGAGCGCCATCATGCCCACCGCGCCCATGACGATGGGCTCGTGGTAGGGGATGGCGGAGAGCGTGAGCTTTCCGAGCATGTCTTATTCCTTGGCCGTGGCGGCGCCGTGGCCGGCATGGGGCGCGCCGCTCTCGCGGCCCGTGCGCATGGCGGTCTGCCGCGCCGCGGGGCTGGCGGCCATGTGCTGGTCCATCATCCCGCCCGGCGCGCTGTGGCGCAGGATCGCGGAAAAGAGATCGGGCCTGACCTGACTGTAATACGAGACCGGGGCGCGCTCGGTCGGCCTGGACAATTGTTCATATTCCGGCACGTCGAGCGGCGCGCCCTGGGCGCGGACCTTCTCGACCCAGGCATCGAAGGCGGCGCGGTCGCTGGCGATGGCGTTGAACTTCATGTCCGAGAAGCCGGCGCCGCTGTAATTGGCCGACATGCCGCGATAGGTGCCGGCCTCATGCGCGAGCAGGCTGAGCTGCGTCGCCATGCCGGCCATCGCGTAGATCTGGCTGCCGAGCTGCGGGATGAAGAAGGCGTTCATCACCGTGCCGGAGGTGATGCGGAAATGCACCGGCGTATTGACCGGCATGGCCATCTCGTTGACCGAGGCGATGCCGAGGTCGGGGTAGATGAACAGCCACTTCCAGTCGAGCGCCACCACGTCGACATTGATCGGCGGGACGTCGGCCTCGATGCGCTTGTAGGGGTCCAGCTCGTGGGTGGACTTCCAGGTGATCACCGCCAGCACGGCGATGATGCAGCAGGGAATCGCCCAGACCACCGCCTCGATCTTGCCCGAGTGATCCCAGTTCGGCTCATAGCGGGCGCGGCGGTTGCTCGCGCGGTAGCGCCAGGCGAAGGCCAGGGTCATCAGGATGACCGGCACCACCACCAGGAGCATGAGCCACGTCGCGGTCAGGATGAGGGAACGCTCGGCCATGCCGATCGGCCCTTTCGGGTCCAGCACGCCTTCCTGACATCCCGCCAGCCATGGCAGCAGGACGAGCGATAGCGACGCCCGCGCTGCGCTTGCCAACCTGTGTTTCATTCTCGGTCCCATCACGATGCGGGGCCGCGCGCGCGCAACCCCATTCCCTGGGCACCGGCGTGCCCAAGGCTCCTTCAGCAAACAGCCTTGTTCAGTCATGGACGTTCTTGGCCGGGACGATCCGCTCCTGCCGGGGACAGGAAGAACCGAGCGCGACGCTGGGACGCCGGATCTTCCCACGCCGCGGACCCGGTCATCAGGGCCGTTGTGCGACGCACTACACGCGACGGCGGCGCTTCGCAAGAAAGCGGCACCATTCGCGTGGCAGCGGAATGAAATCGCGTTCAGGCTTCGGACAGTATGACCGGCGCATCCATCTTTCGTTGAGGAACGCTGCTGCCTTGCGCAGAAGCTCTTCTGCCATGCCGCAGCGCACTCAACCAGCCGGTTACTTCAAGCCTGTCATGTGCCAGACAGAATGACTTTCAGGCAGCCCTGCCCCGCTGATTTAGCGTTCCTCCTTGCGGAACGGGAGAAGAAGGGCGGCCGGTGCCCGCGCATTGCGGGAGAACAGCGCCATCGCCACGATGGTCAGCAGGAAGGGCAGCATCAGCAGCACCTCATAAGGTAGGTGCAGCAGGCTGCTCGCCTGCAGCCGCAGCTGCAGCGTCTCCAGCGCGGCGAAGAGCAGCGCCGCCCCCGCGCTGCGCCAGGGCTGCCAATGGCCGAACACCACCAGCGCGATGCACACCCAGCCGCGCCCGGAGATCACCCCGAAGGTGAAGGCGTTGAACTGCGCCAGCGAGAGATAGGCCCCCGCCACCCCCATCAGCGCGCCCGAGAGCAGCAGCGCCTGGGTGCGCAGGCCCGCCACCCCCACCCCGGCGGCATCGGCGGCGCGCGGGTTCTCCCCCACCGTGCGCAGGTTCAGCCCCCAGCGCGTCCGGTACAGCGCCCAGGCCGCCACCGGCACCGCCAGCAGCGCCAGCCAGGTGAGCGCGGCCTGCCGGAACAGCGGACCCACCCCCGGCATCTCCGACAGCCAGGGCAGCGCGACCGGCGCGAAAGGCACCACCGAGGGCGGCACCGCCGGTTGCCCGAAGATCAGCCGGTAGAGAAAAAAGGCCAGCCCCGTGGCCAGCATGGTCAGCCCGATGCCCGCCACATGCTGGCTGACGCCCAGCCCCACCGTCAGCAGCGCCATCAGCAGCCCGGCCGCGGCGCCCGCCAGCGCCGCCGCCAGCACGCCCAGCCAGAGATCGCCGCTCAGATACCCCACCGTGAAACCCAGCATGGCGCCGAGCAGCATGGTGCCCTCGATGCCGAGATTGAGCACCCCCGCCCGCTCGGCGAACAATTCCCCGAGCGTGGCGAGCAGCAGCGGCGTGGCGATGCGCAGCAGCGCCGCCAGGAAACCGATATCGAGCAGGCCGAGATCGCCCAGGCCAGAGAGGGTGCCAGAAAACAGGTCAGCCATGGCGGCGCCACTCCAGCCGCAGGCGGTAGCTGGCGAAGAGCCGCAGCGACACCATGCAGAGCAGCGCCATGCCCTGGATGACATGCGCCAGATAGACCGGCACGCCCGTCGCCCGCGCCATCGCCTCCGCCCCCGTCAGCACCAGCGCGAAGAACAGCGCCGCCGGCACGACGCCGAGCGGGCTCAGCTCCGCCAGCGTGGCGATGACGATGCCGGCATAGCCATAGCCCGGCGAGATCTCGGCGGTGACGAGGAAATGCACGCCCCCCACCTCCCCCGCCCCGGCCAGCCCGGCCAGCGCGCCGGACAGCGCCGCGGCGGCCAGCAGGCTGCCCTCGACGCGGATGCCGGCATAGCGCGCCGCCTCCGCCCCCGCCCCCGTGGCGCGCAGCGCGAAGCCCAGCGTGGTGCGCGCCATCACCCAGGCCAGCAGCAGCGCCGCCGCCAGCGCCAGCGGCACCCCCAGATGCAGGCTGTTGCCCAGCAGCACCGGCAGTTCCGCCTCCGGCCGGATCGGCGCGGAATTGGGGTAGCCGCTCGCCGGGTCCTTCCACGGCCCGCCCAGCAGCGCCATCAGCCCGTAGAGCATGATGGCGTTGAGCAGCAGGCTGCTCACCACGTCATCCACCCTCAGCCGCACCCGCAGCAGGGCGGGCAGCAGCGCCCAGGCCGCCCCCGCCGCCGCCGCCGCCGCCAGCATCAGCGGCACCAGCAGCGGCCCCGGCAGGATCGCCCGCTGGCCGATGAAGCCGGCCGCCATGGCCCCGGCCAGCAGCTGCCCCTCGGCCCCGATATTCCAGAACCGCGCACGGAAGGCGACGGCCACGGCCAGCCCCGTCAGCACCAGCGGCGCCGTCTTCACCAGCGTCTCCTGCAGGGCGAAGCCGCTTTCCAGCCCGCTCAGCAGCAGCCGCTCATAGGCCAGGCCGACCGGCGCCCCGGCCAGCCGCACCAGCCCGGCGCAGAGCAGCAGCGCCAGCCCCACCGCCGCCAGCGGCAGGGCGAATTGCAGCCAGGAGGCGGCGCCCCGCCCCTCCATCCGGCGCTCCAGGCGCAGCGCGATCATGCCACCTCCCTCTGCCCGGCCATCAGCAGGCCAACCCGCTCGATGCTCGCCTGCGCCGCCGGCAGGATGTCCAGGATGCGCCCGCCCGACATCACCGCGATGCGGTCGGAAAGGGCGAAGATCTCCTCCAGGTCCTCGCTGATCAGCAGCACCGCCCCCCCGGCGCGGCGCAGCGCCAGGAAGGCCTCATGCACCGTCTGCGCCGCCCCCACATCGATGCCGCGCGTCGGCTGCGCCACCAGCAGCACGCGCGGGTCCCAGGCCAGTTCCCGCGCCAGCAGCGCCTTCTGCAGATTGCCGCCGGAGAGCGTGCCGCTGCGCGCCTGCGGCCCGCTGGCGCGGATGTCGAAACGCCGCATCTGCGCCTCGGCGAAGCGGCGGATGGCGCGGCGGTCCAGCAGCCCGTGGCGGCTGAACGGCGCCTCGCGGATGCGCGGCATGGCCATGCAGTCCTCCAGCGGCAGGCTGGCGATCATGCCCGTGCCCAGCCGGTCCTCCGGCACGCGGCCGAGGCCCAGCGCCTGCATCCGCCGGGGCTCCGGCACGGGCACGGGCTGATCCTCCACGCGGATCTCGCCGGCCTGCAGCGGCAGCACCCCGGCGATGACATCGGCCAGCTCCCGCTGGCCATTGCCGGAGACCCCGGCGATGCCGAGGATCTCCCCCGCCCGCAGCACCAGCGAGGCCTCGCGCAGCACCGCGCCGCCGCGCCGGGCGGAGACGCCGCGCAGCTCCAGCAGGGGGCGGCCCGGCGTCATCGGCTCGCGCCGGGGCGGGCGCGGTTCCTCGCCGCACATCAGCCGGGCGATCTCGCGGCGGGAGAGGCTGCCATCCGTGGCACGCTCCGCCACCACCCGGCCCTGCCGCAGCACGGTGATGCGGTCGGTGATCTCCAGCACCTCGCCCAGCTTGTGGCTGATGAAGATCACGCCCAGGCCGCGCGCCCGCATCGCCCGCAGCGCGGTGAAGAGGCCGGCGGCCTCGTCCGGCGTCAGCGTTGCCGTCGGCTCGTCCAGCACCAGCAGCCGGGCGCCGCGCACCAGCGCCTTGGCGATCTCCACCCGCTGCTGCTGGCCGACGGAGAGGTCCGCGACGCGCGCCGCCGGGTCCAGCGCCAGGCCATAGTCGCGGCCGATGGCGGCCAGCCGCTCCAGCACCACCGCGCGCGGCAGGGCGCCCCGGCGCGGGCCGACCATCAGGTTCTCCAGCACCGTGTGGCGCGGCACCAGCTGGAAATGCTGCTGCACCATGCCGATGCCCAGCGCCAGAGCATCGGCGGCGCTGCGGATGCGCACCGGGCGGCCCTCCACCAGGATGCGGCCGGCATCGGCGGCATAGGTGCCGAAGAGCACATTCATCAGGCTGGTCTTGCCAGCGCCATTCTCGCCCAGCAGGCCCAGCACCTCGCCCGCCGCGACATGCAGGTCCACGCCGTCGCAGGCGGTGACAGGGCCGAAGCGCTTCGTGATGCCCTGGAGGGCGATCAAAGGGGAGGACATCAAGCTTCTCCTGGGATGCGGTGGAGAGGGCGCAGCCCTCTCCACGCCGCACCCGCCGGGGTGGCGGGGCCACCCCATGCTCCCTGCGGGGAACCCGCCATCCGTCCGGCGCGCTTATTCGGAGCGCGGCGTGGTCTCGATGACGGGGACGCGGAAATCACCCGCCAGAATCGCCTCGCGCTTCTTCAGGACGAGGTCCCTCACCTCGGCGGGCAGCTTCTGCTCCCAGCCATGCAGCGGGGCGAGATCGGCGCCGCCCTTGGCCATGAAGGAGAAACTGCCCAGATCCTGCGCCGTGTAGACCCCGGCCTTCACCATCTTGATGGCGACATCGACCGTCGGCCACATATCCCAGACCGGGCCGGTGATCACCGTCTCCGGCGCCAGCGCGGACTGGTCGGACATGTTGGAAATGACCAGCCTGCCGCGCTCCTTCGCCGCCTCGATGACGCCGAACCGCTCGGCGAAGAGCACATCCGCCCCCGCCTCGATCTGCGCCAGCGCCGCCTCCTTCGCCTTCGGCGGGTCGAAGAAGCTGCCGATGAAGGTGACCTTGCCGCGCACCGCCGGGTTCACCTCCCGGGCGCCGGCGAAGAAGGCATTCACCAGCCGCGCCACCTCCGGAATGTCCATCGCCGCCACGGCGCCCACCACATTGGATTTGGTGAGCTTGCCGGCGATCATGCCGGAGAGATAGGCGGGCTCGTGAATCCAGTTGTCAAAGACGCTGAAATTGGGGTTGGCCGGGCCCTGGCCGGAGCCAAAGACGAAGGCCGTGCGCGGATATTGCCGCGCCACGCGGCGCGCCACGGTCTCGGCGGCGAAGGCATCGCCAAAGATCAGCGGCACGCCCTTCTCGGCATATTCGCGCAGCACACGGCCATAATCGGCGGCGGCCACATGCTCGGACCAGGTGTAGTCGATGCCGTGTTCCGCCTTGGCCTTGAGCAGCGCGTGGTGGATCTGCGTCACCCACGGCTCCTCGATCGGCGTCGAGAAGATGGCGGCGACCTTCATCGCCTCCGCCGCCCGCGCGCCGCGGGGGCCAGGCAGCCCGGCCGAGGCCAGCAGCCCCAGCGCGCCAAGACCCAGCGCGCGGCGGCCCAAGGCATGGCAGCCCATTGGCGCCGCGCCCGGCATCAGGGCGGGTTCGGAATCGGACATGGCGGTGCTCCCCTCGTCATGCGCGCCTCGCGCGGCATGGCCGAAACGAAGCAAACGGCATGCCACCCCCTGCCCCACGCGGCGCTCCCCCACCGAAACGCCTTGCCACGCCGCCGCCGCCGCCGCAGGCTCCGCGCGGATCGCGAGGGGAGCCGGACTTGGCCTTTGACCTGCTGCTGCGCAACGCCAGCCTGCCCGATGGCCGGCAGGGCATCGACATCGCCTGCCAGGGTGGCCGCATCGCCGCCGTGGAGGCGGGCATCACCGCCCCCGCCGGGTGGGTGATCGAGGCCGGCGGGCTGCTGGTCTCGCCCCCCTTCGTCGACAGCCATTTCCATATGGATGCCACCCTCTCCCTCGGCCTGCCGCGCCTCAACCGCTCCGGCACGCTGCTGGAGGGCATCGCGCTCTGGGGTGAGCTGAAGCCGCTGCTGACGCGCGCGGCGGTGGTGGAGCGCGCGTTGCGCTATTGCGACCTGGCCGTGGCGCAGGGGCTGCTGGCCATCCGCAGCCATGTCGATATCTGCGATGACCGCCTGCTGGCCGTCGAGGCGCTGCTGGAGGTGCGGGAGCGGGTGCGGCCCTATCTCGACCTGCAATTGGTGGCCTTCCCGCAGGATGGCTATCTGCGCGCGCCGGGCGCCGTGCGCAACCTGGAGCGCGCGCTGGATGCCGGGGTGGATGTCGTCGGCGGCATCCCGCATTTCGAGCGCAGCATGGCCGATGGCGCCACCTCGGTGCGCATGCTCTGCGAGATCGCCGCCGCGCGCGGCCTGCGCGTGGACATGCATTGCGACGAGAGCGACGACCCGCTCTCCCGCCATGTCGAGACACTGGCGTATGAGACGCAGCGCCTCGGCCTGCACGGGCGGGTGGCAGGCTCGCACCTGACCTCGATGCATTCGATGGACAATTACTACGTCTCCAAGCTGATCGCGCTGATGGCGGAGGCGGGGCTGGCGGCCATCGCCAATCCCCTCATCAACATCACCCTCCAGGGCCGGCACGACACCTATCCGAAGCGGCGCGGCATGACGCGGGTGCCGGAGCTGCGCGCGGCGGGGCTGACGGTCGCCTTCGGCCAGGATTGCGTGATGGACCCGTGGTATCCGCTGGGCGGGGCGGACATGCTGGATGTCGCCCATATGGGGCTGCATGTGGCGCAGATGACGGGCCTCGACGCCATGCGCGCCTGCTTCGACGCCGTCACCACCGATGCCGCGCGCATCCTGGGGCTGGAGGGCTATGGCCTGCACCCCGGCGCCCATGCGGATTTCGTGCTGCTGGAGGCACGCACGCCGGTCGAGGCCATCCGCCTGCGCGCCACCCGGCTGGCGGTGGTGCGGCGTGGCCGGGTGGTGGCCGAGACGGCGCCGCGCACCACGCGCCTCACCCTGCCCGGCCGGCCGGAGGCGCTCTCCCCCGCCGCCTATGCCCCGCCGGGTTAAAGACGACACGCGATCTTGAGAGGGGCTTCGCCCCTCTCAAACTCTCCCCACCAAAGGCCTGAGGCCTTTGGAAACCCATATGCCGGGCTTCTGGTACTGAAAGCGGGTGCTTCACGCACGCGCTGGCACACCGGTGGCAGGCAGCGGGCATTTACGCGAATTTCACCGCGCCTCGCCATATCAGCAGGGATATGCGCGAGGATCGAAGCATGCGGTCTGCCTGGAATCGTGTCGGGCTGACAGCCCGGCTCATCCTGACCAGTTCAGTGCTGATGCTGCTCAGCCTGCTGGTGACGCAGTTCATCTCCGTGCGGCACACCAGCACCGCCCTGCGCGCGCAGATCGAGACGGAGACGCGGCGCGAACTGGCCCTGCTGTTCGACCACATCCAGCGCGCCGGGCCGGTCCGCCGCCAGGGCACGGAGGTGATGGTGGGCAGCCTGCGGCTGCAGGATTTCAACGAGGTCCTGGACAATTACACGCGGGTGACGGGGGGCGGGGCGGCGCTGCTGGTGGGCGATGTCCGCGTGGCGACCAGCGCGCGCACGCCGGATGGGCAGCGCGCCGTGGGCGCCCGCCTGCCCGGCCCCTGGACCGGCCCGGTGCTCGGCCAGGGCCAGGAGTACATGCAGGAGATCGTGGCCGCCAGCGGGCGGGTGAACCTCGCCCTCTTCAAGCCGCTGCGCGACGAGGGCGGGCAGGTGGTGGCGGCCCTGGTGGTGGGCCGGGTGCTGGACGAGATCGATGCGCTGGTGGGCGATCAGCAGCGCATCGTGCTGATGATCGCGCCGGTGGTGGCGGTGTTCGGCGCGGTGCTGCTGTGGCTGCTGATCGGGCGGGCCATGCGGCCCTTGCTGGCGATGGCGCGGCTGCTGGAGCGGCTGGCCGGCGGGGATTGCAACATCCAGGTGCCGGGGCTGGAGCGGCGGGACCAGATCGGCATCATCGCGCGCGCCGTGCTGGCGCTGCGCGGGGCCTTGCAGCATAGCCAGGACCTGGAAGAGGAAGCGCGCCAGGCGCGCACCCAGGCCGAACAGGTCCGCCGCGCCGAGGCTGACCGGCTGACCGCCCTGTTCGAGCAGCGCATGCGCCAGGAGGTGGCCGCGCTGCAACAGGCCGCTGAAAGCCTCGCCGCTGCCGCGCGCAGCATTTCCGGCGCGGTGGACAGCACCTCGCGCGAGGCGCAGGGGGCGCTGGGCACGGCGGAAGGTGCCTCGCAGGCGGTGCAGACGGTCGCCGCGGCGGCGGAGGAGCTGATTGCCTCGGTCGGCGAGATCAACCGGCAGGTCAGTGCCTCAGCGAGCATCGCGCGCAGCGTCGCCGATTCCTCGCGCCGCTCGGACCAGGCGGTGGAGGCGCTCTCCGGCGCCGCGGTGCGCATCGGCGATGTGGTGAAGCTGATCGGCCAGATTGCCGGCCAGACCAACCTCCTCGCCCTCAATGCCACCATCGAGGCCGCGCGTGCCGGCGAGGCGGGCAAGGGCTTCGCCGTGGTGGCGTCCGAGGTCAAGAACCTCGCCAGCCAGACCGCCAAGGCCACCGAGGAAATCAGCGAGCAGATCGGGCAGATCCAGCAGGCGACGCGGGTGGTGGTGGATGCCATTCGCGGCATTGGCCAGCAGATCGAGGAGATGTCCGCCATGACCACCACCGTCTCCGCCGCGGTGGAGGAGCAGGGCATCGCGACGCGCGAGATCGTCGCCAGCGTGCAGCGCGCGGCGAGTGGCACGCAGGAGGTCTGTGCCTCCTTCGGCCGCGTCACTGGCGCGGCGGATCAGGCCGGCCATGCTGGCGAAGCCGTCCGTGGCGCCGCCGGCAGCATTGCCGAGCGCGCCACGAGCCTGCGCGCCGCCGCCGATGGCTTCGTGGCCGATATGCGCGCGGCATGAAAAAGCCCCGCCCAGCGGGCGGGGCTTCCGGACAAAGTCTTTTTGCTTCTTTTTCTTCAGAAAAAGAAGACTCTCCCCTCCCCTCTCCCGACGATGCCGGCCGGCCTGCCGATGGCCAGCCCTGGTGCGCACGCGGCGCAGCCATGGATTTCCTGGATAGGTCGGATCAGAAAAACAAACGTGACATCCTCCATTCGCGCGTTTTTATATTCAAAACGTCAAAACAATAATACCGAATAAAACGCCCCGATGGAGGATGTCCAATGAAGAAGAAATGGCGCGCTCCGCGCGCCTTTGCGCTGGGCTGCGCCCTGGTGCTGGCGCCGCTGCCGCTCCGGGCGGCGGAGAATGCCACCACCAATTACCCGCTCGGGACGGCCTCGGGCATGGTCCTTGCCGCCTTCCCGCCGATGCCGGGCCTGTTCGCGCTCAGCCAGAGCAATGTCACCACCTCCGCCGGGCTTTACGACGGCAGCGGCAACAAGGCCGCCAATCCGAGCTTCCGCCTGACGGGAGTGAGCGAGACGGTGCGTCTGCTGGCGAGTTGGCCGGCCGAGGCGCTGGGCGCACATCTCTATTCGATGCTGGTGGTGCCTTATGTCCATCTCGACAGCAAGGTTGCCGGCCATGGCGATTCCTCGACCGGCTTCAGCAACATCACCCTCACCCCGCTGCTGCTGAACTGGCGTCCCGCGGCCGGGCATTCCATCGGGCTGGGCTTCGATATCGCCACCCGCACGGGCCGCTACAAGGCCAGTGACGGGCTGAACACCGGCACCAACTACACCACCTACATGCCTGTCCTCACCTATCGCTACCGCGACCCTCAGGGGCCGGAAATGGCTGTGGGCGCGCGCTATCTCGTCAACAGCACGAATGATGACTCGCGCGACTTCCTCGGCAACCGGCAGAGCTACCGCAGCGGGCAGGCGCTGATGGTGGAATTCGACCTCGGCTATAATTTCGGGCGCTTCCGGCCGGCGCTGGCCGGCGGCTATCTGCGCCAGACGACGGGGGACCGCATCACCAATGCGGTGCTCGGCGATGGCCCGGCCTTTGGCATTTCCGGCCAGCGCGACGGCAACAAACTCGAGGAGCTGCGCCTCGGCCCCTCGCTCACCTATGATGCCGGCCCCTTCGCGGTGAACCTGAACTACCAGCGCACGGCCTATGTGCGCAATGGCAGCGAGGCGAATGCCTTCTGGTTCAACATCGCGCTGCCGCTGTGGGTGCCTGGCCATGCCGCGCCCTGACGCCACGCCCGGCCGCCGCGCCGATCTCGCGCGCGGCATCTTCCTGTGCCTGCTCTCCACGCTGTCGGTCGCGGCGGCGCTGCTGATCGCGCCGGTGCTGCCGCGCATCGTCGCGCATTTCGCGGGGCAGCCGCATGCGCAGGAGCTGGCCCTGCTTGCGCTGACGGCGCCGGCGCTGGTGGTGGCGCTCAGCGCGCCGCTGCTGGGCCGGCTGGCGGACCGCGCGGGGCGGCGGCCGCTGCTGCTGGCGGGGCTGCTGCTCTACGGCCTCTGCGGCGTGCTGCCGATGGTGCTGGATGATCTGGGCCTCATCCTGCTCTCGCGCCTCGGCGTCGGGCTGGCGGAAGCGGCGGTCATCACCGCCAGCACGACGCTGATCGGCGACCACTACCAGGGCGCCGAGCGGGAGGCGTGGCTGGTGCGGCAGACGGGGACGGCCTCGCTCTCCTCCATCCTCTTCCTGCTGCTGGGCGGTCTGCTCGGGGAAGAGAACTGGCGCCTGCCTTTCGCGCTCTATGCGCTGGCGCTGCCGGCCATTCCCGTGGCGCTGCTGCTGCTGCGCGAGCCTGCCGCGCCGCAGGCCGGCAAGCCGGCGCTGGCCGCACCGGTCGAAGGCCTGCCCTGGCGGCAGCTTGGCCCGCTTTATGGCGTGGCGCTGTTCGCCGCCATCCTGTTCTTCATGGCGCCGATCCAGTTGCCTTTCCTGCTGGCGGCACGGGGCGAGTCCTCGCCGCAGGTGGTCGGGCTGATGAATGCCGCCGGGGCTTTTGCCGTGCCGCTCGGCGGGCTGCTGTTCCGCTGGCTGGGCTGGTCCTCGCTGCGGGCGGTGCTGGGGCTGGCCTTCGCGCTGGCGGCGGCCGGGCTCGGGCTGCTGGCCGGGCCGGGCGGCATGGCGGTGCTGCTGGCGGGCGTGCTGGCCGCCGGGCTGGGCTGCGGCATCCTGCTGCCGGCGCTGCTCACCGCCATCATGGCGCTGCTGCCCTTTGCCCAGCGCGGGCGTGGGACGGGCGCATGGCAGACCGCCTTCTTCGCCGGAAATTTCCTCAGCCCCGTGCTGGTGATCGCCCTGACGGGCGCGCTGGGCGGGCTGGCCTCGGCCCTGCTGGCCGTGGCGGGGCTCAGCGCCCTGGCCGCGCTGCTGGGCCTGGTTCCCTTCTGGATCGCCCGCCCGCGGCCTGGCGCCGCGCGGGGCGAACCCTCCTGATCCACGTGCCGCGCGCCGCGGCCTCATGCTGGCGCGCCATGGAGAGATTGACGCATGTTCCGCTACTTCCCCACCAACTACATCTGGAATCTCTCGGTCGACCTGGCGATCGAGATGGGCGCCCGCATCGGCGAGATCGAGGTGATGTGCGCGCCGCTGCAAGAGGCGGCGAAGGCCCCTGACGCGGCGGGCACGGCGGCTTTCCGCGACACATGGTCGCATATGGCGGAGCGGCTGATCACCCTGGCGGAGGAGGATGAGGCGCAGGGCCGCCTGCTCTCGGCCGGGGAGAAGCTCAATCGCGCCGCGACCTATCTGATCACCTGCGAGCGGTTGCAGGGGCATGGGGCGCCGGGGCGGCTGGAGTTGTATCGCCGCTTCCTGTCCGTCTTCGAGAAGGGCCTGCGGCTCAGTGGCGAGAATGGCCAGCGCGTCGAGATCCCTTACGAAGGCAAGCATCTCTCGGCCCTCTATGTGGCGGCTGAGGGGGTGGAGGGTCCGGCGCCGTTGCTCGTGCAGGTCAATGGCCTGGATTCGACGAAGGAGATGAAATACCGCGTCGGGCTGCCGCACTGGCTGGCGCGGCGGGGCGTGGCCTCGCTGGTGGTGGACCAGCCCGGCACGGGCGAGGCGCTGCGCCTGCACGGCATGACCGCGCGCGTGGATTCCGAGCACTGGGCCAGCGCCATTCTCGACTGGCTGGAGCAGCAGCCGGGGATCGACCCGCGGCGCATCGGGCTGGAGGGGGTTTCGCTCGGCGGCTATTACTGCCCGCGCGCGGTGGCCTTCGAGCCGCGCTTCGCCTGCGGCGTGGTGTGGGGCGCGAATCACGACTGGCGCGCCGTGCAGAAGAAACGGCTGGAGCGCGAGGGCAACTTCCCTGTTCCTCACTACTGGGACCATGTCTGCTGGGTCTGGGGCGCGCGCGACATCCCGGACTTCATGCGCATCGCCGAGCAGGTGCATCTGGATGGCATCCTGGACCGTATCCGCGTGCCCTTTTTGGTCACGCATGGGGAGAAGGACAGCCAGATCCCCCTCGCCTATGCGCAGCGCACCTATGATCAGCTCACCAATAGCCCGAAGCGCACGCTGAAGATCTTCACCGACCGCGAAGGCGGCGTGCAGCACTCGAGCTTCGACAACAGCGCCAATGCCGGTCACTACATCGCCGACTGGGTCGCCGAGACCCTGGGCGGGCGTGTCTCCTGAGCCGGCGAGAAGGAAACACCTCCATGGATATCGTTGGACTCGACAGCCTGGTCTTCGGTGTCGATGACATCGGCGCCTGCGCCACCTTCCTGACGGATTTCGGCCTGACGGCGACTGCGGAGGCGGGCGTCTTCGAGGCGCTGGACGGCACCGCGATCCGTCTGCACCGTCGTGACGACCCGGCCCTGCCGCCCGCGCTGCCGAGCGGCTCGATGCTGCGCGAGACGGTCTATGCGGTTTCCTCCGCCGCCGTGCTGGAGGATATCCGCGCCGAGATATCGCGCGACCGGGTGGTGAGCGAAGGGGCGGATGGCAGCATCGGCTTCACTGACGATGCGGGCTTCGCGCTGCGCTTCCGCACCGACCGGCGCCGCCCCGTGACCCTGCCGGGGGAGCGGGTGAATATTCCCGGCCAGCCGCCGCTGCGCGGCGTGAACGAGCTGGGCGTTTCGCCTGAGGCCGATCTGACGCCGCGCACGCTCTCCCATGTCGTCTACTTCGTCCCGGATTTCGCGCGGGCCGAGGCGTTTTATGCCGAGCGGCTCGGCTTCCGGACGGTGGACCGCTTCACCGATGTCGGCCCCTTCATGCGGCCGGCGGGGACGACGGAGCACCACACGCTGTTCCTGATCCAGACGCCGCCGCAGATGACGGGCATCGAGCATTTCTCGTTCCACATGGCGGGGCCGACGGGCCTGATGCAGGCGGGCGCGCGGCTATCGGCCCGGGGATACCAGACCTTCTGGGGTCCGGGGCGGCACAATATGGGCAGCAACTGGTTCTGGTACTTCAACTGCCCGATGGGCTGCCATGCCGAGTATGACGCGGATATGGACCAGCATGACGACCAGTGGGTGCCGCGAGAGATGCCGCCCGGCCCGGAATCCTCGCAATCCTTCCTGATGCAGCTGCGGCAGAAATGGGCGCCGATGGGGCCGCGCCCGGCGCCGCGCGGCGAGGCCGGGGCAACGGCCCCGGCCGGGGCGGTGGCATGAGCCTGCGCCCGCTCTGCCATATCGGCGATCTCCCGGAAGGCGGCGCGCGGGGTTTCCTCGCCGATTCCATCGGGCAGGACAGCATCTTCCTGCTCCGGCTGGAGGAAAAGGTGGTCGCCTACCGCGATTCCTGCCCGCATATCGAGGGCGCGCGCATGGCGTGGCGCCGGCATGAATATCTCGACGCCGAAGGGCGCCATATCGTCTGCCACGGCCATGGCGCGCTGTTCGATCCGGCCAGCGGCCTCTGCCTGAAAGGCCCCTGCGAGGGCGCCTTTCTGTCGGCCGTGCCGCTCCACATCACCGAGGCGGGCGAGATCCTCGTGGACGCCAGCCATCTCGCCGAGGAGGTTCCATGACGCAGGTTCTCCGCAATGTCCTGATCATCGGCGGCGGCTTCTCCGGCATGGCCGCCGCGCTGGAACTGTCACGCATCGGCGTGGCGGTCGATCTGGTCGAGCTGGACCCGTCCTGGCGGCCCTATGGCGCGGGGATCAGCCTGGGCGGCGCGGCGCTGCGCGCCCTGGCGCGGCTCGGCGTGCTGGAGGATTTCCTGGCGCGGGCCCATGCCGCCGATGGGGTGGAACTGCGCGCGCCCCATGGCACGCCGCTGGCGATGCTGCCGACGCCCCGCCTCGCCGGGCCGGGCGTCCCGGGCGGGGCGGGGGTGATGCGGCCGGTGCTGGCCGGCATCCTGGCCGATGCCCTGCGCCGCAGCACGACGCGCCTCCGCCTCGGCTGCAGCTTCACCGCGCTGGAGGAAGAGGAGGATGGCGTACGGGTCCGCTTCACCGACGGCAGCACGGGCAAATATGATCTCGTGATCGGCGCGGACGGGCTTTACTCGGCGGTCCGCCAGGCGGTGTTCCCCGATGCGCCGAAGCCGCTCTATAGCGGCCAGGGTGTCTGGCGCGCGCTGCTGCCGCGCCTGCCCGGCATCGAGACCACGACGATGTGGATCGGCCCCCGCATCAAGCCGGGCGTGAACCCGGTCTCCGGTACGGAGATGTATCTCTTCATCACCGAGGACCGGGCCACGAATGCGTGGATGGAGCCACAGGGCTTTGTCGCGCATGTCCGTGGACTGCTCGGCGATTTTCCGGACCCCGTGCTGCAGGAGATCCGCGCGCGCCTGGACGAGAAGGCCCAGATCATCTACCGCCCGCTGGAAGGGCTGCTGATGCGCGGGCCCTGGCACAGGGGCCGGGTGGTGCTGATCGGCGATGCGGTGCATGCGACGACGCCGCATCTGGCCTCCGGCGCCTGCATCGGCCTGGAGGATGCCATCGTGCTGGCGGAGGAGGTCGGCCGGGGCGGCCCCCTGACAGAGCTTCTGGCGCGCTTCCAGGCGCGGCGCTGGGAACGCTGCCGCATGGTGGTGGAGAATTCCGCGCGCCTTGGCGAAATCGAGAAGACGGGCGGCGACAAGGCCGAGCATGCGCGCATCATGCGCGAAAGCCTGCACGCCCTGGCGGAGCCGATCTGAGATGGACTTCCCTTCCCCGCGCCGCTTCGTCGATCTCTCCATCTATCTGGAGAACGACATCCTCTCCGACCCCCCGCCCCTGGCGCCGCTCATCCGCTACCAGAGCCATGCCGAGACGGTGCCGGAATTCATGGCCCTGCTGCCCGGCACGAAGCCGGAGGACTTCCCCGAGGGCCAGGCGGCGGCCTCCGAGATCCTCCAGATCACCACGCATAACGGCACGCATCTGGACGCGCCGTATCACTACCACGCCACCATGGATGCGCGCTTCGGCCCGCCCAGGCCGGCGATGACGATCGACGAGGTTCCTCTCGAATGGTGCTTCCAGCCGGGCGTGAAGCTGGATTTCCGGCACCTGCCGGATGGCCATGTCGTCACGCCCGGCGAGGTGGAGGCGGAGCTGCGGCGCATCGGCCATGACCTGCAGCCGCTGGAGATCGTTCTCATCAACACCCGGGCCGGGGCGCGCTATGGCCAGCCGGATTATGTGCAGTCCGGCTGCGGCATGGGGCGGGCGGCGACGCTTTTCCTGCTGGAGCGCGGCGTGCGCGTCGTGGGGACGGATGCGTGGAGCTGGGATGCGCCCTTTTCCCATACCGCGCGGCGCATCGGCGAGACCGGCGATGTCTCGCTGATCTGGGAGGGCCACAAGGCGGGGCGTGAGATCGGCTATTGCCACCTGGAGAAGCTGCACAATCTGGAGGTGCTGCCGCCCGTCGGCTTCCTGGTTTCCTGTTTCCCGCACAAGGTCCGGCGCGGATCGGCCGGCTGGACGCGGGCCGTGGCGATCCTGGGATAGGCGCGCACCCTTGCCGGCCGGCGCGGCGGGCGCGATAGAAGACCCCGAGAAGCCCGCAGAGGGCCGCATCCCCGCCATGCCCGCGCATGGCGGGGTATTGGGGGAGGATCATCACAAACCATGCGCCTGCACAGGCTCGACCTCAATCTGCTGATCGTGCTCGATGCCATCCTGGAGAATGGCAGCGTCAGCCGCACCGCCGAGCAGCTCTTCCTGAGCCAGCCCGCCGTCAGCAACGCGCTGGGCCGGCTGCGCCAGCATTTCGGCGATGAGCTTTTCGTCATGGTCGGGCGGCGGCTGGTGCCCACGCCGATGGCCAGCCATCTGCGCGAGCCGGTGCGGCAATTCCTCGCCCTGTCGCGCGAGATCGCCGCGACACGGCCGCATTTTGATCCGGCCACGGCGGAGCGGCGCTTCACCTTCGTCTGCTCGGACTATATCGCCAGCCTCGTGCTGACGCGCCTCGTCCGCGAGCTGGCGCGGCGCGCGCCGGGGATGGAGGTGCACCACTTCTCCATCACCTCCGAAGCGCTCGCCAAATGCGCCGCCGGGGAATTCGACTTCCTCATCGCCCCCGACCATATCGGCGCCGCCAATCCGCGCTTCCAGCGCCTGTTCACGGAAGAATTCGTGATCATCGCCTGTGCCGGCAACACTGCCCTGCCCCCCCGCATCACCCTTGAGGATTTTCTCCAGCAGCGTCTGGTCAATGCGCGCTTCGGCAATTTCTCCCGCCTGAGCACGGCGGAGGAATTCCTGGCGCAGCACGGCTACCGCGCCCAGAACCGCGTCCTGTGCAGCGGCTTCACGCTGGCCGCGGAAATGGTGATCGGCACGCCGTATCTGGCGCTGGTGCACCGGCGCCACGCGCTCGACCGGATCCGCCACCTGCCGCTGCGCATCATCGAGCCGGACTTCCGGATTCCGCCGATCCACGAGAATCTCTACTGGCGCGCGCCCCTGGACAAGGAGCCCTCGGCGGTGTGGCTGCGGGATTTGATCGAGGAGGTGGCGGCGGAGTTGCGCGCCGTGCCTCTCCTCGCCTGACGGCCGGCGCCTTTTCAGGCCGCAGTGCGGGCACAGGCCTCGCCCAGGATCAGCAGGGCCGGGCCTTCCGTGATCCAGCCGCGCGCCTGGCGGACCACCTCGGAGAAGGGGCCGCGCAGCACGCGCTGCCGCGCCGTGCCGCCCGCCTCGACCAGGGCTGCCGGCCAGGAGGGCGAGCCCCCCGCGGCCACGAAGCCCTCGAACAGGGCCGGCATCGTCGCCAGGCCCATATAGACCGCGATGGTCTGGCCCGGGCGGGTCAGGCTGGCGAAATCGACCTCCAGGCGGCCCTCGCGGGTATGGCCGGTCAGCAGCAGCAGGCTGCGCGCGCAATCGCGGTGGGTCAGCGGCAGCCCCGCCCCCGCCGCGCAGGCCAGCGCGGCGGTGATGCCCGGCACCACGGCGCAGGCCACGCCGGCGGCCTCCAGCGCCTCCTTCTCCTCCCCGCCCCGGCCGAAGACGAAGGGGTCCCCACCCTTCAGCCGCACCACCCGCAACCCCTCCCGCGCGAGGCGGATGAGCAGGGCGTTGATCTCGGGCTGCGGGATGCTGTGGTGGCCCACCGCCTTGCCGACATCGATGCGCCGCGCGTCGCGCCGCGCCATGGCCAGCACCTCGGGCGCCACGAGGCGGTCATGCACCACCACATCGGCCTCCCCCAGCAGGCGCAGGGCGCGCAGGGTCAGCAGATCCGCCGCACCAGGGCCGGCGCCCACCAGATGCACCATGCCGGGCGGCGCCACCTCCGCCGCCGCCAGCGCGGCGTGGAAGGCGGCCTCCGCCTCCGCCTCGCGCCCCGCCTCGGCCAGCGCGGCGGGGGTGCCGGTCAGCACCCCGTCCAGGAAGCGCCGCCGCGCCGCCAGATCCGGCAGCCTCGCCCGCAGCGCCGCCTGGAAGCGCCCGGCCAGCGCCGCCACCCGGCCGAGCCCGGGCGAGAGCAGCGCCTCGATGCGCTGGCGGATCATCCGCGCCAGCACCGGCGCCGCCCCCCCGCTGCCAATGGCGATGGTGATCGGGTCACGGTCGACGATGGCGGGGGTGATGAAGCCGCACAGCTCCGGCCGGTCCACCACATTCACCGGGATGCCGCGGGCGCGGCAGGCCTCCGAGAGGGCGCGCAGATCCTCCTCCGGCGCCCCGGCGGCACAGGCCAGGGCGATGCCCTCCAGCAGCCCGGGCGTGAAGCGCGCCGCGTGGCGCGGCCGCGCCCCGGCCGAGGCGAGCAGCGCCGCCTTGGCCTCCAGCGCCTCACCGGCGCCGAGCAGCAGCACCGGGCGGTCGCGCAGGTCGAGGAAGATCGGGAAATGACGCATCAGCGTGGTTCATCCGGTACGACAAAGGCGTCATGGCTGTAGCGCACCAGCGCGGCCAGCGCCTCCTCCACGTTCAGCGCGGCGGTATCGACCACCAGCGCCGGCGCGGCCGGCACCTCATAGGGGGCGGAAATGCCGGTGAAATCGGCCAGCTGGTCGCGCCGCGCCTTGCGGTAGAGCCCCTTCGGGTCGCGCGCCTCGCAGGTGGCGAGATCAGCCTTCACATGCACCTCGTGGAAATCCTCGCCCACCACCTGCCGCGCCAGCGCCCGGTGGCTGGCCAGCGGCGAGATCAGCGCGACGATGACGATCAGCCCCGCATCGGCCAGCAGCCGCGCCACCTCCGCCGTGCGCCGCGTGTTCTCGCGCCGGTCCTCCTCGCGGAAGCCGAGGTCGCGGTTCAGCCCCTGGCGGATATTGTCGCCATCCAGCACATAGGCTTGGCGGCCCTGGTCGGTGAGGGCGCGCAGCAGCCGCATGGCCAGCGTGCTCTTGCCCGAGCCGGGCAGCCCCGTCAGCCACAGCACCCCGCCGCGATGGGCATTGGCGCGGGCGCGCTCGGCGCGCGTCACCGGCGCGTCCACGGCGGTCAGCTCCAGCGCCTGCTCCGGCAGCGCCTCGACGATGAAGCCGCCGGCCACGCGGTGGCCGCGCACCAGCACGCCCCGCCCGGTGCGCGGGCTGTCGGCATAGCTGTCGATCGCCAGTGGCCGGCGCGCGCGCAGCCGCGCCCGCCCCACCCCGTTCTGCGGCAGGAAGGTGGCGCTGCTCGCCGTCAGCGTCTGCACGTCGATCACCGCCTCGATCGCCTCGACGGTCACGCGCTGCTCGCTGGTGCCATGGCGCAGCGAGAGCCGGTCCCCCTCGCGCAGCGGCTCGCGGTCCAGCCAGAAGAGCTGCACCGTGGCCACATGGCTCTCGCGCGGGGCCGTGGCGGGATGCGCCGCCACCACGCCGCGCTCGACGAAGACATCCTCCGCGAAGCGCAGCGCCACGCTCTCCCCCGTGCCGGCGGAGAGGCGCGGCTGCCGGCCGTTCCAGACCTCGATGGCGGCGATGCGCGCCTCCTGCCCGCCGGGGGTGAAGCGCAGCCGCTCCCCCACCGCGAGCCGCCCGCTCTCGACGCGGCCGACGATGATGCGCTGCTCCCCCTGGCGGTAGACATCCTGCACCGGCAGGCGCAGCGGCGCCTCCGCCGCCGCCTCGCGCGGGCGGAAGGCATCCAGCGCCTCCACCAGCGTCGGGCCCTGGTACCAGCCGAGATGCGGGCCGCGCGCCAGGAGGTTGTCGCCATGCCGGGCGGAGAGCGGCAGGATGGCCGTGGGCGCCAGCCCGAGCCCGGCGAGCCAGCCGCGCAGCTCCGCCTCCAGCGCCGCGAAGCGCGCCGCGTCATGGCCCACGAGGTCGATCTTGTTGACGGCGACCGCCACCTGGCGCAGCCCGAGCAGGCTCAGCAGGTAGCCATGGCGGCGCGTCTGCTCGCAGATGCCGGCGCGGGCATCGACCACCAGCACCGCGGCCTCGGCCGCCGCCGCGCCGGTCACCATGTTGCGCAGGAACTCGGCATGGCCCGGCGCGTCGATGATGGCATAGCGCCGCAGCGCCGTGCTGAACCAGATCTGCGCCGCATCCACGGTGATGCCCTGGTCGCGCTCCACCTGGAGGCTGTCGAGCAGGAAGGAATATTCGAGATCCAGCCCGCGCCGCGCCGAGATGGCGCGCAGCTGGGCGATGCGCTCGGCCGGCAGCGCGCCGGTATCGTGCAGCAGCCGCCCGATCAGCGTGGACTTGCCGTGATCGACATGGCCGACCACGACGATGGGAAAGGCGCGCGCCGTGCCGCCCGGCGGGGCGCCCGCCGGCTCGCCCGGCATGTCACCGGGGTGGGGCGGGGGGATCAGGCCATCGGTCATCGCCGTGCCGCCCCCGCTCACAGATAGCCGCCGCTGCGCAGGCGCTCGAAGGCGTCCTCGCCTTCATGGTCCATCGCCCGGCCGGCGCGCTCCGGCGCGCGGGTGGCGCGCAGCTCGGCCAGGATGGCGGGGATGTCCGATGCCTCGCTGGCGATGGGGAAGGTGATGCCGATCTCGCCGAGCGAGCGGTAGCGCTGCCCCTGCCGCGCGAAATAGAGCGGGCAGACGGGGATGTTCTCGCGCTCGATGTAGCGCCACACATCGATTTCCGTCCAGTGCAGCAGCGGGTGGACGCGCACATGCGTCCCCGGCGGGAAGTCGAGGTTGAAGAGATCCCAGAATTCCGGCGGCTGCTCGCGCACGTCCCAGGCATTGTCCTCGCCGCGCGGGGAGAAGACGCGCTCCTTGGCGCGCGTCGCCTGCTCGTCGCGGCGGATGCCGGCGATCAGCCCGTTGAAGCCATAGCGGGTGACGGCCTGCTGCAGCCCGTGCGTCTTGCGCGCGGCCAGGCGTGAGGCGGGCGGCAGGGCGGGGTCCACCGCCTCGATCGGCGGGCAGGGGTCGTCGATCAGTGTCAGGCCCCATTCGCGCGCGTAGCGGTCGCGGAACTCATAGACCTCGGGGAATTCCAGGCCGGTGTCGAGATGCACCACGGGGAAGGGCACACGGCCGAGGAAGGCCTTGCGCGCCAGCCAGATCATCACGTTGGAATCCTTGCCCAGCGACCACAGCATGGCCAGCGGGCGCAGGCGGCTATAGGCCTCGCGCAGGATATAGAGGCTTTCGGCTTCAAGCTGGTCCAGATCGTCCATCAGACGGGATCTTTCCGTATCGGGCTGGGAGCGCGCGGCATCGCGGGGCGGTGGATGCCGCATTCGGTCTTGTCCTGTCCGCGCCAGCGCCCGGCGCGCTGGTCCTCGCCGGGGGCGACGCGGCTGGTACAGGGCTGGCAGCCGATCGAGGGATAGCCGCGCGCCACCAGCGGATGCGCCGGCAGGGCATGGGCGCGCCGGTAGGCCTCGATCCGCGCCGCGTCCCAGTCGGCCAGCGGGGCGATGCTCACCTTGCCGCCGGGCGTCGCCTCGGCCAGGGGCAGGGCCGCGCGGGTGGCGGACTGGAAGCGCTTGCGCCCGTTGATCCAGGCGGTGAAGCCGGCCAGGGCGGCATCGAGCGGCGCCACCTTGCGCAGGGCGCAGCAGCGGTCCGGCGCCGCCGCCCAGAGGCCGCCCAGCGCATCCTCCCGCGCCAGCGCCCGCGGATCGGGCCGCAGGCTGCGCAGGCCGCGCAGGCCGAGCCGCGCCGCCAGCGCGTCGCGATAGGCCAGGGTTTCCGGGAAGAGCCGCCCCGTCTCCAGGAAGAGCACCGGCAGGGCCGGGTCCAGCCCCGCCACCAGATGCAGCAGCACGGCCGAATCCGCCCCGAAGGAGGAGACCACCGCCAGCCGGCCGGGGAAGCGCGCCAGCAGCCAGGCGATGCGCCCCGCCGCATCGCGCGGGCGCAGCGCGGCCTCGGCCTCCGCCGCCAGACACTGCGCCTCCTGGTATGCCGCCTCCTGGCACAGCGCCGCCGGCCCCTGCGCATCCAGGGCGGGGGGTGGGGCGGCGGGGCAGCAGCCGGGGATGGTGGGGACGTCGGACATGGTGAGCCTGGGCAGGACTGCGCGGCAATTCACCCTCAGATAGACCCATAAAAATACAAAGCAACAATTTTTATGGTGAAAATGGGACGCGCGCCGCGCCCCTGTTGCCGCCATGCCACAGCGCGGCCCAGACCTAAACGGTGTGAGGGCGCGTGAAATGGGGATTGAAATGACGATAATTTTTAGTGTTTAAATGCCGCCCCTCTTTCCGCCCGCATGGACACCGTCATGGACGCCTCCCCCAAGCTTTCCGGCGCCGAGCACATCAAATCCGGCAGCCAGCGCCTGCGCGGCCGGATCGGCGAGGAGCTGGCGGCCGGGGCAGCGCCAGGGGGGGCGGCGCCGGGCGGGGTTTCGGAAGAAACCTACACGCTGCTGAAATTCCACGGCACTTATGAGCAGTATGACCGGGATACCGCCACTCCGCGCAAGCAGGCCGGGCTGGACAAGGAATGGGGCTTCATGGTGCGCGTCCGCTGCCCGGCCGGCCGGCTCACCGCCGCGCAATGGCTGGTGCTGGACGAACTGGCGGACCGCCATGGCGATGGCACGCTGCGCCTCACCACGCGCCAGGGCGTGCAGTTCCACGGCGTGGCGCGCGGCGCGGTCAAGCCGCTGATCGCCGCCATCAACCACGCGCTGATGACGACGCTCGCCGCCTGTGGCGATGTGGTGCGCAATGTCGTCACAAGCCCGGCGCCCCGGCATGACGCGGTGCAGGCGCGGCTGGAGGCGGAGGCCATCCGCCTCTCCTCCGCCCTGCTGCCGCGCAGCCGCGCCCATCACCAGATTTTCCTCGACGAGGAGAGCGCGGCCGGGTCCGCGCCGGAGGAGGAGCCGCTCTACGGCCCCACCTACCTGCCACGGAAGTTCAAGATCGGCCTCGCCCATCCCGGCGACAACACGCCCGACCTGCTGACGCATGATCTCGGCTTCCTCGCCGTGGTGGAGGGGGGCGAGGTCACCGGCTGGATCGTCACCGTGGGCGGTGGCATGGGCATGACGCACAACAAGCCCGCCACCTATCCGCGCCTCGCCGACCCCATCGCGCGGATCGGCCGGGACGAGGTGCTGGAGGTGGCGGAAGCCGTGGTCCGCCTCGCCCGCGACCATGGCGACCGCGCCGACCGCAAGCATGCCCGGCTGAAATACGTGGTGGCCGAGCGCGGGGTGGCATGGGTGCGGGAGAGGCTCTCGGCCGATCTCGGCCGCCCGCTGGAGGCGCCGGGGCCGCTGCCGCCGCTCGCCGTGCCGGAGCTGCTGGGTTGGCACCCGCAGGGCGATGGGCGGTGGTGGCTGGGCCTGCCCATCCCGGCCGGGCGGATCGCCGGCGGGCTGCGGCAGGTGCTGCGCGAGGCCATCCGCCGCTTCGGCGCCGACCCCGTGGCCACGCCGCAGCAGGACCTGCTGCTGACCAATATCGCCACGGCCGACCGCGCCGCGCTGGAGGCCCTGCTGCGCGAGGGCGGGGTGGTGCTGGCGGAGGATCTGACGCCGCTGGCGCGCTGGGCGCTGGCCTGCGTGGCGCTGCCCACCTGCGGCCAGGCCCTGGCCGAGGGCGAGCGGGTGCGGGGGCAGGTCGTGGCTGATCTGGAGCGCGTCCTGGCCCGGCACGGTCTGGCGGGGGAGCGGCTGAGCCTGCGCATCACCGGCTGCCCGAATGGCTGCGCCCGGCCTTATGGCGGGGAGATCGGCGTGGTGGGCCGCGCCCCGGGCCTTTACGTGCTGTATCTGGGCGGTGATTTCGAGGGGACGCGCCTGTCCTTCCCGGTGGCCGACAAGGTGCGGCTGGCCGAGGTGGCGGAGACGCTGGAGCCTGCCCTGGCCGCCTGGGCGCGGCAGCGCGGCGCGGGGGAAGGGTTCGGGGATTTCTGCCTTCGCCTCGGGCAGGCGCCGTTGCAGGCGCTGCTGCGCGGCGTGCCGGCCTGAGCGCCGCCATGCCTCCCGCCCTGTTGTGGCGGCACCGGCTGCGGCGCTGGCGGCGGGATGCGGATCTCGCCCTGTGGCTGGCGGCGTTGCTCAGCCTCGCCCTGCTGGGGCTGGTGGCCAGCCTGCCCTGGCTGGCGGGGCGGTGAGAGGGAACCTCGCCCGCAAACGCCCCGGCCAGAAGGAGTCCCCCTGCCCCCACCACCCAAAACGGGTTTCCAAAGGCCTCAGGCCTTTGGTGGGGAGAGTTTGAGAGGGGCAAAGCCCCTCTCAAGACGCGGCCTTAGCGGTCGCGGAAGGCGTAGGGGCGGAAGAACGCTGCGCCCAGCCAGTCCGGCAGGGTGACGGCGCCGAGCGGCGGGCCGCGGTGGTAGCTGGCGGCGCTGTTGACGTCCCTCCGCCCGTCATGG
Source organism: Roseomonas sp. GC11 (assembly GCF_024437745.1). GTDB lineage: Bacteria > Pseudomonadota > Alphaproteobacteria > Acetobacterales > Acetobacteraceae > Pseudoroseomonas. The sequence continues at coordinate 32,608 of NZ_JANFNY010000013.1, read as the reverse complement.
GCGGCGACGAAGGGATAGGGATAGACTGGCCGCGTCCGGTCCGGCGCCACGGCCATATCCGGGGCGCCCTGTGGCGGCAGGCCGGCGGGGGGCTGGCCCATCATGCCACTGTGAATCATGCCACTGGGCCGGCCCGGAGGCGGCGGCATCATCCCGCCCGCCATGCCCTGGGGCGGCGGCCCGGCCGGAGGCGCGCCGCCCGGGCCGCCCGGCATCCCCCCCGGCTGGCCGAAGCTGTTGCGCTGGCCGGGCTGCGCCTGCCGCGTGACGAGGGCATCCGGCGCCTGCCCGCGCTCCACCCAGGCCATCATCGGGGTCAGCAGGTCGAGCAGGCTCGGCCCCTCCCCACCCGAGCAGTGGTAGACGCCGGGCAGCAGATAGAGCCGCTCGAAGCCCTCCGCCTTCTCCTCGCCCAGGAAGCCGCGCAGCGCCTGATGATAGGCGATGCTGTTGAGCGGCGAGATATGCGGGTCCGCGAGGCCGTGCCAGAGGATCAGCTTGCCGCCCCGCGCGGCGAAGGCGGAGAGATCCGGGTTGGTCGCGTCATACAGCGCATGGCGCGGGCGCAGCCGGTCGAAGGTGGCGCGGTCGAAGCGCAGATCGGAGAGCTGGAAGCCCGCCGGCGGGTTCACCTCAAAGGCGAGGTCGCGCAGCACGCCGAGGGAAATCATCGGGCTCATCGTGAAGGGCCGTTCGGCCGAGACCGGCACATAGACCCCCGCCCAGGCGAGTTCCGAGCCCGGCAGCGGGCCGCCGACCGTCAGGCGCTGCCCCGTCGCGGGGTCGCGCGGGCCTTCGTAGAATTTGCGCGCCACCTCGGCCTCGGCGGCGGTCAGGCAGGTGTTGTCCCCCTGGCGCTGCCCCGGCGGGCAGAGCAGCAGGGTGGGATCGACATGGCAGAGCGCGGGGGCGGAGACCAGCCCGTCCTCCTGCCCGTCCAGCGCATCGCATTGCGCCAGCACGGCCCTGTGCAGCACCGGCAGCCGCGCGGCGGTCAGGATGGGCTTGCCATCGGCGCCGGTATTGGCGCGCGCCTGCCAGGCGTGGAAAATGGCGTTCTGCAGCTGGAAGTTCAGCGCGGCGGCGCCGGCGATGATGCCGTCGAAATCCTCCGGGAAGCGCTGCGCCTCCATCAGCGCCTCGCGCCCGCCATCGGAGCAGCCGCTGAAATAGGAATAGGCCGGGCCACGGCCATAGAAGGCGGCGGTGATCTGCTTCGCCGCCAGGGCCGTCAGGTGCTGGGCGCGCCAGGCGAAATCGGCGCGCTGCTGCGGGTCGCGGCCAAAGGCGCTGTCATTGCCCTGGTGCCCCATATCCGTGGCGGCGATGACGAAGCCGCCGGCCTGAAGGGTCGCGCAGCCATCGGCGGCACCCACCATCGTGCCAGCCCGGCCACAGAGGCCGCCACAGCCGATCTGCAGATAGCGCTGCGTCCAGCTGCGCAGCGGCAGCGTCACCTGGAAGCCGATGGCGGGCGCCAGCACGCCCTGCACCGCGCAGACCGCGACGCCATCGCGCAGTGCCTCGCTCACCGTGGCGACATGGCTGCCGGCGCCGCCGATACCGGTGAGATCCACCTGCCCCAGCGCGGCGCAGCCCTGCTGCGGCGTGAGCACCGCGAGATCGGCGATGGGCGGCGTGACCTGCACGTTGGCGCTGGCAGAGGCGCTGGCGGCGGGCGCCGGCGGCGCGCAGGCCAGCAGGGACGGGAGGAGGAGAAACGGCGCGAGGCGCCGGATTCCCCAGTTCAGGAAAGGCATGTTGCGCACCCTGGAAAGACGGTGGGTGGGATGGGGGCCGCGCCTTAGCATGCCGCCCGTGGCGGGCTGAAGCCGCCGTAACACTTGCTTGCACAAGGCCGGCCGGCGCGGCGGGCCTTGTCTTCATTGCAGTCCTGCTCAGGAACCCGTGGCGGCGACCTGCCGTGGCGCTGCCGGGGCGCCGCCCGCCGGATAGAAGAATTGCTTGGCCAGCAGGGCACTTCCCGCGATCAGGCCGGGAATGGCGACCACCCAGAAAATACCGGTCAGCGACATCTGCGCCCGCGCCAGCTCGGCCACCAGGAAGGAGCCGGCGATGCCGCCGAAGCGCCCGAGGCCCAGCATCCAGCTCACCCCCGTGGCGCGGCCCTCGGTGGGGTAGAATTCCGCGGCGAGGGCCGGCAGCGAGGACTGCGCCGCGTTCACCAGCGTGCCGGCCGAGAAAACGGCGCAGACCAGCAGCGTGAGATGGCCGGTGACCATGCCCACCACGGCCACCGCCGCAGCCGCCAGGGCGAAGCCCGCGGCGACGATGCGGTTGGGGTTGAAACGGTCCATCAGCCAGCCGACGAAGATGGCGCCGATGCCGCCGAGCTGGAACAGCGCCGCCACCATCGCCGCCGTCGCCGGCTGCATCCCGGCATCGCCGAACAGCACGGGCATCCAGTTGACCAGCGCGTAGATGATGACCAGCCCCATGAAATAGGCCAGCCAGAGCGAGACCGAGCCGAGCGCGTAGCGGCGCGACAGCACGAGGCGGATGCCGCCCGAGGCGGCGGGCCCGGCCTCGGCGAGGACGAAGCGCGTGGCCTGCCGCGCCTCGGGCCCGATACGGCCGAGGATGGCGCGGATGGCCTCCGCCGGCTTCTGCTTCAGCACCATGTAGCGGATGGATTCCGGCAGCGCGGCGATCATGACGAGCACCAGCGCGAGCGGCGCCACCCCGCCCAGCACGAAGACGCTGCGCCAGCCCCATTGCGGGATCATCCAGGCCGCCAGGAAGCCGCCCAGCGCGCTGCCCAGCGGGAAGCCGCAGAACATCGAATTGACGATGAAGGCGCGGCGCGGGCGGGGCGCATACTCGCTCATCAGCGTCGCCGCGTTCGGCATCGCCGCGCCGAGGCCGACGCCGGTGATGAAGCGCCAGAGGACGAGATGCTCAATCGTGCCCGACCAGGCGCTGAGCAGGCTGGCGAGGCCGAAGATGCCGACGGCCAGGATGAGGATCATCCGCCGCCCGATGCGGTCCGCCACGGGGCCCGACAGCAGCGCGCCGCAGGCGAGGCCGAACAGCGCGGCGCTCAGCACCGGCGCCAGGGCGGGGCGCGCGATGCCCCATTCCTTCACCAGCGAGGGCGCGACGAAACCGATCATCGCCGTGTCGAAACCGTCGAGCAGGACGATGCAGAAGCACAGGACGAAAACCAGCTTCTGCAGCGCCGAGAACGGCCTGGTGTCGACGAAGCCCTGGATCTCCAGGTGCCGTCCCACTTCCATGGATGCTTCTCCCACACGGCCCGTTCCCGCGCCTTCCCGCATGGGGGGAGGCGCATGCCGTGGCCAGATGGCAGCCATGTAGCGTGCCGGGGGGCGCGGCGATTTATACAAATTTCCCGGCCACTCATAGCTTCCCGGCATAGCTCGGGCGGCGGCGCGGGCGTAGATCTCTCCCGCCCCGCAGCCCTTGCCCCGGCCGCGGATGCCCCAGCCAGGACGGACGCCCCGCCATGCGACGCACCGAGCACATGATCCCCTGCCGCGACGGCGTGCGGCTGGCCACCGATGTCTATCTGCCCGAAGGCGCCGGGCCTTTCCCCGTCATTCTGGAGCGCACGCCTTATGGCAAGCGCGAGGCCTCGCGCTCCGAGCGCACGGCGGCCGATCCACGCCCGGCTTCGCGCGAGGCGATCGCCGCCGGCTTCACCGAGGCCGGCTATGCCGTCGTCTACCAGGATTGCCGGGGCCGCTACGGCAGCGAGGGCCAGTTCGAGAAATACCTGGCCGATGGCGCGGATGGCTATGACTGCTGTGCCTGGCTCGTCGCCCAGCCCTGGTGCAATGGGCGGATCGGCACCATGGGCCTGTCCTACGCCGCGCATACCCAGGCGGCGATGGGCTGCCTCGCCCCGCCCGGCCTCGCCGCGCAGATCCTCGATTCCGGCGGCTTTTCCGATGCCTGGAATGGTGGCATCCGGCGCGGCGGCGCCTTCGAACTGAAGCAGGCCACATGGGCCTTCAACCAGGGCCGCCTCGCCCCGGAGACGCGGGCGGACCCGGTGCGCGCCGCCGCCTTCGCGGCGGAGGATCTGGCGGGCTGGTTCACCCGCTTCCCCTGGAAGCCCGGCCATTCCCCGGTGCGCCACGCGCCCGATTACGAGGCCTATCTCTTCGAGCAGTGGCAGGCGGGGGAATTCGGACCGAACTGGCAGCGCCTCGGCCTTTATGCGCGCGGCTGGCACGACCGCTATGCGGATGTGCCGATGGTCCACATGTCCTCCTGGTACGACCCCTATCCGCGCACGGCCACGGAGAATTTCCTTGGCCTGCGGGCGGCGGGGCGGGGGCGGCCCTCGCTGATCCTCGGGCCCTGGACGCATGGCAACCGCAGCCAGACGGCCTTTGGCGAGGTGGAGTTCGGCCCCGCCGCCACGATCGATTCCTGGGCCGGGGACTGGCGCGCCTTCCGCCGCCGCTTCTTCGACCACTGGCTGAAGGGCATCGCCAATGGCGTGGGGGAGGAGCCGCGCGTGCGCGTCTTCGTCATGGGCGGCGGCTCGGGGCGGAAGAATGCCGAGGGCCGGCTGGAGCATGGCGGCTCCTGGCGGGAGGCGGAGGACTGGCCCCTGCCGGGCACGCGCTTCACCGCGCTGCACCTGCATGGCGATGGCCGGCTGGACGCCGCCCCGCCGCCGGGCAGCGCCGCGCCGCTGCGCTGGCTCTCCGACCCGGCGCGGCCGGTGCCGACGGTTGGCGGCGCCATCACCTCGATGGAGCCGCTGCTCGGCGGCGGCCCTTACGACCAGCGCGAAAGGGAGGGCATGTTCGGCCATCGCCCGCCTTATCTGCCGCTGGCCTCACGCGCCGATGTGCTGGTCTTTGAAACCGCGCCGCTGGCGCGCGACCTCACCGTGATCGGCCCTGTCACCGCCGTGCTTTACGTGGCCTCGGATGCGCCGGACACCGACATCACCGCGAAGCTGATCGATGTGCACCCGCCCAGTACCGACTACCCGCATGGCTTCGCGATGAATCTGTGCGAGGGCATCCTGCGCCTGCGCTACCGGCGCGACCCCGCCACCCCCGTGCCGATGGTGCCGGGCCAGGTGGAGAGGATCACTGTCGAGCTGTTCCCGACGGCCAATCTGTTCAAGGCCGGGCACCGGCTGCGGCTGGACATCGCGTCCAGCGAGTTCCCGCATTACGACCTCAACCCCCAGACCTATGAGCTGGAGGGGGCGTGGCGGCGGATGCGGGTGGCGGAGAACACGCTGTGCGTCGATGCCGCGCACCCCTCCCAGGTGATCCTGCCCGTGCTCGCATAATCTTCTAAAATTATATTTTACTGTAAAAGTTTTTTGGTTCTTTTTTCCAAAAAAGAACCCTTCTTTTTCTCTATCCGTCCGCCAGTGACTCCAACCACCGCCGCTTCCCCCCCAGGGCGACATGGGCTTCCCCCAGGGCGCGGGCGCGGGGCGCATCCCCGGCGGTGATGGCGGCGAGCATGGCGGCGTGCTCGGCATTGCTCTCGCGCATCCGCTCCGGGCGGGTGAGGGAGCGCTGCCGCGCCAGATGGCTTTCCTTCAGCAGCAGCCCGTAGAGCGTGGCGGCGCGCTGGTGCCCGGCGGCTTCCCGGAGCGCCTCATGAAAGGCGAGGTTGAGCGCGTAATAGCCGGCGGCATCCCCCGCCGTGGCGGCCGCGTCCATCGCCGCCACCTGGGCCGCGAGGCGTTGCAGCAGCGCGGCGGGCAGGGTGCCGGCGGCCTGCCGCTCCGCCAGCCGGGCGAGGATGAAGCCCTGGAGCAGGGCGCGCATGTCGTAGAGCTCGGCCAGTTCCACGGGGTCCGGCCGGCGGACGCTCATGCCCTGGCCGGCGGGGCCGGCGGTGACCAGCCCGTCCCGCTCCAGCGCGCGCAGCGCCTCGCGCAGCGGCCCGCGCGAGAGGCCGAGCCGGGCGGCCAGGGCCACTTCATTCAACCGGCTGCCCGGCGCCAGCTCGCCCGAGAGGATGAGGTTTTCCAGCGCCGCGCGCGCGCGGTCGGAGAGGGAGGGCTGGGGGGTGGCGCTGTCCATGCGGGGGTTTCCCTACACCGTGCGGCGCGGGGGCGGCAAGAACTGTCAACAGCCTGTTGACAGCATGATTGACAGATTGGCCGGGCAGGACCAGCCTGCGCCCGCGGAGGAGAACCCAATGACCGACCAGCCCGGCCCGGAGGCGCCCCACGGCGCCCTGTCCCGCTTCACCGTGCTCGACCTCACCCGCGTCCGCTCCGGCCCCACCTGCGTGCGGCAGCTGGCGGATTGGGGCGCGCGGGTCATCAAGATCGAAATGCCGGAAGGGCTGGACCAGGGCGACCCGATGGGCGGCCCGCGCGAGGGGCCGGATTTCCAGAACCTCCACCGCAACAAGCGCGGCCTGACGCTCAACCTCAAATCGCCGGAGGGGGTGGCGCTGCTGAAGGCCCTGGCCCGCCAGGCCGATGTGGTGGTGGAGAATTTCCGCCCCGATGTGAAGGACCGGCTGGGCATCGGCTATGCCGCGCTCGCGGCGGAGAATCCGCGCCTCGTCTATGCCTCCATCTCCGGCTTCGGGCAGGATGGGCCCTATGCCCAGCGCCCGGGCTTCGACCAGATCGCCCAGGGCATGGGCGGGCTGATGTCGATCACCGGCCTGCCGGGGCAGGGTCCGGTGCGCGTGGGCATTCCCATCGCCGATCTCTGCGCCGGGCTGTTCGCCGCGCAGGGCATCCTGGTGGCGCTGCTGGAGCGCGCGGTGTCGGGCCAGGGACAATGGGTGCAGACCTCGCTGCTCCAGGCCCAGGCCTTCATGCTGGATTTCCAGGCGGCGCGCTGGCTCCAGGCGGGGGAGGTGCCGCGGCAGGCCGGCAACAACCACCCCACCAGCATCCCCACCGGCGTCTTCCGCACGGCGGATGGGCATATCAACATCGCCGCCACGGGGGATGCCATCTGGCGCCGCTTCGCCCTGGCCGTCGGCGCGCCGGAATGGCTGGAGGATCCGCGCTTCCAGGGCACCGCCGCGCGCTCGGCCAACCGCGACGCGCTGAATGCGCTGATCGACGCGAAGATCGCCGCGCGCGGCAGCGCGGAATGGGTGGCGGCGCTCAACGAGGCCGGTGTCCCGGCCGGGCCGATCTATGCCATCGACGAGATGTTCGCGGACCCGCAGGTGCGCCATCTCGGCATCGCCACCACGCTGGATGATGGCGCCCGCCGGCAGAGCTATGTGGCCCAGCCCATGACGCTCTCGCGCACGCCGAGCCGCATCGCCAGCCATCCCCCCGGCCTCGGCGAGCATTCCGCCGAGATCCTGCGCGAGGCCGGCTATTCGGATGAGGCGATCGCGGGCCTGCGGGCCCGCCAGGTGATCTAGCCCCGCCCCCGCGACGGATGCCCCAGGAGAGAGACCCATGCCCGACGCCCAGGCCCTGCCCGGCCTGCCCCCGCCCGACCCGGCCCTTGGCACCGACAAGATGCTCAGCCACGCGGAGGGCGGCATCGGCTGGATGATCTTCAACAACCCCGCGCGCCACAACGCCGTCTCCCTGGAGATGTGGGTGGCGGCGGAGCGCATCCTGGCGGGCTTCGCGGCCGATCCGGCGGTGCGCGTGCTCATCGTCACCGGCGCGGGGGGCAAGGCCTTCGTCTCCGGCGCGGATATCTCGAAATTCGAGAGCGAGCGCGGCTCGAAGGAGGCGGTGGAGGCGTATCAGGCGCAGACGGCGCGGGTCTATGAGGCGCTGGCCGCTTTCCCGAAGCCGACGCTGGCGGCCATCCGCGGCCATTGCATCGGCGGCGGCGCGGCGCTCGCCGTCTGCTGCGACCTGCGCTTCTGCACGGAGGCCTCCACCTTCGGCATTCCGGCGGCGAAGCTCGGGCTGGGCTATCCGCTGGCGGGGATCCGGCGGCTGGTGCAGCTGGTCGGGCCGTCCTTCACCCAGGAGATGTTCTTCACCGCCCGCCGCTTCTCCGCCGCCGAGGCGCAGGGCATGGGGCTGGTCAACCGCGTCGTGGCCGATGCGGCGCTGGAGGGGGCGGTGCTCGACTATGCCACCACCATCGCCGGCAACGCGCCCCTGACCGTTGCCGCCGTCAAGGCCATCGTCGCCGAGGCGCTGAAGGCGGCGCCGGACGAGGCGCTGTGCGAGCGCCTCGTGCTCGGTTGCTTCGCCAGCGAGGATTACGCGGAGGGGCGGCGCGCCTTCCTGGAGAAGCGGCCGCCGTGCTTCCAGGGGCGGTGACGCGGGCGGGAGGGTTCGCGGGGGGAGAGCGGAAGCCTTCCTTTCCCCTCCCCCGCTCTTGCCTCTATGACGTCGCCGCATGAGCGACCCCGCAACGCCCCGCATTCTCGTCATCGATGACGAGCCGCAGATCCACCGTTTCCTCGGCCCGGCGCTGGAGGCCACGGGCCATGCGCCGCTGCGGGCGGAGACGGCGGCGGAGGGGCTGCGGCTGGCGGCGAGCCAGTCCCCGGCGCTGATCCTGCTGGATCTGGGCCTGCCCGACCTGGATGGCCAGCAGGTGCTGCCCCGCCTGCGGGCTTTCTGCGCCGTGCCGATCCTGGTGCTCTCCGCCCGCGACCGGGAGGCGGAGAAGATCGCCGCGCTGGATGCCGGGGCGGATGACTATATCGAGAAGCCCTTCGGCCTGGGCGAATTGCTGGCGCGCATCCGCGCGGCGCTGCGCCGGAGGGGCACGCCAGCGGGCGCCGCGCCGGAGCCGGTGCTGCGCTTCGGCCCGCTGGAAATCGACCTCGCCGGGCGGCTGGCGCGGGTGGAGGGCGGCGAGCCCCTGCGGCTGACCCCGCGCGAATGGGAGGTGCTGGCGGCGCTGGCGCGGGCGGGCTCGGGGCGCGTCATCACCCAGCGGCAATTGCTGGCCAGCATCTGGGGCCCGGCCCATGCGGAGGATGCGCAGTATCTGCGCGTCTATATCGGCCATCTGCGGCAGAAGCTCGGCCCCGCCGCCGGGCTGATCCGCACGGAGCCGGGCATCGGCTACCGCTTCGGGGAGATGGAATGAAGGGCGGCGCGCGCGCCTGAGAGGGGCTTCGCCCCTCTCAGACTCTCCCCACCAAAGGCCTGAGGCCTTTGGAAACCCATTCGGCGGGCGCCGCCTCAGCGCCAGCCGCGCGCCGCCTTTTCCTGGCGCGCCAGGGCGAGGAAACGGGCCAGCGCGCCCATGGGCTGTGACTCCCTCCAGGCCAGGAAGAGCGGCGCGCGCGGCGCCACCCCGGCGGCAAGGCGGCGATAGGCGATGCCCTCCGTCTGCAGATGCGCCATGGAGCGCGGCACGATGGACAGGCCCAGCCCCGCCGCCACGAGGCTGAGCGTGGAGACGAGGCGCGGCGCCTCCTGCCCCACGCGCGGGCTGAAGCCGGCGGCGCGGCAGGCGGCGATGATGCTGTCATAAAGGCCGGGGCCAGAAGGGCGGCGGGGCAGGATGAAGGTCTCGCCGGCCAGGGCGGCCAGGGGGATGGGGTGCTCCGCCGCTCCTGGCGCCCAGGCGCGCGCCGGGGGGTAGGGGTCCGGCAGGGCCAGCAGCATCTCCTCCTCCAGCAGGCGCTCGGCGCAGAGGCCGCTCTCCTCCTCGGCGGAGGCGCGCAGGAAGGCGGCATCCAGCCGGCCCTCGCGCAGGGTGGCGGCGAGCTCGGCGCTGGTGCCCTCCTCCAGCACCAGGGCGATGCCGGGGGCGGCCTGGCGCATGCCGCGCACCACCGCCGCCACCAGCGGGTGGAAGGCGGCGGAATGAGTGAAGCCGATGGCGAGGCGGCCTTCCTCACCCCGGGCGGCGCGGCGGGCGGCCTCCAGCGCCAGGGGCACGTCGCGCAGGATGGGGCGGGCGCGTTCCAGCAGGGCGGCGCCGGCCTCGGTCAGGGTGACGCCACGCGGGCGGCGGTGGAAGAGGCGGGCGCCCACCGCCTCCTCCAGGGCGCGGATCTGCTGGCTGAGCGGGGGCTGCTGCAGGCCGAGGCGCTGGGCGGCGCGGGTCATGTGCCCTTCCTCGGCGACGGCGACGAAGTAGCGGAGATGGCGCAGCTCGATCACGTCATATCTCAAAGCTATGGATTGCCCGGAAAACATATATTGGACGCGGGGGCGGCAGGCGCCTAGGCCTGGGGCGGCGGCGCTTCGTGCCGCGCTGGACGGACCTTCCGCGATGACCCCTTCCCCCCTTCCTCCCCCGGCCGAGGGCGGCCCGCCGCCGCGCACGGCGGAATTGTTCACCGGCTTCCTGCTGCTGGGCCTGAGCGGCTTCGGCGGCGTGCTGCCGATGGCGCGGCACATGATGGTGGAGCGGCGGCGCTGGCTGAGCGCCGCCGAGTTCCTCGACCTGCTGGGCCTGTGCCAGTTCCTGCCGGGCGGCAACATCATCAACATGTCGGTGGCTGTCGGGCTGCGCTTCCGCGGGGTGCGCGGGGCGGCGGCGGCGCTGGTCGGGCTGATCTCGGCGCCGACGGTGATCGTGGTGGCCCTCGGCACGCTCTACACGCGCTTCCAGGACGCGCCGGCGATGGGCCACATGTTCGCCGGGCTGGCCGCCGCCGCCTCGGCGCTGCTGGTGACGATGGCGCTGAAGCTGCTGCGGCCGCTGCGCGGGCAGCCGCTGGCGCTCGGCATCGTGGCGCTGGCGGTGGTGGCGATCGCGCTGCTGCGGCTGCCGCTGCTGCCCACCATGCTGGTGCTGGCGCCGGCCGGCATCCTGCTGGCGCGGGGGAGGGCGGCATGAACCCGGTGCTGGGGCAGCTCGCACTGATCTTCGCGCAGCTTTCGCTGCTGGCCTTTGGCGGCGGCAACACCATCCTGCCGGAGATGCAGCGGCAGGTGGTGGAGGTGCATCGCTGGATGTCGGCGCAGGAGTTCGGCGCGCTCTTCGCCCTGGCGCAGGCGGCGCCAGGGCCGAACATGATGGTGGTGCCGCTGGTGGGCTGGCAGGTGGCGGGATGGAGCGGGCTGCTGGTCAGCGCCGTGGCCAAGTTCCTGCCCTGCTCGCTGGTGACGGGGCTGACCCTGGCGGCGTGGGAGCGCTTCCGGGACCGGCCCTGGCGCCGCACGGTGCAGATGGGGCTGGCGCCGGTGACGGTGGGGCTGGCCACCGCCAGCGCCCTGGTGATGGCCGAGGCGACGGCGCAGAGCCTGGTGCTGGCCGGCATCACCCTGGCCGGCACGGCGGCGATGCTGCTGACACGGGCGCACCCGCTGCTGGTGCTGGCGGCGGGGGCGCTGGTCGGCCTGACCGGCCTCGGCCAGCCTTGATTTCTTCAGTCTAGCCTCGCGCCGCGACGCCGGAGGCGGGACGCCAGCGCGAGCGGAGGTCCGGCGCCCCGCCTCTGGCCCTGGGCGGACCGCCAGACTGAACAACAGACTCACTGAACAACAGACTCAGGCGGCGAGGGCAGCGTCGGCGGGGCCGAAGGTCTCGAAATGCAGGCGGGCCGGGTCCAGCCCCGCCTGCCGCAGCGCGCCGAGCATCGCCGCCATGAAGGGCTTCGGGCCGCAGAGATAGACATCCGCCGCCGCGAGCGGCGCGTGGGCCTGCAGCCACGCGGCGGAGATCAGGCCCGTCTCGTCATGCGTGGTGCCTGCACGGTCCGCGGGCAGGGGGTCGCTGTAGAAGGTGGTGACGCGCATCCGGCCATGCCGCGCCGCGAGGCCGCGCAGATGCTCGCCCATGGCGTGGGTGCCGCTGTTCAGCGCGGCATGGATGAAATGCGTCTCCAGCCCCGGATGCCGCGCGGCGATGGTCTCGGCCATGCTGACCATCGGCGTCAGCCCGACGCCGCCGGAGAGCAACACCACCGGGCGCGGCGGCGCCTCGGGCAGCACGAAATCCCCCGCCGGCGGCGTGGCGTGCAGCAGCGTGCCGACCAGCGCGGCATCGTGCAGGAAGCGGGAGCCGCCCTGCCCCGCCGCCTCGCGCTTCACCGAGATGCGGTAATGCCGCTCATTCGGCGCGCAGGAGATGGAGTAGTTGCGCACCAGCGTGCCACCCCCCGGCAGTTCCAGGCGGAAGGTGAGGTATTGCCCCGGCCGGTGCGGCAGCACCACGCCGCCATCGGCCGGCTCCAGCACGAAGGAGGTGATGACGCTGCTCTCCTGCCGGCGGGCGGCGACGCGGAAGGCCCGCCACCCCTCCCAGCCACCGGGGCGCGCGGCGAGGCCCCGGCGGATCTCGCCCTCCCGCCCCGTCAGGATCTCCGCCAGGAACCAGTAGGCCTCGCCCCAGGCGGCGAGGATCGCGGGCGTCGCCGCCGCGCCCAGCACCTCGGAAATGGCGCCGAGCAGCGCCTCGGCCACGATGGGGTAGTGCTCCGGCAGGATGTGGTGGCCGACATGCTTCTGGGCGATGCGCTCCACCGCCGGGGCCAGGGCGGCGGGGTTCTCGATATGCCGGGCATAGGCCAGCACGGCCGCCGCCAGGGCACGCACCTGGGTGCCTTCCTCGCCGCCCTGGTGGGCGTGGTTGAAGAGGGCGCGCACCCCGGCATCGGCGAAGAGGCGGCGATACATGGCGGCGGTGATGGCCGTGCCGTGCTCGGCCAGGGCCGGGATGGTGGCCTTGACCAGGGCGATGGTGGCGGGGCTCAGGGGTTGCGGCATGGGCGGAGCGTCCGGGTGCGGGATGGAGCGGGCAGCGGCGGATGGCCGCCATAAAGATGCATGCAAAGAGCATCTAAAAGAGCGCCCAAAAAGATGCAACAAGAAAGAATGTTTATGGCGTGCCCGCGCGGATGCGTTCCGCTTTACGGCGCGGCGGGTTGTGCTATCGTTTGCTCAAGGCCAGAAACCAACGCGCAGGACTGACGCCCGGAACCGACGCGCAGAGACCACGCGCCCGGCCATGACGTCGCCCGCCGGGAGGGAGGAGAAAGCCCATGCCACAGCCCGGAACAGGGCCATGACGGCCCGCGCCATCGCTGAGAAAATCCTCGCCGCCCATGCGGTGGAAGGCCATGCCGAGCCCGGCGCCATCATCACCCTCCGCCCCGATGTGGTGCTGCTGAACGACGTCTCCGGCCCCCTCGCCTTCGAGCAGTTCGCGGCCATGGGCGCCACCCGCCCCTTCGACCCCGCGCGCATCGTGCTGGTGGCGGACCACTTCGCCCCCGCGCCCGATGTCACCGCCGCCGGCGCCATCGCCCTGACGCGCGACTTCGCCCGGCGCCACGGCATCGCCCATTTCTACGAGCCGGGGCGCGGCGGCATCGAGCACACGCTGCTGGCGGAACTCGGGCTGGTCGGGCATGGCCAGATCGTCTTCGGCGCCGACAGCCACACCTGCACCGCCGGGGCCTTCAACGCGCTCGGCATCGGCTTCGGCTCCACCGACCTCGCCGCCGCCCTGGCCCTCGGCCAGCTGTGGATGCGCGTGCCGGAGAGCATCCGCGTCGAGCTGACCGGCAGGCCCGGCCCCTATGTCACCGGCAAGGACGTGATCCTGGAGCTGATCCGCCGCATCGGCTCCGATGGCGCGGCGGATGCGGCGCTGGAATTCGGCGGCCCGGGCCTCGCCGCCCTGCCGGTGGATGCGCGCATGGCCATCGCCAACATGGCGGTGGAGGCGGGGGCGGATACCTGCGTCTTCGAGGGCGACACCCTCTCCGCCGCCGACATGGCCCGGCGCGGCATGGCCCCCGCCCCCGCCGTGATGCCCGACCCCGGCGCCCCCTACCGCGCCCGCATCGCCATCGACCTCGGCAGCCTCTCGCCGCTGGTGGCGCGCCCGCCCTCCCCGGCCGGCGGCGTTCCGGTGGAGGCGCTGCGCGGGCAGCGCGTCGATCAGGTCTATGTCGGCAACTGCTCCAACGGCACGCTGACCGACCTGCGCCAGGTGGCCGAGATGCTGCGCGGCCGCCGCATCGCCCCCGGCGTGCGCATGGTGGTGGTGCCGGCCACGCAGAAGATCTGGCGGCAGGCCCTGGCCGAGGGGCTGCTGGACTGCATCGCCGAGGCCGGGGCGGCCATCTCAACCCCCACCTGCGGCGCCTGCTTCGGCGGGCATATGGGCATCCTGGCGGCGGGGGAGACGGCCATCGCCACCACCAACCGCAATTACCGCGGCCGCATGGGCCACCCGGACAGCCAGGTCTTCCTCGCCAATGCCTGGGTGGCCGCCGCCGCCGCCCTGGCCGGCGAGATCATCCACCCGGCCGAGGCCCTCGCCCCGCAGGAGAGCGCCGCATGAGCCCCCTCCGTGAAGGCCCAATCTTTGAAGGCCGCATCCACCGCTTCGGCGACGAGGTGAACACGGATGTCATCCTGCCCGGCCGCTACCTCGCCCTGCGCCGGCCGGAGGAACTGGGCCGGCATTGCCTGGAGGGGCTGGACCCCGGCTTCGTCGGCCGCGTCCGGCCCGGCGACATCCTGGCCGCCGGGCGCAATTTCGGCTGTGGCTCCTCGCGCGAGCATGCGGTGATCGCGCTGAAGGCGGCGGGGGTCGCGGCCATCGTCGCCACCAGCGTGGCGCGTATTTTCTTCCGCAATGCCGTCAATCTCGGCCTGCCGGTGCTGCTCTGCCCCGAGGCGGCGGCGGCCCTGGCCGAGGGCGAGACGGCGCGCATCACGCTCGATGACCTGATGATACGCCAGGGAACACGGCACTGGCAGGCGCAGCCGCTGGGCGGGGAGGTGCGCGCCATCCTCGCCGCCGGCGGGCTGGTGCCGCGCGTACGCCAGGCCCTCGCGTCCTGAAGCCCCTGGCCCGCTGACTTTCCTTTTCCTGACAGGAGATTTTCCGCCATGGCCGATCCCCGCCTGAAGGCCGCGCTGGATGCCCGGCGCTTCATCGTCGCCCCCGGCATTTTCGACATGATTTCCGCCCGCATCGCGGACCGCATGGGCTTCCATGCGCTCTATGCCACGGGCTATGGCACGGTGGCCTCGCATCTCGGCATCCCCGATGCCGGGGTGGCCACCTATACCGACATGGTCGGCCGCATGGGCCGCTTCGCGCAGATGAGCCGCACGCCGGTGATCGCCGATGCCGATACGGGCTATGGCGGGCTGCTGAATGTGCGCCACACCGTCATGGGCTACGAGGCCGCCGGCATCACCGCCATCCAGCTGGAGGACCAGGAGGTGCCGAAGAAATGCGGCCACACCCCGGGCCGCCGCGTCATCCCCGCCGAGGACATGGCGCTGAAGATCGAGGTGGCGGTGGAGGCGCGGAAGGACCCGAACTTCCTCATCATCGCCCGCACCGATGCGCGCACCAGCCTGGGGCTGGACGAGGCCATCCGGCGCGGCAAGCTCTACCGCCGCGCCGGGGCGGACATCGTCTTCATCGAGAGCCCCGAGACGGCGGAGGAGATGCAGCGCATCGGCCAGGAGATCGACGCGCCGCTGCTGGCCAACAATGTCGATGGCGGCGGCCGCACGCCGATCCTGCCGGCGGAGACGCTGGCGTCTTATGGCTACAGCATCGCGATCTATCCGGCGCTGGGCTTCCTGGCGATGACCGCGGCGCTGGAGGGGGCCTATGCCCACCTGCTGCGCGCGGGCGACACCCAGGCCCTGCCCGCCGGCACCCTGGCCGATTTCGGCGCCATGAACACGCTGATGGGCTTCCCCGAGGTGTGGGAGTTCGACAAGCGCTGGGCGCGCGAGCCGGCCAGCCAGGCCGCGGAGTAAGTTTTGGCAGCAGGGTTCTTTTTTGAAAAAAAGAACCAAAAAACTTTTTCAGACAGCGTCCCGCCTCAGGCCTGAAGCGGGACGCCAGACTTGAAAAGTCTTTTTGCTTCTTTTTCTTCAGAAAAAGAAGATAATAAAAAATATAAAATAATATCAAACCCTCTGGGAACGTCCAAGATGAGCATCACAGCAACCCTCACCCGCCGGGCGCTCGGCGGGGTGGCGGCCGGCCTGCTGGCTTGCCCTGCCGTCGCGCGTGCCGCCACCTGGCCGGACCGCCCGGTGCGGGTGATCGTGCCCTTCGGCGCGGGCGGCGCGGTGGATACGCTGACCCGCGCCTTCGCCCAGCGCTTTTCCGAATTCGCCAATGGCCAGACGCTGGTGGTGGAAAACCGCTCCGGCGCGGGCGGGCTGGTGGCGGGGGCCTATGTCGCCACCCAGCCGGCGGATGGCTACACGCTGATGGCCGCCGATATCGGCGCCAATGTCGTCGGGCGGGAATTGAACCCGAAGATCGGCTACGACCCGATGACCAGCTTCACGCCGCTGATGCAGTTCGTGAACCTGCATGCCGTGCTGGTGGCCAATCCCGGCCTGGCGCCGCGCGGCGTGGCCAATATCATCGCGGAGGCCAGGAAAAAACCGGACGGCCTCGTCTATTCCTCCGCCGGCATCGGCAATGGCAGCCACCTCTTCATGGCGCTGATCGCGCGTGAGGCGGGCATCCGCATGCTGCACGCCCCCTATCGCAGCGGGGCGGAGACGGTGACGGCGGTGATGCGCGGCGATGCGCAGCTGTGCTTCCCCTCGCTCGCCTCCGCCCTGCCGATGATCCGTGGCGGGCAGGTGCGGCCAGTGGCCCTGGGCGCCGGCCCCTCCCCCCTGCTGCCGGAGACGCCGCTGATGCGCGATACCCTGCCGGGCTTCGAGGTTTCCATCTGGTATGGCCTCGCCGCGCCGGCCGGAATGGAGCCGGGGCTGGCGGACCGCATCAACGCCACCTTCGCCCGCATCGCCGCCCTGCCCGAGATCCGGCGCATGGTGGAGGAGGTGCAGGGCGGCAGCGTCGTGGGCGGCTCGCGGCAGGATTTCGCCGCCTTCCTCCAGCGCGAGCATGAGCGCTGGGCGCCGGTGATCCGTGAAGGCGGGATCCGGATAGATTAAAAGAGAGGTTATAAGAAATAAAAGAATCTTCTTTTTCTGAAGAAAAAGAAGCAAAAAGACTTTTCCGGTTGGGCGTTCCGCCTCAGAAGCGGGGCGGGCGCCCGGGAAACGCCTTCAGGGGCCGCCCAGGCTGCGGCAGAGCCGCGCCGCCGCCTCGGTGACCAGGGCCGCCAGACGCTCCGGCTGCTCCCCCTCGAAACGGCCGCGCGGGCCGATGATGCCGAGCGCCCCGATGAAAGCCCGCCCGCGCCCGAACACCGGCGCGGCGACCGCCGCCACCTCCGGGTCCCGCTCACCCAGCGAGAGCACCCAGCCCTGCGCCCGCGCGGCGGCCAGCGGCGCCTCCTCCCCGGTGCTGGTATGGGCCATCAGCACCCAGGCACTGGCGCCACGGTCCAGCGGCAGGACCGTGCCCTCCTCGATATGATGGCGGATCAGCCGCGCGGAATGATGGCGGTAGAGGCAGATCCGCCGCGCCCCATCGCGCACATAGAAGGCGGCGGTCTCCCCCGTGGCCTCGGCGAGCCAGGCCAGGACGGGGCGGACATGCTCGGCCAGGTCGAAGGAATCGCGGTAGAGCATGCCCAGGCGCAGCGGCGTCGGCCCCAGGCGGAACAGGCCATCCGCGCCGCGATGCAGATAACCGAAGCGATCGAGCGAAGCCGCCAGCCGCAGCACCGTGCTGGGATAGAAGCCGGTGCGCGCGGCGATCTCCGCCAGGGACAGGCGGGGCGGGCCATCGGCGAAGGCGTCGAGGATGCTCAGCGCCCGCTCCACCGCCTCGACCCGTGCCGCGCAGGCGGGTTCCGCCACGCGCGAGGCGGCGGGGGGACGGCCGCGGCGCCGGGGGGGCGGGGCCTGGTCATCGGCGGACATGCGGGGGCGTCTCCAGGGCGGCGGAACGGCGGCACGGAATGGGCCGCCGGAGGGAAAGAAGAAAGGGAGCGCCAGACGCAAGGCTGTCGGGCAGGGCGGTCGCAGGCAGGGTGGTCTCGGGCAGATTCGGGCGGGAACAGGGGGTGCGGACCCAGGATGGCGGATTTCCGCCATACAGAAAACACCACCCGGCCCGGCACCCTGCCCCTGGAAGATGACAAGACGGCCATGCCCCGTCCAGCATCCGGGCAAAGGGTTGCTCCTACAAGACAGGCCAGGGCCGTTGCGGCCTCCCTTCCCGCCCGCGGCGCCGGAGCCTGCCATCCGCGCAAGCCCCGGGAAGCAAGACCAGTCCAGGGACCATGCTGAATGCGAACAAGCGAAAAGTCACGCGGTGAACAGGCGAAGGCCGTTCTGCGCGTCGCCTCCGGCAACTTCCTGGAGATGTATGACTTCATCGTCTATGGCTATTACGCTGCTGCCATCGGCCATAGCTTCTTTCCCGGCGACAGTGACTTCGCCTCGCTCCTGGCCTCTCTGGCCACCTTCGGCGCCGGCTTCCTGATGCGCCCGCTGGGCGCGCTGGTGCTCGGCACCTTCACCGACCGGCATGGCCGCCGCGCCGGGCTGCTCGTCACCCTCGGGCTGATGGGGCTCGGCACCCTCACCCTGGCGCTGACGCCGGGCTATGGCACCATCGGCGTGCTGGCCCCGGTCATCGTGCTGCTCGGGCGGCTGCTTCAGGGTTTCTCGGCCGGGGCGGAGCTCGGGGGCGTCTCGGTCTATCTCTCGGAAATGGCGACGCCGGGGAACAAGGGCTTCTATGTCTCCTGGCAATCGGGCAGCCAGCAGGTGGCGGTGGTCTTCACCGCCCTGGTCGGCGTCGCGCTCACCGCGCTGCTGGAGCCGGCGGCGATGGATGCCTGGGGCTGGCGCATCCCGCTGCTGATCGGCTGCCTGATCGTGCCGCTGCTGTTCTGGATCCGCCGCTCCCTGACCGAGACGGAGGAATTCGCCCGCCGCGCCCAGCCTTCGGTGCCGCAGATCCTGGCCTCGCTGCGGCGCAATGCCGGGCTGATCCTGCTCGGCATGATGCTGGTCACCATGACCACCGTCTCCTTCTACCTGATCACCGCCTATACGCCGACCTATGGCCGGCAGGTGCTGCACCTGGGCAGCAGCGAGGTGCTGGTGGTGACGCTCTGCGTCGGCCTGTCCAACCTGGTCTGGCTGCCGGTGGGGGGCGCGCTGTCGGACCGCATCGGGCGCTTCCCGCTGCTGGCGGCCTGCTGCACCCTGGCGCTGCTCACCGCCTATCCGGCGATGTCCTGGCTGGTGGGCGCGCCGTCCTTCGCGCGGCTGCTGCTGTCGCTGCTGTGGCTCTCCTGCCTCTACGGGCTCTACAACGGCGCCATGGTGGTCTGCCTGACGGAGATCATGCCGGCCGAGGTGCGCACCACCGGCTTCTCCCTCGCCTACAGCCTGGCCACGGCGCTGTTCGGCGGCTTCACGCCGCTGATCTGCACCTGGCTGATCGGTGAGACGGGCAACCGCGCCATCCCCGGCCTGTGGCTGTCCCTGGCCGCGCTGCTCGGCCTGGTGGCGACGCTGGTGCTGCGCCGGCAGGGCCGCCTCGCGCGCTGAGCCGGCAGGGGCGCGGTGTCCGGGCCGCGCCCCGCCCCGCCGCCCAGCATGCCGGTCGTGCCACAAGGAGACACGGCCAGGCCGATGCTGGACTGGAAGGCCTGCCGCCAGCGGCTCCTCGCCGGGGTTGGGCATCTGGATGCCCGGACGCGCGAACTGATCGCCCTGGCGGCGGCCATCAGCCTGCGCTGTGATGGCGGCATCACGCTGCATGCCGAGGCGGCGCACAGGGCGGGGGCGACGGAGGCGGAACTGGCCGAGGCGCTGGGCGCCGCGATCAACCTCAATGCCGGCGCCGCCATCGCCTTCACCACCCGCGCGCTGGAAGCCTTCGCCGCCGCCGGCGCGCCATAAGGCGCTTTCGCGCCCGGGCCTCCCTTTCTCCCTTCACGACCCTGCCGGGTTCCCGCCCCGGAGCATCGCGCCCCGCGCGAACGCCCCCCGCGTATACGAAAGTTAGAGGTTTATCCCTTAACCGAGAATACGCGGCGGCGGCGAGGAGCGCAGATGGACCAGGTGGATGAGGATCGGCGGGAGGCCGAGGACACCTGCCTGGTGCTCACCGGCGAGCTGACGCTGCGGGAGGCCGAGGCGCAGCATGCGCGCCTGCTGGGCGCCCTTCAGGAGCAGGCCACGCTGGAACTCGACCTGTCGGCGGTGACCGAGGTGGATCTGTGCGGGCTGCAGCTGCTGCTTTCGGCGGGCAGCAGCGGCCGGCGCCTGGGCCGGCCGGTGCGGGTGCGCGGCACCCTGCCCGAGGCCCTGCGCGCCGCCCTGCCGCGGGCGGGCTTCCCCGTCGGCGCGGGCACCGATGCCGAGGCCCTTTCCCTCTGGATGCAAGGCGAGAAGCAGCAGTGAGCAAAACGATCCTGGCCGTCGATGATTCGGCCAGCCTGCGGCAGATGGTCCGCATGACCCTGGCGGGCGCCGGCTACACGGTGGTCGAGGCCGAGGATGGCGTGGACGGTCTGGCCAAGGCCAATGCCCGCACCGTCGACATGGTGGTGACCGACCTCAACATGCCGCGGATGAACGGCCTCGCCCTCATCACCGAGCTGCGCAAGCTGCCGGCCTATCGCGGCGTGCCGATCCTGTTCCTGACCACCGAGTCGGATGCGGGGATGAAGGCGCAGGCCAAGGCCGCCGGCGCCACCGGCTGGATCACCAAGCCCTTCCAGCAGGAGCAATTGCTGGCCGTCGTCAAGAAGGTGCTGGGATGAGCAGCGGGCCGGATCCGGTCGAGACCTTCCGCCAGGAATCCCAGGAGCTGCTGGAGCACCTGGAGCAGGCGCTGCTGGACCTGGAGCACCGGCCCGGCGACATGGAGCTGATCGACAGCGCCTTCCGCGCGCTGCACACGATCAAGGGCTCCGGCGCGATGTTCGGCTTCGATGTGGTGGCGGGCTTCACCCACCATGTCGAGAACGCCTTCGACGAGGTGCGCAAGGGCCGCCTGCCGGCCAGCGACACGCTGGTGTCCCTGGCGCTGCGGGCGAAGGACCATCTGCGCATCCTGCTGACCCGGCCGGAGACGGCCGACAGCGCCGCCGGCGCCGCCATCCTGGAAGGCTTCCGCGCCATCACCGGCACGGCCGCGGGCGAGGCGCCGGCCGAGGCCGCCCCCGGCGTCTCTCCTCCAGGCGCACCCCCTCCTGGCGCGGCGGCGGAACAGGCCGGCTGGCGCCTGCGCTTCCGGCTGGCGCGCGATGCCATGGCCATGGGCAGCAACCCGCTGCTGCTGCTCGACGAATTGCGGAGCCTCGGCCCGGCCGAGGTGGTGGCGCTGGCCGATGTCCCGCCGCTCGACGCGCTGGACCCCACGGCGCTGCACACCGCCTGGGAGATCATGCTGCACGCCCCCGTGCCGCGCGCGCGGATCGAGGAGGTCTTCCTCTTCGTCATCGACGACATGGAACTGGCGCTGGAGCCACTGGGCGAGCCATTGGGCGGGGCAGCCGAGCCCGCGCCACCGGCCCACGCCCCCGCCGGCGCGCCCCAGGCGGGCGCACCCCAGGCAGGCGCATCACAAACGGGCGCATCCCAGCCGGGCAAATCCCCTGCGGGCACGCCCCAGGCCGCGCTATCACAGGCCTCGCACCCCCCCGCGGCCGGCAAGCGCGATGCCGCCCAGGCGGCCGAGAGCGTGCGCGTCCCCGCCTTCAAGCTGGATGAGCTGATGGACCGGGTGGGGGAGCTGGTGATCGCCCAGTCCCGCCTGCGGCAGGTGGCGCATGCCAGCAGCGACCTCGGCCTGCGCTCCGTGGCGGAGGAGATCGAGCGGCTGGCGCTCGAACTGCGCGACACCACCATGGGCATCCGCACCGTGCCCATCGTGCAGCTCTTCGGCCGCTTCCGCCGGCTGGTGCACGATATCAGCCGCGACCTCGGCAAGGAGGTCGAGCTGCTGATGCAGGGCGAGGAGACGGAGCTCGACAAGACCGTCATCGAGCGGCTGAACGACCCGCTGGTCCACCTCATCCGCAACTCGCTCGACCACGGGCTGGAGCGGCCGGAGGAGCGGGGCGACAAGCCCCGCCGCGGCAGGCTGCTGCTGCAGGCGCGCCATGCCGGGGCGCAGGTCTGCGTCTCCATCCGCGATGACGGGCGCGGGCTGGACTGCGCCCGCATCCGCGCCCGCGCCGAGGAACGCGGCCTCGTCACGCCCGAGCAGGTGCTGGGCGAGCAGGAGATCTTCCAGCTCATCTTCGAACCCGGCTTCTCCACCGCGACGGAGGTGACGAGCCTTTCCGGCCGTGGCGTCGGCATGGATGTGGTCAAGCGCACCATCGAGGCGCTGCGCGGCACCATCGAGATCAGCAGCAGCCCGGGCCTTGGCACGGAGGTGACGCTCTGCCTGCCGCTGACGCTGGCCATCATCGACGGGCTGCTGGTGCGCGTGGGCCAGGGCCGCTACGTCATTCCGCTGACCGCCGTCGAGGAATGCGTGGAGCTGGAGGGCGAGACGCCGTCAAGCGGCTCGCGCAGCAGCTTCCTCAACCTGCGCGGCAGCCTGATCCCCTTCCTGCGGCTGGCCGAGCTGTTCCAGACCCCGGCCGATGCCGACCCGCTGAAGAAGGTGGTGATCGTCTCCACCGGCGACCAGCGCGTGGGCCTCGTGGTTGACCAGGTGATCGGCGACCACCAGACCGTCATCAAGTCGATGTCCAAGCTGCATGCCGATATCGACATCTTCTCCGGCGCCACCATCCTGGGCGATGGCAGCGTGGCGCTGATCCTCGACATCGCCCCCCTCGTCGCCTTCGGCCAGGCGCATGAGGACCGGCTGGTGCCGGTGCGCTGAGGAGAGCGGGCATGCCCAACACCGAGCCCCCCGCCAGCCTGCGCGTCGTCACCATCGACCTCCAGGGCGAGCGCTTCGCGCTGGAGGCGCGGCATGTGCGCGAAATCCTCGACCCCGGGCCGACGACGCTGGTGCCCAATGCGCCGCGCTTCCTCAACCGGCTGATCAATGTGCGCGGGCGCGTCGTGCCGCTGGCCGACCTGCGCCTGAAGCTCGGGCTGGAGCAGCGCGCGGCCACCATCGACACCCGCGTCATCGTCATCGAGGTGCCGCTGGCGGATGAGCCCGTCACCGTCGCCGTGCTGGCGGACAAGGTGCACGAGGTGCGCGACATCGCGACGCTGGGCAGCGTGCATTCGCCCAAATTCGGGCTGTGCTGCCCGAGCGAATATGTCCGCTGCATCGGGCGCCAGGGCGAGGACTTCGTCATCGTCCTCGACCCCGTGCCGATCTTCGCCCCGGCGCCGACACGCCGTGGCGATCCCCACCCCGACCAGTCTGCCGCCCCCTAGGGCGGAGCGAGGCTCCCATGCGCATCACCATCAGGACCAAGCTGGTCCTGACCTTCGCCGGCATCCTGTTGCTGTCCGCAGGGTCGACCATCCTGGGAATCGCCAAGCTGGCCAGCTTCAACGACCAGATCGACAGCATGTTCGAGGGGCCGATGCGGCGTGTCGAGCTGGCGCGTGATCTTGGCCAGAGCTTCCGGGACCTCGTGCGCAACGAGAAGGACATGATCCTCGCGCAGGAGGCCGAGAAGACCCAGGCCGCCGAGCGGGAGATGCTGCGGCTGCGCCAAACCATCGAGGCCACGCGCAACAGCATGATGGGGGTAGTGACCGCCGCGGGGCGGCGCGACCTGGAGGAATTCGCCCAGATCTGGCAGCGCTACGTGACGGTGCAGGACAAGGTCCGCCAGTTCGCCAGCCGCGACACGCTGAACGAGGCCACGCTGCTGTCGCAGGACCGTGCCATCCCGGCGCTGGAGCCGGGGATGCGGGCGTTGCAGCAGCTGGTCCAGCGCCTCGCCGCCGCCGGCAATGCCCAGGCCCTCGGCCTCGCCGCCGAGTTGCAGGGCAAGATGCTGCAAATCCTGCGCGCCGAGGCCGACCTGATCATGACGCGCCTCCCGGCGCAGATGGACCGCTACGCCGCGCTGGACGCCCAGCTGATGCGCGAGGCCGGCACGGCGCGGGAGCGGCTCCTCGGGCTGCTGGAGGGCGAGAACAAGGCCCTGCTGGAAGAATATATCCGTGCCCTCGACGCCTGGCGCCCGCTGCACCAGCAGGTGATGGTGCTGGGCCGCGAGGATTCGATCAATGCCGCGCAGACCCTCTCCAACAAGGAGGGACAGGCACTGGTCGAGCAGAGCCTGCGCGTGCTCGGCACCATCATCACCCGCAACGAAGGCATCCTGAAGAGCACCCAGGGCGAGCTGCTCGAGGAATATGCCGCCGCGCGCCTGCTGCTGATCGTCTCCTTCGCCCTCGTGGTGGTCATCGCCACCGGCGCCGGGGCCTTCATCTCGATCGGCATTTCCAGCGGGCTGCAAAAGGCGGTGAGCCTGGCCCGCGCCGTCGCCGATGGCGATCTCGACCAGAGCATCGAGGTCAAGAGCGATGACGAGATCAAAGATCTCGTCACCGTGCTGACCGCCATGACGGCCAACCTGAAATACATGGCGGCCATCGCCGACTCCATCGCCGATGGTGACCTGACGGTGAAGGCGAAGCTCAATTCCGAACGCGACCAGCTCGGCATGGCGCAGGAGCGCATGCTGACCCGCCTGCGCGAGGTGGTGCAGGATGCCGTGGTGGCGGCCGAGAATGTCTCCGCCGGCAGCCAGGAGCTGTCCTCCTCGGCCGAGGAACTGTCGCAGGGCGCGACGGAACAGGCTTCCTCCACCGAGGAAGCCTCCGCCTCGATGGAGCAGATGGCGGCGAACATCAAGCAGACCGCCGACAATGCCGCGCAGACCGAGAAGATCGCCCGGCAATCCGCCTCCGATGCCGAGGTGGGCGGCGAGGCGGTGGGGCGCGCGGTGCAGGCGATGCAGACCATCGCCGAGAAGATCACCATCGTGCAGGAAATCGCCCGGCAGACGGACCTGCTGGCACTGAACGCGGCGGTGGAGGCGGCGCGCGCCGGCGAGCATGGCCGCGGCTTCGCCGTGGTGGCCTCGGAAGTGCGCAAGCTGGCCGAGCGCAGCCAGACGGCGGCGGCCGAGATCATCGGCCTGTCCTCGCAGTCGGTGAAGGTGGCGCAGGAGGCGGGGGCCATGCTCTCGCGCCTCGTGCCCGACATCAAGCGCACGGCGGAGCTGGTGGAGGAGATCAGCGCCGCCTGCCGGGAGCAGGATATCGGCGGCGGGCAGGTCAACCAGGCCATCCAGCAGCTCGACAAGGTAACGCAGCAGAACGCCGCCGCGGCGGAGGAAATGTCCGCCACCTCCGAGGAGCTGGCGGCGCAGGCGGAGAAGCTGCAGGCCAGCATCTCCTATTTCCGTACCGGCACGCAGAACGAGGCGCGCCCGGTCTCCCTGGGCGCCGCGCCGCGCCGGCAGGGCGCCGCCCGCCCGGCCGCCATGAAGCGCGCCACGGCCCGGCCCATGGCCGCGCGGACGCGGCCCCGCGCCACCGGTGTCGATCTCGACATGACCGGCGGCCCGGATTCCCGTGACAGCGAATTCGAACGGTACTGACAGCATGTCCGCAGCCGAAGGGCATCTCGACCACCTGCATGAGGCGGATTTCCTCCGGCTGGCCAGCTTCATCGAGGAGTATAGCGGCATCAAAATGCCGCCCAGCAAACGCACCATGCTGGAGGGGCGGCTGCGCAAGCGCGTGATGGCCACGGGCTGCCAGGATCTGCGCGAATACTGCCACTACCTCTTCAAGGGCGGCGGGCTGGAGCAGGAAACCGTCTCGCTGATCGATGCCGTCACCACCAACAAGACGGAATTCTTCCGTGAGGTGGAGCATTTCCGCATCCTGGCCGGGCAGGTGCTGCCGCAACTGCTCAAGAGCGCCCCGCCCGGGCGCCGCGCCACGCTGCGGCTGTGGAGCGTCGCCGCCTCGATCGGGGCGGAGGCCTATACCATGGCGATGGTGATGGACAATGCCGCCGCCCAGGGCCGCTTCGACACCAGCATCCTGGGCACCGATATCAGCACCCGCGTGCTGCAGACCGCCGCCCTCGGCATCTATCCCGAGGAGATGGCGGCCCCGGTGCCGGAGGCCATGCGCCGCCGCTACCTGATGCGCGGCCAGGGGCGTTCCACCGGGCTGGTGCGCGTGGTGCCCGAGCTGCGCGCCATGGTGCGCTACCGGCGCCTGAACCTGATGGACGCGCATTACCCGCTGGAGGAGGCGGTGGACGTGGCCTTCTGCCGCAATGTCCTGATCTATTTCGACAAGCCCACGCAGCAGGCGGTGCTGGAACGCGTCTGCACCCATCTGCGCCCGGGTGGCTTCCTGTTCCTCGGCCATTCGGAGACCCTCGCCGGCTTTGGCCTGCCGGTGAAGCCCACCCCGGCCGCCACGGTCTTCCAGAAGGTCTGATGCCATGACGGGCAAGATCCGTGTCCTCATCGTCGACGATTCCGCCGTCGTGCGGCAGGCGCTGACCGAGATCCTGCAATCCGACCCGGAGATCAGCGTCATCGCCGCCGTGGCGGACCCTTTCGCCGCCGCCCGCCGCCTGCAACAGGAGGTGCCCGACGTCATCACCCTGGATGTCGAGATGCCGCGCATGGACGGCATCACTTTCCTGCGCAAGATCATGACGCAGCGGCCCATCCCGGTGGTGATGTGCTCCTCCCTGGTCGAGCCGCGCTCCGAGACGCTGATGCAAGCACTGGAGGCCGGCGCGGTGGATATCCTGCTGAAGCCGCGGATGGACACCAAGCAGGGCCTGCTCGAAGCCCGCATCCATATCTGCGACACCGTCAAGGCGGCGGCCCGCGCGCGCCTCGGCCGCCAGGCGGCGCGCGCCGCCACGGGGGGCAGGGTGGTCGAGAAGAAGCTGACCGCCGACGCCATCCTGCCGCCACCGAGCCCGCGCAGCGCCATGGCGCGCACCACGGAAACCGTGGTCTGCATCGGCGCCTCCACCGGCGGGACGGAGGCGCTGCGCGAGGTGCTGGAGGCACTGCCGGCGGATTGCCCGGGCACCGTCATCGTCCAGCACATGCCGGAGCATTTCACCAGCGCCTTCGCCCGCCGCCTGAACGACCTCTGCGCCGTCGAGGTGCGCGAGGCGGCCGATGGGGACAGCGTGCTGCGCGGGCATGTGCTGATCGCGCCCGGCAACCGCCATATGCTGCTGCGCCGCAGCGGCGCGCGCTATTACGTCGAGATCAAGGAAGGCCCGCTGGTCTCGCGCCACCGGCCTTCGGTGGATGTGCTGTTCCGCTCGGCGGCGCAATATGCCGGGGGCAATGCCACCGGCATCATCATGACCGGCATGGGGGATGATGGGGCGCGCGGCCTGCTGGAAATGCGCCGCGCCGGGGCGCGCACCATCGCGCAGGACGAGGCCACCTCGGTGGTGTTCGGCATGCCACGGGAAGCCATCGCCCTCGGCGCCGCCGAGCGGGTGCTGCCCCTGGAGGCCCTGGCGGGCGAGATCCTCCGTGCCGGACTCTCTTGATCCCTCCCTGCCGCGCATCTTCCTCTCGGCCGGGGAACTGGCCTGCCCGGAGCGGCCGAGCATCATCACCACCGTGCTGGGCTCCTGCGTCTCGCTCTGCCTGTGGGACAGGGTGCGCTGCGCCGGCGGCATGAACCATTATGCCCTCCCCTACCCCTTCACCGCCGATGAGGAGCCGAATGCCCGCTATGGCGCCTGGGCCATCGAGGGGCTTTACGAATGCCTGCTGGAGCAGGGCAGCCGCCCGGCCCATCTGGAAGCGAAGCTGTTCGGCGGCGCCGCGCTGATCCCCGCCCCGCAGGCGCAGCTGGATATTGGCGGGCGCAACGTGGCGCTCGGCCTGTCGGAGTTGCGGCGGCTCGGCGTGCCGCTGAAAGCCCGCCGCACGGGCGGCCAGCACGGGCTCCTGCTGCATTTCCGCACCGATACGGCCGAAGTCCTGCTCCGCCGCGCCGGCGGCTGAGGGTTCCAGCCCCGGGCGCGGGCGATCCCGCTGGCATCACCACGCGCGCGCCGATGGGCGGCGCGTGGCGGATCCCCTCGGCACGCCTCAGGAAGGAAAGTCAGACCCTTGCCCGTGGTGCCCCTGAAGGCGGGTGCAGGGGACCCTGTCCCCTGCCCAAGGGAAAGAAAGGGGGGGAGCTTGAGGGGGCAAGGCCCCCTCAAGGCCAGGCGCGGCTTCCACGATGCGCACCGGTTAGAACAGAATATCCTCCAGCGTATTGGTCGGCGCCGGCGTGGGATAGGCGGTCTGGCCGCTGAGCCGCGCCTGCACCGCCCTTTCGCTCTCCATCGTGTAGCGGCTGGACAGCGAGGCGGGCAGCAGGGGCCGGATGCGCGAGAGTTCTTCCTCCGAGAGGGAGCCGCCGCCCGCCTGCCCGTCCAGCTCGCCGGCCACGCGGTGGAGAATGGCCGCGATGCCCGCCGCCGCGAGGCGCTCCCGCGCCTGGGCCAGGGCGCCGGCCGCGCCGCTGCCGCCCTGCTCCAGCGAGGCCAGGGCGGTGCCGATCTGCCGCCCGACGCCCCCCAGCGCGTCCATGGCGCCGGCCATCAGCGTGTTGAGATCGGCCAGGGCGCGCTCTTCCGCCGTCTGGCCGCGCTGGGCATGGTTCTGGGCGAGTTCGGTGACGCTGGTGAGATCGCGCGTGATCAGGCCGACGATCTGCGTCGTCTGGTCGGCGCAGCTGCGCAATTCGCGCGCGATGGTGTGGAGGGTGCGGCCCGCATCGTGCAGGCGGCCGGATTTGAGCGTCATGTTGAGGCTCATCAGGCGCAGATCCGTCTCCAGCGCGCGCACCAGGCCGATATGCTCGGAGAGTTGCAGGACGGAGGCGGTGATGTCCTGCGCCACGGCGGCGACCTCGGCCTGGGCGGTGCGGAAATCGCGCACGAGGCCGAGGGCATGGCGCACGCTGGTTTCCACGGCGGCGAGGAAGTTGCCGCGGCGCTCGCCACCCTGGCCATACGCCTCGGTGCCGATCTGCAGGACGGCGCGGGCCTCCTGCGAAAGACGGTCGAGCGCGCCATCGACGCGGCCGGCATGGGCCTCGTATTCCTCGGCGGCGTGGCGCAGCAGCGCGGCCTGGAGGTGGCAGACATGGGCGCGCACAAGCGGGCGGTCCGCCTCCGGCATGGCGGGGCCGCTGAGCAGGCTGGGCAGGCCGCCGATCACCTCCTCCACATGCTGGATGCGCTGGCGCGTGGCATCGGCCACCTGCAGGGCCATGATGGCCTCGGACACGGCCTGGGCCATGGCGGCGGAGCGGGCGCGCACCTCGCCCGAGGCGGCGGCGCCGGCCTGCATGCGCTGCTGCAGCGCGGCGGTGCTCTGCGACAGGGTGGCGGGGATGTTCTGGATGGCATCGCCCTGCTGGCGCGCGAAATTATCCTGGCGCGACAGCCCGGCCTGGAGCTTTTCCTGCAACCGCGTCACCACCTGGAGGAATTCGGCGAGGCTGGTGCGGGAGAGGTCGAAGAGCCGGGTGATTTCGCGCGTGAAGGCCGAGAAATCCTCCCCCAGCGCGCCGAGGCCGGAGGCGCAGACCTTGGCCGTCACCGTCAGCATGCCGACGGCGCGGACCGTGCCGTCCAGATGGCCGAGATGCCCGGCTATGGCCTGGAGCAGGGCAAAGATCCGGTCCAGCACCTGCCGTTCGGCACGGATGATGCCATCGATGTTGCGGACGCTGTCCGCCGCCTGGTCCAGCTGCGCCAGGGCCGTGACGAGGGCGGGGCCACGCAGATCCTGTTCCAGCCCCTCGAAGCAGTTGACGAGGCCACCGAGTGCCGTCGCGGCACGCTCAAGATCCTGCCCCGCGAGGCTGAAGCTGCGCTCCAGCGGCGTATAGGACGCGCCCAGCGTCGTCGCCATTGTCAGGAAACCCGCGGTGGATTGCATGGGGCGCACAGTCCTTCCGCCATGATTGTGATCGATTGGCAACCTCGCAGATCAAAATGCACAAATGGTGAAGAATACTCTTCATGATTTCAGTAATTTTTTTCTGTTTTTTGAGATTTACCCGCTCCCCGGCTCCAGGCTGATCCGCGCCCCCAGCAGCTGCCCCGTCCGCTCATAATGCTCCGCCAGCAGCGCGCAGGCCGCGCCGGCATCACGCCGCAGCGCGGCCTGGGCAATGGCCGCATGCTCCGCCGCCACATGCCGCCCCGGATAGGCGCGCAGATTGGCCAGGGCACGGTAGCGCCCCGCCT
The DNA here is from genome assembly GCF_024437745.1 of Roseomonas sp. GC11. GTDB lineage: Bacteria > Pseudomonadota > Alphaproteobacteria > Acetobacterales > Acetobacteraceae > Pseudoroseomonas. Next base: position 2,636 of record NZ_JANFNY010000013.1, on the reverse strand, counting down.
CCTCCCGCAGCCGGTCGCAGAAGGCCAGCAGCGCCGGCGCCTCGCAGGCGGCCAGCAGCGCCCGGTGGAAGGCGCGGTGGCAGGCCTCCCACGCCGGATTGGCCAGGAAGCGCTGCGGATCCAGCGAGCGGTCCAGCCGCGCCAGGCGGTGCTCCGCCAGCAGGATGCCCTCTTCCCAGGCCGCGCCGCCACGCCGGATCGATTCCTGCAGCGCCGCGCCCTCCGCCAGGATGCGGCTGCGAATCAGCCCCGCCAGCTCCCCCGCCGGTGCCCCGGCGACCCGGAAGCCACGATGCTCCAGCCGCTCCGCCCAGCCTTCCGCCGCCAGCTGCGACAAAGCCTCGCGCAGGGGCGAGGCGCCGGCGCCGTAACGGGCGGCGAGGTCGCGCAGCTTCAGCTTCAGCCCCGGCGGCAGGTGGCCGGCCAGGATGTCCTCCCGCAGGCGGCGGTGCAGGCGGGTGGCCAGGGTGGAATCACCCCCGGCATCGGGAGAAGGATCGGCGGGCATGGGGGTCCGGGGCAAGGGTTGGCCTTTTTATCGATAAAATTAATTGACGCTGCAAGAATTCCGATAAAACCTCCGGCCGGAAACGGGAGAGGAAGCGCGCATGCGCCTGATCACATACGAGCAGGAAGGGCGCGCCGTGCTGGGCGCGCGGGTGGGGGAGGAGGTGGTGGCTCTCTCCACCGTGGTGCCGGGCCTGCCAGAGGAGGTGAATGCCGCCCTCGCGGCGCTCGGCCTGCCAGACAGCGCCCCGGCCCTGGCGGCGCGGCTGGCGGATGCGCCGCGCCTGCCGCTGGCCGGGCTGCGCCTGCTGCCGGTGGTGCCGCGCCCAGGCAAGATCATCTGCATCGGCCTGAACTATGTCGAGCATGCGCGGGAGGGGAACAACCCCATCCCCGACTACCCGGCGGTGTTCTTCCGCGGCCCCACCTCGCTCGCCGCGCATGGCGCGCCGCTGCTGCGCCCGCGCGTCTCAGGGAAATTCGACTACGAGGCGGAACTGGCCATCATCATCGGCCGCCGCGCCCGCCACCTGACGGAGGCGGAAGCCCTCTCCTGCGTCGCCGGCTACAGCTGCATGAATGAAGGCTCGGTGCGCGACTATCAGCGCAAATCGACGCAATGGGGCATGGGCAAGAATTTCGACCGCACCGGCGGCCTCGGCCCCGAGATCGTCACGCCCGATGAACTGCCGCAGGGGCCCAACGCGCTGCGCATCACCTCCCGCATCAACGGGCAGACCCTGCAGGACAGCACGACGGCGGACATGATCTTCTCCGTGCCGCGCATCCTCGCCATCCTCTCGGAAGTGATGACGCTGGAGCCGGGCGATGTCATCGCCACCGGCACGCCGAGCGGCGTCGGCTATCCGCGCCAGCCGCCGGTCTTCATGAAGGCCGGGGACCGGGTGGAGATCGAGATCGAGGGGATCGGGACTCTCGTCAATTCAGTGGAAGACGAAGCGTGAGAGACGTTCTTTTTTGAAAAAAAGAACCAAAAAACTTTTTCAGTTCAGCGTCCCGCCTCTGGCCTGAGGTGGGACGCCAGACTGAAAAAAATTACTTCGCGGGCACTTTGCTGGCGAAGAGCGTGGCGAAATCGGCGACGATGCCCGTCAGCTTCTCCACCAGCAGGGCGCCCGTCTCAGCGGAGCAGAGCTTAGGATCGCCACGGCCGACACCCTGGTGATAGGTGTCGTCATACTCCATGGGCAGGCCGACCTCGGCGCCCTGGAAGCTGGCGGTGCCAAGGCCGGTATAGGGCAGGCCCAGCAGGCTGTCATTCTTCAGCGGCTTGCCCTCGGGGATCAGGTCCTCGCGGATCAGCTCGGGGAAGAGGTGCAGGCCGATGCTGGTCAGCGGGTCGGCGCCGTGGCCGGAGACGGCCTTGGCCTTCTCCGCCCCGATCAGGCCGGGCAGCAGGCCATAGCTGATCTTCCACAGGTAGAGGCTGGGCAGGACGATCTTGCGGTCGATGTAGAGGCGGCGCGCCACCTCGGCGATCGGGCCGACATTGCCGCCATGGCCGTTGATGACGATCAGCCGCGTCAGGCCGTTGCGGTGCAGGCTCTCGACCATGTCGGAAATCACCTGCGTCAGCGTCGCCTGGCTGATGGCGATGCCGCCGATCATCGGGCCGAACCAGTCGGCACCGCCGAAGGGCAGGACGGGGGCGACATAGGTGGGCGTGCCGGCCTCGGTGGCACGGATGGCGGCGAGTTCGGCCACCTTCTCGGCCAGCAGGTAGTCGCCCATCGGCGCATGCGGCCCCTGGTCCTCATGGCTGCCCATGGGCAGGAGGATGATGGGGTTGCTGGCGAAAACCTCGCGCCCCTCGCCCCCCGTCAGCGTGCCCATATGCACCTTGGGCTTCGTCAATGCGGCCACGTCGTATCACTCCGGCTGGAGACGGGGCAGGCAGACTCGCCAGCCCCGGGGCGTGGCGGCCTCCCGCCGCGCCCAGCCGTTTTGCAGCACCGACGCGCGCCGCGCGCAACCCGCCCCCCGCCATTCTCCCACGCGCGGCGGAGGATGCCGGGGCGGGGCCTCAGGCCAGGGTGGAGGAGGAGGTGGTGGTCGAGGCGGGTGCGGGGCGCGCCCGGCGCGGCAGGAGGCCGGGCTCGGCCGTGGCC
>NZ_JANFNY010000139.1 GCF_024437745.1 Roseomonas sp. GC11 | reverse complement strand
TGGAAACCCAACGGAAGGCGGGTGCAGGGGACCCTGTCCCCTGCTGGGGGAGTTTGAGGGGGCAAAGCCCCCTCAAGCCCACGCGGCGCGCTTCTTGCTATATCAGGCGGCACCATGACCGCCCCCTGCCTGACCCTGCGCTCCGCCACCCCGGCGGACCTGCCCGCCATCACCGCCATCTACGCCCATCACGTCGCCTGGGGCCGCGCCTCCTTCGAGACGGCGCCACCCCCGCTGGAGGACATGCAGCGCCGCTTCGCTGCCCTGGCCGAGGCCGGCATGCCCTATCTGGTGGCAGAAGAGGCCGGGCAGGTGCTGGGCTATGCCTATGCCGGCGCCTATCGCCCGCGCGCGGCCTATCAGAACACGGTGGAGAACTCGATCTATGTGGCGCCGGGCGCGGCCGGGCGCGGGCTGGGGCGGCGGCTGCTGGCCGCGCTGATCACCGCCTGCGAGGAACGCGGCTTCCGCCAGATGATCGCCGTGGTGGGGGATAGCGGCAATACCGCTTCCATCCGGCTGCACGAGGCGGCAGGCTTCACCCGCGTGGGCACGCTGCGCGCGGTGGGGCGGAAGCATGGCGAATGGCTGGATGTGGTGCTGCTGCAACGCCCCCTCGGCGAGGCCGACGCCACGCCCCCCGCCCGTGAGCCCGCCTGACCCGCCGGCACACCACCGGGCCACCCCCGCGCGGACTCCCTGCCGCGCCCCACTTCATCACAAGACAGCGGCAGCGTGAAAAAATATGAAAAGGACCAGCCTGGCGGGCGGTGAGCGCCATGTCTTCCCCGATCTCAAGGCGCTGCTGGCCGCCGCCTCCCCCCGCCGCTCGGGCGACGAGCTGGCCGGGCTGGCGGCGGAGAGCGACGCGCAGCGCATCGCCGCGCGCATGGCCCTGGCCGAGCTGCCGCTGCTGGCCTTCCTCAACGAGGCCCTCATCCCCTATGAGCGGGACGAGGTGACGCGGCTGATCCTCGACACGCATGACGCCGCCGCCTTCGCCCCGCTGCGGTCGCTGACGGTGGGCGGCCTGCGCGACTGGCTGCTGGACCACCGCACCGATGCCACCGCCCTCGCCGCCGTGGCGCCCGGGCTGACGCCCGAAATGGTGGCCGCCGTCTCCAAGCTGATGCGCAACCAGGACCTCGTGGCCGTGGCGCGCAAATGCCGCGTTGTCACCGCCTTCCGCACCACGCTCGGCCTGCCCGGGCGGCTGGCCAGCCGCTTGCAGCCCAACCACCCGACGGACGACCTGCGCGGCATCGCCGCCGCCACCTTCGACGGGCTGCTGCTCGGCAGCGGCGATGCGGTGATCGGCATCAACCCCGCCACCGACAATGTGCCCAACTGCATCGCCCTGACCGAGATGCTGGAGCATCTCCGCCTGCGCCACGACATCCCCGTGCAGAGCTGCGTGCTGACGCATGTCACCAACAGCATCGCCATGATGGAGCGCGGCGCGCCGGTGGATCTGGTGTTCCAGTCCATCGCCGGGACGGAGGCGGCCAATGCCGGCTTCGGCATCAACCTCGCCGTGCTGCGCGAGGCGGAGCAGGCCGCGCTGGCGCTGAAGCGCGGCACGGTGGGCGACAATGTGATGTATTTCGAGACCGGCCAGGGCGCCGCCCTCTCGGCCGATGCGCATCATGGCGTCGATCAGCAGACGGTGGAGGTGCGCGCCTATGCCGTGGCCCGCGCCTTCCGCCCGCTGCTGGTGAACACGGTGGTGGGCTTCATCGGGCCTGAATACCTCTATGACGGCAAGCAGATCCTGCGCGCCGGGCTGGAGGACCATTTCTGTGGCAAGCTGCTCGGCGTGCCGATGGGCGTCGATGTCTGCTACACCAACCACGCCGAGGCCGACCAGGACGACATGGACACGCTGATGACGCTGCTCGGCGTCGCCGGCGTGACCTTCCTGATCGCGGTGCCGGGGGCGGATGACATCATGCTCAATTATCAGAGCCTGTCGTTTCACGACGTGCTGGCGCTGCGCGGCATGCTCGGCCTCGGCATGGCGCCGGAATTCGAGGCCTGGCTCGACCGGATGGAGATGCGCGACAGCGCCGGGCGCATCCGGCCCCTGGCGCCGCGCGCCACGCGGGCGCTGCTGGCGGAAGGGATTTAGGCGAGGGAAGAAGAGAAGGGTTCTTTTTTGAAAAAAAGAACCAAAAAACTTTTTCAGTCAGGCGTCCCGCCGTGCCGGGAGACGGCGGCAGCCTGATAGAAAAATCAGACGGCGACGCGCTTCAGGGGCTGCTTGGCGTCCGGGGCGGGCGGCGGCGGCAGGTCGGCGGCACGCGGCGCGGCGGGTGCGGCCTCGGCGGCGGCGCTGGCGCGGCGGCGCCAGTGGCTGATCAGCTTCCAGGCCAGGAAGAGCACCACCAGCACGCCAATGCCGGCCAGGGCATGCATCGTGTTCTCCTCGCCCAGCCAGGCCACGGCGAACCAGCCGGCGGCGACGAAGGAGGAAGCCCAGAGGCCAGCGGCGATGAAGTTGAGGAAGGCGAAGCGGCTGCGCTTCATGCCGGCGATGCCGCAGGCGGCCGAGGCAACATTGCGCACGCCATAGACGAAGCGGAAGGTGAGGACGAAAAGCGTGCCATAGCGCTCGAGGAAGCCCATGGCGGTGGCCAGCCGCTTCTCGGCGCCGGGGATGCGGCGCAGCGCCTTGGCACCGTAGCGTTGCCCCAGCGTGAACCAGAGCTGGTCACCCAGGAAGGAACCGAACCAGACCGAGAGCATCAGCAACCAGGGGTCGATAAGCCCCGTTGCCTGCCCGGCCGCGGCGGCCAGGATGACGAAGGTTTCCCCCTCGAAAAAGGCCCAGGCCGCGGCGGCCAGATAGGCCAGCATTCCCCAATCCGCCCAGAATTCCGCCACCCTGTCATCCCTCCCGGCTGCGCCGTGCGACGATGCGGGAAAGCCCGCAGCGTGGAAACATAGATTTCACAGCTTCGTGACTTTTTAGCAAATCCCGAAGGGCTGCGCACGCATTTCGCGTGACCGTTTTTTTATTCCTGGTTCAGGCGCTTCTCGTCTGGAGCTAGCGGCCCTGCGGGCTTTGGTCAAACGGCCAGGACCCTCAGCCGGCACGGCGGAGGGAAGGATAAGACGGGCATTCCTAAAAGAATCTTTTCCCCGCCCGGAGCTGAGAGCTGGGGAGCCACGCCGGCGGAGAAAAGTTTTTTTGGTTCTTTTTTCCAAAAAAGAACCTTTTTCTCCCGCCTCCGCCTCAGGCAGCATCCCTGTGCCTGGGCTCACAGAGTGGCAATTCGATCTCGCAATACAGCCCCTCCGGCCGCCAGTCGCGCCGCACCTTGCCGCCAAGCTGGCGGTTGACGGTGGCTTCCAGCATGCGGGAGCCGAATCCGGCGCGGGCGGGTGGCCCGGCCAGGGGCGGCCCGCCGCTTTCGCTCCAGTGCAGGCTCAGCCGGTCCTGGCCCGGGGAGAGGCTCCAGACGATGCGCACCACCCCCCCCTCGCGCGAGAGGGCGCCGTGCTTCGTGGCGTTGGTGGCCAGTTCGTGCAGCGCCATGGAGACGCCCTGCGCCAGGGCGGGCGGCAGCATGACGCGCGGCCCCTCCAGCACCACGCGCGGCATGGCGCCGGCAGGGGGGGTGCCGGCGGGGGGGGCGAGGAAGGTGGCCAGCTCCCCCTCCAGCAGGGCGCGCAGCTCCGCCCCGGTCCAGTAGGCCTGGGCCAGCAGGGTATGGGCGCGGGCCAGCGCCATCACCCGCCCCTCGACGGCGGCGGTATAGGCGGCGGGGTCCTCCTTCGGCGTCAGGCGCAGGGCGGCCTGCACCAGGGCCAGCACGTTCTTGGCACGGTGGTCCACCTCGCGCGCCAGCAGCATGCGCTCCTCCTCGGCGCGGCGGCGGGCGGTGATGTCCATATGCGCGGCGTAGGAGAGGTTGCGCCCGCGCAGCCGCACCCCCTGCACGCGCACCAGCACATCGCGCTGGGTGCCGTCGCGCAGGCGGTGGCGGGCCTCGTATTCCTGCATTCCCCCGGCCACGGCGTGGCGCCGGCCGCGCTGCTTGATCGCCTCCGCCTCGCCCAGCACGTCGATATCGCCCAGGGTCAGGCGGCGGAATTCCTCCGGGCTGTAGCCATAGTCGAGGCAGGCGCGGGCATTGACGTCGAGGATGGCGTGGCTGTGCGGGTCGAAGAGGAAGACGGCGAAGGGCGCGCCCTCGAACAGGGCGCGGTAGCGCTCCTCCGCCTCGGCCAGGGCGGCGGCGTTGGCGTGGCGCTCGGTGATGTCGGCGGCGACGCCGAGCAGCCGGGCGGGCCGCCCCTCCATGGCCGGCATGCGGCGGCCGATCAGGGTGAGCCAGCGCACGGCGCCATCGGCGCGGCGCAGGCGCAGCGTCACCTGCGGCGCGGCGGCGCGCAGCGCGGCCAGCAGCCCGCGCCGGTCCTGCGGCAGCACCCGCCGCAGCAGGGCGCGCAGCGAGGGCACGGGGGCGGAGGGGTCTAGCCCCAGCAGGCGGAATTGCTGGGCGGACCAGATGGCGCGGCCTTCCGGCAGCATCTCGTGCTCCCACACGCCGATGCCGGCGGCCTCCTGGGCCAGGCGCAGCCTTTCCTCGCTGGCGGCGAGGGCGGCGGTGCGCTCGGCCACGCCGCGCTCCAGCCCGGCATTGGCCGCCACCAGCGCGCGCTGCCCGTGCCGCACCAGCAGGGCGAGGCCGAACAGCGCCAGCGCCGCCGGCACGCCGAGCAGCAGCAATTGCCCGACCCGCGCCTCCCAGCGCGCCAGCACCTCGGCGCGGGGGCGGGCGGCATAGGCGGTGACCTCCCAGCCTTCCACCGGCTGGAGCACGCGCACCCCCTGCGGGCCGCGCTCCAGCCAGGGCTGGCCGGGGGTGGCGCCGGCGGGCAGATCGAAGGCGGCCGGGTCCTCCCCTTCCCTCCCCGCGGCCTCCTTCCCTTCGGCCTCCCTGCCCGCCCCCCCCTTGCCGGCGCGGGCCAGCACGGCGCCGCCGGGGCCGAGCAGGGCCAGGGTATCGGCCGGGTTCTTCAGCAGGCGCTGCAGGCGCTCCGCCGCCTCGCCGATGCGCACCGAGACGTTGATGATGCCCTGGTAGCTGCCGGGCGGGCGGTCATTGCCGGTTTCCTGGCGGCGCAGGCTGACGGCGAAGAAATCCGCCCCGTCCAGCCGGCCGCGATAAGGGCCGGTGACGGCGGCCTCCGGCGCGCCGGGGCCGCGCAGGATCTGGTTGAAGGGCCGGTCGGCGAAGCTCTGGCCATGCGGCACGGCGGGCACGGTGCCGCTGACCAGCGGGTGGCCCGCCGCGTCGAAAACATAGAGCGAGATGACGGAGGCGCCGCCCGCCTGCTCCACCAGCGTGGCGAGCTGGGCGCTGACCAGGGCTTCCTCGGCGCGGATGGTGGCGTCGGAGAGGCCGCGCATCATGTCGTTGGCGCGCTGGGCGCGCAGGCGGTGGCCATCGAGCACGCGGCGGGCATATTCCGCCCCGGCCTCGGCCGAGCGCGCGACCTCCAGCGTCGCCTCGTCCCAGCTTTGCTCCCAGGCCTGCCAGGAGAGCAGGCCGAGCAGGGCGGCGGGCAGCAGGAGGGAGCCGGCGAGCAGCAGGCGCACGGTGCGCACCGCCGCGGGCGGCCGCCCCGCCCCGCCCCGCGCGGCGCTCCAGCCGCCGGAGCCAGCCCCCCCGCCCGTGGGGGAGCCCCCTGCCTTGGAGCCCGCCGGCCCGCCCGCCTGGGCCAGCGCGGCCGTGGTGAAGGCGAAAGCCGCGGAGGAAGGGGCGGTGGAGGGCCTGCGGCCCGCGAATCCACCAGCCCCGGCGGGCACGTCACGGCCGGTCCGCCAACCCATCGCCTGCCACTCCCGGACTGGCTTCCTGCTTCCCATGATCGATACGATACCGCGCCGGAGCGGGGTCTGTTGCGCTGCTTTCGCTTCTGGCGTGGGCGGGAGGGGCATATCACGCAGGTTTCATCACGCCGCAGCCGCTCCCTTTTTCTCCCCTGCCCTGGCCGCGCGCCGCCCCCCGGCGATGGCGCGGGCGGCGGTGCGTAGAGAGGTGCGGGCGGCGGCAAAAAAACCGCGTGGGATTTCCCGCCCCCGCGCGTATCAGGATGCACGAGCCTGCCGGATCCCCATGACGTTCCCCGCCGCCACCGCCCGCCGCCTGCCTTTCCTGCGCCCCGTCTCCGCCCCGGCCGCCGCGCTGGAGCGGCTCCCGCAACGCCCGTTGGAGCGTGACCGCGAGGCCGCGGCGGATGAGACGCTGATCGCCTGGGCGGCGGAGGGGGACAGGCTGGCCTTCGGCACGCTGGCCGCGCGCCACCTGCCACGGCTGCATGGCCTCGCGCTGCGCATCACCGGCAGCGCGGCGGAGGCGGAGGATGTGGCGCAGGAGGCCCTGCTGCGCGCCTGGCAGCATGCCGCGCGCTTCGACCCGGCGCGGGCGAAGCTGTCCACCTGGCTCTACCGCATCGCCGCCAATCTGGCGGTGGATCAGGCGCGGCGCCGCCAGGGGCAGGCGCCGCAGCCGCTGGAGGAGGGCCTGCCCGACCCCGCGATTGGCCCGGAGGAGGCGCTGGCCGCCCGCCAGCGGCAGGCGCTGCTGGCCGAGGCGCTGGCCGCATTGCCACCACGCCAGCGCGCCGCCCTGGCGCTCGCCCATGACCAGGGCCTCTCGGGCGCCGAGGCGGCGGCGGTGCTGGAGACCTCGGAGCGCGCGGTGGAAGGGCTGCTGCACCGCGCCCGCCGCTTCCTGGCCGGCCGCCTGCGCGAGGCCACGCGGTGAGCGCCCACCCCGAGATGCACCCCGAGATGCACCAGGACAGGCCGGCGATGGTCGAGGCCGAGTTCGCCGCCCTGCTGGCCGGGCACGGCGCGGCGCCGGCGCTCTGGCCCGCCGCGCGGCGCGGCGCGGCGCTGGCGCTGCTGGAACGCTCGGCCGAGGCGCGGCGGCGGCACCTCGATGCCGCCCTGGCCGAGAGCCTGCCGCCACCCGATGCCGCCACCCTGGCGCGGATGCAGGCGCGGCTGGCCGCGCGCATCGCCCGCAGCCCGCGCCCCGCGCCGCGCGGGCGGCTGGACTGGCTGCGGC
>NZ_JANFNY010000138.1 GCF_024437745.1 Roseomonas sp. GC11 | reverse complement strand
CCCGCCGCCTGCGGCCCGCTGCCGCGCAGCGCCTGGAGGGCGGCGCCATGGGTGGCGGCGGTGGCCTCCGCCGCCTCCGGCAGGGCCCCCTTCGTCTCCAGCGCGTCGAGCCAGACCCGCGTCTGGTCCAGCGCGCCCAGCAGCAGGTCGGCCATCGGCGCGGTGAGCGCCATCTGGCCGGCGCGCACGGCGTCCAGCAGATCCTCCGCCGCATGCACCAGCGCAGTGAGCGGCGCGACATCGAACAGGCCGGAGGTGCCCTTCAGCGTGTGCACGGCGCGGAAGATGGTGTTCACCAGCGCCTCGCCGGCCTCGCCGCGCTCCAGCCGCAGCAGGCCCTCGCTGGCGGTGTCCAGCAGGTCGCGCGCCTCGATGAGGAACTGGTCGAGCAGCGGATTCATGCCGGCGGCATCCCGAGCAGCACGCGCGCCAGCCCGGCCAGCAATTCCGGCCGCACCGGCTTGCGCAGGTAGAGATTGGCGCCGGCGCGGTAGGCGCGCGAGGCTTCCGCCGCCCCGGCCTCGGTGGTGATGGTGATGACCGGCACGGCGCGCAGCGCCTCCTCCTGGCGCAGCTTGCGCAGCATGCTGTAGCCGTCGAGGCCGGGCATGTTCACATCCACCAGGATCAGCCGCGGCGGCGCGCGCAGGGCCTTCTCCAGCCCTTCCATGCCATTCCAGGCATCTTCCACGCGGCAGCCGAGGCCGCCGAGGATCTCCCGGTAGTAGAGCCGCACCGTCGCCGCGTCATCGACGACGAGCAGCGCCGCATCCCGGAGAGGTTCATCCCGGGGAGGCGCATCGGGGGACGCCGCCTCAGGCGGGCCGCTGATAGACGATGGCATCGGGAAATTTCCTGACCTCGAACAGGGAGGAGATGCGGCTCATCGACTCGGAATGGCCGAGACAGATGAAGCCGCCCGGGCGCAGCGCGTCGAACAGCGCCTCGATCGCGCGGCGGCGCGAGGCGTCGTCGAAGTAGATGAGCAGGTTGCGGCAGAAGATGACGTCGATGTCGCGATAGGCGCGCGTCTCGTCCGGCTCGGTGATGTTGACGCGGCGGAACTCGACGGAGCTGCGCAGGTCGCTGATCAGCCGCCAGCGCCCCTGGCGCAGCGGGGTGAAATAGCGCGCCAGCATCTCCGGCGGCACATGCTGCAGGGCGCGGGCATCGTATTCGCCGAGGCGCGCCTGCTCCAGCACGCGGGTGTCGATATCGCTGGCCAGGATGCGCACATCCCAGTTGTCCACCCCCGGCCATTGCTCCAGCAGGTGCAGGGCGATGGAATAGGGCTCCTCCCCCGTCGAGCAGGGCATGGACCAGATCTGCAGCGGGTCGCCAGGCCGCCGCCGGGCGGTGAGGGCGGGCAGGATGGAATCCGTCAGGCAGCGGAACTGGTAGTGCTCGCGGAAGAAATAGGTCTCGTTGACCGTCATCGCGTTGATGAGGTTCTGCAGCTCCTCCCCGCGCGGGTCGCGGAAGCGCAGCAGGGTCAGGTAGTCCTCGAAGCAGCGCGTGCCGGTGGCTTCCATCCGCTCCAGCAGCCGGCGGTCGACGAAATAGCGCTTGGTGGCGCCGAAGGTGATGCCGCTCTTCTGGTAGAAGAATTCCTGGAAGCGGGCGAACTCACCGGACTGGATGGGCGGGGGCATGGGCTTCATGCGCCGTCTGGCAGCAGGCGCGCGCGCACGGCGCGCGCGGCATAGGCGAGGAAGGGCTCATGGGCGAAGCGCAGCGCCAGGGCCTCCAGCGGCGCGGCGGCGGCGGCGCTGCCGATGCGGTCCAGTGTCTCCACCCCGGCGGCGCAGACATTGGCGTCCGGCTCCGTCTCCAGCAGGGTGAGGATCCAGCCTTCCGCCGCCGCGCAGCGCAGCCCGGCCAGGGTGGAGAGCGCCATGATGCGCCAATCCGCCTCCTCCGCCGCCAGCAGGCCGCGCAGGGCCGCGGCGGCGGGCTCGCCCACCGCCTGCAGGGCCGCCAGGGCGGCATTGCGCAGCCAGGCATCCTCCGCCCGCAGCAGCGCCAGCAGCGCCGCCACGGCCTCGGGCGTGGCCAGGGTGATGAGCGCCGCCAGCATCGCCTCCTGGGCCGGGCGGTCCTGCTCGCTGCGCAGGGCGGCGGCCAGCAGCGGCACGGCCTCCGCCGGGCTGGCCAGGGGGCAGGAATGGGGGCTGGCCAGCGCCTGGGCCGCCGCGCGGCGCTGCCCGGCCTCGGGCGAGGCCAGCCCGGCCAGCACATCACCGGCGGAGGGCGGGGCCGCCTCCGCTTCCGCCCCTGGCCGTGCCTTCAGGAGTCCCATCGGCTGCTTCCCCCCGCTTGGCCGGACACCGCCCATTGCCGCAGCTTCGCCGCGATGCGGTCGCAGGGCAGCACCTCGCTCGCCCCACCGCGGCGGATCAGCTCGGCCGGCATGCCGAAGACGGCGGCGGTCTCCTCGCTCTCGGCGATGGTGCGCCCGCCCAGGCGGCGCAGCTCCGCCATGGCCGCCGCCCCGTCATCGCCCATGCCGGTGAGCTGCACGCCGATCAGCCCGGCGGGCGGCACCAGGCCGAGGGCGCTGCGCACCAGCCGGTCCACGCTCGGGTGCCAGAGGCTGGTGTCGGAGCGCACGGAATTGGCCACCAGCCGGCCCAGGCGCTTTTCCACGACGAGATCCGCCTCGCCCCGGCCGATATAGGCGCGGCCCGGCTGCAGGGGCATCGGCGTCGAGACCTCCACCACCTCCAGCGCGCAGATGGAATCCAGCCGCCGGGCGAAGGAGGCGGTGAAGCCCGCCGGCATATGCTGCGCCACCAACACCGCCTGCGGGTAACTGGCCGGCAGCTCCGGCAGGATATCCTCCAGCGTGCGCGGCCCGCCGGTGGAGACGCCCACCAGCGTCAGCCCCGCCAGGCCGCGCGTCGCGGCGCGGGCGGCGGCGGAATGGCGGCGCTGCTCGGCCGCCGCCTGCTCCGCCCGCAGCGCCTCGCGCAGGCGCAGGGCACGGCGCGGCCGGGCGCGGGCGGCGGCGCGCAGCTTGCCCAGCAGCTCGTCCCGCATCGCCTCGATGCCGATGGACATGGTGCCGCCCGGCTTGGCCACCACATCGACGGCGCCGAGCGCCAGGGCGCGCACCGCCGCCTCGGAGCCCTGCTGCGTGATGGAGGAGACCATCAGCACCGGGCGCGGCATGTCGCGCATGATGTGGCCGAGGCAGGTGAGCCCGTCCATCTCCGGCATGTTGACATCGAGCGTCACCACCTGCGGCTCGAATTCCGGGATGACGGCCAGCGCCTCCGCCCCGTTGCGGGCGATGGCCACCTGGATATCCCCCTCGCCTTCCAGCAACCGGCGCAGCTGGCTGCGCATCAGCGCCGAATCCTCGACGATCAGCACCTTCAGCATGACGCGCCCGTCACAGCTCGTTGAGCGCGCCCTGCTCCTCCAGGTCCAGCAGGTGGCCGGCCTCGAGCAGCTGCAGCATGCGCTTCTGCTTTTCCAGATTGGCGACACGGTCGATCAGCCGGGCACCGCCGCCCAGGCGCGGGGCGGGGCCGATGGTGGCGCGCGGCACCTTCAGCACTTCCACCACGCTGTCGACGATGAAGCCGGTGCGGGCCTGCCCCACCATCAGCACCATGATGCGCTGGCGGTCATTGCGCGCCATGTCGGGCATGCCGAAGCGGCGGCGCTGGTCCACCACCGGCAGCACCACGCCACGCAGATTCACCACGCCCTCGATGAAATCGGGCGTGCGCGGCATGCGCGTCAGCTGCTCCGGCACACGGACGATCTCCTGCACGGCGCCGATCGGCACGCCATATTCCTCATGGCCGAGGCGGAAGACGACGAACTGCTCCTCGTCATCCGCCGCCGCGCCGCCCTGGTCCTGCTGCGCCATCGCCTCCTCCTCCGCCGCCGCCTGGGCGGCCATGCCCTCGCCCAGCAGCCGCTCCCGCGCCTCCTCCGGGAACATGCGCGAGACGGAGAGGATGGTGACCAGGCGCCTGCCCTGCTCCAGCCGGCAGATCGCCTCCAGCTCGCCGCCGCGCCCGCCGCCCTGCCCGCTACTGGCCAGCAGCGGCGGCACCGCCTCCACCACCGCGCGCGGCACGCGCAGCACCTCCTTCACCGCATCCATGACGATGCCGACCGAGACCGGCCCGGCCGGCCCGGCCAGGGCGACGACGACGATGCGGTTATGCTCGGCCAGCGGCGCCTGCGGCATGCCGAACATCCGCCGCAGCGAGACCAGCGGCAGCAGCCGGTTGCGCAGCGTCATGACGCCCATGACATGGGATTCGCTGCGCGGCACCACGTTGATGCGCGGCGGGACCTGGACGATCTCCTGCACATCCTCGATGGGGAAGGCGTATTCCTGCCCCTCCACCTCGAAGCTGACGAGCTGCAGCTCATCGCCCCCGCGCGCCTCCGCCGCCGCGCCGCGCGGCAGGCCGGCGCCCTCCTCGCCGCCGCGCGGGCCATGGCCCTCGCGCCGCGCCCCCTCACCGGGGGCGGCGGCCTCCTGCAGGCTGTCGGGGTCGAGCAGCAGGATCATGCCGCGGTCGCGCTTGACGACGCCCTGCAGCAGGTCGCTGCGCACCGTCTGCCCGGCGGCGGCGAAGGGCTCGATCTCATGCGCCTCGGTGGTGATGACGCTCGCCATGCGGTCCACCACGAAGCCCGAGAGGGCGCCGCGGTTGATGACGACGATGCGCGTCGCATCGTCATGCGGCGCGTCGCGCAGCGCGAAGATGCGCCGCAGGCTCGTCACCGGCAGCACGGCGCCGCGCAGATTGGCGATGCCCTCCAGGCTGGCCGCCGCCATCGGCACCCGCACCAGCCCGGGCATGCGGATGATTTCCTGCACCTCGGAGAGCGGGACGCCGAAAACCTCGTCCTGCACCCAGAAGGTGACGAATTGCCGTCCGGCCAGGGTGTCCTGGGCCAGCGCTGCGCTCATGGCTGTGTGCCTTCCTGCTCGGGCCACGTCCCCCGGTGATGGCGGCGCCTCAGGCGCCGCTGTTCTGCAGCTCGTCGGCCAGGGAGGCGATTTCCTCCACCGCCGCGGCCAGTTCCTCGGCGCCCTTGGCCTGCTCGCGCGCGGCCTGCGAGGCCTGGCCGGCCGATTGCTCGGCCTGGGTCGCGGCGGCGGAGACCTGCTCCACCCCCTTCTTCACCTCGCTGAGGCTGACCAGGATATCCTCCGCGCTGGCGGCGATCTCGCGGTTGCCTTCGAGGATCGTCGCCATGTCGGTGACCATGGCGGAGAGATTGCTGGTCAGGGCCTTGTTCTTCTCCAGCTCGGCGGAGGCGGCGGCGGCGATCTCCTCCAGGTCGCGGCGCACGGCCACGATCTGGTCCTGCACCGACTTCACCAGGTCCTTGATCCGCTCGGCATTCTCCGAACTGTCGCGGGCGAGGTTGCGGATATCGGTGGAGACCACCATGAAGCCCTTGCCGAACTCCCCGGCGCGCGCCGCCTCGATCGAGCCGTTCACCGCCAGCATGTTGGTCTGGATCGAGACGGTGGTGATGGCGTCCACGATCTTGTCGATGCGCCGCGCCACCTGCTCCAGCGCGTTGATCTGCTCGCGTGAGCGGGCATTCTCCTCCACCGAGGCCTGCACGCCGGCGATCATCTGCTCCACCGCCGTGCGGTTGGCGCCGAGCGCCTCGACCATGCCGGAGACCTTCTCGCGCGCGCTGCCGGCGCGCTCGGCCGCCAGCCGCGCGCCGCGCTCGATCTGCGTCACCGCCGCCGCCGATTGCTGCGTGGCGGCGGATTGCTGCTGCGCGCCACGGCTGATCTGGTCGATCGCCGTCATGATCTGCGCCGCGGCGCGGTTGATCTCCTCCACCGCGGCGGAGAGTTCCTCCGAGGCGGCGGCGACCTCCTCGGCGCTCTTGCCGATATCGCTGCTGTTCTTCAGCTCGTCGGCCATCTCGGAGAGTTCGGCCGAGGCCTGCTCGCTCTGCGTCAGGGCGCTGGCCTGCTGGTCGACGGTGCGCAGCGCCTCCTCGCAGGCGGCGGACTGTTCCTCGGCGGCGGCGGAAATCGCCTCCGCCCCCTTCTGCGCCTCCTTCGAGGCATCGACGGACTGGGCGGCGGCGGCCATGATGTCGCGCGCGCCGCGCAGGATCTCGCCCATCTCGGCGCGGATCTGCTCCAGCTGGGCGGTGATGGCGCGGCCCTTCTCCGCCTCGGCCGTGGCGGCGGCGGCGGAGCTGTTGATCCCCTCGGCGATGATCTTCACCTCGCGCTGGATCTGGCCCACCATCTCCTGGATGTCGCGCGCCGATTTCTCGGAGGTCTCGGCGAGGTTGCGCACCTCATCGGCGACGACGGCGAAGCCCTTGCCATGCTGCCCGGCGCGCGCCGCCTCGATGGCGGCGTTCAGCGCCAGCAGGTTGGTCTGGTCGGCGATGCGCGCCACGGCCTTGACGATGTCGCCGATATTGGATGCCTGCTTCTCCAGCTCCGCCACCATGGCGACGGAGGCCGCCTGCCGCCGCGCCGCGTGGCCGATGCTGGCGATGCTGGTGGCGATCTGCGTGTTGACACTGGTGACGAGGGCCTGCTGTGCCTCCGTCCGCTCCTCCGAGGCCGCGGCATTGGTGCGCTGGCGGTCGAGATTGGCGACGACGCGCGAGACGGCGCGCAGCGATTCCTCGGCGGCGCTGGAGGCCTCGGTGGCGCCGGCGCTGATCTGCTCCATGGCGCGGCGCAGCTCCTCGGCGGCGGAACCGGCCTCGGCGATGCCGCTCGCCACCTGGGTGGTGGCGCTGGCCACCCGCTCGGCCGCCTTCTGCTGGCGGGCGAAGGTGCGGACCCGCTTCTGCGCGGCGGCGGCGGGGCGGGCGGCGGTGCGGGCGGGACCCTCAGCGGCGGAGCGGGCGGCGCGCGGCGCCTCCTCCTCCTGCCTTTTTCCACCGCCATCGCGCAGTTCGTAGGACTTCACCAGAGCCATTTGGACGACCTCGGTCAAAGCGTTTTCGCATCAGCCACAAGCCCGCGCGGGGCTTGCGAAATCCCTATCGCGGCGCCTCAGAACAATTCGATATCGGGCGGCGGCGGGGCGGCCCGCGCATCGCCGCCGCGATGGGCGGCGCGCTGCGCCTCCATCACGTAGCTTTCCTGCATCCGGCGCAGCAGCGCCTCCGGCGGCGGCGGGGCGGGGTGGCCCTCCGGGTCGCGCAGATGCTCGGCCAGGGCCGTGGCATGGGCCGCCAGCTCCTCCAGCGCGCTGCCGGCCTGGCCCAGCTGCTGGCGCAGGATGTCCTGGAACTGCAGCGTCGCCAGCGCCTCCAGCACGAGGCCGCGCAGCGCCCCCGCCTGCTGGCTACCACCCGCGGCCCCGCCCTGGCCCCCCCCCGCCGCGCCTTCCAGCGCCGGGGCCATGGCGTCGATCAGCGTCAGCCGCTCATGCAGCTCATAGGTCACGGCCTCGCTGCGGCTGACGGCGGAGGCCAGCTGGTGGCGCAGCACCCAGGCGATGCAGGGATAGGCCATCAGCGTCTCCGCCGCGGCGCCGAGGGGGGCGGGCGGGCCGGCCGGGGCGGCGGCCAGGGCGGCGGCGGGCGCGGGCGGGGC
>NZ_JANFNY010000137.1 GCF_024437745.1 Roseomonas sp. GC11 | reverse complement strand
GCCGCGGGGGCGGTCGCGCAGCAGCAGCAGCAGGTCCTCCACATCAGCCGGGCGTACCAGCAGCTGCGCCGGCCTCGCGGCAGGCATGGGCCAGGGCAAGGTGCGACTCGGCGGAGCGCGGCGCCAGCCGCACCGCGCGGCGCAGCGGCGGCAGCGCCTCCCGCGCCCGGCCCAGGGCGCAGAGCGCCTGGCCCAGATGGCGCAGGCTCAGCCCATCCTCCGGCCGGCGCGCCAGGGCGGCGCGCAGCGCGGCCACCGCCTCCTCCAGTTCCCCCGCCTCGGCCAGGGCGGCGCCCAGCGAGGCGAGGAAGACCGGCGCCGCCGGCTGCGCCGCCACGGCGCGGCGGATCAGCGCCAGCGCCCCCGGCAGGTCGCCCTGCTGGCGCAGCACGGTGCCGAGCAGGTTCAGCGCATCCGGCAGTTCCGGCCGCAGCGCCAGGGCCTGCCGGTAGAGCGCCGCCGCCGCCGCCAGATCCCCGGCGCCATGCCGCGCCATGCCGGCGCGCAGCAGCGCCGCCGGGTCCGCCAGCGGGCCAATGGGCGGGATCAGAACAGCCCCTCGATACGGCCCTCGGCGTCGAGGCCGATGGTCTCCGCCGCCGGGCGGCGCGGCAGGCCGGGCATGGTCATGATCTCCCCCGCCATCGCCACCACGAAGCCCGCCCCGGCGGAAAGCCGCACCTCGCGGATGGGCAGCACATGCCCCTCCGGCGCGCCCAGCGCCGTGGGGTCGGCACTGAAGGAATACTGCGTCTTGGCGATGCAGACGGGGACATGGCCGAAGCCCGCCTCCTCGAATTTCCGCAGCTTCGCCGCGACCGGCGGCGGCACGGCGACGCTGGCGGCGTGGTAGATCTCGCGCGCCACCGTCTCGATCTTGCCCTGGAGGGAGAGGTGGTCGTTGTAGAGCGGGGCGAAGGCCGCCGTGCCGCCGGCGATCAGCCCCTGCACCGCGCGGGCGAGATCGGCGGCGCCCGCCGCGCCCTCCCCCCAATGGGTGCAGAGGATGGCCTCGGTGCCGAGCGCCGCCATCGCCGCCTGCACCGCCGCGATCTCCGCCGCCGTGTCGCTGGTAAAGCGGTTCAGCGCCACCACCACGGGCAGGCCGAATTTCCGCATGTTCTGCACATGCCGGGCGAGGTTGGGGATGCCGCGCTGGACCGCCGCCACATCCTCCGCCCCCAGGGCCGACTTCGCCACGCCGCCATGCAGCTTCAGCGCCCGCACCGTGGCGACGACGACGCAGGCCGCGGGCGCCAGCCCGGCCGAGCGGCACTTGATGTCGAGGAATTTCTCGGCGCCCAGATCGGCGCCGAAGCCGGCCTCCGTCACCACCACATCGGCCAGTTGCAGGGCGAGGCGGGTGGCGATGACGCTGTTGCAGCCATGCGCGATATTGGCGAAGGGCCCGCCATGCACCAGGGCCGGGCTGCCCTCCAGCGTCTGCACCAGATTGGGGGCCAGGGCATCGCGCAGCAGGGCGGCCATGGCGCCATCCGCCTTCAGGTCGCGCGCGGTGATGCTGCGCCCGTCCCGCGTCTGGCCGATGATGATGCGGCCGAGGCGCGCCTGGAGGTCGGCGAGGTCGCGCGCCAGGCAGAAGACGGCCATCACCTCCGAGGCCACGGTGATGTCGAAGCCATCCTCGCGCGGGAAGCCATTGGCCACGCCGCCCAGCGCCGCGGTGATGCCACGCAGCGCGCGGTCATTCATGTCGATGGCGCGGCGCCAGGAGATGCGCCGGGCGTCGAGGCCCAGCTCATTGCCCCAGTAGAGGTGGTTGTCGATCATCGCCGCCAGCAGGTTGTTGGCGGCGGTGATGGCGTGGAAATCGCCGGTGAAGTGGAGGTTGATCTCCTCCATCGGCGCCACCTGGGCGCGGCCACCGCCGGTGGCGCCGCCCTTCACCCCGAAGCAGGGGCCGAGCGAGGGCTCGCGCAGCGCGATCATGGTGCGGGTGCCGAGGGCGTTCAGCGCATCGCCCAGGCCGATGGTCGTGGTGGTCTTGCCCTCGCCGGCGGCGGTGGGGTTGATGCCGGTGACGAGCACCAGCGCGCCCGGCCTGCGGCCCGGCATCGGGCTGTCCTGGGCCTGACTTTCCTGGGCCTGACTGTCCTGGGCGCGCACGAAATCCAGCCCGACCTTGGCCTTGTAGCGGCCATAGGGCTCCAGCGCCGCCTCCGGGATGCCGGCGCGCGCGGCGATCTGCTGGATGGGCAGGAGCGTCGCCGCGCGGGCAATGTCGAGGTCGGTGGCCATGCGGGATTCCCCAAAGCAGGTCGGTGCCGCCTGCGGCTTATCGTCGCCGCGCGGCAGCGGCAAGGCATGGCGCGCTGCCGCGCCCCCGCGCGGGGGGCTGTTGCGGCCATGCCACAGTGCGGCCGGGCCGATCGTCGGGGCTCCCCACGGAATGATCCAGATCAAGGAAACGTCAGCCGGGCGGCACTACTCGGGTGGCATGGCGGGGATGCCGCCTGGAATGAGAGGTTGGTCGTGATCAAGAAGATGGGCGGTGCCGTGGCCGCCGTTGCGATGGGTGCCGCCCTGCTGGCCGCCCCGGCCCAGGCGCAGGACGCCCCCTTCCGTGGCAAGCAGGCCGGCGATCTGGTGCTGGGCTTTGGCGTGATCGGCGTGCTGCCGGAGAAGGGCGGGCGCGTGGATGCCATCAATGGCAAGCCCGATGCCTCGGACACGGCGACGCCGCAGCTGGACCTGACCTACTTCCTGACGCCGAATGTCTCGCTGAACCTGATCGCCGCCACGACGAAGCATGACGTGAAGGTGCGTGGCTCGGCGCTCGGCGATGTCAATCTGGGCCATGTCTGGGCGCTGCCGCCGACGCTGACGCTGCAGTACCACCCGCTGCCGCAGTCGCGCTTCAGCCCCTATGTGGGCGCCGGCATCAACTACACCGTGTTCTATGGCGAGGGCGGCAGCCGCACCTCCCCGGTGAGCAAGGTGGACATCGAGAACACCTGGGGCTGGGCGCTGAATGCCGGCGTGGACTATGCGGTGAATGACCGCTGGGGCGTCAATTTCGACGTGAAGAAGCTGTTCCTGCGCCCGGATGTCTCGGTCAATGGCGGCGCCATCGGCGCGCGGGCGGATCTCGACCCGTGGATTGTCGGCGCCTCGGTGCGCTACCGCTTCTAAGGGGAAGCCAGAGGGGTGGAAGCCGGGCGCCAGCGGCGCCCGGCCCTGGAAGAGAAAAGATGGGGGTCCGGGGGAATTCCTTCCCCCGGATCTTTTTCATTCAAAAAAACAAAACGTTCTTTTTTGAAAAAAAGAACCAAAAAACTTTTTTCCGTCAGCCGGGCCAGGCGAGGCGGGTGACGCGCCAGGCCCCGTCGCGCCAGGCGAGATCCAGGCCCAGCGCCCCCGGGCCGGCCCGCGGCGCCAGTTCCAGCCGCACCTCGGACAGGCCCTGCAGGCGCCACTGGCCGAGCATTTCCAGCGGCCGCAGCGTGGCATTGGCCAGGGTCTCCGGCGCCAGACGGCGCGCCACGATCATCTGCCGCAGCGCCACCGGATCCTGCCACCCCGCCTGCACCTCGCCGGCGAGCAGGGCCAGATAGACCCCGGCCTCGCCACCCAGATCCGGCATGGCGGCGGGGCGCGCCAGGGCCGGCTGCAGGCCGGCGCCATCCAGCTGCGCCAGCACGCGGCCCGCATCCTGCCGCAGCAGCATCCCCGCCAGATGCACCAGCGGGCGGCCCGGCCCAAAGGCCAGCAGCCCCACCCCCAGCAGCATCAGCGCCAGGAAGGCCACAGGGCCACGCCGCAGGCGCGGCCTGCGCCGGGGCGCGGGCGCCGGGGCGGGCGGGGGCGGCTCGGCCGGGCGGTGCCGGGCCTCGAAATCATCCCAAACCTCGTCCCAGCAATCGGCTGGGTTAGCCAGGGGCATGGGCGGCTCCGCCAGCCGGCGGGAGGCGTTCCACGTGTCTCATGGAAATGGCGAAACTCCCCATTTGTCTCTTTTTGGAGACTAACGGGACATGCCTAACCACTCCGTTAATGCGAACCCCGCCTGCGACCGGCGCCTGATGCGCGCCAGCCGCAGCCCTGTCACCCTGAAGCGCGGCTCAGGCGTAAGGGGCGATGCCGCGTTCCAGCGCGCCCAGCGTGGCGGCGAAAGCCTCGGTCATGGCGGCGGCCAGCGCCTCGGGGCGCAGCGGGCGCTCCGCCGGCAGCGGCGCGCGGCCGCTGACGGCCAGCTGCGCCAGCACCTGCGCCGATTCGCCCCCCTCACGCAGCAGCACGGCGGAAAGCCCGGCCCGCGCCTCCCCGGCGCCGAGATCGGCCTGGAGCGCGGTCAGCTCCGTCTCCAGCACGAGGTCCGCGCGCGCGCGGCTGCCCGGGGCCACCACCGCCTGGAACAGGCCGCCGGCGGAGAGCCAGCGGCGCAGCGCCTCCTCCGCCAGTTCGGCGGGGGGAGCGCTCCATTCGGCGTAATAATCGGTCTGTTCCGTCCCATCGGGGCGCAGGCTGCGCAGGCCGCGCGCCTCCTGCCCCGGCGCCGCCCGCATCAGACGCACCTGGAGCACCCGCCGCCCCCCACCCGCCAGACCACCCGCCGGCCGGGGCGGCTCGGCCCGCTGCGGCAGCAGGGGGAAGCGGCGCACCTCCACATAGGGGTGCTCGGGCAGCACGGAACAGGCAGCCAGCCCGAAGGGCAGGACCAGCAGCAGGCGGCGGTTCATGCGGGCTTCCTCTCGTTCAGAGACGGTTTGCGATGCTCTCTTGAGAGGGGCTTCGCCCCTCTCAAACTCTCCCCACCAAAGGCCTGAGGCCTTTGGAAACCCATTTGTGAGAGGCCGGTGATGGCGGGTGCGGGGGCGTCTGAGGGGGGAGGCCCGCTCAGCGGTAGCTCGGCGCGGGGGGCGGCGCGCCGAAGATCGCCTGGCCAGGGGTGCGGCGCAGCGTCTCGGTGGTGTCGCGCAGATTGGTGGTGACGGCACGCAGGTCACGCAGGATGGGGCCGAGATCGACACTGGCATCCTGCGTGGTGGCGCGGGCGGTGCGCGCCGTCTGCTCCAGCGCGGTGATGGCGGCGGGCAGGCGGGCGAGGCCACGGCGCAGTTCCTCCGCCGCGCCGGCGGCATGGGCCAGGGTCGCCTTCGCCTCCGGCCCGCCGATCAGGCCGCGCAGATCGGCCACGGTGGCGCGCAGATCGGCGACGAGGCCGGGCAGGTCCGTCCCCGCCACGCTGCCGCGCAGGGCGCTCATGGTCTGCGCCGCGTCGGCGATGACGCGGGCCAGATCGCCCTCCTGCAGCTGCGTCTTCACCGTGCCGACGATCTCGGTCATGTCGCCCAGCAGCTGTTCGAGCGGCGCCTGCTCGATGCGGCCGAGAATGGCCTCCGCCGCGCTCTGCACCTGGGCCACGGTGGAGGGCATGGCGGGGATGACGGGGTATTGCGGCTCCCAGGGCAGTTCATCGCGCGCAGGGAAGCGGGTGGGGCTGACGAAATCCAGCTCCACATAGGCCACGCCGGTGATGCCCTGGCTGGAGAGCCGCGCGCGCAGGCCCCGGCTGACGACGCTGGAGACGGAGCTGGCATCGTCGATCGTCGCCTTGCCGGGGTCGAGGGCGAGGCGCACGAGCACGAGCTGGAAGGCATCCAGCGCGGCATTGCGGCTGGAGGGCGGGTATTCGGCGTTGACGAGGCCGATCTGGCTGACCTGCCCGATCTGCACGCCGCGGTAGCGCACCGGCGCGCCGACCTCGAGGCCGGTGACGCTCTCGCCGAAATAGGTCTCGAAGATGATGGTCTGGCGGCCGAAGCCGCCGCCGGTGAGGAAGAGCACGAAGCCGAGGCCGAGCGCGAGGCCCACCAGGATCAGCGTGCCGACACGGACATAGAGGCGGGATGTCTGGGGCATGTCAGGCCGCCTCCCGGCGGAAGAAGGCGCGCACGGTGGGGTGCGTCGCGTGGTCGCGCAGGGCGCGCGGGTCACCCTCGGCGATCATGCCCCGGGCCTGCTTGTCGAGCATGATGCAGCGGTCGCCGATGGCCAGGATGCTCTGCAACTCATGCGTCACCACGATGAAGGTGGTGCCGAGGTCGCGCGCGAGGTCGCGGATCAGCTGGTCCAGCCCGGCGGAGGTGATGGGGTCCAGCCCGGCCGAGGGCTCGTCGAGGAAGAGCAGCGGCGGGTCGAGCGCCATGGCGCGGGCGATGCCGGCGCGCTTGGCCATGCCGCCGGAGATCTCGGCCGGCAGGCGATGCGCCGCGTCCGACAGCCCGACCAGGCCGAGCTTGACGCGCGCCACCTCCTCCCGCGCCGCGCGCGGCAGGCGGGTATGGGCCTCAAGCGGCAGCATGACGTTTTCCAGCAGCGTCATGGAGCCGAACAGCGCGCCCGACTGCCACATGACGCCCAGCCGGGTGAGCAGCCCGCGCCGCGCCGCGCCGGTGGCGGCGGCCAGATCCTCGCCCAGGATGCGGATCTCGCCGCCCGTGGGGGCGTGGAGGCCGATCAGCAGCTTGAGCAGGGTGGACTTGCCGCAGCCCGAGCCGCCGAGGATGACGAAGACCTCGCCGCGCTCCACCTCGAAGGTGACATCGCGGAACAGGGTATTGGCGCCGAAGGCCATGGCGACGCCGCGCGCCGCCACCACGGGGTGCGCGGCGGTGCGGCGGTGGATGTCCGGGGGGGTGCCTGCGGCCAGGGGGGCGGCCGGGGGGGTGGCCAGGGGGGCGGCCGGTGCGGGGGGGGTGTCCATGCTCACCAGCCCAGCCGGTAGAAAATCACGGCGAAGATGCCATCCAGCACCACGGTGGAGACGATGCCGCCCACCACCGCCGCCGTCGCCGCGTCACCCACCGCGCGCGGGCCGCGCCCGGCGGACAGCCCGGCGCGGCAGCCGATGCCGGCGATGACCAGCCCGAAGATGACCGACTTGCCAAGCCCGCCCATCAGCCCGCCCAGCGTCAGCCACTGGCTCAGCTGGTTCAGCACCAGCGAGGCGGGGAAGCCCAGCGCCCCCATCACCAGCCCCATGCCGACCAGGCCGGAGAGATCCATCAGCAGCGTCAGCACCGGCATGACCAGCGCGGCGGCGAGCAGGCGCGGCATCACCAGCATCGCCATGGGGTCGATGCCCATGATGCGCAGCGCGTCCACCTCCTCATTCACCGTCATGGTGCCGAGTTCGGCGGCATAGGCGGAGCCGGTGCGGCCGGAGAGGATGATGGCGGCGATCAGCGGCCCCAGCTCGCGCGTCAGCGAGATGCCGACCAGCGGCGGGATATACAGCTCGGCGCCGAATTGCCGCATCGGGATGGAAGACTGGAAGGCGAGGATGACGCCGATCAGCGAGCCCAGCAGCAGCGTCAGCGGGAAGGCGCGCAGCCCGGCCTCGTCCAGGTGGCGCAGCGTGTCGGCCAGGCGCAGGCGGCGCGGATAGGGCAGCAGGGCGGCGGCCATCACCACCGCCTCGCCGAAGAAGCCGGTCCAGTAAGCCAGGGTGCGGACGATGCCGACGCCCCAGGCGCCGGTGGCGGCGACGAAGGGCATGGGCGGCGGGGCCGCCGGCGGGGCGGGCGCGGCCAGGGCGGCGCGGGCGCGCTCCAGCACCGCCGCCACCGGGGCGGTGG
>NZ_JANFNY010000136.1:3936-7832 GCF_024437745.1 Roseomonas sp. GC11 | reverse complement strand
CCCCCCCCCCCCCCCCCCCCCCCCCCCCCCCCCCCCCCCCCCCCCCCCCCCCCCCCCCCCCCCCCCCCCCCCCCGGGGCGGGGTCATACCAGGGTTGCGAGTCGCGCCGGATCGACGGTGAAGGAGTGGTTCAGCGGGCCATGGCCGCGGCCGATGCCGGGGGCGGTGCGCAGCGCCTCATGGACATAGGCGCGGGCACGCACCACGGCGCCGCGCAGGCCGAGGCCCTGGGCGAGGCCGGAGGCAATGGCCGAGGCCAGGGTACAGCCGGTGCCGTGGGTGTGGCGGCTTTCGACGCGCTCGCTCTCGAAGAACTCGATGCCATCCTCGGTGGCGAGCAGGTCGACCAGCCGGTTGCCCGGCAGGTGCCCCCCCTTCAGCAGCACCGCCGGGACGCCGAGGGTGAGCATCATTTCCGCCGCCGCCTCCATCTCCTCGATATTGGAGATGTTCATGCCGGAGAGCACCTCGGCTTCCGGAATGTTGGGGGTGAGGAGGGTGGCGAAGGGCAGCAGGCGGCGCTTCAGCGTCTCGACGGAAGGCTTGTCGAGCAGGGCGTGGCCGCCCTTGGCCACCATCACCGGGTCCGCCACCAGGGGGATGCCGCGGCCATGCTCGGCCAGGGCGTCGCAGACGGCGTTGATGGTGGGCGTATCGGCCAGCATGCCGGTCTTGATGGCATCGGCGCCGATATCCTGGAGCACGAGGCGGATCTGCTGGCGGATGAAATCCGGCGGGATGTGGTGCACGCCGTGCACGCCCATCGTGTCCTGCGCCGTGACGGCGGTGATGGCCGTGGCGGCATAGGCATCCAGCGCCGAGCAGGCCTTGATATCGGCCTGAATGCCGGCGCCGCCCCCGGAATCGGAGCCGGCGATGATGAGGACGCGGCCGCGCATCAGCCTCCCTCCCCCTGCTCGGCGGCGGGGTGCTCGGCGACGGCGCCGGCGGCGGCGCGGGCGCGGATCAGCCCGGCCAGTTCCTGCACGGTCTCCTCCACGATGGTCTCCTCCTCAGCCTCGGCCATCACGCGGATCACCGGCTCGGTGCCGCTGGGACGGATCAGGATACGGCCCCGCCCTTCCAGGCGGGCACTGGCGGCGGCGATGGCCGCCTTGACGGTGGCGTCCTGCAGGGGGCTGACGCCGGCATAGCGGACATTGACGAGGCGCTGCGGCAGCGGCGTGAAGCGGCGGCAGACCTCGCTGGCAGGGCGCCCGCCCTCGGCCAGCACGGCCAACACCTGCAACGCCGCCACCAGCCCATCGCCGGTGGTGCCGAAATCACTCAGAATCATGTGCCCCGACTGCTCGCCACCCAGGTTGCAGCCGGTTTCGCGCATGCGCTCCGCCACATAGCGGTCCCCCACTTTGGTGCGGTGCAGCTTCAACCCCTGAGCGTGAAGAAACCGTTCAAGGCCCAAATTCGACATCACCGTCGCGACGATGGAATCGCCCTGCAACCGCCCCTGCGCCGCCCAGCTGGCGGCGACCACGGCCAGAATCTGGTCGCCATCGATGATCTGGCCCTTCTCATCGGCCAGCACCAGGCGGTCCGCATCACCATCCAGCGCCAGGCCGAGATCGGCGCGGCGCTCGCGCACCAGCTCCGCCATGCGCGCCGGCGCGGTGGAGCCACATTCGCGGTTGATGTTGAAGCCATCCGGCGCGACACCGAGCGGCACAACCTCCGCCCCCAGCTCCCACAGCACGGTGGGCGCCACGCGGTAGGCGGCGCCATGCGCGCAATCGACCACGATGCGCATGCCCGACAGGCTGCGCCCCTTGGGGAAGCTGGCCTTCACCGCCTCGATATAGCGGCCCGGCGCATCCTCCAGCCGGCTGGCGCGGCCGAGCTTGGCGGGGGTGACCAGCTGGGACGACAGGTCCCCCGCCATCAGCGCCTCGATCTGCGCCTCCTCGGCATCGGAGAGCTTCAGCCCGTCCGGGCCGAAGAGCTTGATGCCATTATCCTCGAAGGCATTGTGGCTGGCCGAGATCATCACGCCGAGATCGGCGCGCAGGCTGCGCGTCAGCATGGCGATGGCCGGCGTCGGCAGCGGCCCCACCAGCACCACATCCATCCCCGCGCCGACAAAGCCCGCCGTCAGCGCCGGCTCCAGCATATAGCCGGAGAGACGCGTATCCTTGCCGATCACCACCCGGTGGCGGTGGCTGCCACGGTTGAAGAAGCGGCCCGCCGCCTGCCCCAGCCGCAGCGCGGTGGAGGCATCCATCGGCGCGCGATTCGCCACCCCGCGGATTCCATCCGTGCCGAACAGCCGCCGCACCGCCTCGCTCATCCCATCCACCTGTCTCGCCACACCCTGCTGGACCGCCCTGGGGCGCCGAACCTGCCGCATCATGCCCGATGCAATGGCGCCTGCGCGCGAATCAGGCAAGCGCCTTCCCCAAGCCGGCGCCGGCGAAGAAAAACCCGGCACTCTTGAGAGGGGCTTCGCCCCTCTCAAACCTGCAAGGCAGCGCCTTGCAGCCACCAAAGGCCTGAGGCCTTTGGAAACCCATCAGTGAGTCCCCCCTGATGGCGGGTGCAGGGGGCCCTGCCCCCTGCTGGGGGAGTTTGAGGGGGCAAAGCCCCCTCAAGCCGGCGTCATGCCGCCTCGGGCGCGCTCGCCTCGGCGCAGGCGCGCCACATGCGCAGGGCCTGCACCGTCTCCGCCACATCATGCACCCGCAGGATCGCGGCCCCTCCGGCGGCGGCGGCCATGGCCACGGCCAGGCTGCCCGGCACGCGCTGCGCCGCCACCTCGACCCCCGTGACCGTGCCGATGAAACGCTTGCGCGAGGCGCCGACCAGGATGCGGCAGCCAATGCCCGCCAGCAGCGGCAGGCGGTTCAGCAACTGGAGATTCTGCACGCCGGTCTTGCCGAAGCCGAGCCCGGGATCGATGGCGATGCGGCCGCGCTGGACGCCCAGCGCCTCCGCCGTCTCGACACGCTGGCGCAGAAAGCGCGCGACATCGAGCACGACATCCTCATAGGCCGTCTCGGCCTGCATGCGCCTGGGGTCCAGCACCGGCATGTGCATCAGCACAACCGGCGCCCGTGCCTCCTGCACGACCCGCACGGAGCGGGCATCCTGCCGCAGCGCGGTGACGTCATTAACGATTTCTGCGCCTTCGTCCAGTGCTACCTGCATCGTTGCGGCATGGCGCGTATCGATGCTGACCACCGCCGCCTTGGCCAGTTCCCGCACCACGGGGCGGATGCGGGCGATCTCCTCCTCCGGCGTCACCGGGTCGGCGCCGGGGCGGGTGCTCTCGCCGCCAATGTCCAGGATGTCGGCGCCGGCCTCCAGCATGGCATGGCCGGCGGCAATGGCCGCCGCCGGGTCGAGATGCTGGCCGCCATTGGAAAAACTGTCGGGGGTGGTGTTCAGGATACCCATCACCAGCGGGCGGTCGCCGGGCAGGCCCGCGAAAGGCAGGGGGCGGCGGGTCAGGAGGGAGAGTTCCGTCTCCCAGCCCTCAGGCAGGGCATGGGCAGGGAGGATGCCGAGGTCCTGGCCGGATTCGATCATGCGGACCAGGGGGAAGGCCGCCGGGCCACCCGCCAGGGGCAGGGCGAGGCCATCGCGCAGGGCGTGCAGCGCGGCAGGACCATGCAGCAGGCCAATGGGTTCCAGCCAGCGCTCTGTCATCCTGGTTTCTCCTGGCCAGACACGAAAAAGGCCCCGTTGCCGGGGCCTCTGCTTATCGCAATTTCGGGGGCGGGTCGAACAGGGGGGGAGAGGGAAGCGGGGGGGGGGGGGGGGGGGGGGGGGGGGGGGGGGGGGGGGGGGGGGGGGGGGGGGGGGGGGGGGGGGGGGCCGGGGGGGGGGGGGGGGGGGGGGGGGGGGGGCGGGGCGGGGGGGGGGGGGGGGGGGGGGGGGGGGGT
>NZ_JANFNY010000136.1:0-3928 GCF_024437745.1 Roseomonas sp. GC11 | reverse complement strand
CGGCGGGGGGGCCCCCCCCCCCCCCACCCCCGCCGGGGAGGCAGGGCCTCCCCGGACCCCGCCTTCCGTCAGGCGCCGGGTTGCGGCGCGGGGTTGCCGAAGCCGCCGGGGCGGGTGGGGCGGCCCGAGCTGGGCACGCTGCCGCGGCCGGAAGAGGTCGGCTCGTCCGGGCGGTTGCGCACCACGGGCTCGCCCTTGATCACCTGCCGGATTTCGTCGCCCGAAAGGGTCTCGTATTCCAGCAGGCCCTTGGCCAGGGCATGCAGCTCCTCGAGATTGGTCTGGAGCGTGTGCTTGGCGCGGGCATAGGCCTCGTCGATGATCGAGCGGACCTCGCTGTCGATCTCGCGCGCCGTCGCCTCGGAGACGTTCTTGGACTGGGTCACGGAATGGCCCAGGAAGACCTCCTGGCTGTTGTCGCCATAGGCGATCATGCCGAGCTTGTCGCTCATGCCCCACTCGGTGACCATCATCTTGGCCTGATTGGTGGCCATCTTGATGTCGCCCGAGGCGCCGTTGGAGACCTTGTCGGCGCCGAAGATCAGCTCCTCCGCCACGCGGCCGCCCATCGCCATGGCGAGTTCCGCCTTCAGCTTGGACTTGTGCTTGGAGTAGCGGTCCCCGGCGGGGAGGGACATCACGAGGCCCAGCGCGCGGCCGCGCGGGATGATGGTGGCCTTGTGCACCGGGTCGCATTCCGGCTCGTGCATGGCGACGAGGGCATGGCCGGCCTCGTGATAGGCCGTCATCTTCTTCTCGTCCTCGGACATCACCATGGAGCGCCGCTCGGCACCCATCAGCACCTTGTCCTTGGCCATCTCGAACTCATGCATGCCGACGGTGCGGCGGCCCGAGCGGGCGGCCAGCAGCGCCGCCTCGTTGACGAGATTGGCCAGATCGGCGCCGGAGAAGCCGGGCGTGCCACGGGCGATGATCTTCGGATCGACATCCGAGGCCAGCGGCACCTTGCGCATATGCACGCGCAGGATCTTCTCGCGGCCGGAGACGTCCGGATTGGGGACGACCACCTGGCGGTCGAAGCGGCCGGGGCGCAGCAAAGCGGGGTCCAGCACGTCCGGGCGGTTGGTGGCGGCGATCAGGATAACGCCCTCATTCGCCTCGAAACCGTCCATCTCGACCAGCATCTGGTTGAGGGTCTGCTCGCGCTCGTCATTGCCACCGCCGAGGCCGGCGCCACGGTGGCGGCCCACCGCGTCGATCTCGTCGATGAAGATGATGCAGGGGGCGTTCTTCTTGCCCTGCTCGAACATGTCGCGCACGCGGCTGGCGCCGACACCCACGAACATCTCGACGAAGTCGGAGCCCGAGATGGTGAAGAAGGGCACGTTCGCCTCACCCGCGATGGCGCGGGCGAGCAGCGTCTTGCCGGTGCCCGGCGGGCCGACCAGCAGCACGCCCTTGGGGATCTTGCCGCCGAGGCGCTGGAACTTCTGGGGGTCGCGGAGGAAGTCCACGATCTCCTCCAGCTCGCCCTTGGCCTCGTCGATGCCGGCGACATCCTCGAAGGTGACGCGACCCTGCTTCTCCGTCAGCAGCCGGGCGCGGGACTTGCCGAAGCCCATGGCGCGGCCGCCACCCCCCTGCATCTGGCGCATGAAGAAGATCCAGACGCCGATCAGCAGCAGCATCGGGAACCAGGAGAGCAGGTAGTGGAAGAGCGGGTTGACGTCGCTCTCCTCCGGCCGGGCGAGGACGCGCACGCCCTTCTCGGTCAGCCGGCTGACGAGGGTCGGGTCCTCGGGCGTGTAGGTGGTGAGGGTCCGCCCATCCGCGAAGACGCCTGTCAGCGTCCGGCCCTGGATGGTGACCTCCCGCACGCGGCCGCCATTCACGTCGTTCAGGAAGTCGCTGTAGGCGACCTGCTGGCCGGTCTGGCGGGTGGAGGAGGAAGGTTGAAAGAGATTGAACAGCGCCACGAGCAGCAGCGCCACAATCACCCAAAGCGCCAGGTTGCGGCCGAAATTGTTCACCGTGCGGTTCCCATCCGTGTGCCGGCCAGCGTGAGGATACTGGCCCGGCGCCCTGCAAAGATAGGGCGCCCTTGGCCGTTCTGAAACCGTGCCGCGCCCCTCATTGTCCAATCTCTTTCTTTGCCGGAGCGTTTATGCCGGGCAAAGTGGTCCCCCGGCGGGGCAAAAGACCAGCCGCACCCCCTCCCACGGACCTTCCCCTGCCCCCTGAGCGCCCCCCAGGGCCGGGATGGCGAGCCGCTGCGTGCCACGCCAGAGCGCCGGCAGGCCCGCCGCGACATCGGCCGGCAGGCCCTGGCGCAGGCGCCGCTCCACCGCCCCCGCCGCGCCGAGAAGCAGCCCTTCCCCACCCGGTGGCGACTCCGGTAGGGCCCAGGGCAGGACCCAGCGCCCGTCCCAGAGCGCGCCCGGGGTGGCGGGGATGGGCGGCGCGCAGGCGGCGGGCTCGCGGCAGAGGCGGCCCTCCCGCCACAGCACGCCGTGCAGCGTGCCCTGGCCGCGCTCCAGCAGGGCGGCGGCGGCGGCCAGCGGGGGGGCGTGCTCGGCGCCGGAGATCAGGCGCAGCAGCGCCGCCAGGGCGCGGGCGGCCAGGGCATCGCGCCCCAGGGCGGCGGCCTCCAGGCTGGCCCAGCCCTCGGGATGGAGGGTGACCGCCGCCCCGATTCGCTCCGCTATTCTTTGCTCCGTCCGCGCGCGGCGGGTGGCGAAGGCGCGGGCGGCCTGGCCCAGGGCGGCGGTGCCCGCCCCCTCCCCGCCGGGATCGGCCAGGGCCTGGCGCAGCCGCACGCGGGCGAAGCGCCGGTCCTGGTTGGAGGGATCGCGCAGCGGGGCGATGCCGCGGGCGGCCAGCAGCGCCTCCAGCCGCAGCGGCGCCATGCCGAGGAGCGGGCGCAGGATCATGGCCTGGGGCGCGGGCCGGGCGGCGGCCATCCCGGCCAGCCCGGCCTCGCCGCTGCCGCGCAGGGCGCGGAAGAGCAGCGTCTCCGCCTGATCCCCCGCATGCTGGCCGAGCAGCAGCCAGGGGCATCCTTCCTGTTCCGCGGCCTCCAGCAGCGCGGCGAGGCGCCCGGCGCGGGCGCGTTCCTGGATGGCGCTGCCGCGCGCCAGCCCGAGGGCGAGGATGCGCGCGGCGATGCCCTGCCCGCGCAGCGCCGCGGCCGTCCAGCCGGCTTCCGCCGCGCTT
The DNA here is from genome assembly GCF_024437745.1 of Roseomonas sp. GC11. Classification (GTDB taxonomy): domain Bacteria; phylum Pseudomonadota; class Alphaproteobacteria; order Acetobacterales; family Acetobacteraceae; genus Pseudoroseomonas. The sequence goes on along the minus strand of NZ_JANFNY010000136.1, from coordinate 754 downwards.
TCCGCCCGCAGCCCGTGATCGACGACGAGCCCGACCACCTCCCCCCCCCGGCTGGCGGCGAAGTCCCGCGCCAACAGGGCGAGCGCCAGGGAATGCGGCCCGCCGGAGACTCCGGCGGCGAATCGCGCCCCGCGCGGAAAGGGCCCGAGGGGCGCCATGAGCGTGGCGAATTCGGCGGCGGAGGGCGGGGTCCGGGGTGACCCTGTCACCCCGGCGGGGGTGTCCAGAGGGGGCGGCGCCCCCTCTGGTCCGGCCAGGACTTCAGCGGCACCCGCCACGCTTGCGCGCATCCGCCGCGCGATCGGCCAGGCCGCCGGACAGCCGGGGAAACTCGCTGCGCAGATCATCGAGCGTGGCGCAGGCCTCGCGCTTGGCGCCGAAGCCGAGGAAGGCGTTGGACAGGCCGATCATGGCTTCCGGCGCGCGGGAGCCGGTGCGGTTGCGGCGGTAGGCATCGTCATAGGCCAGGGCGGCGTTCTGGAAGTCGCGCTTGCCCAGCAGGGCGTCGCCGAGAAGGATCTGCGCATCCTGGGCGCGGGCGCTGCCGCGGGCGGCGATGACCTCGCGGGCGGCGGCCTCGGCACTGGGATAGTCACGGCGGCCGAGGGCGGCCTGCCCATCGGCCAGGGCGCGCTCGGCGGTGCGCGGCGCGGCGGCGGGAGCGGCGGGGGCCGGGTCGGCCTCCCGCGTGAAGGTGACGAGCGTGCTGCGCGGCGGCAAGGCGGGGTCGAAGGCGGGCCAGCGGGTGCCGGGG
>NZ_JANFNY010000135.1 GCF_024437745.1 Roseomonas sp. GC11 | reverse complement strand
CGCCGAGGCCCTGGCCGCCGCGCGTGACTTCGTCGCGGTCAATGGCTCGCTGGAGCAGGCGCGCCTCGCCCTCCAAGCCACGATGCGGCAGATGGCCTATCTGGTCGCCACCCAGAGCGGCCAGAACCCGGCGCGCGTGAGGGAGATTTTCGACAGCGTGCTGGCGCCCGAATTCGAGGCGCGCCTGCCCGAGATGGTCGATATCGCCGCCGCCGCCTGGGCCAGCCATATGAGCGCCGACGAACTGCGCGCGCTGGCCGCCTTCTACCGCTCCCCGCTGGGCGAGCGGCTGAAGCAGGCCACCCCCCAGGTCACCGCCGATAGCATGGCCTTCGGCGCCCGCTGGGGCGAGCAGGTGGGGCGTGAGGCTGTGGCCAAGCATCGCCTAGAGCTGCGCGCCCGCGGCCTGAAGATCTGAACCGAACACCACGCTGTTTCCGGGCTCCCTGGCCCGGCCGCGAGACCAGAGGGATCGCACCATGAGCAACCTGCCCGAGACCGGTGCCGCCTTCGCCGAGAGCTTCCGCCGCAATGCCGAGCTTCTCTCCGGCGTGGCGCATCTCGACGTCACCGAGCATGATGCCTGCGGCGTCGGCCTTGTCGCCGCGCTGGATGGCAAGCCGCGCCGCGATGTGGTGCAGGCCGGCATCGACGCGCTGAAGGCCGTCTGGCACCGCGGTGCCGTCGATGCCGATGGCAAGACCGGCGACGGCGCCGGCATCCATGTCGAGATCCCGCAGGACTTCTTCTCCGAGGTGGTCGAGCGCGGCGGCGACCGGCTGCGCCCGGGCCGCATCGCGGTGGGGCAGGTCTTCCTGCCCAAGACGGATCTCGGCGCGCAGGAGCGCTGCCGCCAGATCGTCGAGACCGAGATCCTCAATGCCGGCTACAACATCTATGGCTGGCGCCAGGTGCCGATCGATGTCTCCTGCATCGGCGAGAAGGCCAATGCGACGCGCCCGGAGATCGAGCAGATCCTGATCTGGGACCCGGAGCAGCGCGACATCGCGACGATGGAGCGCGACCTCTACGTCATCCGCCGCCGCATCGAGAAGCAGGCCATCGCCGCCCAGGTGCCGGAGCTGTATCTGTGCAGCCTCTCCGCCCGCTCGATCATCTACAAGGGCATGTTCCTGGCGGAGAACCTGACGGATTTCTACCCGGACCTGCTCGACGAGCGCTTCGTCAGCCGCTTCGCGATCTATCACCAGCGCTATTCGACCAACACCTTCCCCACCTGGCGGCTGGCCCAGCCCTTCCGCATGCTCGCCCATAACGGCGAGATCAACACCGTCCATGGCAACATCAACTGGATGAAGAGCCATGAGACGCGCCTCGCCCATGAGCTGCTCGACCCGTTCATGGAGGACATCAAGCCGGTCGTGCAGGCGGGCGGCTCCGACACGGCGACGCTCGACAATGTGTTCGAGCTGCTGGTGCGCGGCGGGCGCGACGCGCCGATGGCCAAGGCCATGCTGATCCCCGAGAGCATCGGCAGCAACGCCACCATGCCGGCGGCGCATCGCGACCTCTTCATGTACTGCAACGCGGTGATGGAGCCGTGGGACGGCCCGGCCGCCGTCTGCGCCACCGATGGCCGCTGGGCCATCGCCGGCCTCGACCGCAACGGCCTGCGCCCCATCCGCTACACCATCACCAGCAACAAGCTGCTGATCGTCGGCTCCGAGACCGGCATGGTGAAGGTGGCGGAGAGCGAGATCGTCGCCAAGGGCCGCGTCGGGCCCGGCCAGTGCATCGCCGTCGATCTCGACGCGCCGCGCTTCTATGGCGACACCGAGCTGAAGGACCTGCTGGCCGGCCGCCGCCCCTTCGGCGACTGGGTGAACCGCACCACGCGCATCGACGACATCGTCCGCGCCGATGTGGATGAAAGCCCTGTCCTGACCGGCGATGCGCTGCGCCGCCGCCAGCTCGCCATGGGCTTCACGCTGGAGGAGCTGGAGACCATCCTCCACCCGATGGCGGAGGAGGCGGCGGAGGCCATCGGCTCCATGGGCGACGACACGCCGGTGGCCGTGCTCTCCAACCAGTATCGCGGCCTGCACCATTATTTCCGGCAGAGCTTCGCGCAGGTCACCAATCCGCCGATCGACAGCCTGCGCGAGACGCGGGTGATGACGATCAAGACGCGCCTCGGCAATCTGGGCAACATCCTCGACGAGGACCCGACCCAGTGCGACATGCTGATGCTGGACAGCCCGGTGCTGTCCAACGCCGAATTCGCGGCGATGCGCGGCTATATGGGGGATACCGCCTGCGAGGTGGATTGCACCTTCGCCGTCTCCGAGGGTGAGGCCGGCCTGCGCCGTGCCCTGGAAAGAATCCGGCGCGAGGCGGAGGAGGGCGTGCGCTCCGGCTGCGCCCATGTCATCCTGACCGACGAGGCGCAGGGAGCCGAGCGCGCGGCCATCCCGATGATCCTCGCCGTGGGCGCGGTGCACACGCATCTCGTGCGCCACAGCCTGCGCACCTTCACCAGCGTCAATGTCCGCGCCGGCGAGTGCATGGATGTGCACTACTTCGCCGTGCTGATCGGCGCCGGCGCCACCACGGTGAATGCCTATCTGGCGCAGGAGAGCATCGCCGAGCGGCACCGCCGCGGCCTCTTCGGCAAGAAGTCGCTGAAGGACTGCGTGGCCTCCTACCGCAAGGCGGTGGACAAGGGCCTGCTGAAGATCATGTCGAAGATCGGCATCTCGGTGCTGTCCTCCTACCGCGGCGGCATGAACTTCGAGTCCATCGGCCTCTCCCGCGCGCTGGTGGCGGAGTTCTTCCCCGGCACGCAGTCGCGCATCTCGGGCATCGGCCTCTCCGGCATCGCGCGGCGCGTGCTCGACATGCACCGCAAGGCCTGGCTGGCCGATGCCGCCGTGCTGCCGGTGGGCGGCCTCTACAAGCTGCGCCGCCGGGGCGAGGCGCATGCCTTCGACGGCAACCTGATCCACCTGCTGCAGGGCGCGGTGGAGAGCGACAGCTACCAGATGTTCAAGCGCTACTCGGAGGCCGTGCGCAAGCTGCCGCCCGTGGCGCTGCGCGACCTGCTCGACTTCCGCAGCGAGGCGCGCAAGCCCATCGCCATCGAGGAGGTGGAGAGCATCACCGAGATCCGCAAGCGCCTGATCGCGCCCGGCATCTCCCTCGGCGCCCTCAGCCCCGAGGCGCATGAGACGCTCTCCATCGCCATGAACCGCATCGGCGCCCGCAGCGACAGCGGCGAGGGCGGCGAGGACCCGGCGCGCGCCACGCCGCGCGCCAATGGCGACAACGCCAATTCCGCCATCAAGCAGATCGCCTCCGGCCGCTTCGGCGTCACCGCCGAATACCTGAACAACTGCCGCGAGATCGAGATCAAGGTGGCCCAGGGCGCCAAGCCCGGCGAGGGTGGCCAGCTGCCCGGCTTCAAGGTCAGCGGCATCATCGCCAAGCTGCGCCATGCGACGCCGGGGGTGACGCTGATCTCCCCCCCGCCGCACCACGACATCTATTCGATCGAGGATCTGGCGCAGCTCATCTACGACCTGAAGCAGATCAACCCCGAGGCCTCGGTCTGCGTGAAGCTGGTGTCGCGCTCGGGCATCGGCACCATCGCCGCCGGCGTCGCCAAGGCGAAGGCGGATGCCATCCTGGTCTCCGGCCATTCCGGCGGGACGGGCGCCTCGCCCGTCTCCTCCATCAAGTATGCCGGCCTGCCCTGGGAGATGGGCCTGTCCGAGGCGCACCAGGTGCTGCTGCTGAACCGGCTGCGCCACCGCGTGAAGCTGCGCACCGATGGCGGCCTGAAGACGGGGCGTGACGTGGTGATCGCCGCCATGCTGGGCGCCGAGGAATTCGGCATCGGCACCGCCTCGCTGGTGGCCATGGGCTGCATCATGGTGCGCCAGTGCCATTCCAACACCTGCCCGGTCGGCGTCTGCACCCAGGATGAAGATCTCCGGAAAAAGTTTGAGGGCAGCCCGGAGAAGGTGATCAACCTCTTCTCCTTCATCGCGGAGGAGGTGCGCGAGATCCTCGCCAGCCTCGGCTTCCGCAGGCTGGAGGACGTGATCGGCCGCACCGAGTTCCTGAAGCAGGTCAGCCGCGGCTCGGAGGATCTCGACGACCTCGACCTCAACCCGCTGCTGGTGCAGGCGGATGCCGGCCCCTATGCGCGCTACTGCACGCTGGAAGGCCGCAACGAGGTGCCGGAGACGCTGGATGCCGACATGATCCGCGATGCCGCGGCGCTGTTCGGGCGGGGCGAGAAGATGCAGCTCGCCTACAACATCCGCAACACGCACCGCGCCATCGGCACCAAGATCAGCAGCAAGATCACCCGCAAGTTCGGCATGTCCGGGCTGCAGCCGGGCCACCTGACGGTGCGGCTGCGCGGCTCGGCCGGCCAGTCGCTCGGCGCCTTCGCCGTGCGCGGGCTGAAGCTCGAGGTGCTGGGCGACGCCAATGACTATGTGGGCAAGGGCCTGTCCGGCGGCACCATCGTGGTGCGGCCGGCGCCCTCCTCGCCGCTGGTCTGGAACGAGAACGCCATCGTCGGCAATACCTGCCTCTATGGCGCGACGGCGGGCGAGTTCTTCGCCGCGGGCCAGGCGGGCGAGCGCTTCGCCGTGCGCAACTCCGGCGCCACCGCGGTGGTGGAGGGCGTCGGCGCCAATGGCTGCGAGTATATGACGGGCGGCGTGGTGGTGATCCTCGGCGCGGTGGGCGACAATTTCGGCGCCGGCTTCACCGGTGGCCACGCCTTCATCTACGACCGTGACAACACCTTCGAGCACCGGCTGAACCCGGACACGCTGCTGTGGAAGCGCCTCTCCTCCGCGCATTGGGAGGGCTTCCTCCAGGGGCTGATCGGGCGGCACGCGGCCGAGACCGGCTCCCGCCACGCGGCGCGCCTGCTGAATGACTGGGCCAGCGAGCGCGGCCACTTCTGGCACGTGGTGCCGAAGGAGTTCGCCAGGTACCTGCCGCAGCCGATGGAAGACCTGGCCATCGCCGCCGAATAAGGCCAGGCCAAACCAGGCCAGGCCAGGCGCGAGAGGGGAGGGGCGGGGTCTTCCCGCCCCTTTTCCATGCGCGGCCGCGACTCCGCTTCACGGAGCGGTGATCTGCTTTTTTGTTTCGTCAAGAATATGATGCGCGCAGAGGGATGATTTCCTTGGCCCTTTCGCGCAACTTCCCGTGAGGATTGGCTAGCCCCGCCCGGTTGTGCATGCGATAAGCGGCGCCCCGTTTCCTGCTTCCGGCGCCGCGCATGAGAATCCTCTACCACCAGCCGCTCTGCCCCTATTCGCGCAAGGTTCGCCTCGTCCTCGCCGAGAAGCGGATTCCGTTTGAGCTGCGAATCGAGCGTGTCTGGGAGCGGCGCGAGGAGTTCATGACCATGAACCCCGCCGGCACCGTGCCCGTGCTGGTGGAGGAGAACGGGCTGGTCCTGGCCGACAGCTACGCCATTTGCGAATATCTCGATGAAGCCTATCCGGACCTGCCGCTGCTGGGCCGCACGCTGGGCGAGCGGGCGGAGGTGCGCCGCCTCGTCGCCTGGTTCGACGGCAAGTTCTTCCGCGAGGTGATGGACAACCTGCTGGTCGAGAAGCAGTGGAAGCGCCTGATGGGCCGGGGCAACCCGGATGCGGCGGCGCTGCGCGCGGGCTATGCCAACCTCAAGCCGCATCTGGACTATCTTGGCTGGCTGGCGGAGACGCGGCTGTGGCTCGCCGGCAATTCCCTCTCCCTGGCGGATCTGGCGGCGGCGGCGCATCTCTCGGCGCTGGACTATATCGGGGATATGGACTGGGCGCTGAACGACGCGGCGAAGGACTGGTATGCCAAGGTGAAGTCCCGCCCGGCCTTCCGCCCGCTGCTGGCGGACCGGGTCAGCGGGGTGAACCCGCCGCCGCATTACGCGGATCTGGACTTCTGATCACGGAAATTTGTTCTTTTTGGAAAAAAGAACCAAAAACTTTTTTTCAGTAAGCGTCCCGCCTCGGGCCTGAAGAGGGACGCCAGGCTGAAGAAGTCTTTTTGTTTCTTTTTCTTCAGAAAAAGAAAATCCTAAAATCCCTTAAGAAGACGCCACGGCATTGCTGCCGCTTTCTCCTGGCTCGGGCCGTTCCTGCAGCAGGGAGGTGACGGCATCGAAGGGCAGCAGGGTGGTGAGGTGGGGGCCTTCGCTCTCGGCGAGGGCGCTGAGGGGGAGGTAGGCGGTGGCGCCGTCGGGCTGGCGCAGCGCCAGGAAATCTCCTTCCACGCCCTGCACTTGGCCGATCTCGCGGCCGCCGGGGGCGCGGAGCTGGGCGCCTGTCTGGATGCGGCTTTTGTCCATGGGGCTGGTCTTTCCGGTATGATGTGATGCTTCCTTAACCATCGCCCCGGTAGAAAGATGCGCGGGGCCTTGGTTCGGCGGGGGCTTGGCGGGAAAGCTCTCTGCTTTCCGTGGCTTGTGGCGGGATGTGAAGACGCGGTTGCCGGTTCGGCCGGGGCAGGCTATGCCGCACCGCGATGGAAGGCCCGTTGAAGCCCGGGGCGGGGGCGTCTGCCCCGTCCACCGCCGAAGGTCCGCTCCCCGCCTACCGTGCCAAGGTAGCGGCTGGCGAACTGCGTTCCGATCCTGCCCAGGCCCTGGCCGCGGAAACGCTCCAGGATCTCTGGCGCCGCACGCGCGGCTATGAGCCCCGGCAGGAGCCGCCGACCCCGCAGGGGGGCGGCTTCATGAGCCGCTTCCTGCGCCGCAAGCCGGTCGAGGAAGCCCCGGGCAATGCGCCCCAGGGCCTCTACCTCGTGGGCGAGGTGGGGCGCGGCAAGTCCATGCTGATGGACCTCTTCTTCGCCTGCGCCGATGTGCCGCGGAAGAAGCGCATCCATTTCCACCAGTTCATGCAGCAGTCCCACCAGCGCATCCATGCCTGGAAGAAGCAGCATGGCGACAGCGCGGACCCGATTCCGCCGCTGGCCGACAGTATCCTGGCCGAGGCCTCGCTGCTCTGCTTTGACGAGTTCCAGGTGCATGACATCGCCGATGCGATGATCCTGGGCCGGCTGTTTGAGGCATTGTTCGCGCGCGGCACCGTGATTGTCGCCACCAGCAACACGGCGCCGGATGATCTCTTCAAGGGCCGGCCGGGGCGGGATGCCTTCCTGCCCTTCATCGCCCTGATCAATAAGAATGTGGCGGTGCTGCACCTGCAGTCGCAGCAGGATTACCGCCGCAACCGCATCCAGGGCCTGCCCACCTGGCACAGCCCGGTGGATGGCCGCGCCGAGCGCGCGCTGGATGCCGCCTTCAGGGAACTGACCGGCAAGGCGCATGGCGGGCCGGAGGAGATCGCCGTCCTTGGCCGCAAGGTGCGGGTGCCGCAGGCGGTGGGCGGTGTCGCGCGGGCGGATTTCGAGGCGCTCTGCGGCCTGCCGCTCGGCCCGGCCGATTACCTCGCGATTTCAACGCATTTCCACACGCTGGTGCTGGACGGCATCCCCCGCCTCGGGCCGGACAATTTCGACAAGGCGCGCCGTTTCATCACCCTGGTGGACACGCTCTACGAGCACCGCTGCAAGCTGGTCGCCTCGGCCGCGGCGGAGCCTGACCGTCTTTATGAGCAGGGGGAGAATGCGGCGATGTTCCAGCGCACCGCCTCCCGCCTCATGGAAATGCAAAGCCACGATTACCTGGGCCTGCCGCACCTCACCTGATGAGGGGCTGTGGATCCGGGCCGAAAGGAGCTGCCATGCGACTGATCCCGCTCTGCCTGCTGGGCCTGATGGCCATTGCGACGATTCCCGCCGCCGAGGCCGCGCCCAACCGGCAGGAGGGTCGCGCGGCGGCCTCGGCCAAGCCCGGCCATGGCGCCAAGGCGGTGGCGCCGGCGCGCAGCGCCACCGGCGGCGC
>NZ_JANFNY010000134.1 GCF_024437745.1 Roseomonas sp. GC11 | reverse complement strand
GCCGAGGCCGCCGCCGCCAGGGCCAGGGTGCCCGGCTGCGGCGCCGCGCCACCCGCGGGCGGCGGGCCGTCCGGCAGTTCGTCCAGCTTTTCCTTCAGCCAGTAGCCGAAGCCAACCTGCGTGCTCTCCACCAGGGTGGCGACGGCAGTGGCCTGCGCCGTCAGCAGCGCGCCGAACTGGTTGGCGAGGTTGCAGTCCTGCTCGATGAGCTTGGAGAGGGTATTGGCCGAGCGCAGCTGCGCGGCCTGCTCGCCCAGATCCTTCAGCCCCTCCTGCCACTGCTCGCCGATCTGTTCCATGCGCTTCCAGAAGGCCCGCTGCATGTCGAGCATGTCGCTCCACAGGTCGGGCGAGGGGCGCGCGGTCACCAGGCGCAGCGCCACAAGGCGCAGCGCATCGGCGCCCAGCGCGCCATGCCGCCCGGCGATGTCGGAGAGGAGGGCGAGATGCCGGGCATGGGCTTCCGCCATGCGGTCCGGCGTCGGCAGGGGGCGGGGGGTTTCGGTCATGCGGGGGGTCTCCGGGCCCAGGGTGCCGTCCGTGCGCCCTGGCGCCCGGACAGCGTTCTTCCGTTTGCGCGTGTTGGGGGGAGGCGCTAGCCGCCGAGGCGGCTCAGCATGCCGTGGATGGCGCGGATCTGGATGGCGCTGCGCGAGGCGTAATCGGGCCGGTTCACGTCGAGCGCCGTGTAGCCCCACCAGTCCCAGCAGCCATCCGGGTTCTGCAGCCGACCGCCATCCGAGCCCTCGGCCTGCGGGTAGAGCATGATGATGTTGTTGGTATCGGCCATGTGGTTATAGCCGGTGCCGGTGATGTAGCGGTTGCCATAGGGCGGCTGGTTGGCGCGGTCGGGGCGGCCATTGACGAAATTGATGTAGTTGTAGCCTTGCTTGCAGCCATGCAGCACGATGTGGACGCGGGCCGGGGCGCCCTCCTCCACCGCGCGGGGAATATAGGCATAGCCGTATTCGCTCATGCTCGCCCGCGCCTCGCCGCCGAAGAATTCCGTCTGGTCGAAGCGCAGCAGGCGGCCGGTGAGGCTTTCGGCGGGCGGGTTCAGCGGGCCATAGATATGGCGCAGGATGTCGTGGGACTGCATGAAGCCGCCATAGTTGATATAGGGCGGCTGGTTGTCCGGCGTGGCCGTGTCGGCCGGGTTGTCGGTGAGGATGGAGTGGCCCGCCGGCACGTCGTCGCGGTAGAGGATATTGCCGGGCGCAACGCCGAGCAGCTCGTAGAATTCGCGCGTGCGCGCCACCACGTCGGAATAGACCACCGTGTCGCGCGAGCCGGTGAAGATATAGATGCGGTCATCGGCGAGGTGGGCGATGGGGTCGATCTCGCCCGCGGCGGCGGCGGTGCGCGCCGCTTCCGCCAGGCGCGCGGCATTGGGCGCCATCTGCGGGATCAGCGGGTTCATCGCCAGGTAGAGGGCGTTCTGCACATAGGCATCGGCCGCGATCAGCGCGCTGGCGCGGAAGATCTCGGCGCAGCGGAAGGGCCCGCCGGCGATGATGCCCGCCCCCATGAAGCTCGCCGAATGGGCGAGGTGCAGTTGCACCGTCATGAAGGCGCCGGAGGAAAGGCCGGAGACGGAGCTTTTGCCCGCCTCGACGGTGTAGCGGCCAAGCTGGCTCGCCTTTGTCATCAGGCCATCCATGCTGTCCTCCCTGCGCGCCGGCATGGCGCCGGGCGGCCATGCTGGCCGCGCGGCATGTTCATTGCGGAGCCGCACTTATGTCACAGCCCCGCGCCGGAGCGGTAGGAGAAACAGCCCGGGCTCCGTTGATCGTGCCGCGCCGCCACCCAGGGCCCGGGGCCCCCGGCAGCCCTCTTCTGAAGGCGGGCGCGGGGCACACGGCCCGGGGAAGGACAAGGAGGAAGTTGGAGGGGGCAAAGCCACCCTCAAGCCCACAGGCACCCGGTCCACAGGCACCCGGTCCACAGGCACCCGGTATTGTGCGGCAGCCCCTCACGGCGGCGGCGGGGCGATCTCCTCCTCATAGGCGACGAGGTTGGCGAAGACGCGGCCGAGATCCTGCTTCAGCCGCGCCACCTCCTCCGGCGTGAAGCCGCGCAGCGCCAGGGCCTCGTGCCGGATGGCCAGCGGCATGAGGTCCTCGACCAGGGCACGGCCCTGCGGCGTCAGGTTGATTTCCACGGCGCGGCCATTCTCCTCCGGCCGGCGGCGGGAGAGCAGGCGCTTGCCCACCATCGCCCCCACCAGCCGCGACAGGGTGGACATTTCCACCGAGGTCACCGCGGCGAGATCGCCCAGGCGCTGGTCGCCCTGCTCCCACAGCGCCGCCATCACCCGGTACATCGGCAGGGTGACGCCGCGCGCCTCCAGCCGGCGGGAGAAGGCTTCGCCGATGCGCACGCCAACGCGGTTGACGAGGTAGGGGAAGGATTCGGTCAGGCGGTACATGCGTCTCCCCAGGGGTTGCGCGGCGGGCCGGCAGGGCCGGGCCACGGAAAAAGATGCGGATGCAACATTTGCATTTGCAAATATAAGTGCGGGCTGATTAGCTCTCCCTCAGGCCAGCCCGGACCACAACCGGGCGCCCGAGGAAACGATGACATCCCCACCCGACGCCCCCGCCGGCGTGCAGGCCGCCTTCCGTGCCGCCATGCGCCGCTTCGCCTCCACCGTCACCGTCATCACCGCCGCCGACCATGCGCGCCGGCACGGCATGACGGCCACGGCCGTGACCTCGCTGTCCATGGACCCGCCCTCGCTGCTGGTCTGCATCCACCGCCAGACCCTGCTGCATGACATCGTGATGCGGGCTCCGCGCTTCTGCGTCAACGTGCTGCACCCGGCGCAGATCCCGGTCTCGGCGGCCTTCAGCGGCGGCACGCCGCCCGAGCGCCGCTTCGATGACGAGGCCTGGCAGCAGAGCGCGGAGGGCGTGCCCTTCCTGCGCGGCGCCCAGGCCAATCTCTTCTGCCGCAAGGCCGCCGCCATTCCCTACGGCACGCACCTCATCCTGGTGGGCGAGGTGGACCAGGTGGAGCAGGGCGAGATCACCGCCCCGCTGCTCTACCACGATGCCGGCTACTGCATCGCCGCCCCCGCCGCCTGACGCACCCCTTCCGAAGGAGCCAAGCCCCATGCGCCTTGCCCCGGATGACACCCTGCCCCGCCCCCAGCTTCCCCCCCTGGCCGCCCCCGCCACGCCCGAGCCCTCGCCCGAGGCCGCCGCGCTGAGGGCCGCGATCCGCCGCCTGCTGCCCGAGATCCGCGCCCGCGCCGCCGAGGCGGAACGCCTGCGCCATGTGCCGCAGGAGAATGTGGCGGCGCTGCGCGAGGCCGGGCTGTTCCGCACCGTGCAGCCGCGCCTCTTCGGCGGGCTGGAGCAGGATTTCAGCGTCCTGGTCGAGCTGGTGATGGAGATCGCCGCCGCCTGCCCCTCCACCGGCTGGGCCTGCGGCCTGCTGGCGGCGCATCAGTGGCTCGTCGCCGCCTTCCCGGAGGCGGCGCAGCGCGAGGTCTGGGGCGCCACGCCGGAGGCCGTGGCCTGCGCCTCCTATGCCCCCACCGGGCAGGCGGTGCCCATCGAGGGCGGCTATCGCCTGAGCGGGCGCTGGGCCTTCGCCAGCGGCTGCGACGCGGCGCACTGGGCCATCTGCTCCGCCCTGCTGCCGGGCGGCGAGGGCCAGCCGCCGCAGCTCTCCTTCCTGCTGGTGCCGCGCGGCGAGATCAGCCTGGACGACACCTGGCACACGGTGGGTCTGGCCGGCACCGGCTCCAAGACGCTGGTGCTGCGGGACTGCTTCGTCCCCGCCCACCGCGTGCTGCGCGTGCGTGACACGGCCACCGGCAGCAGCCCGGGGCGGCAGCTGCACGCCAACCCGCTCTACGCCATTCCCATGCTCTGCAACATTCCCTCCTGCCTCGCCGCCACGGCGGTGGGCGCGGCGGCGGGCGCGCTGGAGAGCTACCTCGACATGACGAGCCAGCGTGTCACGCGCGGCGCCGTGGCGGGGGGTGGCAACCGCATGGCGGAATTCCCCACCATCCAGCTGCGCGTCGCCGAGGCCGCGGCCTCGGTCGATGCGGCGCGCGAGATCCTGCTGCGCGACCTGCGCGCCCGTGCCGCCCTCGCCCGCGCGGGCGAGGAAATCAGCATCGAGGACCGCATCGCCAGCCGGCGCGGCCAGGCCTTCGCCACCCAGCTCGGCCTGCGCGCGGCGGAGGCGCTGAACGCCTCCACCGGCGGGCAGGGGCTCGACCTCGCCAACCCGGTGCAGCGCGCCTGGCGCGATGTCAACGCCGTCGGCCGCCATATCAGCCTGAACTGGGACGCGGTGGGCAGCATGTATGGCCAGATGGCGCTCGGCCTTGAGCCCAAGGGGCAATACTGAGATGCCCTTCGCCCTCATCAACGGCATTTCCCTCCATTACGAGATCCATGGCGAGCGCGGCCCCTGGGTGATGCTCTCCCCCGGCGGGCGGCGCGGGATGGAGGAGATGCACGGCCTCGCCACGCGCCTCGCCGCCGGCGGCTGCCGCGTGCTGCTGCATGACCGGCGCAACACCGGCCGCTCCGGCGTCTCCATCGAGGACACGGCCAGCGAGTTCGAGGTCTGGGCGGATGACGCGGCGGCGCTGCTGCGCCACCTGGGCGCGGCGCCGGCAGTGCTGGCCGGCTCCTCCTCCGGCTGCCGCATGGCCATCCTGATGGCGCTGCGCCACCCCGAGACGGCGCGCGCCCTCTATGTGATGCGCCCCACCGGCGGGGAATTCGCCGTCCGCCGCCTCGCGCGGCGCTACTACACGATCTTCATCGAGGCGGCCGAGCGCGGCGGCATGGCGGCGGTGTGCGAGACGGACCATTTCCGCGATCTCGTCGCCGCCGACCCGGCGCGGCGCGCGGTGCTGATGGCCATCGACCCGGCGCGCTTCCTGCGCATCTTCCGCACCTGGCGCGCTGCGCTGGAGCAGGGGCTGCACACCCCCATCCTCGGCGCCACGGAGGCGGAGCTGCGCGCGCTGCGCCTGCCCGCCTGCGTCGTGCCCGGCAATGACAACACCCATTCCCGCGCCACGGGGCTGCGCCTGCACGCCCTGCTGCCCGATGCCGTGCTGGACGAGCTGGAAACCACGCATCGCGACGTGGACATCGTGCCGATGCCGGACTGGGTGCCGGATGAGCGCCTCGCCGCCTCGCTGCTCGGCTTCATCCGGCAGCACGCGGCGGCCGGGGCGGCCGGGGCGGCCGGGGCGGCGGCGTAATGCGCGTCCTCCACAGGGAAGAAAAGGAAACACCGGCATGATCCTGATCTCGAATGGCGGGGAGAACGCGCACCGCGCAGCCCGCCCCGGCGGCAGCATGGCCATCGGCACGGTGGATGGCGTCTTCATCCTGGAGAGCCGCACCGCGGAAAACTGGTTCCTGCGCCACCGCGCACTGGAAGGAATTTTCGTCAGTGGCCTGACGCAGCTGGAGAATGGCGCGCTGATCGCCGCCACCCATGGCTGCGGCATCGCCCGCAGCGATGACGAGGGGCGCAGCTGGCGCTTCATCAACAACGGCATCACCCAGTTCGACGCCTGGGCCATCCGCAGCGGCCGGCTGCACGGGGAGGAGGTGCTGATCGCCGGCACCCTGCCCGCCGCCCTCTTCATCAGCCGCGATGGCGGCGAAAGCTGGGAGGAACTGGCAGCGCTGCGGCAGGCGCCGACGGCCGAGCGCTGGTTCTTCCCGCCGCCGCCGCACAAGGGGCATGTGAAGGAAATCGTCATCCAGGGCGACAGGCTCTATGTCGGCATCGAGGTTGGCGCGCTGCTCGTCTCCGAGGATGGCGGGGCGAGCTTCCGCACCCTGCCGGTGGACCCGGACCCGGCGGAGGTGGATGTCCACCGCATCGCCGTGCACCCGGCACGGCCGGGGCGCATCCTGCTCTCCAACGGCCTCGTCGGCATGATGGAAAGCCATGATGGCGGCGCGAGCTGGCAGCGCAACGCCTTCGCCTCCGGCCTCGACTACCCCGAGCCGATGGTGATTCATCCGGAGCAGCCGGACCTCATCTTCGTCGGCGGCGCGGTGGGCTGGCCGCCGCACTGGTACCGGCTGGGCCGCGCGCGCGGCCGCATCGCCCGCAGCCGCGATGGCGGGCAGAGCTGGGAGATGCTGCTGGGCGGCCTGCCCAATGGCCAGCGCGCCATGTGGGGCGGGCTGACGCTGGAAGCCTGGCCCGAGGGCTACGCCCTCTATGCCGCCGACACGGACGGGCAGGTCTTCTCCAGCCGCGATGGCGGCGAGAGCTGGTGCATGATCGCCGAGGTGGCGCCCGTCTCGAAGGGCGATTTCTACCGCGGCCTCGCCAAGGGCCGGCCGCGCATCGCCAATGTGGACGACATGATGTTCTTCGACGCCGCCAAGGAACGCATGGGCAAGGTCGAGGTCTGAGGCACGGCCCCGCCCGTCCGCCAGCGCCGCCGCAGAGCGGCCGGGGCGGGCGGGGCCTTCATCACGAGGGAAACGGACATGAACAAGATGACGCCCGCCCGGCGCGGCTGGGCGGTGGTGCTGGCCTCGGCGCTCGCGCTGATCGTCGGCCAGGGCTCCATCAATGTCTTCGCCGCCGGGGTCTTCCTGAAGCCGGTGTCGCAGGAGCTGGGCCTCGGGCGCGGCAGCATGGCCGCCGCCATCGGGCTCTCCAACCTGATGGCCGCGCTGGCCACCCCCTTCTTCGGCCGGCTGATCGACCTCTACGGCGTGCGGCGGCCCCTGCTCGCCTCCATCCTGCTCTTCGCCCTGGCGACGGCGGGGATGGGGCTGATGGCCGGCTCCGCCGTGGTGGTGATGCTGTTCTACGCCGCCGCCGGGCTGTGCAGCACGGGGCAGAACCCCACCGCCTATTCCAAGGTCGTCACCCGCTGGTTCGACCGGCAGCGCGGCCTGGCGCTTGGCATCACCCTGGCCGGGGTTGGGCTGGGCACGGCGCTGGTGCCGATGGCGGCCGAGGCGCTGATCCGCGCCTTCGGCTGGCGCATCGGCTATGCCGGGCTGGGCCTGGGCATCCTGCTGCTGGCCTTCCTGCCCGTGCTGCTGCTGGTGCACGAGCCGCGCCCCGGCGAGGGGGCGGAACGCGCCGGCCCCGGCACGGCCCAGGGCGCGAGCTTCGCCGAGGCGGCGCGGCAATGGCGCTACTGGGCGATGGTGGCGGCCTTCGGGCTGGCGGCCTTCGCCATCAACGGCACGCTGGTGCATGTGGTGCCGCTGCTGACCGACCGCGGCATCCCACCCGCCCAGGCGGTGACGGCCATGACCGGCGCCGGGCTGGCGCTGATCGCCGGGCGGCTTTTCGCCGGCTGGCTGATGGACCGGCTGTTCGCGCCCTATATCGGCGTCTTCTTCCTGCTCTGCCCGCTGGTGGGGCTGCTGCTGCTCTCGGGCGAGGTGGCCTATCCCTGGCCGCTGGTGGCCACCGTGCTGCTCGGCCTCGGCATCGGCGCGGAAATCGACCTGATGTCCTTCCTGATCGGCCGCTATTTCGGCACCCGCGCCTTCGGCACCCTGCACGGGACGATGTTCATGTTCGTCGTGCTGGGCAATGCCGCCGGGGCCAGCGTGCTGGGCTGGGCCTTCCAGGCGCTCGGCTCCTATACCGCCGCCTTCGTGGCCATGGAGATCCTGCTGGGCGTCGCCGCCGGGCTGCTCCTGGTGCTGGGGCCCTATGCCTATCCGCCGCCGGGGCACGGGCGGGCGGCACCGGAGGGAATGCCGGCCTCCGCGCTGCCACGATAGGTTTTTCAAAGGAAGACGTTCTTTTTTGAAAAAAAGAACCAAAAAACTTTTTTCAGTTCGCGTCCCGCTTCAGGCCTGAGGCGGGACGCCAGACTGAAAGAAAGCTTCTTTTTCTTCAGAAAAAGAAGAAATGAAAAAATCCTAAGGCCTGTTAGAGCTTGATCCAGTCTGCGGTGGCTGCGAGGCAGAGGATGCCGAGGAATGATCGGGCGGTCTT
>NZ_JANFNY010000133.1 GCF_024437745.1 Roseomonas sp. GC11 | reverse complement strand
CGCCATCGGCCGCATCCTCGACCTCTACTCGCCACAGGAATGCGCAAACTACTTCGCCAACTGCGGATATGATGCAGGCTGATCGAAAAACGCTCTAGCGTAGCGTGGCAGGGAAGAGGGGCGGGCCATCCTATAAATTCCTGATAGTCCCGCGGAGTGCGCGCTGAAATCGCCGGGTGAGTTGTAAAGGGTCGCAGAACGACCGCACCGGCCGCGCTGCAACGCCTCGCCGGATTGTCCGCGGTCGTGTTCCAGGTCGCTGGCCAGCTGATGAACGCTCCGACGCGTGATCCACTCGGGTGCAGCGCTTGTCGCGGACGTGCAACTTGTGGTAGCCATCACGGGAGCGTCAAAGGGTGCGCTATGGATCTCATCATCCAGGACCAAGTGATGGCGCGCCCCCCGCAGTCGAGCGGCGTGTTGCACTGGCGCAAGGGCGTGCCTCTCACCCTCAGCGCTCTGATCCGCGAACGAGTGCTTATGGAGATGGACCGTGCAGTCGATGCGACTGGCGTCAGGCCACTTGTCGAGCGCGGCGCGACAAGCACCGATGATGCTGCGGGTCGTGAACGCGCCGTCACGCTCGCCCTCGATGGTTTTCGGCGGAATGCCTTCTTCGTCATAGTGGACGACCGGCAGGTGACGGACCTGGACGCTACGCTCCTCCTCAAGCCGGATACGGCAATCACCTTTGTCCGCCTCCTGCCGCTGGTGAGCGGCTGACGCGTTGGCGGAGAATGCCGATCCGCCCTGCGGCCGCTTCCTAGGCTGGCTTCGCAGACTGGTGGCCCCGCGCACCACGCCCACGGTCACGCCGCAGGCATCCCAGCCCCAGCCCTTTTTGCCTACCCTGCGAGGCGGCCGGCAGGCCGCCATGGGCGACGCCTGGCCGATGCTCATGCGCGTGCTGGAGGAGGCTGATGCGAACGCCGTCAGTGCCGACCCCGCGCACCTGTTCACCGCGATCCCACCCGCGGTCGAACGGCTCTCGTCCCAGGAACGCGCCGTGCTCCTCAAGGAACTCGCTGATCGCGTTCGCACCCGCGAGCCAGTGACGGGCCAACCCACAGAGGATGGCAGGGTCTTCAATGCGCTGCTGGCGCATCGCCCCGACCTGACACCGGAGGCGATGACCGACTTCTTCACCTTCTTCGCGCGTGGCGCAAGCCTCATCGACTACGGCATGGTCTTCTCGCCCGGAGGCTTTGCCCAATTGGTCCGGGCCATGGGGAAGAGCGAGCGCTTCGCCAACAACCCGCCGCTGCGCGACGCTTGGCTGGCGCTGCGCGCAAGGCACCGCAAGTTGCACCACAACGCGCTGCAGGAGGCCGAACTGATCATGCGGGTCGAGCGCCTGCTTGGCCTCGCGCCATCCGCCTCACCTTCGCCCTCATCCCCCTTCGTTACCTTCCAAGGCCTGGCCGCACCCGAGGATGCGGTACGCGTCCGGACCTTTGCCGAGATCTACACCGCGCTGGGCGCCGAATACAGGGCATGGTCGGAGCGGCTGTCAGGACCAGGCCTGCCATGTTGGCGCAGCGAGGCGGCGATCGCCTTCGAGGAAGGCCGAGCCGGCATGCCAGCCGCGCAGCCGCCGGCTGCGCGACCAAACGGTTTCAACTGGAATAATAGCTATGGGGCGATGGCGACGCTTATCGCCCGCACACCCCTCCAGGCGCTGGCGCCGCTCGACCCGCCGAGTTGGATGCTGGAGGCAGAGGCGATCTTTGCGGCGGCCGTCGAGCGGCACGGCGCCATCACTCTCTGCTCGTCACCCAATCTCGGGGCACTCGACCAACCTTTCCGGGTGGCGGATGCGGAGGACATTCCGGCAACTTTCGGCCGGAAAGATAAGGTTGTCTGGCTGGCGGGCGGGCGGCGTTGCGCTGAGCGTCTGTTCGGCGTCGCCTTCCGCGACTGGAGCGCGGAGGAGATCCAGGAGGCCGCGGCGCTTCACGCCGCCGACCCCCAGCTTTTCGAGTTACTGTGTGCAGCGAGGGCCGCCGAGCCGTCCCGAGCTTGGCTCACCAAGGCCGAGGCGCTCCGCATTGGCCCGACCGCCGCCGCCTGCCGCGACGCCGCCACCCGTTGGCTCGACCTCGTCGCGGAGGGTGTGGCCGGGCTGCCGAGCCCTGCCGACTACCGGGAAGCTCTGCGATACTGCCATTTTGAGCGCTTGGCACTGGGCTTCCTGGATGCCTTCGGCGGGCCGCGGGAAGCAGCGATCATGGCCCTGTGCACTTCACCTCGAGGCAGCCCTGTAGACGGCTACGGCTATGGCTGGTTGGGCGCCGGCTGGCGGGATCCGCCGGCACGACTGTCGAACACGAATGACGCCGTGCTGCGCGGCGCAATCTGGCTCGCCGCGCTCGACGCCGGAGAGGTTCCTCGCCTCCTGCGCGTTGCGCTGGCAGTGCTTGAAAAGGTCGCCACGCAAGGTGGCGTTAACTACCGCTCCCTTGTCGGCGCTAATGCGTGCATCGGTGCGCTCGGCCGGATCGCGACGCCGGAGGCCGTCGTCGCGCTCGGCCGCATCCAGCGCGGTATCCGGGACGAGCGTCTGGCGAAGATGATCGCCAAGGCCATGGCAGCGGCGGCGGCCAAGGCCGGCACCAGCATCGAGGAACTGGAGGAACTCAGCGTTCCGGGCTTCGCGCTTGAACCCGGCCCCGACCCGGCGCTTGTCGCGGTGCTTGCCGACGGCGTCACCGCGACCCTTGCCATCGCCAGCAGCACGGTTGCAACCGTCACCCTTCGCCGGGCCGACGGCAGTGTGCCGAAATCCACCCCTGCCGCGGTCAAGGCCGATGAGGCGAGCGCGACGGCGCTGAAGGGCCTGCAGGCGACCGCGAAGGAGATCGCCGCCATCCTGCCTGTCCAGCGCCTGCGCCTGGAGCGCAGTTGGCTGACAGGCCGCGGCTGGAGCGGCGGTGACTTTCGCGAACGCTACCTGGACCACCCGCTGCTCGGCTGGCTCGCCGCCCGACTGATCTGGACGATCATCCCTGCCTGCGGCGAGCCCTTCACCGCGATGTTCCATGATGCCGCGCGGCCGACCGATGCCGACGGCCGCGTGCGCAGCCTCGGCGATGCCGACCGCGTGACGCTCTGGCATCCGCTGGCTCCCGTCGAGCCGGGCGCCGTCACCGCTTGGCGCGCACTGCTGCTGAACAACGGCATTGTACAGCCGATCAAGCAGGCCTTTCGCGAGACCTACCCACTGACCGATGCGGAGCGCGCCACCGCGACCTATTCCAATCGCTTCGTTGGCCACATCCTGCGCCAGTCACAGGCCAATGCGCTAGCCCGGCTACGCGGCTGGGTCTGCCGCACGCGGATCGCAGCCGATGTGCCGAATGACGAGCCGACACATATCAAGCTGCCCGCGCTCGGACTTTCTGCGGAGTTCTGGACCAAGCCCGACGGCGAGGGCGACGAAATGACCGAGGGGGGAGCCTACCAGTTCCTCACCACCGACCGCGTGATATTCCGGCCGATGCGTGACGAGGGCGACTGGCGGCGCGACGGCGGCCGTGGCCTGCGCGTGGGTGTGGGCTCCGTCCCGCTGGATCAAGTTCCAGCCATCGCCTTCTCCGAAGTGATGCGCGACGTGGATCTGATCGTCGGCGTCGCCTCGATCGGCCGTGATGAGAGTTGGGCTGATGCTGGCGCCGATGCGGAGCACCCGAGTCAATGGCGCCACGGTGCGGCGATGGAGTATCTGCAACGCTTCGGTCGCGCCGAATTGGAGGAAAGCGGCCAGATCCGCCAGGACGTGCTGGCGGCGCTGCTGCCGAAACTCGCCATTGCCGGGCAATGCCAAATCGACGGACGATACCTTGTGGTGACGGGCGTACTGCGCCGCTACCGCATCCATCTCGGCTCGGCCCATGTCTTCCTAGACCCCGAGGATCGCTATGTCTGCATCGTGCCGGCTCAGCGCGGCGCCGGCACCGGCATCCACCTGCCTTTCGAGGGTGACGCGATGCTGTCGCTGATCCTGTCCAAGGCCTTCCTGCTGTCCGCCGATGATCGCATCAGTGACCAGGGCATCCTTTCGCAGATCCGCTGAGTAGCGAGACGGCGCGCTGGCCTGGACGGTACGCCGCTGCCGTAGGCAGGATATGACATCAGGCTTGGGGAGGCGCGACGGCCTCACCGGGCGCGAAGCGGACTACCTCGGCACCAATGGACCCGCCGCCTTAGCAGCCCGTTGACGAAGTTGCCCTTGCTTGATTCTGCTGCGTGGCGGCGGAAGCGTGGATCCGTTTGCACTCGGGCGGCAGAGGGATCTGCAGGCTGATCTGCTGGTAATGTGGTCGGAGATGCCGTGTTCTCCGGGGCACGCCTTCTACGATCGGCTGCAATCGGAGCTCCTCAAGGCTGGGTTCGACGGTTTTGCGCGCCCTGCTACGCTGCGGGCCGGAGCCGGCCGTCGCTGCCGCCGGGGCGCTACTTCCGCATGCTGCTCATCGGCTACTTTGAGGGCATCGACAGCGAACATGGACTGAAATGGCGCCGGACCGAGGCGCTGTGCCTGCGCGCCCCGCCTCCAGCCGCGCCATCCGCCGCAAGCTGCTGAGCGAGCAGCGGGACAATTGCCTGCCCGTGGTGACGGGCGATGCCACCGTGCCGGCGGTGCTGTGCCTCGTCCTCACCCGCTTCGCCGGCCCGGGGGAGCGGGTGACCGCCGGCTTCCCCGGCGCGGTCTGGGGCGAGGAGGGCGCCACCACGGTGGTCCACCTGCACCTGCTGGCGGAGAGTTACACGCTGCTCTCCCTCGCCGGCCCCGCCGCCGCCCGCCTCTCGCAGGGGGAGGGGGTGACGGTGGATGTGGTGGTCTTCCGGCAGGGGAGGGCGGGGGCGAGACGCTGCTCTTGTAGCTCCAGCCATGACCATGCCGCGGCATTGCGGGGAGGGGTGGTCATTTTCGTTTCTTTGTGCCATCAATATTGCTAAATTTTCCTTTAGCGGAAGGCGTAGAGCCGATGGCAATTTTTACTGGCCATAATTATGATGAAATAATTTCAGGCACATCGGGTGACGATGTCATATATGGCGGCACGGATACCAGCAGCCTGAACCCCAGCGGTACTGGTAATGACACGCTGAACGGCTATGCAGGCAATGACACGTTGGTAGGAGGCGACGGGAATGATTCCCTGTATGGAGGAGATGGAAACGACCATTTGGAGGGTGGAGACGGTAATGACCGAATCTATGACGATAGCGGCAATGATGTTCTGAATGGCGGTGCGGGGGATGACATAGTCTATAGCTATGGGTCTGGCGTGGATACGTTGGAGGGTGGTTCAGGAAGAGACTTTCTTCGCATAACACGACCAGAGTTTAAAGTAGATTTTGTTTTTGATATTAATAAAGAAATAAATATATTGCCTGACGGGAGCGCGATTTCTGGTTTTGAGCAGATTTATCTCGACTCTGGTTCAGGGAACGACACGCTCATCGCGGGTGATGGAGATGACTATCTTTATGCGGGCTCAGGCAATGACACTCTGACGGGAGGCGGGGGGAATGATTACTTGCATGGCGCCGCTGGCGATGACGTTTTTATCGGCGCTGGTGGAAATGATTTTTTGTATGGCGGCGAGGGCACGGATGTTCTGAAATTAGATTTTTCCAACGAAATTTCTGATTTTTACATTGTTCATCAATATATATACAACAGAGTATCTGAAACTTACGAAGAATCAACAACAATAACAAAAGATAAAAATTCTTCATTTTTGCACATGTATGATATCGAGAGTATGTATATAAATACGGGTTCCGGCAATGACACAATTCTTGCTTCCTCGGCAAATGATGTGATCGTGGCTGGTGCCGGCAATGACACGATCTATGCTTCCTCCGGCACTAAAGTGTTCGCCGGCTCTGGTGACGATGTCGTCTATGGTGGCTATGGAAGCGGGCAGATTCTGGATGGCGGCGAGGGAACAGATCTTTTTGACATCATTCTTTATGAAGTCACGCTAGATTTGGTTTTTGATGTCAATCAATCGACGAATATCCTCGCTGATGGCACCCAGTTGTTGAATTTTGAGCAAGCCTCTTTTGAGGCTGGTTCTGGCAATGACCGGCTGACAGGCGGTGCCCTCGATGATGTCCTCATTGGGGCCGCAGGAAACGATACCCTGATTGGTGGCGGTGGTAATGATGAACTGGTGGGTGGCCAAGGTGACGACACCCTGATCGGCGGTGCTGGTGATGATCTCTATAATATGGTCGACAGCGGTGATGTGGTGACCGAACTGGCGGGGGAGGGCGTGGACACCATTTATACTCTTGTCAGCTATACCCTTGGCGCCAATGTCGAAAATCTAAAACTGTATGGAGTATACGGCGCGCCACTTGCTATCAATGGCACGGGCAATGCGCTCGACAATGTGCTGACCGGCAATGACGCAGCCAATACCCTCTCGGGCGAGGCCGGCAATGACACCCTCGATGGTGGTCTTGGCAACGACACGCTGATTGGGGGCGCTGGCAATGATATCTACTACCTGGACAATGCGGGCGATGTCGTTGTCGAAGCCCGCGGCGGCGGCAAGGATACCATCTATGCCGGCTTCTCCTATGCCTTGCTGAGCGAGTTCGAGAATCTGGTCCTGACCGGTTCTTCTGCCTTCAGTGGTACAGGCAATGCCCTGTCCAACACCATCACCGGCAATGATGGCGCCAACTACCTCGTGGGTCTGGGTGGCAATGATACGATCAATGGCGGTGGAGGTAATGACATCCTCTCCGGGGATGCCGGCAATGACGCGCTCTCCGGCGGCGCGGGCAACGACACCCTGTTCGGTGGCGATGGCAACGACACGCTGGAAGGTGGCGCTGGCTTCGACCGCCTCGAAGGTGGTGCCGGGAACGATACCTACGTGATCGACAACTACGACGCCAATGATCCGCCCGATCTCATCATCGACACCTCAGGCATCGATACCATCCGCACCAGCCTGAACTGGACCCTGGCCACGGGGTTTGAGAACCTGATTTTGACGGGGAGCGAAAACCTGCGTGGCACTGGCAATGCGGCGGATAACCGCATGATCGGCAATGCGGGCGCCAATACGCTGGTGGGCGGTGCGGGTCATGACAGGCTCTCTGGTGAGGCTGGCGATGACCGTCTGGTCGGCGGGGATGGCAATGATCGCCTGGCGGGCGGGGATGGCAATGATCGCCTGGAGGGCGGCGCCGGAAACGATGTGCTGAACGGCCAGGCTGGTGCGGACACGATGATCGGCGGCGCCGGCAATGACATCTACAGCGTCGATAATATCGGTGATGTGGTCTCGGAGGCGAGCGGCGGTGGCTGGGATCTCGTCAACTCTTCAGTCAGCTACACGCTCGGCAATGAGCTTGAGCGCTTGACCCTGCTGTCCGGCGGGCTGACTGGAACAGGCAATGCCCTGGCCAATCTGATAACGGGCAGTGCTGGGAATGATATTCTCTACGGCCTCGCGGGCAATGACACCATGGCCGGTGGTGCCGGGGCCGATCTGCTGGTGGGTGGTGCAGGCATCGACAAACTCACCGGTGGCGCCGGGGCGGATACCTTTGTGCTGGCGCGGGGCGATGAGTACGACGCCATCGCCGATTTCACCCATGGCGAGGATGTGGTCCGGCTGGAAGGCTTTGGCGCAGCCTTCGACAGTTGGGGCGAGGTGAGGGCGGCCATGCGCCAGATTGGCACCTCGGTGGTGCTCGACCTGGGCGATGGCGACAAGATCAAGTTCCAGGACGCTACCCTGTCCGCTTTCTCCGCCGGCGACTTCCTCTTCGCCTGAGATGCATGGTCACAGCCTTCCCCCGCCACGGGGGGGGGGGAGGCGGATGCTGTGTTGGTTGGAGGGGGCGGCCGCCAGAAATTTCGCGTGCCACCTCATGCATCCCGTCCCCCAGAGAGAGTTCGCCCCCGGTTTCATTCCCCACACCATTCCCCTCCGGCGAAACCACTCTCCGCCCCGTCCGACGGCGCCAAAAAGCCCAGTTTTCAGAAGGGTTTGCCGCGGCACCTTGGGAGCGGCAGGGCAGGGGAGAGCCCAAAATCGCTCTCCAAATGGCCCTTTCTCTCTGAACCTTGGGACTTGGCCCATTCACTCTACAAGGTTTAGAGCGATTTTCGATCGGGCTGAATCGATGGGGATTCACATGGGCGCGGTTTTCTGATTCACGATCCGTGCGGGCGAAGGAGGCCGGCAGGGATGGG
>NZ_JANFNY010000132.1 GCF_024437745.1 Roseomonas sp. GC11 | reverse complement strand
GCCCATGCCCGTGCCCGCGCCGCCGCCCCCGGCGGAAAACCGCCCGGCGCCGCCGTCCGCCGCGCCGCCGCCCGCCGCGCCCCCGTCCGCCGCGCCAGGGGAGGCACCACCTCCGGCCCCGGCCCCCGCGCCATGAGCGTGAGGCCCCCACCCTGATACTCCGGCCCTGATACTCTGGCCCTGATACTCTGGCCCTGACACCCCAGCGGAGGCCCCGCCATGTCGCGTGAGATCGCCCGAGCCCAGGCCGCGGCCTGCCGCGTCACCCAGGGCAAGGGCTTCCACCTGGCCGACTACTCTACCCGCGGCGATTCCGGCCTGGACAAGGCCCATGCCGATGCCTGGCTGCGCGAGGGGGTGGAGCATCTGGCGCGGTTGCAGGACCGCCTCTCAGCGCAGGACCGGCACGCGCTGTTCGTCATCTTCCAGGCCATGGACGCGGCGGGGAAGGATGGCGCCATCAAGCATGTCTTTTCCGGGGTGAACCCGCAGGGCTGCGCGGTCCATGCCTTCAAGGCGCCGGGGCCGGAGGAGCTGGACCAGGATTTCCTGCGCCGCCACATCGCCCGCCTGCCGGGGCGCGGGCAGATCGGCATCCACAACCGCTCCTGGTATGAGGAGGTGCTGATCGCCCGCGTCCACCCCGCCGTGCTGGAGCGCCAGCGCCTGCCCCCGGAGGTGATGGGGCCGCAGATGTGGAAGCACCGGCTGGAGGATATCGCCGCCTTCGAGCGCTACCTGACCCGGCAGGGCATCGTGGTGGTGAAGTTCTTCCTGCATGTCAGCCGGGAGGAGCAGCGCAGGCGCCTGCTCGACCGCATCGAGGAACCGGCGAAGAACTGGAAGCTCGACCCCTCCGACATCGCCGAACGCCGCCACTGGGATGCCTATCAGGGCGCCTATGAGGAGGCGATCCGCGCCACCGCCGCGCCCCACGCGCCGTGGTACGTCATCCCGGCGGACCGCAAATGGCTGACCCGCCTGCTGGTGGTGGAGGCGGTGGTGGAGGCGCTGGAAGCCATCAACCCGCATTACCCGCGCCTCGATGACGAGGGGCAGGCCCGGCTGCGCGCGGCGGAAGACGCCCTCAAGGGAGAGGATCAGGGGCTCCGCCCCTGAAACCCCGCCGGAGGAAATATGGGGGGACAGGGTCCCCCCATATTTCCTCCGGGGGCCCCGCCATCCGTTGGCGCCAACGGAAGGCACGGTCCCCAAGGGGAGATCTGGGGAGGCGCTCCCTCACCGCCGCGCGGTGATGAGCCCGATGACGAAGCCCAGCACGCCGACACTGAGCAGCGCGGCCAGCGGCTGCTGCTCCACCACGTGGATCACGCGTTCCCCGGCCTGCTGGGCGTAGTCGCGCGCCTCGCCATAGGCTTCCTGCACGCGGCCGGCGGCCTGGCGGGCCATGCCCTCGGCGCGCTGGCCCTCATCCCCGGCGAGACTGCCGAAGCCTTCCTGCGCCTGCCCGGCCAGGGTGCGGGCGGCGCCTTCCAGGCGGTCCGTGTTCATCACCCGCCTCCTCAGCGGTCGGTGACGTCGCGCGCCGCATCCTTGGCCTTGCCGAGGGCGGATTGGACACGGCCTTCCGCCTTGTCCGCCTTGCCCTCCGCCTGGAGGTCCGGCTTGCCGGCGAGGCCGCCGGCGGCATCCTTCACCGCGCCCTTGGCCTGCTTGGCGGCGCCTTCGATGCGATCCTTGTCCATGGGCTGTTCCTTCGCTGCTGACCCGGCGCCGCCCGATGCGGCGCCGGGGCCTTGCGGCCATGCAGGAAGAACGGCGGAGCCCGGCCGGAGTTGCGTCTGCGGGTTGCGTCCGCGGGTTGCGTCTGCGGGTTGCGCCCGGCTCAGACCCGGTGCGGCACGCGGCCGATCAGCATGGCCCGGGCGCGCTCCAGGTCGGCCGGGGTATCGACGCCGAGCGGCACCTCCGCCACCTCCATCGCGTCGATGCGCATGCCGGCTTCCAGGGCGCGCAGCTGTTCCAGCTTCTCGCGCTGCTCCAGCGGCGAGGGCGGCAGGGTGACGAAGCGCTCCAGCGCCGCGCGGCGCCAGGCATAGAGGCCGATATGGTGGTAGAGCGGCCCCTCGCCCCAGGGCGCCTCCGCCCGGGTGAAGTAGAGCGCGCGGAAGCGCCCCTCGCCGAGCGGCGTGCCCACCAGCTTCACCACGCTGCTCGCCTGCCGCTCCTCCGGCAGGTGGATGCGGGCGACGGCGGTGCCGATCGCCACCTCCGCATCCGCCAGCGGCACGGCGGCGGCGCGGATGGTCTCCGGTGTCACCGTCGGCAGGTCGCCCTGCACGTTCAGGATGGCGTCATAGTGGTGGTCGGGGTCGATGCGGTTCACCGCCTCGAACACCCGGTCGGAGCCGGAGGGGTGGTCCGGCGCGGTCAGCACCGCCTGGCCGCCGACGGCGCGCACGGCATCGGCGATGGAAGGCGTGTCGGTCGCCACCCAGACGGGGGCGATGTCCGCCTCCATGGCGCGGCGCCAGACGGCGACGATCATCGGCTCGCCATGGATGTCGGCCAGCGGCTTGTTGGGCAGGCGCGAGGCGGCGAGGCGCGAGGGGATGAGGAGGACGGGCTTCATGCCTGCGCGGCCTCCATCCCGGCCTTCGCCTGGGCCTTGCTCAGCCGGTCCAGCGCCACGAGGTCGGCGAGCAGCGCCTCGAACTGGCGCAGCGGCACCATGTTGGGGCCGTCGGAGGGGGCCTTGTCCGGGTCCTCATGCGTCTCGATGAAGAGGCCGGCGACGCCCACCGCCACGGCGGCGCGCGCCAGGACGGGGACGAATTCGCGCTGCCCGCCGGAGGAGCCGCCAAGGCCGCCCGGCTGCTGCACGGAGTGGGTGGCGTCAAAGATCACCGGCGCGCCGGTGCGCGCCATGATCGGCAGGCCGCGGAAGTCGGAGACCAGGGTGTTGTAGCCGAAGCTGGTGCCGCGGTCGGTCAGCAGCACGTTGGGGTTGCCGGCGCCCGCCAGCTTGTCCACCACATTGGCCATGTCCCAGGGGGCGAGGAACTGCCCCTTCTTGACGTTGATGGCGCGGCCGGTGGCGGCGGCGGCCAGCAGCAGGTCCGTCTGGCGGCAGAGGAAGGCGGGGATCTGCAGGATGTCCACCGCCTCGGCCACCGGGGCGCATTGGTGGGCGTCGTGCACGTCGGTCAGCACCGGCAGGCCCAGGCTCTCACGGATCTCGGCGAAGATCGGCAGCGACTTTTCCATGCCGAGGCCGCGCTGCGCCTTGGCGCTGGTGCGGTTGGCCTTGTCGAAGCTGGTCTTGTAGATCAGGCCGAAGCCCACCCGCGCGGCGATCTCCTTCAGCGCCGAGGCCATTTCCAGCGCGTGCTGGCGGCTCTCCAGCTGGCAGGGGCCGGCGATCACGGCGACCGGCAGGTCATTGCCGAACCGGACAGGGCCGACTTCGACGATCGGGTTGGGCTGAGTCACCGGGGGGGCCCTCTCTCAGATACGGACAGGCCGCATGTTTCTAACAGTTCATGCCGCTTTGGTAGAGGCCCCGGCCGGAAGGCCGAAGCACAGCATGAACACGGCTGCGAGATGTCGGGAGGAAGGGTTCTTTTTTGAAAAAAAGAACCAAAAAACTTTTTTCAGTTGGCGTCCCGCCTCGGGCCTGAAGCGGGACGCCAAACTGAAAGAAAATTCTTCAGAAGCGCTCATAGAGCAGGCGGGCGCGCAGCGTGCCCGGGATTTCGCGGAGCGCGGCGAGGACGCCTTCCGGGTCCTGCACATTCTCGGCGTCCACCACGACGTAGCCGATTTCCGGGTCCGTCTGGAGATACTGGGCGCCGATGTTGAGGCTGAAGCGGCTGAACACCTCGTTCATCGCCGCCAGCACGCCAGGCACGTTGCGGTGGACATGCAGGTAGCGCGTGCCGTTGGGGCGGGCGGGGAGGGTGACTTCCGGGAAGTTCACCGCGCCGAGGGTGGCGCCGGTGTCGGAATAGTCGGCCAGCTTGCGGGCGGTCTCCTCGCCGATGCGGTCCTGGGCCTCCTCGGTGCTGCCACCGATATGCGGCGTCAGGATCACGTTGGGCAGGCCCTGGAGCGGGGTGACGAAGCGCTCGCCATTGCGCTTCGGCTCATCCGGGAAGACATCGGCGGCGGCGCCGAGCAGGTGGCCGGCGCGCAGCGCATCGGCCAGGGCGTCGAGATCCACCACCCGGCCGCGGGCATTGTTGATGAGGATGGCGCCGGGGCGCATGGCGGCGATCTCGGCGGCGCCGATCATGCCGGCGGTCTCCGCCGTTTCCGGCACGTGCAGGCTGACGACATCGGCGGCGCCCAGCAGGTCGTGCAGGCTGGCGGCGGCCACGGCGTTGCCGTGCGGCAGCTTGGGGATGGTGTCGAAATAGATCACCCGCATGCCGAAGGCCTCGGCCAGGACCGAGAGCTGGCTGCCGATATTGCCATAGCCGACGATGCCGAGCGTCTTGCCGCGCACCTCGCGCGAGTGGGTGGCGGACTTGTCCCAGCCGCCCTCATGCGCCGCCTTGGAGCGGTCCGGGATGCGGCGGAGCAGCATGACGATCTCGCCCATCACCAGCTCGGCCACGGAGCGGGTGTTGGAGAAGGGCGCGTTGAAGACGGGGATGCCGAGCTGCTTGGCGGTGGCGAGATCGACCTGATTGGTGCCGATGCAGAAGCAGCCCACGGCGATCAGCCGGTCCGCCGCTTCCAGCACCTCGCGGGTGAGCTGCGTGCGGGAGCGGATGCCGAGCAGGTGGACACCCTGGAGGGCCTGCTTCAGCGCCTCGCCCTCCAGCGCCTTCGTCTCGCGCTGGAGGTTGGTGTAGCCGGCCGCGTTGAGCAGCGAGACGGCCGAATCCGCCACGCCTTCCAGCAGCAGGATGCGGATGCGGTCCTTGGGGAGGGAGATGCGTTGGTTCGACATGGCGTTCTGCTTCGACATGGGGCGGTTGAATGCCCGCATGGCGCGCTTTCGTGAAGTGCGAAACCGTCAGGCGTGGGGCGCGTTTGCGCGGAGGCCGGGCATAGCCGGCGCTTATACCGTTTGCTCCCCCCACACAGGCGCAGGCAGCCGGCGTGCCGCCACCCTCGCGCCCCGCGCATGGGGCCATGCGGCGGGCGGGGGCGTATGTGGTTGATTCCGGTTGCCGTTGAGCGCTGTCATGGCCATGTCGCAGGAACACACCCCGCCACGCCCTGCGCCAGAAGCGGGCGCCAGAAGCGGGGGCTGCATTGGAGATTCCCACATGGCTATCGAGAAGATGGACTTGCCGCCGGCTGCCCGCCGGCGGCTGACGATGGACGCGCTGGCGGAGCTGGCGCGGGGCGACCTGGCGGAGCGGCTGCGGCTTGAGGCGGCGGCGCGGGTGCTGTGCACCGTGCACCGCGCGGTCGAGGTGGCGGGGGCCGCCGTGCCGCTGCCCGCGGCGCTGGCGGGCTGGCAGCGTGGCGTGACGACGGCGCGCGAGCATGTCGAGACGCTGATGCCGGCGCAGATCGATGCGCTGCTGGCCGAGGGCTCGCGCTGGGCCGCGGCGCTGCTGGAAGCGCGCCCCGCCCTGCGCATGGCCGCCTGAGCTTTCCGGGCGGGGGAGGGGGCAAGGCCCCCTCAAAGCCCCCGCCATTCAGGGCGCCATCTGAAAAAGTTTTTTGGTTCTTTTTTCAAAAAAGAACCCTTTTCCCTTTTCATCCGGCCGTTGCCCTTACCCGCGCGGGATGTAGTCCCATACCGGGCGGCGCGCCTCATGCTGTGCGTCGGGCCTGGACATGCCGATATCGCGCAGCAGGCGGTCGTCGAGTTCGGCAAGATGCTGGCGGGTTTCCATCAGCCGCAGCAGATGGCGCAGGGTCGCCATCCAGCCGGCCGGGCGCTGGCTGCGCGCCTTACGCAGGGCAGCGGGGAGCGGGGAGGCGGAGCCGATCTGGGCGGACATGTCCGGTGGGCCTTTCCTGAGCCGGGGTTTTGTGGACGGGTGCAGGATGCCCGGCGCGACCCAATCAGAAAAACGAATTGTTTTGACGTCGCTCATCAATGGTGTTGATATAGCGCCATGCTGAGCCTCCCCCCTGGCCTTGACCCTGACCTGCTGCGCTCCTTCGTGCTGATCGCCGAGGGGTCGAGCGTGACCCGTGCCGCGCAGCGCGTGGGGCGGACGCAATCGGCCGTCTCGATGCAGATGCGGCGGCTGGAGGAGGTGCTGGGGCACCCGCTGCTGGTGCGCGGGCCGCGCGGTTTCTCGCTGACGGCGCAGGGGGCGTGGCTGCTGGACCGGGCGCGGCCCTGGCTGGCGATGCATGATGAGATCGTGGCCAATTTCCGCATGCCGGAGGTGACGGGGCGGGTGCGGCTTGGCTCGCCGGATGACTATGTGCTGCTGTGGCTGCCCGACATCCTGGCGCGTTTCGCGGAGAGCCACCCGGCGGCGGAGCTGGAGGTGGTCTGCGCCCCTTCCACCGAGCTGCTGGAGCGGCTGGAGCGGGATGAGCTGGACCTCAGCATCTATTCCGCCGGCAATGAGCTGCGGGCGGGCGATGTGGGGGTGCCGCTGTGGCGTGGCCCGCTGCACTGGGTGGGGCCGAGCGCGCATGCGGTGCACCGGCAGACGCCGCTGCGCCTTTCCCTGGCGAGCAATACCTGTACCTGGCGCCGGGCGGCGACGGAGGCGCTGGACATGGCGGGTCTGCCCTGGCGCGTCACTTACAGTTCCAGCGCGCAGATGGGCACGCATGCGGTGGTGCTGGCGGGGCTGGCGATCACGGTGGGGCTGGCGGCGCCCTTGCCGCCCGGGCTGCGGGTGCTGGGGGAGGCGGATGGCCTGCCGCCCCTGCCGGAGTTCGAGATCGCGCTGGCGCAGCGGGCGGAGACGCCGGCGGCGGTGGCGCTGGGGCGGCACATCATCGACAGTTTCCGGCATGAGCCCGGTGGGCTGCCAAACCGTGCTTGCTGAAAGCGGCGCGGGAATGCTTACCTTTCCATTAAGGTAGGGACAGGAAAGGCGCTCCCTGCCTGCCTTCACCGCGCCCGGACCGGGACCAAGAGCGGGAAGGCCAAGGGAGGATGGAACCGATGATCATTCGTCGCCGCGGGCTGTTGGCCGCGGGTACGGCCGTGGGTGGTGCGCTGGCCCTGCCGGGGCTGTCGCGGGCGCAGGGTGCCTGGCCGGAGCGGCCGCTGCGCCTGATCGTGCCCTGGCCTCCGGGTGGCAGCACGGACACGGTGGCGCGCATTTTCCAGCCGAAGCTGCAGGAGATCCTGGGCAAGCCGGTGGTGATCGAGAACCGGGGCGGGGCCTCGGGCGCGATCGGCGCGGGGGAGGCGGCGCGGGCGGAGCCGGATGGCTATACCTGGATGCTGGCCTATGACACCCAGGCCACCAATGAGAGCGTGATGCGGCTGCCTTTCCGCACCATGGAGGCCTTCACGCCGGTCTGCCTGGTGGCGACGGGGCCGCTGGCGCTGGTGGCGCACCAGAGCACGCCCTACCGCAGCTATCGCGATGTGGTGGAGGCGGCGAAGAAGGCCCCGGACACGCTGAATTTCGCGACCAGCGGCGTGGGTGGCCTCGCCCATGTGGCGACGACGCTGCTGCAGCAGGAGGGTGGCTTCAAGCTGGTGCATGTGCCGTATCGCGGGGGCGGCCCGGCGGTGCAGGACGCTGTGGCGGGGCATGTGCCGCTGTTCATGTCGAATGTGGTGATCATCAGCCAGCACATCAAATCCGGCACGCTGCGGCCGCTCGGGGTGACGACGCGGGAGGAGAGCCGGCACGTGCCCGGGGTGCGCAGCTTCGCGCAGCAGGGGGTGGGCAATTTCGAGGCGCCGACCTGGTGGGCGATGCTGGGCCGGGCGGGGACGCCGCAGCCGATCCTGGACCGGATGCACGCGGCGCTGGTGAAGGCGCTGGCGGACCCGGTGGTGCGGCAGAAGATCGAGGAGCAGGGGGCGGATGTGACGGCGAGCACGCCGGAGGCCTGCGCGCGCTTCCTGCAGGCGGAGATCACCAAGTGGGGCCGGGTGATCCGCGACAACGATATCCGCGCCGACAGCTGAGGCGGGGGAGGGGGCTCTGGCGCCGTGCCGGAGCCCCTGGCGGGTGGCGGGTTGGCCGGGTGGGCGATCGTGCCGGATGCGGAAAGGCGAAAAAGGGGTTTGACGGTTTACCGTGGTGCCCATATAAGCCCCTCCACGCCGCCGGTTGGCGCTGCTGAACGGCGAACGGATGGTGATTGGCTGGTGGTTGGGCTT
>NZ_JANFNY010000131.1 GCF_024437745.1 Roseomonas sp. GC11 | reverse complement strand
GGCACGGCCCCGGCCGGCGCCCTGCTGCGCCTGCGGCTGGAGGGGGCGGAGAGCGGCCGGCTGCGCGGCGCCTGGGCGGTGCCGCTGGCCGGGCTGGCGCCGGGCTGGCTGGTGCTCGACCTGCCCGCGCCGCTCGGCGTGCTGGGGGAGACGGCCATTCTCTCGGCGCGGGCGGATGCGGTGCCGGAGGGCTGCTTCGCCCTCTCGCTCGATGCCGCCTGGACGGACGGGGCGAGCGCCGCCACGGCCGAGGGCAGCGCCACCCCGCCCCCCGCCGACCGCGCCCTGGCGCTGCGCCTGTGGACGGCCGAGCCGGGCAGCCGCTTCCTCGCCCCGCCGCACTGGCGCTGGGAGGAGGCGGGCCTCTCCCTACCGGAAGAGGGCGTCCCCTATGCCCTGCCGGATGCCGGCTGGGCGCCGGCCCGCGCGCTGGCCGGGGCGGTCAGCCTGATCGGGCTGGGGCAGGAGCCGCCGCGCGCCCTGCTGCGCGCCGAGGCCCCCGCCCCCGGCGCGCCGCCCGCCGCGCTGCTGCACCTGCCCTATCTGTTCAATGCCGGGCTGGACCTGCTGCGGCTGGGCGCCGTGGTGCGCCAGGGCGAGGCCGCCGGGCTGCGCCTCGCCGCCTGGGTGCTGCCGCTGGACCAGGAGGTGACGGAGGCCGAGGGGCTGATCCCCGCCGGGGATGGCGCGCATTGGAGCGGCTGGCGCGGCTTCGAGCCGGATGGCACGCTGGAACTGGCGCTGGCGCTGCCACTGGCCCTCGGGCTGCGCGGCCAGCTGCTGGTGGCGCTGGCCGGGCCCGATGGCGCGCCGCCCCCGGCGGAGAGCGCGGTGGAGATCACCCGCCTCGCGCTCCAGGCGGCGGAGAATGTGGCGCAGCTCGGCACCCGCGTGGCGCTGGACGCGCCGCTGGCCCTGCCCGCCCCGCCGCTGCCCGCCCCTACCACCCCGGCGCCCGCCTCCCCCGCCGCCGCCCCGCCGCGCGCCGATGCCACGCTGCAGGCCGTGGCGACGCTGGAGGCGGTGATGCTCAACCAGTATTTCCCGCCGGCCAAGCCGGGCGGCTACCGCCATCTCGACATGACGGTGCTGAGCCTCGGCGTGGGGGAGGCGCGCTGGCCGGGGGTGCGCTTCAAGCTCTCCCTCTCGGGCGAGAAACCGCGGCTGGAGTTCCGCCAGGCGAAGGACCACCCGGAGGCCTTCACCCGCTGGCAGGGCACGGGGGAGGACAAGTTCGGCCCCTATCTGCGCCTGGGCCTGCCGGAGATGCCCGGCTGGCTGGAGCGGGAGGGGGCGGAGCCGCGCGACACGCTGCTGATGCGCACGCTGCTGCGGCTGCTGCCCGGGGCCACGGCCAATGCGGCACGCGCCGCCGGTCTGCTGCCGGCCGAAATGGCGGCCTGGCTGGAGGCGGCGCGCGCCTTCGCCGCCCTGGCCTCCACCGGCGAGGCGGTGCCCGAAGCCGAGGCCACCCCGGCCGAGGAGGAAGAGAAGGTCCTGCTCAACCAGCACTATGCCGGCACGGGCGATTACCGCCACCTGGACGTGACGGTGCTGAACCTGCGCGATGGCGCGCGGCACTGGCCCATGGTGCGGCTGAAGCTCGGCCGCACGGCGAAGCAGGACAGCATCGAGTTCCGCCAGAGCCAGGGCTGGCCACCAGCCTTCGAGACGTGGCAGGAGACGGGCTTCGACCGCTTCGGCCCCTTCATCCGGCTCTCGGCCGCCAATCTGCGCGCCTATCACGCGGGGCTGAGCGCGGAGCAGGACCAGGCCCTGGTCGTGGCGCTGATGGCGCGGCTGCCGGATGTCATGGTGGCGGCCGGGGCGGAGGCCGGCTTCGACGCCGCCGCCAGCGCCGACTGGCGGGAAGCCGCCGAACGCCTGGGCGCCGCCCTGGCGGAGGCGGAGGAAACGGTCGCCCCGGCCTCGGAGGCTGTTGAAAATACAGCGCGCTCCTGAGAGGGGCTTCGCCCCTCTCAGACTCTCCCCACCAAAGGCCTGAGGCCTTTGGAAACCCATCTGGGGGCGCCGGCTGAAGGCAGGGGCGGGGCGCTTCGCCTCCTCCTGACAGGCGCCGCATTCGGTGGCATGGGTGGGGGAAACGGCATCGCGGGGGAGGCAGCATCATGTCCGGCATTCTTCTGGCCCTGGACCAGGGCACGACCTCCACCCGCGCCATGCTGTTCCGCGCACCGGGGCTGGCGCCTCTGGCCATGGCGCAGCAGGAGATCGGCCAGCATTACCCCGCCCCTGGCTGGGTGGAGCACGACCCGGAAGAGATCTGGCAGAGCAGCCTGGCCACGCTGCGGCAGGCCATGGCCAAGGCCGGCGTGGCGGCGGGCGAGGTGGCGGCGATCGGCATCGCCAACCAGCGGGAGACGGTGCTGCTGTGGGAGCGCGCCACGGGCCGGCCGCTGCACCGCGCCATTGTCTGGCAGGACCGGCGCACCGCCGCGCGCTGCGCCGCCCTGCGGCAGGCGGGGCATGGTGCCGCTGTGGAGCGCAGCACCGGCCTGCTGATCGACCCCTATTTCTCCGCCACCAAGCTGTCCTGGCTGCTGGAGGAGATTCCCGGCGCGCGGGCGGCGGCGGCGCGCGGAGACCTGGCCTTCGGCACGGTGGATTGCTTCCTGCTGTGGCGCCTGACGGGCGGGCGCGTCCATGCGACGGATGCCACCAATGCCGCGCGCACCCTGCTCTTTGACATCGAGGCCGGGCGATGGGACCCGGAGCTTCTGGCGCTGTTCGGCATTCCCGCCGCGCTGCTGCCGGAGGTGCGCGACTGCGCCGCGGAGTTCGGCCATACGGAGCCGGGCCTGCTTGGTGCCGCCATCCCCATCCGCGGCATGGCCGGGGACCAGCAGGCGGCGAGCATCGGGCAGGCCTGTTTCCGCCCCGGCATGGTGAAGGCCACCTATGGCACCGGCGCCTTCGCGCTGATGAACACCGGCACACGGCCGGTGCGCTCGCGCAACAGGCTGCTCAGCACCATCGCGTGGCAGTGGCGTGGCCAGCGCAGCTATGCGCTGGAGGGGGCCATTTTCATCGCCGGGGCGGCGGTGCAATGGCTGCGCGACGGGCTGGGCCTGATCCGCGCCGCCGCCGAGAGTTCCACCCTGGCGGCGCGCTCGGACCCGGCGAAGCGCCTCTATCTGGTGCCGGCCTTTGTCGGGTTGGGCGTGCCGCACTGGGATGCCGAGGCGCGCGGCGCCATTTTTGGCCTGACGCGGGATTCCGGCCCGGCCGATTTCGCCCGTGCCGCGCTGGAGAGCGTGGCGTTCCAGACGCGCGACCTGCTGGAGGCGATGCGGCGCGACCTGGGCGAGGCCGCCGCCATCGAGGTGCTGCGGGTGGATGGCGGCATGGCGGCCTCGGACTGGACGATGCAGGCTTTGGCGGATGCGCTGGCCTGCCCGGTGGACCGGCCCGTGGTGGCGGAGACGACGGCGCTGGGCGCGGCCTATCTCGCCGGGCTGCAATCCGGCCTCTGCCCGGAGCCTGAGGGTTTCGCCGCCGCCTGGGCGCTGGACCGCCGCTTCACCCCGGCGCAGCCCGGGGCCGAGCGTGAGGCGGCCTATGCCGGCTGGTGCGATGCGGTGCGCCGCACCCTGTCCCACGCCTCCTGAAAAAAGTTTTTTGGTTCTTTTTTCCAAAAAAGAACATTTCTTCCTGCTCTCCTGCCTCGCGACGCATCGCACAGAAAATGATCCATTTCCCTGGGGGCGGTCCCTGCCTTCCTCGGTTAAACTGCCCCGCTTTCTTCTTTCTCTTTTTTCCCTTTTCCTTCCCTTTCTCCCCTCCCCCCGCCTGCCTGGACCCCCGACATGAAGCCCGATGACGTGATGGAGCGCTTCCGCACTCTCTTCGCCCGGCATCCGGAGGCGGCGTCCGGCCTGGCCGGGGCGCCGGACATCGATGCCGCCGCCGAGCTGCTGGAGCGTATCGGCGCGCGGCATGGCATCGCGACCAGCGCGGCGGAGATCCGCAGCCATGTGCGGCGCCTGCGGGAGGAGATGGCACGCGGGGAATTGTCGGATGCGATGCTGGATGGCATCGCGGCGGGCCAGGGGAATGAGCTGCATCTGATCTGGCTCTGCCTTGGCCGCCAGGATGCCCTGCCGTGACCGCGCGCGCATGACGGGGTGGGCATGAGGGGGCGGGCATGACGGCCCCCGCGCCGCCGCCGCTGTTCCGCGCGCCGCTGCTGCGCCCGCCGGGGCCGGAGCAGCTGGACCGCAGCCTGCGCGTCGTGCCGCCGCTGGCCTGGCCGGCGCTGCTGCTGCTGGGCGGGCTGCTGGTGGCCGGGCTGGCCTGGGGCGCCGTTTCCACCGCCACGGTGAAGGCCACGGCGCGGGGCGTGCTGTTGAGCGCGGGCGGTGTGGGGGATGTGGTGGCGCCGGCGCCGGGGCGGCTGCTGCGGCTGCTGGCGCGGCCGGGGGAGGCGGTGCGGGCGGGCCAGCCGGTGGCTGAGCTGGACCAGCCGGAACTCGCCGCCGACCTCTCCCGCCGCCGCACCGAGGCCGCCACGCTGGCGGAGCAGGAATCGCGCGTGCGGCAATTCCTGGCGGGCGAGGCGGCGGCGCGGGCGCGGCTGGAGGCGGCCCGGCGCGAGGCGCTGCGCGGGCGCATCACCGCCCTGGCGGCGCTGGAGGCGACGCTGGGCGAGGCGGCGCAGATCCAGCACGGCCTGTTCGGCCGCGGCCTTGCCACGCGGGACCGCCTGCTGGCGGCGCAGCAGCAGTGGCAGGAGGTGCGCAGCCAGCGCAGCGAGGCGGAGAACAGCCTGGTGCAGCTGGGCGCCGAGGCGGAGGCGGAGCGCATCCGGGCGGAGCGGGAATTGCTCGATCTCGGCCTGCGGCGTGCCGCCGTGGCGCGGGAGATCGCCTGGGCGGAGGCGGAGATCGCCCGGCGGGGCACGGTGCTCGCCCCGGCCGCGGGGGTGCTGGTGGAGCAAGTGGCCAATCCCGGCGAGATGGTGGAGGCGGGTGCCCCGGTGCTGCGTTTCCTGGCCGGGGAGGGTGCCGGCATGGCAGGGGAGGAGCTGGTGGCCCTGCTCTATATCCCGCCGGCGGAGGGCAAGCGGGTGCGGCCGGGCATGGCGGTGCAGCTCATTCCCTCCACCGCGCGGGTGCAGCGGGATGGCTTCATCGAGGGGGAGGTGGTTGCCGTCTCGGCGATTCCGGCGACGCGGGAGGGCATCCAGCGCACGCTGAAGAACACCGCCCTGGTGGAGCAGCTGACGCAATCCGGCCCGCCGGTGCAGGCCACGGTGCGGCTGGCGCGGGACCCGGCGGCGCCGGGGGGGTTCCGCTGGTCTGGCGGGCATGGCCTGGCGCTGGCGATCGGCGAGGGCACGCTGGCGGAGGGGCGCATCGTGGTGGACGAGATCCCGCTGCTCGCCCTGCTGCTGCCGGCGCTGGAGGCGGTGCTGCCGCGCGCCTGGTTCTGAGATGGCGCCCGATTCCTCCGGCCGCCCCCCTGGCGGTTCCTCTGTTTCTACCGCTGGCTCTCCCGCTGGCCCTCTCTCTGGCTCTCCCTCTGGCTCTCCCTCTGGCGGCCCGGCGGCGGCCTCTCCCACGCCGCCCAGCCCTTCGCCGCCCAGCCCTTCGCCGGCCAGCCCTCCGCCGGCCAGGCCCGGCCCGGCGCGCCGCCGCACGCCCACCCTGCTCCAGATGGAGGCGGTGGAATGCGGCGCCGCCTGCCTCGGCATGGTGCTGGCCGCGCATGGGCGCTGGGTGCCGCTGGCCGAGCTTCGGCTGGCCTGCGGCGTCTCGCGCGATGGCAGCAAGGCGGGCAATATCCTGCGCGCGGCGCGGCGCTACGGGCTGGAGGCGCGCGGCTTCCGGCACGAGCCGGCGGCGCTGAAGGCGCTGCCCAAGCCCGCCATCCTCTTCGTCAACCTCGGGCATTTCGTGGTGCTGGAGGGTTTCGCGCGCGGCAGGGTCTGGCTGAACGACCCCGCCGCCGGCCGCCGCGTGATGACGGAGGCGGAGCTGGACGCGATCTATTCCGGCATCGTCCTCACCTTCATCCCCACCGCGGCCTTCGCCCCCGGCGGCACGCCGCCCCGCGTGGCGGGGCGGCTGCTCGGCTGGCTGGCCGGGGGGCGGGAGGCGCTGGCCTATGCCCTGTTCGCCGGGCTGGGGCTGGCGCTGCTGGCCGTGCTGCTGCCGGGGCTCAGCCGCCTCCTGATCGACCGCTACCTGGTGGAGGGGCAGGCGCACTGGCTGGGCTGGCTGGTGGCGGTGCTGGTGGCGGCGGCGCTGGGGCAGGGGGCGCTGTCCTGGCTCAAGGGGCTGGTGGTGCAGCGCCTGGCCACGCGCGTCACGCTGCGCGCCGCCGCGCGCTTCGTCTGGCGGATGCTGCGCCTGCCCATCCCCTTCTTCACCCAGCGCTATGCCGGCAGCATCGGGCAGCGGGTGGAGCTGGCCCAGGCGCTCGGCCAGCATGCCGCGCAGCAGCCGGCGGTGCTGCTGGTGGAGGGGATCTTCCTGCTCTCCCTCCTCGGCATGATGCTGCTCTACAGCCCGCTGCTGGCGGGGGTGGCGGCGCTGCTGGCGGCGGGCAATCTGGTGCTGTTCCTGCTCGCCCGCCGCCGCATCGAGGAGCGCGAGCAGAAGGCGGCGATCGAGCAGGTGAAGCTCGCCGGCAAGACGATGCTCGGCCTGCAGATGATCGAATCCCTGAAGGCCAGCGGCACGGAGGGCCCCTTCTTCGCGGCCTGGGCCGGGCAGCACGCGCTGGTGGCCGGGCAGCAGCAGGAGACGGGGCGGCTTTCCGGCGGTTTCGCCACCCTGCCGGAGGCCCTGTCCCAGGCCGGGCTGGTGGCGGTGCTGGTGCTGGGCGGCGGGCTGGTGATGCGGGGCGAGATCACGCTGGGCACGCTGGTGGCCTTCCAGATGCTGCAGGCCGCGATGGCGCCGCCGCTGCGCGCGCTGATGCTGGCCGCGGCGCAGCTGCAGGCGGCGCGCGGCGTGCTGGACCAGCTTGACGACGTGCTGGACCACCCCGAGGCCCCGGAATTCACGCCGGAGGAGGAGGCGCCCGCCCTTTCCCCTTCTCCTTCTCCTGCCCCTTCCCCTGCCCCTTCCCCGGATCAGGCCCCTGCCCTGCCCTTCCTTCCGGCCGGGCGGGGGCAGCGTCTGTCCGGCGCGCTCAGCCTGCGCGGTGTCAGCTTCGGCTACAGCCCGCTGGAGCCGCCACTGATCGAGGGTTTCGACCTGGAGCTGGTGCCGGGCGCGCGGGTGGCGCTGGTGGGGGCCTCGGGCAGCGGCAAATCCACCGTGGGGCGGCTGGTGGCCGGGCTCTATCCGCCCTGGTCCGGCGAGGTGCGGCTGGATGGCCAGCCGCTCGCCACCCTGCCGCGCGGCCTGCTGCGGGACTCCCTCGCCGTGGTGGACCAGGAGATCGTGCTCTTCGAGGGCAGCGTGCGCGACAACATCACCCTGTGGGACGAGACCCTGCCGGAGGCCGCCATCATCGCCGCGGCGCGCGATGCCGCCATCCATGACGACATCGTCGCCCGCCCCGGCGGCTATGACGGGCGGGTGGAGGAGGGGGGGCGCAACTTCTCCGGCGGCCAGCGGCAGCGGCTGGAGATCGCCCGCGCCCTGGTCAACGCGCCGAGCCTGCTGGTGCTGGACGAGGCGACGAGCGCGCTGGACCCGATCGCCGAGAAGCAGGTGATGGACCATCTGCGCCGGCGCGGCTGCGCCTGCCTGATCATCGCCCACCGCCTGAGCACGGTGCGCGACTGCGACGAGATCATCGTCATGCATCGCGGCCAGGTGCTGGAACGCGGCACGCATGAGGCGCTGATGGCCACCGAGGGCGCCTATCGCCGGCTGATCGAGGCATGAGCACCTCCGCCCCCCCTGGCTCTCCCTCTGGTCCCCTCCCGGCCGCGCTGCTCGCGCCCCTGCTGGCCGCCGCGCGGGCGGGCGGCACGGTGCGCGCCATCGCCGGCAATACGCCGCTGCTGCTGGCCGAGCCGGGCCGCACCCTGCTGGTGCTGGAGGGCATGGTGGAGCTGTTCCTGGTGCCGCTGGAGGAAAGCCGCGTGGCCGGGGCGCGCCAGCACCTGTGCAGCCTGCCCGCCGGCGCGCTGCTGCTGGCGCCCGAGGCGGCGGCGGAAGGGGTGGGGCTGCTGGCGGCCGGCCATGTCGGCAGCCGGGTGGCGGAGCTGGACCGCGCCCTGCTGGAAGGCTGGGCCGCCCAGGCCGCGCTGCGCCCCGCCCTGGCCGCCGCGCTGGAAGCCTGGGTGGAGGGGCTGGGTGGCGCCATGGTCCGCCCTGCTGGGCCTCCAGCGAAAGCTCATGCGCGCCAGGGCCCAGCGGCTCGGAGGGCAGGATGACCCATTCCCC